>NZ_JADMOP010000010.1 GCF_015558785.1 Collinsella aerofaciens
TAAAGCCGTTTGTCTCCACCCGCGTAGCGGGTGGTTTAAAGCTGGCCGCTGCGCGGCCAGCGGACTAAAGTCTTGAAACTGAAACAGGGGCGCCCTCCAAGAGAGCGCCCCTGCCGGGTTTCCATAGTACTGGCGAAGCAGTTTTATAGTTCTGGCGAAGCAGTCCTTGAGATCCACCTTGCCTTATGCCAAGAACTCCTTGGTGGTCGCCACGATATTGGCGGCGTCCAGGCCGTACTTGCGCAGGAGCTCGGCGCCCGGGCCGGACTCGCCGAACGTGTCGTTGACGCCGATCTTCTTGAGCGGCGTCGGGCACTGCTCGCACAGGACGTCGGCAACGGCACTGCCCAGGCCACCGATCACGGAGTGCTCCTCGACGGTCACGACGTGGCCGGTCTTGGTAGCGCTCTTGACGACCAGATCGGCGTCGATGGGCTTGATGGTGTGCATGTTGATGACCTCGGCGTCGATGCCCTCGGCAGCGAGCTGCCCGGCGGCCTCAAGGGCCTCGCCGACCATCAGACCGCAGGCAATGATGGTAACGTCGGCGCCCTCGCGCATGACGATGCCGCGGCCCAACTCGAACTTGTAGGTCTCGGGGTCGTTGATGACCGGCGAGGCCAGACGGGCAAAGCGCATGTAGACGGGGCCGTCGCACTCGTAGGCGGCGCGCGTCACGGCGCGAGCCTCGACGTCATCGGCGGGAACGATGACGGTCATGCCGGGAATGACGCGCATAAGGGCGATATCCTCGCAGCACTGGTGCGTGGCACCGTCCTCGCCCACCGAGATACCGGCGTGCGTGGCGCCAATCTTGACGTTGAGGTGCGGATAACCGATGGAATTACGGACCTGCTCAAAAGCGCGGCCGGCGGCAAACATGGCAAAGGTGCTCGCGAAGGCAACGCGACCGGTGGTTGCGATACCGGCGGCAACACCCATCAGGTTGCTCTCGGCAATGCCCACATCGAAGAAGCGGTCGGGGCAGGCAGCCTTAAACTTGCCGGTCTGCGTGGCGGCGGCCAGGTCGGCGTCGAGGACCACAAAGTCATCGTGCTCGTTGGCGAGCTCGACGAGGGCCTCGCCGTAGCTTACGCGCGTGGCGATTTTCTTGACATCTGCCATCCTAGAGCTCCTCTCCGGCGGCCGTGAGCTCTGCCATGGCCTGCTCAAACTGTTCATCGTTGGGGGCCTTACCGTGCCAACCCACCTGGTTCTCCATAAAGGAGACGCCCTTGCCCTTTGTGGTCTCGGCGATAATGGCGGTAGGCTGACCCTTGGTGGCGCGGGCCTCGGCAAAGGCGGCGCGGATCTGGTCAAAGTCGTTGCCGTCGGCGAGCTCCACCACATGGAACTTGAAGGCGCGGAACTTGTCTGCCAGCGGCATGGGGTCGTTGACCTCCTCGACGGGGCCGTCGATCTGCAGGCCGTTGTGGTCGACGATCACGCAGAGGTTGTCGAGCTGCTGGTTGCCGGCAAACATGGCGGCCTCCCAGACCTGGCCCTCCTCGCTCTCGCCATCGCCCAGCAGGGCGTACGTGCGGTAAGTATCGCCCCAGTGCTTGGCGGCAACGGCCATGCCCACAGCGGTGGAGATGCCCTGGCCGAGCGAGCCGGTGGACATGTCGACGCCCGGGGTGTCGTTCATGTTGGGGTGACCCTGCAGGTGGCTGCCGATATGGCGCAGCGTCTCGAGGTCCTCCTTGGGGAAGAACCCACGCTCGGCGAGCACGGCGTACAGGCCCGGAGCGCAATGGCCCTTGGAGAGCACAAAGCGGTCGCGATCGGCCTTGCGGGGATTAGCTGGGTCGACGTTCATTTCCTCAAAGTACAGATAGGTCATGATGTCGGCGGCGCCGAGCGAACCGCCCGGATGGCCGGACTTGGCAGCGTGCACGCCGGTGACGATGCCCTTCCTTACCTCGTTGGCAACCTTTTTGAGCTCTTCGTCGCTCATTGTGCCTTCCTTTCATCCTCTTAAGACAAGATGCGCACGGCACCGAAGGTAATCCCAACACAGCCGCAATGCACGTACGTCATTCATTATGCTGGAAACTGGAAGCTTTACCAGAGTATTTATCATTATTTGAACAATTGAGCAGGCAGAACCGCTGATGAAACGGTTTATCAATGTGAACGTCTTTTGGATGGAACGCAGTCGACCCTACGCGCTAATGTCCTTGAATCCCTCGCCGAAGGCTTCCGTAACGTCAGCGACCGTCACAATGGCGTGAGGATCGCGCTCGCGCACGATCGTCTTGAGGGTATTGAGCTCTCGACGGCTCACGATGACCATAATCACCGGCTTCTCGGCACCCGAATACATGCCAGTCGCCTTAAACTTGGTACAACCACGACCCAGGCCATACATGATATCGGCAGCGATATCAGGGAACTTGTCCGAGATGATGAGTACCATACGGCGTTTGTTGCCACCATCGACCACGGCATCGATCACGTAGCCGCTAATGACCATCGAAAGGCCTGCATATAGTGCGTTTTCGATTGAAAAGACCGGAGCCGACAGCGCGCATACGGCAACATCGATCGCCATGACGGTCGAGCCCACCGGCAGCGAGGTGTTACGCGAGATGATTTGGCCAATCGTGTCCGAGCCGCCGGTGTTGGCGCCGGCGCGCAACACCATGCCGTAACCGATGCCCGTAATAATGCCGCCCCACATGGCAGGGAGCATCAGGTCCGCATCCGCCAGAGGTGCTACAAACGGGGCGAACAGATCGGTAAAGAAGCCCAGCAGCACAAAGCCCGTCGCGGTCTGCACCACGTAGAACATGCCACCCTCGCGCATAACGACCAACAACAGCAAGGCGTTCATCACGATGGTCTGGATACCGACGGGAAGCGACACGCCTCGCGCCGCGCCGACAGCCTGGATAATAGTCGCAAGGCCCGTAACGCCACCGGCGGCAAGACCGTTGGGAATCAAAAACAAGTCGGTCGCGATGGCGGCCAAGGCACACCCCAACATGATCTGGGGCAGGTCGTGAAAGAAGTTCATCGAAAGAATGCGCTTGATGTCCAGACGATATGCCATGCTGCCTCCCTCAAAAAAGCGCACCCAAACGGATGCGCTTTGAACTTCTTGCTGTATTCGATTCTACCGATTCGCCGAACAAAAACCACCCCTGCGCAGGGTTTGTTCTGGATACAAACCCGTCCAACCGTTAGGCTTGGCATCGGCTTGAAGCCGCCCGATGTTTTAGACCTCCGAGCCTTCTGCATCGGCGTTGCCGGTCGCCCAGCGATGGTAGCCAATAACAAACGGGTCCAGGTCGCCATCGTCAAGAACTGCCTCGACATTGCTGGTCTCCACGCCCGTGCGTAGGTCCTTAACCATCTGATACGGGTAGAGCACGTAGCTGCGAATCTGGTTGCCAAAGCCGATCGTGGTCTTGGGTCCACGAATCTCATCCAGGGCCTCGGCGCGCTTCTCGAGCTCAATCTCGTACAGGCGAGCCTTGAGGATCTGCATGCACGCGGCCTTGTTCTGGATCTGGCTGCGCTCGTTTTGGCAGGTGACCACAATGCCGCTGGGGAAATGCGTCACGCGCACGGCGGAGTCGGTGGTGTTGACGCCCTGACCGCCCGGGCCGCTCGCGTGGTACACGTCCACGCGGATGTCATCAGGACTGATCTCGATGTCGATATCATCGGGTAGCACGGGGATGACCTCGACGCCGGCAAACGTGGTCTGGCGGCGTTTCTTGTCGTCGGTGGGGCTAATGCGAACCAAGCGGTGGACGCCGGCCTCGGCGCGCAGCATGCCAAATGCGTCCTTGCCCTCGACGGTAAAGGTCGCGCGGTCGATGCCGATGACCTCGGCTGCGGGACAGTCGTTGATGGTGACCTTCCAGCCGCGACGCTGGCAGTACTTCATGTACATCTTAAAGAGCATGAAGGTCCAGTCCTGGGCCTCCAGACCACCCTGTCCGGGCTTGATGGTCACAATGGCATCGCCGCGATCGAACTCACCGGTAAACCAGCTCGAAAGCTCAAGCTCATCGATGGCCCGGGCCAGGCGCTCAGCCGTGGCTGTAGCCTCCTCGCGAAGGGCGACGGCGTCGGGGTCATCCCCCATCTCCTCGGCAAGCTCCAGCGCGGCGCGGGCATCGGAAAGCTCGCCGCGCGCGGTGTCCACGGCAGCGATATCTTCCTTGGTACGCGCGATCTCCTCCATGGTGGCACGGGCGGCGTCGGCGTCATCCCAAAAGCCAGGGGCAACACTTTTGGCCTCGAGCTCGGTCACGCGCGTGCGCTTTTCGTCCAGGTGGAGATACGACTCGACCTCGCCGAGCCGGTCCGCGAACGCGTCCAGCTCGGCGGGCGTTACCTCTAAAGCCTCAGCCATTAACGATTCCTGCCGTGGCAGTACTTAAACTTCTTGCCGCTACCGCAGGGGCACGGGTCGTTGCGGCCCACGTTAACGTACGGATCGTCGCTCTCGGACTTGCGATAGGTGGTCACCTTGCCACCGTTGTTGACGGCAGCCGGACCACCCTGGACAGCCGTGCGGGCCTGCACCTGCGCCTGCTTGCGCAGCACCGAGTCGCCGTTGTCACCATCGACCTCGGCAGGACCGGAGAAGCGCGCACCCTCGAGCGCGGGCTCCTCCTTGTGCTCCACGGCACGCGGGGCAGCCTTGATCTCGATGCGCAGAACCGTGCGCAGGTAATCCTCATACATGGTATCGACGAGTATCTGGAACGCGCCGTAGGCCTCGGTCTTGTACTCAACCAGCGGGTCGCGCTGGCCAAAGCCGCGCAGGCCGATGCCGGTCTTGAGGTAGTCCATCTCCTGCAGGTAGTTCATCCAGCGGGTATCGATGACGCGCAGCATGACCTGGGTGTTGAGCTCGCGCATCAGGTCCTCGCCCAAGCGCTCGGCCTTCATGTTGTAGCACTTCTCTACGTAAGCCAGGACATCGGCAGCCAGGGCCTCAAAATCCTCGTCGGGGAACTTCGGCGTATCGATGTGACCGGTGAGCTCCACAACCCACTTGCGCAGGCCCTCCAGGTCGCGCTCACCATCGTGGCTGTCCTTGGTGCAGAACTCCTGCACGCAACGGTAGACGGTATCGTGCATGACCTCGGTGATGTGGTCGGTCAGGTCCTTGCCGTCCAGAATCTTATTGCGCTCGGCGTAGATGACCTGGCGCTGCTTGTTCATAACGTCGTCGTACTCAAGGACGCTCTTACGCATGGAGAAGTTGATGCTCTCGACCTTGTGCTGGGCGCTCTCGACGGCCTTGGAGATGATCTTATGCTGGATGGGCATGTCGTCACCCATGTCGGCCGTGACCATCATCTTGGAGACGCGGTCCATCTTGTCGCCGCCGAACAGGCGCATGAGGTCGTCCTCGAGCGACAGGTAGAACTGGGTCTCGCCCGGATCGCCCTGACGACCGGAGCGGCCGCGCAGCTGGTTGTCGATACGGCGGGACTCATGGCGCTCGGTGCCGATAACGGTCAGGCCGCCGGCGGCAAGCACGCGCTCGCGCTCGGCCTTGCAAGTCTCCTTGGCCTCGGCGTTAAACTGCTCGAGCTGCTCGGGCGTCACGTCCTCCATGGTCAGGCCCTCGTACTCCAGGCGCTCGCGCACCAGTTCGTCGGGGTTGCCGCCCAGCAGGATGTCGGTACCACGACCGGCCATGTTGGTGGCGATGGTCACGGCGCCGTAGCGTCCGGCCTGGGCCACGATGTGGGCCTCGCGTTCATGGTGCTTGGCGTTGAGGACCTCGTGTGCGATGCCGCGCTTGGTAAGGGCGGCGGACAGCTTCTCGGAGCTTTCGATGGAGACGGTGCCCACCAGGACCGGCTGGCCCTTGGCGTGACGACGCTCAACGTCGTCGGCGACGGCGTTGTACTTAGCCTGAATGGTGCGGTACACCAGGTCCTCGTGGTCCACGCGCTGCACGGGCTTGTTGGAGGGGATGACCTCGACAGGCAGCTTGTAGATCTCGCGGAACTCGGCATCCTCGGTAAGTGCCGTGCCGGTCATGCCGGAAAGCTTGTCATACAGACGGAAGTAGTTCTGCAGGGTGATGGTGGCGAGTGTCTGGTTCTCCTCGCGTACGAGCACACCCTCTTTGGCCTCGATGGCCTGGTGCAGGCCCTCAGAATAGCGGCGGCCCTCCATGATGCGGCCGGTGAACTCGTCGACGATCTTGACCTCGCCGTTGGTGACCACGTACTGCTTATCGCGGTGGAACATGTACTGGGCCTTCAGCGCCTGCTGCAGGTGGTTGACCAGCTGGCCCGAAAGGTCGGCGTAGATGTCCTCGATGCCCAGACGGCGCTCGATCTTCTTAAGACCGCGCTCGGTGGCGGCGATAGTGTGCTTGGCCTCGTCCATGACGTAGTCGCCCGTGGGCTCGACGTCCTCGGTGGCGGTGAGCATGTCGTGCGACACGTCCTCGCCGCGCTCAAGGCCACGCACGGCACGCGCGAAGTCCTTGTAGGTGCTGGCGGACTTGGTGCCGGCGCCCGAGATGATGAGCGGGGTACGCGCCTCGTCGATCAGGATGGAGTCAACCTCGTCGACGATGGCGTAGTTGTGGCCGCGCTGCACACGCTGCTCGGGGCGGGTAACCATGTTATCGCGCAGGTAATCGAAACCGAACTCGGAGTTGGTGCCGTACGTGACGTCGGCCTGGTAGGCCGGACGCTTGAGCTCGAGCGGCATGTTGTTCTGGAGCAGACCGACGGTCATGCCCAGGTACTTGTAGATGCGGCCCATCCACTCGGAATCGCGCTTTGCCAGGTAATCGTTGACGGTAACGACATGCACGCCCTTGCCGGCGATAGCGTTGAGGTAGCCGGCCAAGGTGGAGACGAGCGTCTTGCCCTCGCCGGTCTTCATCTCGGCGATGTGGCCCTCGTGCAGCGCCATGGCGCCAATGAGCTGCACGTCAAAGTGGCGCATACCCATGGTGCGCTTGGAAGCCTCGCGCACGGTGGCAAAGGCCTCGGGAAGCATGTCGTCGAGCGACTCGCCGTTGGCGTAACGCTCGCGGAACTTATCGGTCTGGGCGCGGAGTTCCTCCTCGGTCATCTTCTCAAACTGGGGCTCAAGACCGTTGATCTGGTCGACGATCTTGTAGTAGCGCTTAAGGTCCTTATCGGATCCAAAGGACAGCAGCTTTGACATGAATCCCATGTGGTTTTCCTTTTTGGCCATCGCCCACGCCGTGCAGCTGCGGGCGAGTTAAACACAGATGATTGTACTTTAGCCAAACAAGGCGCGGCCTATACGGTCGAGCTCGACCGCCACGTAATAACTACGACCAACCTGCCACAATGGGACAGGTTAATTTTGGAGGGTTTATCTGGGCAAACGCCGCCTCTCCGCCATTTGATGCCATGGGGACAGGTTAGTTTGCACTAATCAAAAAGAAAAGGGCCGTGCACCCAAATGGATGCACGGCCCTCATGCCCTGAATGCGAGTGATTCCGCGGCGAGCTATTTACTCAGCAGCCTCGGTGGTCTCGGCCTCGGCAGCGGCCTCCTCGACGGGAGCCTCTGCGGGAGCCTCAGCAGCCTGCTTGGCAGCCTCCTCGGCGAACTTAGCGGCACGCTTAGCCTTCTCGGCAGCCTTAGCCTCAGCGGCGGCCTTGCGAGCGGCCTCGGCCTCAGCAGCCTTGGCGGCCTTGGCGGCCTTGGCCTCCTCGGCCTTCTTGAGCTGGGCGGCAGCGGCGCCACCGAACTTGTCGGCGAAGCGCTGGACGCGTCCACCGGTGTCGACGAACTTCTGCTGGCCGGTGTAGAACGGGTGGCACTCGTTGCAAAGCTCGACCTTCATCTCGGACACGGTAGCGTGCGTCTTGAAGGTGTTGCCGCAGGAGCACGTCACCGTGCACTCGACATACTGGGGATGGATACCCTGCTTCATGGTAGGACTCCTTATTGGTCAGGCGCTGGTTACCGATCAGCGCATAAGGCGTCTTGGTTTCCGACCAAGACAACAAACTCAGCTATGGTACCACGGCGCCGCGTGTCCCACAAAAGGTTCACGGTCTTTTCGGAACGACACGAATCTGACCCATCGAAACACATCTCCACCGTTCCTTCAACTGGGAAAATGCCGTCCCCGGGGCCTGAGAAGGGCCCCGGGGACGTTCGACTGACTGCGGGAACGGCCTTTCCGCTCAATGTGTTCGGCTGAGATCGGAAATCAACCAAACTGAACTAGGTTCAGTTGACATGGTTAAAAACGGGGGCGACGCTTTTGCGTCGCCCCTCGTCACAGCCGGTTGCTTTAGTTGTACACACGGTAGTTACACTTGAACTGGGTTATGTGTCCATAGTTGGAGCGGTACCAACCCGACGTATAGCTGATTGCCTCTGCGCCTAGATAGTCGTAGCCCTTGTTGTAGCGAAGCTGACGGTAGGTCGTGTCGTACTCTGCTACGTAAAACGTGTCTCCAGAGAAGGCTTTGTACCGGTCCTTAACCGTCGAAGCCATGTACGCGGGTTCGACATCGCCTTTCTCTCCGTTGAGCGCATAGACGGGTGCCGCGATTCCGCATAAAGCCGTTGCCACGAGGATGGCGTAGACAGCCATGCGCGACGCATTGGACTTCAGCTGTTCAAATAGTTTCATGTCATTCACCTCCCTCGTATGTATCGAGGTATTCCTGCTTGAGCGTCTGCGAGGACGACTTGATCTTTTCCACGAGCGTGCCGGCTTCGATGAAGTAGAACGAGTTGGTAAGGTCTGCCAGGTCGTCGAGTAGATGGCTTGAAATGAGCACGCTGCGTCCCCGCGCCACTTCGCTGCGCATCGCGTCGCAGGAGGTTTTCCGTTTTCCCGGATCGAGGCCGTTCAGCGGTTCATCGAGGATAAGGTACGGGCAACCGGTCGATATCGCCATGGCAAGCTTTACCTGCTGCTTCATTCCTGTCGAGAGTTTACGGGTCGGCTTGTCGAGATATGAGGAGATTCCGAGGGAGCTGCAGAGCGAGTCGATGTCGGTGGCCGATTTCCACGCCTCCCTAACGAAAGCAAGGTGCTCGAGGGCTGATAGCGTGGGGTAAAGATCCGTGCCGCCTGAAGAGCTCAGGTAGACGAGTTCTGCAAATTCGGCTGATTGACGTTGGCTGATTCCGTCTGCCACCAGGCTTCCCGAGTGGATACGGGTGGGAAATTGGCCCGACAGCGCTTCAAGAAGGGTGGTTTTCCCCGAGCCGTTGGGAGCAACGAGGCCCGCCGCCGTTCCCGGGCTCAGGAAAAGCGATCCGATTGAAAGTACCGTCGTACTCCCGTATCCCACGCTCGCGTCCAGAAGCTCGAGCCCATGGTGCTTTTTAGCGGGTCCAGCCTGTTTGGGCGAACGTGCCGCAACGGCGCCGACCGCAAAAAGGACCGCGACGTATGCCAGGGCCACGGCAAGCATCGATGCTCTGCCTGAACCGGAGCCAATGAATTCCGTCGGGAAGCATCCCACGTAACCCGTTGCCTCGATAGGCGAGAACACGGCCAGCGGCAGGAGATTGAGCGCGGCGTTATGCCCCAGTGCCGAATCGGACAGTAACGGGAATGCCGGGGCCGCGACAAGCAGCGCGGAGGCAAGGGGGCCCGCGAGGACGCGCCTCGTTGCGGTCGATAGGACGACGGAGCAAACGGATATCAAGGTTCCGCCCGCAAGCAGCGCGAGAAGCAGGGTCGTGAAGACGTCTCCCGCGGTCGTGGTGGCAAGCGCGCCGTCATGGAAGAAGGCGATCGGGTACCCAATTTGCCCGAAGCCGTTTAGGGCCAAGGCGTAAATGCCCCCGGGTGCGAGGCCGGCGAGGAGCATCGCGGTCCCCGCGGCGATTATCGAAAACACGATCTGGATAAGGCGCCGGAATTTGGGCGCGGGCGCCTTTGCCGCCAGGGTCCCGGGCCTTGTGGCGCCGAGCACGAGTATCGACGAGAGAAGGAAGGGGATGAAGGGAAGGAAAGACGGCGCCGTGGCAATGGCGTAAGGCAGGAAGGAAAGGAATGGCAGGTCGCTTGCGGAGGCCGGGATATCCGCGATGCCGGAGCTGCTCAGAGCGCGGCAATACGCGAGGTCTGCGTCATTGGTCTCCTGGTCCCCCAC
Organism: Collinsella aerofaciens; assembly: GCF_015558785.1. Taxonomy (GTDB): domain Bacteria; phylum Actinomycetota; class Coriobacteriia; order Coriobacteriales; family Coriobacteriaceae; genus Collinsella; species Collinsella aerofaciens_P. The sequence continues at coordinate 10,101 of NZ_JADMOP010000010.1, forward strand.
GATGGACCCGGATTGGAAGCCCTCGTCCATGAGCGCGTAGTAGCTCTCGGCAGAATCGAGAAAGGCGGCGTCGGTTTGAGCGGCGAGGGCGGCGTTCGCGTACCTTGCGAGCTCCGCGTCAGCTTGCTGCTCTGGCGATAGGTCCATGCCGTCGGCCTGGGGCGCGCGCGTATTGAATGCGTCGACAAAGCTCTGCATGCCCTGCTTCATAAAGAAGGGCCCGTAGATGGGTGAATTGAACGCAATGGGGATGGAGAAGGCTGCAGCGAGAACGAGCGTAGAGATCCATACGGCCCTGTCTCTTAGGATTAGTTTGAGAAGAAGTCGACAGTACATTTGGAAGCACCTACGTTCCTCAAAGAATTGTTAGATTAAAAGTAACAGACCGGATGAAGATGCGTGCGACGGGGGCGAGGCGAATGGCTGAACGGTATCGATACGCGGGTTCAACGGTATTATATTGACCACATAGATTTTTAACTTGCATTTCTACCCGCCCTTTTCGTAGAGTCGCCGATACGTGCTTAGCGCACCCTCGGCGCGTCCGGCAGGCTTTGCGAAATGGGATCCAGGAGACTTCGGCGCAGCATCATCTTGCGGAATGCTTCTAATGAGCCTCCCATCCTTCAAAAACAGAATCTCATCGCACAGCCTATCGACCGAATCCAAGATGTGGGATGACATGATGATGCACGTACCAGAATCGGCCAGCTTCCTGAGAATCTCGGAATGCAAGTCCACCCTGCTGGGGTCGAGCGCGTTCATGGGCTCATCTAATAGAAGGTACCGCGCGCCCGTCGCATACGCAATCGCCAGGGTAAGCTGCTGCTTCATGCCCTGGCTCAGAGTGCGGATCCTCATCTTCGCGAACTCGCCTATCTGCGTTTGTTCCACTATCTCTTCGATATCGCGAGCATGCGGCCACATATCGCAAACCATCTTGAGGTGATCTTCCGCACGCAATCCGGGATACAGCAGCGTCCCCTCACCAGGTGCATAGAAGATCATAGAACGGACCTCTCTCGCACCCGTACCCTGCACCTCATCCAGAACGATGCTCCCGTCCACGCGAGGACCCGGCAAACCTGCCATCGCACGCAGCAACGTCGTCTTTCCATGCCCGTTCGGAGCGACGAGACCGTAGACCGTACCCGGGGCAAACTCAGCGTTCACCGAATCTACGAGCACCTTCTTTCCATAAGAGATCGTCAGCGTTTGAAGGTCAATCATCGAGATCATCCCCTTTCGATCTTTGGAACACTCAGGCGCACCATCAACGGAGATACGGCGCCCAAGACCACCAGCAGAGCGCCCGATGCGCCGACGACCTCTCCAAAAGGCATCGCGTTCGTCCCTCGCCCAAGGAACCCAATCGTCCCCACCTGGGAAGCGGGATCAAACGAGGCGAATGGAGCCAGCAGCGCGACGCCCATGCCCACGCTTTCAACATGAGCGCTCAACGAACCCAACACCAAGAGAACCGCGCAAACCATTCCGGTGACAACGGGGTTGCGGCTAATCGCTGCTGTCAACGCAGCGACGACGGAAATCACGCCGTATGCCATGACCAGCAACGGAATACTGCACAACACCGCCTCCCCCACCATGGACGTTGTCGAAGCTCCCGCCCGAATGAGAGCGACGGGATACTCCGATCCACCCGCACCGTTCTTAATCACGGACACAACGACAGCGGGAACCATCGACACCAAAAGCAGCACCAAGCCAAGCAGGAGAGCCAGCGCAACAGCCGTCAGAAAACGCACATGCGCTGTTGCGGGGATCTGGAGAACCAGAAGGGAACGACACTGCAGGTGGGTGCACGCGAGCGATGTGACAACCACGGGCAACAGCAAAAATAAGGAGGGAAGCGCTGCCTGGAGATACGAAAGGAGGATTAATGGGGGCATCTTCGTACTTAACTCGTAAACCTTGGGGTCCGGCAAGCTCGCGATCGACTCAAGCAGAAGGGCGCGCGCCTCCGCACGAGAAGGAGTCTCCGGCTCGATTCCGATCGATTGCAGGAGAGTCGCATCTGCCGCGCCCAGCTCACCTCGAGCGCGCTCGTACGTCGCAAGGCTTCGAAACCCCTCCGCAGGCATAGGCGCGTACACGAAACCCGAAAGAGCATCCCGCATGTCTTCCAGGGCCGCTTTGCCCTCGACGTCCATATTCGCAGCGTTCTGCTCTAGATACCGATCTATTGAACGGAGCTCCCCATCCCTATACCGAACAGCGGAAACGTTATCAGCGTCAGGAAACATCTCGACCAGAGCCGGGGCCAGCATCGTCGTCGACATTGCAATCGCGCATACGGCGAGGGTAGGAGAACGCAGGAGCAGTTTCCCCATCGTTCTTACGTATGCAACGGCGGAGGCACAAGCGCTCGAACGAGTTGCCGTTCTCGATGCAGTGAAGGAACCTCTCTCAAGACAAATCGGGGATATCGGGCACGCGCAGCCGCTCTTTCCAGCAACGCAAAGCAGGCTAATTGCCAGCACCTCGATCCCGATTGCGCATACGAGGGCAATCGCGCCACGCTCGAAGCAAAGTCCAGGCAGATTCACTATCTGCGTTGTCGGGTACGGGCTATAGGCGCCGACGGTCAACTCAGTGTTCGCATGCGTAAGGGGATTCAACAGGGCGAACTCACGTAAAGCGATGGATCTTCCGTAATACCCGGGAACCATCGTCACCCCCATCAGGGCACATACGAACACGATTCCAAGCGTAGGGTTATTGGCAATCTTCACGGCAAGGTGAACGACAAGCGAGATGAACGCTGCCACCAAGAATTGCAAGATGGCCGTCTGCGCGAACACCAGCCAAGCCGGTTTGATAACCGGAGTCGCATATTGAATGTAGCCTATCGGATAGAACGGCGAGCCCGGGCCATTCTTCACAAGCGCGGCGATTATCCCTGGAAGATTGATGGCGAGTACGGCAAGCATTGCAAAAACACTCGCCCATACGCTCGATGCAACAAGTCTACCCAGCTCGCCCATCGGTGCCTGGATGATGAGCTTTTCACGTTTGTTAAGACGCGCGGCAAGGAACGAGACGGCAACGGCCGTTGCGACCCATAGCAAGTACTCCTTCGATCCGTCATAATAGGTGTACTCTCCATCCGATATCTGCAGAAACGGAAGTAGGGGAGAGAGCGGTGCCAAGATAAGACGTCCCGCGGCAAGAGGGTACAGAAGCGCGGGCATGCTTGATGAAGAGGTATAGACACCGTCCTCCCCCGCATTCACAAGCGCATCCGCATAGGATGCTGACAATTCCTGCTCAACACGGGTTATTCCCGACTCGAGGTATTCGACCCGTCCGTCGATGCCAGCCGCGCTCCTGAAGACGGGCAGAGCACAAAGAACCATCAACGCAACAACGACAACACAGAGCGACCTGGAGGAGAGAAGCGACCTAAAGATCGCCTTCGAGATTTTGAGCATATTCATCGCCAACCTTAACCTCATCCAGTCGGAACAGAGGGGCCGAACAAAATGCTCGGCCCTTATTACTTGCCGGCAAAGTCAATTTAACATAAACTGTTAAAAAGTAACCTGAGTTTTTTAAATTCTTCGGAGGTTATTATGAGTTCCGACAATCGCACTCCCCGGCTTCATTCCTTCCGCATCGCATGTGCGATAGCCTCTGCGACCCTTTGCGCCACCGCCATCGCACAAGTGGCGTTCTCCTTAAAGCCAGCAATCGAAGTGCTCGACAACCCTGTAATTGCAGACTCCCCCGCGTATCCAGCCCTTGCGATCTCGACATTGGTCCCTGCCGTCATCGGTATCGCTACGACCATCCTCAGCGCCGTTCTCGTGTGGACGATCAAGAGCGGAGACCCCTTCAAGAAAGGGTCTGCGACATGCTTGAAGGTGCTCGGCATTCTCTTCGTTGTTCAAGCTGCCACCAGCCTCTACGCCGGCTCACTCAAAACCTCCGTTTCGATGTTTGGCGGCGAGGGGGCCGTCGGCGCCCAAGAGATCGCTTCATCATTCGATTGGACCTCTCTGGTTCTCGGCATCGTCCTGTTCATGCTTTCCCAGCTCTTCTTGTACGCCCGAGAGCTGTACCTCGACTCCGACGAGATTGCGTAAGGAAACGCCATGCCCGTAATTGTTCGCCTCGACAAGATCATGGCCGAGCGAAAGATTTCCTCGAACGAACTTGCCGAAAGGATTGGAACCACGCCCGTGAACCTGTCCCGTATTAAAAAAGGGCATATTCGCGGCATTCGCTTCAACACACTCGAGCAGCTATGCCTCGCCCTTCGTTGCCAACCCGGAGACCTTCTCGAAGTCATGAGCGAAGAGGATGCCCGAAAGGAGTTCGGACTCGATTGGTCCGCCGAGGATTAGAGGGCGGTCGTACTCGCCCTGCACACGGGGATGCGAATCGGCGAGGTCTGCGGCCTTCGGTGGTGCGATGTGGATTTCGAGACGGGCCTGATCTCGATCAGACACTCGGTGGCGTACGCGAAGGGAATGGGTTCGTTCATCAAGGACACCAAGACCCATGACGCCAGGGGTATCCCCATCGACCCGGTCGGCCTACTCCCCTTCCTGAAGGAGACCCACGAGATCGACTGCGGAAAGCTGCGCTTGCGCGGCCTTACCGGGGCGGTCGAGATCGGGGACTGCTACATCCTGTCGGAGCCGGGCGCGACCTTCGCGACGACAAGCTATATCCGCAGGGCGTTCAAGACGTTCTCGGAGACCAACGGCCTCATGGGCACCAACGACGAGCTGATCACGTTCCACGGCCTTCGCCACACGTTCGCAACGCAGTGGATCCGCCAAGGCGGCGATATCAAGGCGCTCCAATCGATCCTCGGCCACAAGGACGCCATCGCGACGCTCAACGTCTACGCCGACATCGAGCCCATCTCCAAAATCCATAACATGCTGCGCGCCACGCCGTGCCTTTGGCGCGGGCACCTCGGGCCGAGGGTCGATCCGGGTCCCATGTTCCAACAGAGGATCCAGGAGTCCATCGAGACGCTCCAGGCGTTCGGCTACGGCATCACCGAGCCGGACGACCGAAATATCGCCATACGCGACGTGAAGACGAACAGTTGGCTCTAGCTCACCGAGTACGCGGCAGTGCTGGGCCCATCCCAACTGAGGTCACGGTGGTCCGATAGGGGCGCCGCCCGCGGCATGCGCCGCGGAGCGGTATCCCCTACCGAAGGGCGGGGATGCCCTCCGCTTCCAGTTCGGAATCAGCCGTCGGAGGCGTTCGGCTGACTGCGGGAACGGCCTGTCCGCTCAATGTGTTCGGCTGAGATCGGAAATCAACCCAACACGAGCCGGACATGCGCCAGACGGCTCTTCCCCGTACGGCCTTCCCCCTTACGCTCATGTTGCAGGCATGTAACGCCGCAGCGAGCGCGCCTTTTTTGCGCCAGACAGGTACAATGATAAACACTGTACCGTAGCGGAGCGCCCCGCGCGCGCCGCAACCACGCGAAAGGGTTTCCCATGGCCGAGATCTCGTCCTCCCGTATCGTCATCACCGTCCTTGGCAAGAACCGCCCCGGCATCGTCGCCGGCGTCACCCGTGTCCTGGGCGAGGCCAACGTCGACATCCGCGACATCACGCAGTCCATTATCGAGGACATCTTCACCATGACCATGCTGGCCGACACCGCCGAGTCCAAGCTCGACTTCGCCGAGCTGCAGAAGGCCCTGGCCGAGGCCGGTGAGCTTTCGGGCGTCAACGTGTCCATCCAGCGCGAGGACGTCTTCAACTTTATGTACCGCCTGTAGCGAACAAGCCGCTCGGGGCAGCTTGACGTCATATCGTCCAAGCGCGCGGCCCCAAAGCGGACCGGAGAGGAGCGCGCATGGCCTACGACGCCAAGAAAATCTACTACCGCTTCGACGATCACCTGAGCCGCCTGGTTCTGGATTACGAGGCGAGCCGTCAGATTTCGCCCGAAAGCGAAAACCTCTACCACGGCCTGCCGACCGCCCCGTACGACGAGGACCTGTTCGTAGAGCACAACGTCAAGCGCGGCCTGCGCAATGCCGACGGCTCGGGCGTGGTCGCGGGCCTTACCCGCATCTCGGACGTGCACGGCTACAACAAGGTCGACGGCAAAGTCGTGCCCGATCAGGGCAAGCTCACGCTTCGTGGCTACAGCATCGAGGATCTGGTCAACAACGCCCAGGCCGAGAACCGCTACGGCTACGAAGAGGTCGCCTATCTGCTCATCACGGGCTCGCTGCCCACCAAAGAGGAACTCGACGGTTTTTGCGGACGCCTGGGTGCTTTTAGGCACCTGAGCGACGAATACGTCCGTGAGTTCCCCATGACCACGGTGTCGTCGAGCATCATGAATGTGCTTCAGCGCGCCGTGCTGCTGCTCTACGCCTTCGACGCCGAGCCCGACGCCATTACACCCGAACACGAAATCGACGTCGCCATCTCCATGCTCGCCCGTCTCCCCCGCATCGCCGCCTTCGCGCATATGGCCTCGGTCGCCAAGCGCCGCGGCTCCGAGGTTCATGTGCCGCACCCCACACCCGGCCTCTCCACCGCTGAGACCATCCTACAGGTGTTGCGCGGCGGCATGGCATTCACCCGCGACGAGGCCATGCTGCTCGACGTGATGCTTATGCTGCATGCCGAGCACGGCGGCGGCAATAACTCCACGTTCGCCTGCCGCGTGCTGTCCTCCTCGGCCACCGACCCGTATTCCGCCTACGCCGCAGCTATCGGCTCGCTCAAGGGCCCGCGCCACGGCGGCGCCAACGCCAAGGTCGTGTCCATGCACGAGGACATCCGTGCGCATGTCTCCAATTGGGAGGACGAGGACGAGGTCGCAGCCTACCTGAGCAAGATCCTCGACAAGCAGGCCTTCGACGGCACGGGCCTCATCTACGGCATGGGCCACGCCGTCTACACGCTGAGCGACCCGCGTGCCGAGGTCTGCCGCCGTTACGCGCGCACGCTTGCCGCCAAGAAGGACCTGGGCGAGGAGTTCGCGCTCATCGAGCGCATCGAGCGCCTGGCACCGCAGGTGATGCGCGACCACGGCATGACCAAGCCCATCTGTGCCAACATCGACCTGTACACGGGCTTTATCTACAAGATGCTCGGCGTACCCGAGACGCTTTTTACGCCGCTATTCGCCGTCGCCCGCATGGCCGGCTGGTCGGCACACCGCATGGAAGAGCTCTTCTGCGCGCACCGCATTATTCGCCCCGCGTATCGCCCGGTTATCGAGCCGCTGGAGTACAAGCCGCTCGCCGATCGCTAGGACGCGGACCGTTATAGAACCCGAGCGTGGCCAGGGCATCATCGCCCTCGGCCACGCTTTTTATGCCAGCAGAAAGGGCTACATCAAATGATTGTGTTTTTCGATATGGATGGAACGCTGTTGACGAGCGATAAGCAGATGAGCGATGCCACCTGGGCGATGCTCGACGAGCTCGCTCGACGCGGGATTGAATTTGTGCCCTGCACGGGACGTCCGCTGTCGGGCATCTTTGAGCCCATCCTCGCCCATACCGCCGTGCACTATGCCGTTTGCGCCAATGGCGCCAGCGTCTGGCAGCTCGACGACGATGTGCCCACCGACGCCTCGCGCGCCACGTGCATCTTGAGCCGTCCGCTCGATTGCGGCATTGCCCATCGCATCCATCGCATCGCCGCCGGCCACGATGTGACCTTCGATATCTTCGCGGATGGGCAGTGCTTCCTCCCCCGCTCGCTCTACACGCGCCTGGACGAATTCTGCGGCGGCGACCCCCACATCGCGGCTTCGCTCAAGCGCACACGAACACCGATCGACATGGATATCGACAGCAAGATCGACGAGGTCGAGACGCTCGAACGCATCGCCATGTACTGGCACGACCCGGCCGATCGCGACGCCATCGCGGCGGAGCTCGACACGCTCGGAGGCATTGAGGTCACACGTTCGTACGCCATGAATATCGAGGTCATGGGCGGGGGCGCCACCAAGGGAACGGCCCTCACGTGGCTATGCGAGCACTTGGGCGAGCGTCTCGCCGACGCCTGGGCGTTCGGCGACAACATCAACGACATCCCCATGCTGCAGGCAGCGGGCCATGGCATGGCCATGATCAACGCCGAGACCGAAGACCGCGAGGCCGCCGACGCCATCACCGAATACGACAACGACCACGACGGCGTCGCCCGCACCATCATGGCCGCCCTCGCCTAGCAGCAGCAACCCGGCAGGGTAGCTAATTTGGGGACACTCTTCGCGGGGCGCCGCAAGGACTGTCCCCATCCGCCGAATTAGGCGAGACTCTCCAGCACGCGACGGAGCTCCTGCTGGACGGCGTGGTCGCGGTTGCACCCCACCACGCGATCGGCGACTGCCTTGAGCGCGGGGCGCGCGTTTTCCATCGCGCAGCCCGTGCCGACAAAGCGAATGATCTCGTAGTCGTTCATCGAGTCGCCAAACGCCATGACCTCGTCGCGTTCGACGCCATAGTGCTCCATGAGCTGTGCGATGCCCGAGGCCTTCGACACACCGGGTTGCATGGCATCGATCCACGCGTTGCCCGAAGGCGCAAAAGTAAAGAGCTGACCGAGTTCGCGCTGTAGTACGTAAGCGCTGTCCATAACGGCACCGTCATCGCAAAAGATACTCGCCTTGATGATATTTACGCTGGGATCGGGCAGCTCCCAAATGCGCTCGGCATTGGGAAGGTCCTTATCGACCTCACGCACGAACTTGCACTCGTCATCGAGCAAGAAGGACTTGGTTCGGTCAAAAAGTACAAGATGCAGATTGGGAAACGTCGCGACGGCCTGGGCGAGCCTTCGAATCGCCAGGTGCGAATACACCTCGCGGTCTACCATCTTACCGTCGGCGTAGACCTGGGCGCCGTTAGCGGCGACAAAGTCCATCTTGTCGCGAACAGGTGCAAAGAACTCGCACAGGCGGTCGTAACGACGGCCTGACGATGCGGCGAAATGCACGCCATGCTCGTGTAGCGCCAGAATCAGTTCGTAGGTCTCGGGAGGCACCTGGCCGTTTTCGTCAAGCAACGTGCCGTCCATATCGGATGCAATCAGTTTAAACATAGAAAAGCTCCCTTCGGGCTTGATGGAATCGGACGTATATCCAATTCCAACGTACCCAAAGGGAGCTCAAATAAGACTCTGCGGGCGTAAACGTTACAAGGACCTAGCAAATAGCTCACACATGCCAGAGGTCTCACGGTCGCGGCGTCAGGCGACACGCCACCCCGACGACTAGTCGTTTAAGAACGTCCCCGATGACTAGTCGGCGTAGGTGAAGGTCGTGACGTCGAACATGCCCTCGGGGCGGATGCGGAGCGTCGGGATCACCGGCAGGGGCAGGAAAATGATGCCCATGATGGGGTCGAGCGGCGGCTCGATGCCCATGGCACGCGCCTTGACCATAAAGTCGTCGTGCTGCGCGGCGACATCCTCGGCCGTGCCCTCGCTCATCAGGCCACCGAGCGCCAGCGGAATGCGCGCCACGACCTCGCCGTTGCGCACCAGCACGTGACCGCCCTGGCCCACGGCATCAACGGCGGCCATCATATCGGCGGCGTTGTCGCCCACGACGCACACGTTGTGCGAGTCGTGTCCGATCGTCGAGGCGATGGCACCACCCGTGATGGTAAAGCCGCGCACCCAGCCGCGGCCGATATGCTTGCCAACGAGTCCCAGGCCAGCGGGGCCGTCACCGTCGGCGCCCTCGGCCTGCAGCGACACGCCGCGGCCGTGGCGCTCGATCAGCATAATACGGCGCAGGCCCTCGGCGCTCTCGGGACGAACCATGCCCGTGATGGCCTTGCCCGGCACCACGTCAATCACGGCCTCGCCCGGCTTAAAGGCATAGTCGAATACGTCGAGCGAAAGCTTCGGCAGCTTAACGGAGGCGCGCAGCTCATCGGCAAGGGCCGCAACCTCGGCCATCTCGGGTGCGATCTCGCCCACAAAGGTGCCGTCCTGCGCCACCAGGGCACCGGCGGCATATACACGATGCGGAGCCGTGGCAAACGTCAGGTCATTGAGCACCAGCAGGTCGGCACGCTTGCCCGGGGCAATCGCACCGCGGAGCTCGTGCGGGTCGCGGCAGCCGTGATCCAGGCCAAACGCCTCGGCCGTGGAGAGGGACGCCATAGAGATAGCGACCACGGGGTCGATACCGGCCTCAATCGCCACGCGGCAGGCATTGTCGATCATGCCGGTTGCAAGCGCATCGGAAGGAGCGCGGTCGTCAGTCGCAAAGCAGCAGCGGCGGGCGCGCGCGGGATTCTCCAGCAGCATCGGCGACAGGTTGGCCAGATCATGGCTGCACGTACCCTCGCGCAGCATCACGTACATGCCGCGAGACAGCTTGTCGAGCGCCTCCTCGGGAATCGTCGACTCGTGGTCGGCAATAATACCCGCCGCGGCATAGGCATTGAGGTCCTTGCCGGCAACGAGCGGCGCATGGCCGTCGACCTGCTTGGACGGCGTCTGGTTGGCAGCATCGATGCGAGCGCAGGTCTCGGGATCGGCCATAAAGACGCCCGGCAGGTTCATCATCTCGCCCAGGCCAAAAACGTCGCCCGGATGCTCGGCAAAAAACGCCTGCATGTCAGCAGCGGTAATCACAGCGCCCGCTTGCTCATCGGGCAGCGCGGGCACGCATGAGGGCATCATGTACTTGATGGAAATGGGCGCGCGGCGACCGTCCTCGATCATAAAGCGCAGGCCGTCGAGCCCCGCCACGTTGGCGATCTCGTGGCTGTCGGCAATGGCGGTGGTGGTACCGCGCGTCGCCGCCATGCGCGCATACTCGGCGGGACGGATGTTCGAGGACTCAATGTGCAGATGTCCGTCGATAAAGCCGGGGGCGAGATAGCGGCCCTGGCAGTCAATGACCTCGGCAGCCTCGTAGGTGCCGGCGGCATCGTCGCGACCATCGTAGAGCACGCCGACGATCACACCGTCCTTGACGGCAACGCTGCCGGGCGCCACACGCTGGCCATACACGTCGACAATCTGCGCATTGATAAACAGCGTGTCGACGGGCACGCGGCCCTCGGCGGCCTCGATCACAGACCTCATGACCTCAACGGACATACATACTCCTTTAACCGTAGAAAAAAGCTGCGGAGCGGACAGACCTTCACCGCAGCAGACCAATAGCCATTGTATGCCCAAACGATGGGTCAACAATACGCCTCTCCGCTTAACGGCACACGCCACTTGGTGCAATGAGGAGAGGTTGCTTTGCACCAATGACAAGGAGTGTCCCAAAGTGCCGGCACAAAAGGAACGTCCCCAAGTGCCAAAAAAGGCCGCAGTCGGGATTCCCGGCTGCGGCCTTATTGCACTTGTGAGGTCAACTCGCTCGTTAGACCAACTTGAAGCCCTTGCGCTTGCCCACGGAGAGGGTGTCGCCCAGCTTGAGGGCGCTGGGATCGATGTTATAGCTCTTGGGAGCCACCGCCTTGCCGTTGATCTTGACGCCGCCACCGTCAATGTCGCGACGGGCCTGGCCGGCGCTCGCCGAAAGGCCCAGGTCCTTAAGCAGGCCGGCGAGGTAGATCTGGCCCTCGTCGTTGACGGTCAGCTCAACGTGCTTCTCGGGGAAGTCGGCAAGCTGGCCCTCCTTGAACACGCGGTCGAACTCGGCCTGAGCCTCGTCGCCGGCACCGACGCCGTGGTAGGTGTCGCACAGGTCGCGACCCAGAGCGCGCTTGAGCTCGTAGGGGTCGGCAGAACCATCGGCCAGGGCAGCGTCGATCTTGTCGACCTCGGCCGGGGTGAGCGAGCTCGCCAGGCGGTAGTACTTGCCGATCATCTCATCGGGGATGGACATGGTCTTGCCGAACATATCCTTGGGAGCGTCGGTCAGGCCGATGTAGTTGCCGTATGACTTGGACATCTTGCGCACGCCGTCGGTACCCTCGAGCAGCGGCATGGTGAGCGCGATCTGCGGCTCCATGCCCATCTTCTCCATGAGCTCACGGCCAGCGAGCAGGTTGAAGAGCTGATCGGTGCCGCCCATCTCCACGTCGGCCTTGATCTGCACGGAGTCGAAAGCCTGCATCACGGGATACAGGAACTCATGCAGGGCGATCGGCGTCTGAGACTGGTAGCGCTTGGTAAAGTCGTCGCGCTCAAGAATGCGGGCGACGGTGAACTTGGAGCACACCTGCAGCAGGCCGGCCAGGTCCATCGAAAGGATCCAGTCGCCGTTGTGCACGATGGTGGTCTTCTCGGGATCCAGGATCTTCATGGCCTGGCTCACGTAGGTCTCGGCATTGGCCTCAATCTGCTCCTGCGAAAGCTGCGGACGGGTGGAATTCTTGCCCGAAGGGTCGCCGATCAGCGCGGTGCCGTTGCCGATGATGAGGGTGACGTTGTGGCCCAGGTCCTGGAACTGACGCATCTTGCGCAGGGGCACGGCGTGGCCCAGGTGCAGGTCGGGGCTGGTGGGATCGACGCCGAGCTTGATGTTGAGGGGCTCGCCCTTCTCAAGCTTCTTGCGAAGGTCGGCCTCGGGAACGATCTGCGCGGCGCCCGAGGTGATGATACGCATTTGCTCGTCAACAGACAGCATTGGGTATCCTCCTTTTTCTATAGCACCCTCGCCGAAAACGGCGGTGCTGGAAGTCCATAAACTCTCTTATGATAACAAACTGACGCGACGCGGCACCTACGACAGGAAAATCCTCGTCCTGCCGCATGCGTCAATGGCAACTGGCAGACGTGTACCGTCACGCTCGACCAGATAGCGTACCTGCCGACGACGCAAGCAGTCGCGGCAACGAACCTGTCCCGTCGCATCGGTGGCGCAGACGCCCTCGGCGGTCAGCAGGCAGTGCTCGCACACCATAAGCTCGGGACGGTCGGCGTCGACCGGACCCAAGACGCCGGGTTCAGCAGCCAGCTCGGCAATACGCTCCGCATCATTGCCGAGCAACTCGGCCGGCAAGTACACCCGCCCCGCACCGAATCCGCGCAGCCAGGTAAGCGTGGCCCGATTCGCGCAGAACACCGGCGCCGCCACGTCAAACGTCACGCCCAGCTCGCGAGCGATCGCCACCTGCCCCAGGTTGCGGCAGACGATGCGCCCGGCACGCTGCATCAGTGAGCGGGTCCAGTCAGCGTCACTCGCGCGGCACACCTCGTCAAGCACCACAACGGCGTCGGACAAATCGAGTTCTCCGCGCGGGTCGGCATCCATCAGCTGCCAAGCAAAAACCATGCGAGTGGGAACCGCGCACTCCACCAACTCCGTCGATGCACCGCCATCCACCGCAACGCCCTCAAAGGGCAGCACTTCAACGGCACGCTCAACGGGCGCAATCGCATCCGCCTCGGCCCGCATGCGCTCCAACACCGCCGCCGTCTGATCCAACACGCCGGCGCTGCGAATCAGGTACACCTCGCAGCCCGTGTCAACCTTACGCTTGCAATGCACGACGACGCGCTCCCCCGCTGCGGCATCCACCGGACAGGGCACCTGCGGCCAGCGCTTGGGCACATCGGGACGCGCGTCGGCACCCGGATAAAACCGGATCTCGAGCGTGTCACCCGCCGCCACGGCGGCGTCGAGCTCAACGGTCACCTCTTCGTGGCCCACAGCGACCAAGCGCCCCACGCGCACGCCCTGGTTAATCGCACGCTCAAAGCTCATCAGCTCGGCACCCGAACGCCCTCGCAGGTACGCATCGGTAAACCCACGGTTAAACGACCTTCCCAGCTCGCGCTCAAGCTCTTCCACGGCACCGGGGTCCCACGCGCCGTCGTACAGCATATCGAGTGCCCGGCGCCACACCCGCACCACGTTGAATACGTAATCGGGGTTCTTCATGCGCCCCTCGATCTTGAGCGACGCCACGCCGGCATCTACAAGCTCGGGCAGATGTGCAATACCCAGATAGTCGCGCGGGCACAGCAGGCGATCTCCCTCGACGGCGACAACGCTCTGCCCCGCCTCGTCCACCAGGTCGTACGCCAGACGGCACAGCTGCGTGCAGTCGCCGCGCATCGCCGAGCGCCCACGCCGCAGGGCCGAGAACTCGCACGCCCCCGAATAGCCGATGCAAATCGCACCGTGGCAGAATACCTCGATGGGCACGCCCGTGGCACATAGCGCCGCAATCTCGTCGACCGTCAGCTCGCGTGCCGTCGTCACGCGCTCGACCCCCAGCTCATCGGCGGCAAGTCGCACGGCGCCTTCGCTATGAACGCCCGCCTGCGTGGACAGGTGAATCTCGACCCCGGGAATCGCCGCGCGCAGCGCGCAGGCCAGCCCGGCATCGGCGACAATCAGAGCATCGGCGCCCAGCTCCAGTGCATGAGCTCCCAACGCCACCGCGTCGGACAACTCATCGTCAAACACGAACACGTTGAGCGTCACGTACACACGCACGCCATGGGCATGCGCCACGGCGCAGCCGCGCGCAAACTCGTCGTCGGTAAAACCGTGCGCACTCACACGGGCGTTAAAGCCGCCCAACCCCGCATAGATGGCATCGGCGCCCGCGGCGATGGCCGCAAACATCTGGTCGAGCCCGCCCGCCGGCGCCAGCAGCTCGGGCAGCGCCGCACCGGCAGCATCCAATCCAGTCTTGTGTTGTCCGCTCGGCCCCATCGCCCGAATCGCCATCGGCAAACTCCTTACCAAGGTATGCATTCACTCTGAAAAATGCCGTCTTCCAGCATACACGAGGCCTCGCGCGCCCCGTTTGGTTTATCGTGTAATAACTTATGTCCATCCTGCCCCGACGGCACATCCGCCGTCCGGCACGACATACCTGGAGGTCAATATATGGGTCCTCGCCAACGACAGGGACGCAGCCGTTCAAAGACGCATGCCCTGCCCATAATCCTGCTCTCGTTTTTGGGCTTTTTGCTGATTGCGGGCGTGGCATTTGGCATCGGCATGGTCGGCAACGTCAACCGCTGGCTGTCCGATCTGCCCGACTACACCGACGCCAACGCGTATCTGGTGAGCGAGCCCACCGAGATCGTCGACTGCAACGGCAACAAGATCGCGAGCTTCTACACGCAAAACCGCAAGTCCATCACCAAGGACAAGGTCTCCCCCTACGTGCTACAGGGCACCGTTGACGTCGAGGACGAGCGCTTCTACGAGCACGGCGGTATCGACCTGTGGGGTATCGCGCGTGCTGCGGTGGCAACCCTCGGCGGCGGGCACGAAGGCGCCTCGACTATCACCCAGCAGCTGGTGCGCAACACCATCCTGCAGGAGGAGCAGTTCGACTCGACCATCGAGCGTAAGGTGCGCGAGGCCTACATCGCCGTAAAGATGGAGGACATGTACTCCAAAGACGAGATCCTCATGATGTACCTCAACACCATCTATTACGGTCACGGCGCCTACGGTATTGAGGCCGCCGCCGAGACCTACCTGTCCAAGAGCGCCGCAGACCTCACCCTGAGCGAGGCCGCGCTGTTGATCGGCCTTCCCAACTCGCCCTCGCAGTACGACCCCACGGTCAACCCCGACCTGGCGCTGTCCCGTCGCAACAAGGTCCTCGACAACATGCTGCGCCTGGGCCACATTACGCAGGAGGAGCACGATGCCGCACAGGCCGAGCCCATCACCCTCAACGTGACCGAAATCTCGGGCAGCGGCGTTGACGTATACTCGCAGCCCTACTTTGTCGCCTATGTTAAGCAGCTGCTGGAGCAGGAGTTCTCGACCGACGTGCTCTTTAAGGGCGGCCTGACCGTCAAGACCACCATCGACCCCACGATGCAGCAGGTGGCAGAGAATGCCGTTCGCGAGCAGCTCGACACGCTCTCGCTCGACGGCCTGGACATGGGCATGGTCGTCGTCGACCCCAAGACCGGCTACATCAAGTGCATGGTGGGCGGCTACGATTACAACGCCGACGAGAACCACGTAAACCATGCCACGGCCAAGCGTCCCGTCGGCTCCACCTTTAAGGCCTTTACGCTGGCAACTGCCATCCAAAACGGCATGAACCCCAACGTCACCCTCAACTGCAACTCGCCGCTCAAGGCCAAGGGCACCACGACCGAGGTCCAAAACTACGCCAACCATAGCTATGGCAACATCACGCTTAAGCAGGCGACGGCATACTCCTCCAACACCGGCTACATCCAGGTGGCGGAAGCCGTCGGCAACAGCAAGATCATCTCGCTCGTCAAAAAGCTCGGCATCGATCCCGCCAAGGACAACATCGAGGACGTTCCCGTCATGACCCTCGGCACCGGCTCGATCTCGCCGCTCGAGATGGCCGCCGCCTACGCGACGTTTGCCAACGGCGGCTACTATCGCCAGCCGATCGCCATCACCGAGATTGACTCTCGTACCGGTTCGGTGCTGTACCAGCACACCGACAATCCCTCACAGGTACTTACCGAGGGCGAGGCCGCCGCGGTCACCGATGTTCTGTCCGGCGTCATGAAGGGCGGCGGTACGGGTGCTGCCGGCGCCCTGAGCGTCAACCAGCCCTATGCCGGCAAGACGGGCACCACCGACAACACCACCAACCTGTGGTTCTGCGGCTATACCCCGCAGCTGGCGTGCGCCCTGTGGACCGGCTATTCCGCGGGCGAGATTCCCATCCAAAAATACGGCACAGACCTGCTGGGCGACAGCACCAACCTGCCTGTCTTTAAGCGGTTTATGAACACCGTTCTGACCGGTACCGAGCGCGAGGAGTTTGCGACCGGAACGGCGCCCACCTACAAGAACAACAGCGTCTGGAAGTTCTACGGCACTAACAACACCAAGAAGACGGAGAACGACGACAAGGACGAGAACGAGGACGAAGAGGAAACCACCACAACGACTACCACGACGACCACGACCACCGAGACCACGGGCGGCGACACCACCGGCGGCACCGGTACGACCGGTGGCTCGACGGGCGGCTCCACTGGTGGTTCGACCGGCGGCGATGGCGGCACGCCTACGCCTACGCCTACACCCACTCCCGACCCCTCGCCCACGCCTGACGATACGGTTGGCTAGAAATTCATCCGGCCATTAGCAACAAGGCCCCCGAGCAGCTTATTAAAGTGCTCGGGGGCCTTTTAGTTTAAAGCGACCTGGTGGACGGCCTTTATACCGGCAAACAATATAGGGGGTACCGACCAACGTCGATACCCCCTTACAAGCCACCATGTCACGCACACAGTGCCGAGCGCACGACCCGCACGCCTACTTGCGAGAATTGCTCAGCTTATTGATCAGCGCCTCGAGACGCTCGCCGTCCTCGGCCGTCTGGGCAATAACCAAAATCGTATCGTTGCCGGCAAGCGAGCCAAGCACATCGGGCAACTCTGCCGCATCAACGGCGGCGGCGATGCCGGAAGCCGTACCAGGCTGAGCCTTGATCATAACCAGATTATCGGTGCGCAGAACGCCCGTTACGAGCTCGGAAACCATACGCTGCAGGTGCAGGTCCTCTGCCAGAACATAGATACCCTCGGGGAGCTTACGCAGCCCCATATCGGCAATATCGCGAGAGACAGTCGCCTGCGTGCAATCAAAGCCCATAGCGCGGAGCTCATCGACCAGCACGCGCTGCGTGCGGACGTCCTTATTGCGCACAATATCTCTAATGGCATCCTGGCGCCCATTGCGTTTTTTAGCCATACAAACCCTCTCTCCAAAAGATGGCGGAGACAATCAATCAGTGACTGAATAGTTTAACGCTATTTGAAGGCTTTTGTGTATAAGAACGCATTTCGAAACAATTCTATGCAAATTTGTTTCGAAATGAGCCGTTTAGGCGGTTTTTGCGCCCGTTCGGTTAAGAAAAGCTGCCAGATGCGTACACATCACGCAGCGCGCGGGCTTGGCGCTGGCGATCGGCCCAAACAACAAACCGAGTCCCCGATGGTTATCCTTGAGCGCGGCGACCATCTGACGGGTTCGAGGCGCCTCGAGCATATCACGCATGCGGGCGGAACGCTCGATTGACGACACTCCATGCGGGCTAAGACACAAATTCTCGATGCAGGCGACCAGTCCGGCAAAGTAGAACTTTTGGCTTGCCAGCTTGAGCCGACCACCGCTATCTGCTTCCGAGAGTGAGTCCGCAAGCTCGTCGAGCGCTCGAGTGTCATCGGATATCCTGGCATACATGGTGGGATCAAAGGCATCTGTAAGCTTAGGTGCCACCGCGTGGAAACAAGCGTCGCCGCAGCCGGACACGAATCGTGCCTGCGAGAGCGCATAAGCCATAAACTCAACCGTACGGTACGCCTTGCCGCGCGACAGGCATGCCTCAAACAGCGGACGGCTATACATCACGCCAGAGGTCTGAGCGACTAGGCCGCCCAAAATCAACTGGGCCAGCCCAGTCACCATAGAAGACTCGTCTTCTATGGCAATAGAGGCAGCATCCAAGACGCGCGAATGGCGTTCTCGATGTGCATCATAGCGGTCGAGCGACACCGTGGGGAACACTATGTCTGCCGCAGTATCGCACGCGATATCGACCATCTTGGAAAGGGACTGCGGAACAAACCACTCATCGGCGTTCATAGCGATGATTTGAGAGCCGCGCGAGACAGCAAAACCGGCACGAAGGCAAGCGCCGCGCTTCGCGTCCTCGACGTCAATCAAATCAATATGGATGTCCCTGTCGGCAGCAACTTGAAGCGAATGGCGCACACCGGGCGCAGCATCGCGGCAAACAACGACAATCTGCAAATCGTAGAGGTCTTGGTTCTGGATACTCTCGAGCGCACGCATCGCATAGCTGGGCGAACCTTCTACCACAAGGATCACCGAAAGTCGCGGATGCGAGCCACGTCGAACCAAGTTATCCGTCCTCTCGACAGCAATGAATCAAACCGTGGTTCATGGTACACCCCGGCAATAAAAGCAATGAGACACCGGTTGTATTGCACGCCAAGAACAGATGTTGCACACGCGCAGCCCACAGATAATGGGTGTCGACGCACGACGCGTCGAGCCCTCCCCTAGTCGAGCACGACGAGCTCGGCGGGATCGTAATCCACGCCCATAAACGTAAGGCCGCAGGCAGGAGCCGTGGGGCCCGCAGCGGTACGGTCGCAAGCATCGATGACCTCGCGCATCCACTCGGGTTCACGGCGATGCATGCCAATCGCGACAAGCGTGCCAACGATCGTACGGACCATCGAATGCAGAAACGCATTGCCCTCGATGGTAAACGTCAGGATGTCCTCGCCAAACGCAACCTCATGGCCAAACTCGGCGCGCATTACGCAGCGGTGCGTAGGTTTGCCCACGGCAGAAGCAACCTTGCAAAAGCTTTTAAAGTCCTGCTCGCCCAGCAGCGCGGGGCAGGCAGCAGACATAGCCTCAACATCCAAGGGATAGCGATGCCACCACACCGCACCGCGGGACAGCACGGGGCGCGCATCTCGATCGGCAATACGGTACGTATACGTACGGGAACGCGCGTCAAAACGTGCAGAAAAGCCTTTACGGGCCTTGTAGACCTCGTTGATGGCGATATCTTTGGGCAGCAGGGCATCCATAGCCCGCAGCCACCTACGGCGCGTTAGGGCGAGCTCAGCGTCCGTTACGGGCACGCTGATGTACTGAGCCACGGCATGCACGCCGGCATCGGTGCGACCCGCGCACGTCAGATCGATCGGACGGCGAAGCAGCGTCTCGATGGCTCGACGCAGCTCACCCGCAACCGTCGTCTGTCCCGGCTGCTCGGCAAAGCCGCTATAGGACGAGCCATCGTATGCCACGCGGAAAACGAGCGTGGCATCGAGCTCTGGAATCGAATTGAAATCAGACGGCGCGGTCATGGGCGCTCCCAACAAACAGGCAATGGCATTTCGACAAAAAAAGAGGGGTACGCGAACGTACCCCTCGAATATAGCCTATGCAGACGGATTGTCTACTCAGCGGTCTCCTCAGCAGGAGCCTCCTCGGCAGCCTCGACCTTCTTGGGAGCAGCGGCCTTCTTGGGGGCCGGAGCAGCCTTCTTGGCCTTAGGCGTGCAAGGCTCGGTGACGAGCTCCATGATAACGATGGGAGCGTTGTCGCCCTTGCGGTTACCGAGCTTCATGATGCGGGTATAACCGCCGTTGCGATCCTGCCACATACCCTGGGCAGCCTTGTCGAAGATCTCGGCAACGAGCTGCTTATCGCCGAGCTTGGCGATAGCCAGACGACGAGAGTGCAGGTCGCCCTTCTTGGCCCAAGTGATGATCGGATCGACGACCGAACGCAGCGCCTTAGCGCGGGTCTCGGTGGTCTTGATGCGGTCGTTCTCGAAGAGGGCCTTAGCAAGGCTCTTCTTCATGGCCTTGGTGTGGCTCGCATCGGTGCCGAGCTTCAGGCCCTTCTTAACGTTGTGACGCATGGTCTAGTTTCTCCTCAAATATGCGAAGCATTAAGCCTTCAGGCTCAGGCCCATGGACTCAAGCTTGTCCTTCACTTCCTCGATCGACTTAACACCGAAGTTACGGATGTTGAGCAGATCGTTCTCCGAGAACTCAACGAGCTGACGGACCGAGTGAATGCTGGCGCGCTTAAGGCAGTTGTAGGAACGGACGGAAAGGTCCAGATCCTCGATCTGCTTGTCCAGCTCGGCGTTGTCGTTGGTGACCTCGGGAGCGAAGATCGAAGCCTCCTCCTCGACCTCGGGGGTCTCGGCAAGGTTCATAAAGGCGGCCATATGCTGGTTGATGATATTGGCAGCCTGGACCACGGCGTCGCGCGGGGCGATGGAGCCGTTGGTCTCGATCTCGAGGACAAGGCGGTCGTAGTCGGTGTGCTGACCGACACGGCAAGCCTCAACGAGCTTGGCGCAACGGGAAACCGGCGAGTACAGCGAGTCGACGTGGATCACACCGATGGGATCGTTGTCGCGCTTGTTGGCCTCGCCAGAAACATAGCCGCGGCCATAGCCGATGCGCATGCTCATGGTGAGATGGCCACCCTCGGTGAGCGTAGCAATGTGCTGCTCGGGGTTGACCAGCTCAAACTCGGACGGAATAAAGAAGTCCGCACCGGTGACCTCGCAGGGGCCGTCAACCGAGATGGTGGCGGTCGCCTCGTCGGTCGTGCCGAGAGCCCTGAAGACAAGACCCTTGACATTCAGGACGATGTCGGTGACATCCTCGACCATGTTAGGGATGGTCATGAACTCGTGCTGCGCACCATCGATCTGAATAGCCTCGACGGCGGCACCCTCGAGCGAGGACAGAAGAACGCGACGAAGGGAGTTACCCAGCGTATCGCCGTAACCACGCTCGAGCGGCTCGACGGAGACACGAGCAGACGTCTCGTTGATCTCTTCGACCTGAACCTGAGGCCTAATGAATTCTGACATGTATTACCTCCAGCCTCAGCAGCCCGGATGGACTACTTAGAGTAGAGCTCGACGATGAGCTGCTCGTTGATATCACCGCTGATCTGCTCACGCGTCGGCAGAGCGAGCACGTTACCAGACAGCTTCTCGATATCGACCTCGAGCCAGCCAGGGACCTCAAAGCGCTCGGAGGAAATCAGAGCCTCCTTGATGGGGAGGAGGTCACGGAACTTCTCGCCGACAGCGACGACGTCGCCGGCCTTGACGCGGTAGGACGGGATGTCCACGCGCTTGCCGTTCACAGTGAAGTGACCGTGACGGACGGACTGACGAGCCTCTTTGCGGGTGCGGGCGAAGCCAAGACGGAAGACGACGTTGTCGAGGCGAGACTCAAGAATGATCATGAGGTTCTCACCGGTGACGCCGTTCATCTTACGGGCCTTGTTGAAGTAGCCGTGGAACTGCTTCTCCAGAACGCCATAGATGAACTTGACCTTCTGCTTCTCGCGCAGCTGCATGCCGTACTCAGATTCCTTGCGACGGCGCTTGGGCTGACGGATAGATTCCTTCTTGCTGCTGTAACCGAGCTCAGCGGGATCGATCCCGAGCTGACGGCAGCGCTTAAGAACAGGAGTCCTGTCGATTGCCATATTGATACGATCCTTTCAGTTACACGCGGCGACGCTTCTTGGGGCGGCAGCCGTTGTGCGGAATGGGGGTCTTGTCCTGGATGCTCGAGACCTCGAGGCCAGCAGCCTGGAGGGAGCGGATGGCGGTCTCACGACCGGAGCCGGGGCCCTTGACGAAGACGGAAACCTTCTTCATACCGTGCTCCATGGCCTGCTTGGCAGCAGCCTCGGCAGCCATCTGGGCAGCGAACGGCGTGGACTTACGGGAGCCCTTGAAGCCCACCTGGCCAGCCGACTTCCAGGAAATGACGTTGCCCTGGGGATCGGTGATCGAAACGATCGTGTTGTTGAACGTAGAACGAATGTGAGCCTGGCCCACGGAAATGTTCTTACGGTCCGCGCGCTTCAGACGGGCAGCGCGAACGTTCTTCTTAGCAGTAGCCATCTATCTAGCGCTCCTTATTTCTTCTTCTTAGCACCGATCTGACGCTTCGGGCCCTTGCGGGTACGAGCGTTAGTGTGGGTGCGCTGGCCGCGGACCGGGAGGCCCTTGCGGTGACGAAGGCCGCGGTTGCAGCCGATGTCCATAAGGCGCTTGACGTTCTGGTTGCGCTCACGGCGGAGGTCGCCCTCAACCATGATCTGGTTCTTATCGATATAATCGCGGATGGCGTTAACCTCATCCTCGGTGAGGTCCTTAACGCGCGTATCCACGTTAACGTTGCACTCGACGCAAATCTTCGTCGCAGTGGTGCGGCCGATGCCGTAAATGTAGGTCAGACCGATCTCAACGCGCTTCTCACGCGGGAGGTCGACACCATTAATACGGGCCAACGTAGTCTCCTCTCTTAACCCTGACGCTGCTTATGACGGAGGTTCTCGCAAATGACGAAGACCTTGCCATGGCGCCTAATGATTTTGCACTTATCGCACATCTTCTTGACCGAAGGACGTACCTTCATCGTTCTTCCTTTCGGTAGCGCTCAAACTACTTCCCTACTATCTACTCGCCCAGCCGCAGGCGTTTAAAACTATGGCTGGTCTTCACACACAATCCGACCGTAGGTTGAGCTAAGCCTGCAGTCGGAAATGGAGTGCGTGTATGCGTGCCGCTATTTGTAGCGATAGGTGATGCGGCCGCGGGTCAGGTCGTACGGGGAAAGCTCCACGACAACCCTGTCACCGGGGAGAATACGGATGTAATTCATTCGGATCTTGCCAGAAATGTTGCACAGAACCGAATGACCGTTCTCGAGCTCGACCTTAAACATGGCGTTGGGCAACGGTTCCTTTACCGTACCCTCGAGCTCAATTGCGTCTTCCTTCTTCACAAGCAATCATCTTTCTCTAGAAAACGACAGCGATTGAGTATTCTACAACACGTATGCACGCATCGTAATAACTTCGTAATGGCTCCACAACTAAATGGAACTTGTTACATTTCTCCGCCTTGGAGGGAGCACCAAGCACCTTGGGCATCCGTGGTGAGAATCACCGGACCGTCATTGGTAATGGCGACGGTGTTCTCGTAGTGCGCGGCGGGCAGGTGATCGTTGGTCGTAACAATCCAACCGTCGGAGCCCGTGCTCACATGGTTGGAACCCATCGTAACCATCGGCTCGATGGCAATGACCATGCCGGCCTGGAGGCGAACGCCCCTCCCCTTCTTTCCATAGTTAGGAACGTTGGGGTCCTCGTGCATCACGCGGCCAATGCCATGGCCTACATAATCACGAAGCACACCGTAACCGTGAGACTCGGCGAGGGACTGAACGGCATAACCGACGTCCCCGATATGGTTACCGGGAACAGCCTGCTCGATGGCTGCCTTAAGGCAATCGCGCGTGACCTCGCACAAAGTCTTGGCTTCGGGCGTGGGGGTGCCGACGAAAAACGTCCAAGCGTTATCGCCGACCCAACCGTCGACAACGGCTCCCGTATCGATGGAGATGATATCGCCATCGCGCAGGATCATGTCGGGGTTGGGAATACCGTGGACCACGGCATCGTTGATCGATGCGCAAATGGTCCCCGGGAACCCGCCGTAACCCTTAAAGGCCGGGGTGCCGCCATGCATGCGGATAATCTGCTCCGCGAGCTGATCGAGCTCAAAGGTGGAAACGCCGGGGCGCACCATGGCTCCAACGTGGCGGAGCGCCATCTTAGATAGCGCTCCTGCCTTCTTCATCTGCTCGATTTGCGTTGCAGACTTAATCTTGATCATAGACCGAGAGCCTCTTTGACATCCCCGTACACGGTCTCGCGAGCCTGGTCACCGTTGACCGACTTGAGCAGACCCTGGCCACGATAGTAGTCGACGAGCGGGCTCGTGGACTTCTCGTAGACGTCGAGACGGTTCTTGATGGTCTCGGGCTTGTCGTCGTCGCGCTGATACATCTCGCCGCCACACTTGGGGCAGGTAGCATCGGCAGCGGTGCCGGTGTAACCGCATGCGCGGCAGGTGCGACGCGAAGACAGACGATCTATAATGACCTCGGGGGCCACATCGACCAGAAGGGCGCAGTCGATCTCGCGACCCATGGCGGAGAGCTCGGAATCGAGCGTCACAGCCTGGGCGGTGTTGCGCGGGAAGCCGTCGAGGATGAAGCCCTGCTGGGCGTCATCGGCGGCAAGGCGCTCCTTGACAAGGTCGATCACGAGCTGGTCGGGAACGAGCTCGCCAGCGTCCATGTACTTCTTAGCCTGAATACCAAGCTCGGTGCCACCCTTGACGGCAGCACGCAGCAGGTCGCCCGTGGAAATGTGGGCGACGCCAAACTCGGCGACGAGCTCCTGTGCGACGGTGCCCTTACCGGCACCCGGAGCTCCGAGCAATACGAGGTTCATGAGCAATCCTCCTCTAGCCTATTTAAAGAATCCATCGTAATCATACATCTTGATCTGGCCTTCGAGCTTATCGACCGTGTCGAGCACGACGCCGACCATGATGAGGATGGACGTGCCGCCAAATGCCTGGATCAGATGGTTACCCGTGAAGGAGAAGATGATCGAAGGCACGATGGCGATGAGCGCCAAAAAGACAGCGCTGGGAAGCGTGATCTTGTTGAGCGCGTTCTTGATGTAGGCCGCGGTAGCCCTACCCGGACGGACGCCCGGAATAAAGCCGCCCTGCTTCTTAAGGTTATCGGCCGTTTCATCGGGGTTGAACACCATGGAGGTGTAGAAGTACGCGAAGAACACGATGAGGACAACGTTAAGCACCCAGTTGAGCCAACCGGTCGAAAGCGCGGAGGCAACTGCCTGAATCCAGCCGATGCCGGGGAAGAACACGGCAATCTGAGCCGGGAAGTACAGCAGCGCCGAAGCGAAGATGATCGGCACGACACCCGCGGTGTTGACCTTGATGGGCAGGTAGGTGGTCTGGCCACCCATCATGCGACGGCCCACGACGCGCTTAGCGTAGGAGACCGGGATGCGGCGCTGGCCGCGCTCAAGGAAAACAATCAGCGGGATAACCAGCAGGATGATGGCGCAGATGATCACCATGGTGATGATGCCACCGGCATTGCCCTCGGTGCTGGAGAAGATAGCCTGCGGCAGACCGGCCATGATGTTCGCGAAGATGATCAGCGACATGCCATTGCCGATACCGCGCTGGGTGATGAGCTCACCAATCCACATGATCAGCATGGCGCCCGCGGTGAGCGTACCGACAATCATGAGGTCGAAGATGATCTCGGGAGCGCCGGCGCCATTGAAGCTGATGCCGAAGCTCTTAAAGAGGAAGAGGTAACCCACGGAGTTGAGGATTGCCAGAGCCAGGGTGAGGTAACGCGAATACTGCGTAATCTTGGTCTGACCGACCTCGCCCTCGCGGGCAAGCTCATGCAGGGAAGGCACGACGGCCTGGAGCATCTGGAGGATGATCGAGCTGGTGATGTAAGGCATGATGCCCAGCGAAAACACCGACACATAGCTCAACGCGCCGCCAGAGAAAAGATTCAGGAGGGCCATAGCACCTGCGGCGACCGAATTGTTATCGGTCGAGAAAAGGCCCAGCATCCCCTGGAAGGGAATGCCGGGCACAGGAACGTGCGCACCAATGCGGTACACGACGAGCATAGCTATGGTAAAAAGAATCTTTTCGCGCAATTCTTTGATGCGGAAAGCATTCTTAAGACCATTTAGCACGGCAGCTCGACCTTTCCGCCGGCGGCCTCGATCTTGGCCTGCGCAGAAGCGCTGACCTTGTCGACCTTGACCGTGAACTTCTTGGTGAGCTCACCATTGCCGAGCACCTTGACGGGCTCGAACTCGCTCTTGGTGATGCGAGCGGCCTTAAGAGCGGCACCGTCGATCACAGCGCCGTCCTCGAACTTGCGCTCGAGACGCTCAACGTTAACAGCGGTGTACTCGATACGACGGGGGTTGCGGAAGCCCGGAAGCTTGGGCAGGCGCATGGCCAGCGGAGTCTGGCCACCCTCGAAGCCGGCACCCTTGGTGCCGCCAGAGCGGGAACCCTGGCCCTTCTGACCGCGGCCAGAAGTGGTGCCGTGACCCGAAGAATTGCCACGGCCGACGCGCTTGCGGTTCTTGGTGGAACCGGGCGCGGGAGTAAGATCGTGAAGCTGCATTTGCTACTCCTCTACAATCTCGACAAGGTGCTTGACCTTGAAGATCATGCCGCGGACGGACTCGTTGTCAGCAATCTCGCGAACCTCGCGGATCCTGTGGAGACCGAGGGCACGGACAGTACGGACCTGGTCCTGCTTGCAACCGTTGGTGCTGCGGACCTGCTTGATCTTGATGGTGTCAGCCATGCTTAGTTCTCCTTACCGACGAACATCTCAGAGACCGTCAGGCCACGGCGAGCCGCGACGTCCTCAGGGCTGGAGAGCTCCTTGAGGCCCTCGACGGCAGCCTTGATGATGTTGAGGCCGTTGTCGGTACCGAGGGACTTGGACAGGACGTTCTTGATGCCAGCAAGCTCAAAGAGGGGACGCACAGCGCCGCCGGCGATAACGCCGGTACCCTCGACAGCGGGCTTGATGATGATGCGGCCGGCACCAAAGTGGCCGAGAACCTCGTGCGGGATGGTGCCCTGCTCGGTCACCGGCACGTGGAACATGTTCTTCTTGGCATCGAGAGATGCCTTGGAGATGGCCATGGGCACCTCAGCGGACTTGCCCATGCCAACGCCGACGTTGCCCTTGCCGTCGCCAACGACGACGAGAGCGACGAGGCTCATGCGACGACCACCCTTGACGGTCTTCGACACGCGGTTGATGTAAACGACGCGCTCCTCGAACTCGGAGGCCTCGCGCTGCTGCTTCTGATTACGAGCCATGTGCTACATACCTCCTAGAACTCGAGACCGGCGGCACGAGCGCCGTCGGCGAGGGCCTTGACGCGGCCATGGTAGATACGGCCACCGCGATCGAAGGCGACCTTGGTGATGCCGGCCTCGATGGCGCGCTTGCCAACGAGCTGACCGACCTTCTCCGCAGCCTCCTTGTTCGAGGTGTGGGTGCCCTTGAACTCGGCCTCGAGGGTCGAGGCAGAGACGAGCGTCAGGCTGGAGCCCTTGCTGTCGTCGATGATCTGGGCATAGATGTTGGCGTTAGTACGGGTCACGCGAAGACGCGGACGCTCGGAGGTACCCGAGACCTTGCCGCGAACACGACGCTGACGACGCTTGAGGCCTTCCAGCTTCGCCTTATGCTTGTTCATACGTAAACTCCTAAAAAGGTTGATCTTGCCAGCACCTGACGGGGTGCTGGTCTTATGCGAGTGAGTCGGTTACGACTACTTGGCGGCCTTACCCAGCTTGCGGCGGATGTGCTCGCCAACGTAGTGGATACCCTTGCCCTTGTAAGGCTCGGGAGGACGATGGCCGCGGATCTCAGCGGCGATCTGACCGACCTGCTGCTTGTTGATACCCTTGACGTTCACGTGGGTGTTGTCGGGAACCTCGAAGGTGATGCCCTCGGGAGCCTCGACGATCACGGGGTGCGAGAAGCCCAGGGAGAACTCGAGGTTCTTGCCCTTCTGCTGCACGCGGTAACCGACGCCGGCGAGCTCGAGCTTCTTCTCGAAGCCCTCGGAAACGCCAACAACCATGTTGTGGATGAGGGCGCGGGTGAGGCCGTGGCGGGCACGGGTCTCACGCTCGTCGTCGGGACGGGAAACGGTGAGGACGTTGTCCTCGACGTTGATAGCGAGCTTCTCAAAGACATCGAGCTCGAGCTGGCCCTTGGGGCCCTTGACGACAACGTTGTTGCCGTTGACTGCCACTTCGACTCCGGCGGGAATCTGGACAGGCTTATTACCGATACGAGACACGGTGATCTCCTTTCCTTCTACCTACCGAGCGAATTACCAGACGTAAGCGATGATCTCGCCGCCGACGTTGTGCTTGCGAGCATCGCGGTCGGTCATGACGCCATGGCTGGTGGAAATAATGGCGGTACCAAGGCCACCGCGGACGCGGGGCATGTCGGCAACGCCGGTGTACTTACGCAGGCCCGGCTTGGAAATGCGGCGGATGCCGTTGATGACCTTAGCCTTCTTGGGACCATACTTAAGCGTGATGTGCAGAGTCTTCTGGGGAACGGTGTCCTCGACATCGTAGCCCTCGATGTAGCCCTCCTCGTGCAGAACACGAGCGATCTCGACGAGCTTCTTGCTGCTCGGCATGGAGACCGTGGCCTTGTTCACAGAGTTAGCGTTACGGATGCGCGTAAGCATATCTGCGATCGGGTCTGTAAGGTTCATACAGATTCTCCTTCGTTCTTGATGAACACGTGCTCTTGGTTCTTCGCCGCCCTTAACGGCAAAGCCTTTTTAGCGCGTTTTCCCTGTTCCAAACTGATGCTTGAAACGCTGGTAGTGACTTACCAGCTGGCCTTCTTAACGCCGGGAAGCTCGCCCTTGAGTGCAAGCTCGCGGAAGCAGACACGGCACAGGCCGAACTTGCGGTACACAGAGTGCGGACGGCCGCAGCGCTGGCAGCGCGTGTACTCACGAGTAGAGAACTTCTGCTTGCGATTGCACTTGACGATCATCGATGTCTTAGCCACTTATATCCTCCTCACATAGAGTATTGTTCGCCCCAAGCGCCGCCCCCTTGTGGGAACGGCGCTTATAGGGCAGGTGAACCTATTTCTTGAACGGGAAACCGAAGGCGTCCAGAAGGGCCTTGGCCTCCTCATCGGTGTTGGCGGTGGTCACGAAAGTGATGTCCATACCACGCTGGTGATCGACGGAGTCGAAGTCGATCTCGGGGAAGATGAGCTGCTCGGTGACGCCCATGGAGAAGTTACCACGGCCGTCGAAGCTCTTGGCGGAGATGCCGCGGAAGTCGCGGATACGGGGGATCGCGACGGAGGTCAGACGATCGAAGAACTCCCACATACGGTCGCCGCGCAGGGTAACCTTGCAGCCGATCGGCATACCAGCGCGCAGGCGGAAGGTAGCGATGGACTTGCGGGCACGGGTGATCATCGGCTGCTGGCCGGTGATAGCGCGCAGGTCGCGCACGGCACCGTCAATGGCCTTGGAATCGGTAGCGGCCTCGCCGACACCCATGTTCACGACGATCTTCTCAAACTTGGGGATCATCATGACGTTCTCGTACTGGAACTTGTCCTGAAGCTGCTGCTTGACCTCGTTGTTGTACTTGGTCTTCAGACGCGGCACATACTTCTCTTCTGCCATTGTTCACTCCTTCTTGGGGTTTTAAGCACGGGGCGTGGCCACGATGGGTTGTCCTCGTGCCTCCTGGCTGCATCCGCGCCGCTCATGGCATTTCGCGGTTTGGACTCGACACAGCAGGAGCCGACAAAACAATCGGTACTATACGCGCATTGGGTGCGTATTTCCAGAAAAACCTCGTCTGCCTGCACAACTCCACAACTCCCCCGCACAAATTGATCTGTTGGGAGCCAGGGCATAGTTGTTGAGGAACGAGAGTGGATTTTCGGACGCATGAGAGTAGATTATCGGACGCACGACAAACGAGAGTGGATTATCGGACGCACGACAAACGAGAGTGGATTATCCACTCTCGATGGAGTCCCTCGTTTCCTGGAGGATTGTTTTGGCTGGAGCGTGCCGCTTACTTGAGCGTGATGCACGAGGCGAGGATGTTGGCGTAGTCTTCCGCCGGCATGCCAAAGGCGTCGTCTGCTTCCACTCCGCTTTCGATGTTTTTATTCGGATGTATCGACCCGCCATGAAGCCAGACGACATGCCCGTTTGATGTCTTGCCAAGATCTTTGGCGAAAGCGCCATCACAGATCGCATTTCCAACACTTGTACCGCTGATGATGCGGAAATCAGCGGAGTAATCTAAATTATTGGCACCTGCTCGAGAAACATTTACGAACAAGCAGTCGAGGTAGCCAGTAGTTGTGGTGATTTTAAACTCATCAATCGGGAACCAGTCTGGCAAAACCATCGTATAATCGTCGGTTTCGATGGTTCTTGCTTGCTTTGCTTCTTCCGCCTGGCGCTTGGCTTCTTCCTCGGCTTGCTTGGCGGCTACGGCGTCATCGCGGCGCTTGGTTGCCGCTTGGGCCAATGCATCGACATCAAAGGAAAAGCCAGCCTTCCTGGCGCCCGCGTCTTCCTCGGCATATTTCTTGGCGGCGGCAATCTCGTCGTCGGTCACCTCGGTTGCCTCGACCGGAGCGAGCGAAACGTTGCCGGCATCGATGCTCTTTTTGCCCTCCGCCTTCTTGCTAACCTTGACGTCGACCTTTTCGCCCGGCACGGCATAGATGGTGCCATCGGCTGCAATGGGCGAGGCTGCGACCTCGGCCTTATAGCTGCCGCGACGGAGCTCGACGCCCGCTCCCGTGCTGTCGACATAGCGAACGACGTCGACCTTCTTGCCGCGCGCCTCCTTGCCGGTGATGTGCAGCGGCAGCCTGCTCGCGCCAGCCGATGTGTCCCACCCCTCGGCCGAGACCGTAAACCGCACGGCGTGCTTTGCGGCGAGGGCCTCTTGCTCGGCAGCTTCGCGTGCCTGCTCCGGCGCATAGACGCCAAAGTAATAACCGGCTCCGCCACCCACGGCGAGCAGAGCCACCACGACGGCAGCGATGATGAACGGCTTCTTGGAACGTTTGGGGCTGGACGCGACCGCCTCTGCCGCCATATCGACTTGCTGCGACCCGGTAGGTGTTGCGACATCAACGGGCGAGGGGTTCGCCCCTCCCGTTTGCGCTTGATCATCTGGCACGACGGATGCGCCGCATACGGCGCAGAACTGGGCTCCGTCCTCGATTTTCGACCCACAGTTTCGGCAGAACATCCAAGCTCCCCCTCGTTCGACACCCGTTCAAGACGGGCATGCTTGAGCGCCCACGTGCATGGCGGAGCGCAATCTCTTCTAAGCATATGCTAAGAGCGAATTGTCAAACGTTGTTGCGCAACATTGCCGGGTAAAGCCTCAGCATCCAGCCATCCCCACATAAGTTGCGGTGAAATAGGGACTGTTTGACGGCTTAACAGGCTTAAACAGTCCGTATTTCACCGCAACTCATATATGAGACGTTATTTTTGGCGAGGCAGGACCAGGTTGAGGACGACGGCGACAAGCGCGGCGACGGCAATGGAGGATCCGCCAAAGACGGTGCCGACCCATGCGGGGAATCCAGCGCCAGCAAGTGCGCCGGCCGTGCTCTCAATGCCCGTGCCAAAGGCGATAGACAGACCCATGAGCGTGGTATCGCGCTGAGACAGGCCGTGGCGGGCAAACATGACCACGCCGTTCATGCCGATGGTTGCGAACACGCCGATCGTGGCGCCGCCGATTACCGGCTGCGGAATAGACGTGAGTACCGCCGCGCACTTGGGCAGCAGTCCCGCGATGAGTAAGATGGCGGCGGCGAGCGTAAAGACCATACGGTTGACGACCTTGTTCTCGGCGATAATGCCTACATTCTGCCCAAAGGTTGCCGTGGGGACGCCGCCCAAAAAGCCCGAGAGCATGCCGACCAGACCGTTGGCGATCAGACCACCCGAGATCTGGCCATCGGTCGCAGGGGTATCGAGCGCAGCAGACGAGACAGCGGCAAACTCGCCCATGACCTGCACGGCGTTGACAATGGCGACGACGCCCACGACGGCGCACGCGGCCGGATCGAACACCAGGCGATGGGTGCCTAGGGCCGGCGGGGCGAACCAGCTGGCGGTCGCGATGGCCGAGAAATCGACCATGCCCAGTACCGCAGCCAAAACAAAGCCCGCGCAGATACCGGCCAGGATGCTGCCCAGCCTAAGGGCGCCCTTGCCATAGTTGCCCGCCATAAAGGTGACGACAAACGTCACGAGCGCGACGGCCCAGTTGGTGACGCTGCCAAAATCGGCAGCGCCCTCCCCGCCCGCCATGGAGGCAACTGCCACCGGGCACAGCGACAGGCCAATGACAAAGATGACGGTGCCGAGCACCGGGGCCGGGAACAGAAAACTCACGCGCCTAAACAGCAAGCCGAAAAGCACGACGAGCGCGCCGCCGATTACTTGGGCGCCCAGCACGGCCTCAAAGCCAAGCTCGAGACCGACCGCCTTGAGCGCCGGCACGAAAGTAAAGCTCGCGCCCATCACGATGGGCAGGCCCGAACCGACGACACCTTTTATGGGGAACTGTTGAAGGAAAATGTCGAGCGCCGAGAGAACCAGCGATGCCTGGATGACGGCGGCCTCCTCTTGAGGAGTAAAGCCGCAGACCGACGCAATGATGATGGCGGGCGTGACGATGCCCGCGAACGCCGCCAGCACATGTTGCAATGCATGGGGCAATACCTGCACAAACGATACTTTTCCCGTACGCTCGAACAGGGCATCCCCTGCTGCCGACTCTGCCATTTGCGCCTCCCATACCCTAGGCAGCGGCACCATGCCGCTCAACGAGCGGACATTATAGGGCATATGGCACAGGTAGCATTTTGACCCGCAATCCTGCATCCCCCGGGGTCAAACAGCAGTTGCGGTGAAATAGTTCCTGACTGAGCGCCCGTCAGGCTTATCTAGGAACTATTTCACCGCAACTTATTGATGGGGATGCGATTAGCGCTTGCGGGGGACGAGTTTGGTGCGGCGCAGGTGGATCATCTCGGCGGCGATGGAGATGGCGATCTCCTCGGGATCCTCGGCCTCGATGGCGACACCGATCGGCAGGTGCAGCTCGTCGATCTGGTCCTGTGTAAAGCCCTCCTGCTCCAGGCGGGCGCGCACAAAGGCCGTCTTGCGGCGCGAGCCCAGGCAGCCCAGGTAGGCAGGCTTGGCGCGCATGGCCTGAATCACCACGTCGATATCGGACTTGTGACCTGCTGTAGCGACCACCACCAGATCGCGCGGACCGATGGGGCACAGCTCGCTCAGTTTCTTGTAGTCGACCAGACGACGGTCGTAGACACCGGGCACCCATTCGGGTGTCAACGTGCCGGGGCGATCGTCGCACGCTACAACGGCAAAGCCCGCCGCCGTGAGCACCCGCGCCGTCGCGGCGCCCACGTGGCCGCAGCCAAAGATATAGGTCAGGCCCTCGGGGCAGAGCGTCTCGATGTGCGCCGGGGGAATCTCGGAGGCGGCGTTGGTGTAGGTGACCTTACTCCCCTCCTCCACCAGCGAAAGCCCGGGGCAGCCCGCAATGGTGCGGCGCGATTCCTCGCCATGGTACTCGGCCACATCGCCCTCGAGTGCGCTCGCGATAAACGGCTCAAAGTCGATGACGAAGTCGCCGATGCGCCGATAGGCCAAGACGTCGGCAATTTCTTGGAACAACGATGTCTGAGTCGCATCCAGATGCAGGTAGCACAGGCAGATGGCTCCGCCGCAGATCATGCCGGTATCGGAGTTCTCGCCGCCCATGGTGTAGCGGACCAGACGCGACTGTCCCGCGCTCAGGAGCTCGCGCGCCTCGTCCAGCGCAAAGAGCTCGATCTTGCCGCCGCCGATGGTACCCGCTTGGCTGTCATCGGCAAAGACGGCCATCCAGGCGCCCACGCCGCGCGGCGATGACCCTGCCGTGCCGGCCACGACCACCAGCTCGCACGTCTTATCAGCCTTCAGAGCGCCAAGCGCCGCATTCACCACATCGAGCTTTTCCATTGCAATTTCCTATCCCTGGAATACACCGATGAGCATGGCGAGCGCCTCGAGTACGCCGCCGCCGACCGACGTCGCCTTGTCCGAAATGTAGTTGATATAGCTGGCATCGCCGCGCGGGTCGACGTCGGCGCATTTAAAGCCCTCAGTCACCTGCACACCGTTCGCCAAAAGCCCGCGCAGGCAGCCATCGATCTGCGTGCACATGGGCGTATCGCCCGCGTAGCCAATCACGTCTCCGGCGCTCACGATGTCGCCGATTGCGCGGTCGGACCGAAACACGCCGGCGGCGGGGCTGTGGATAACGCGCTCCCTGCCATAGCCAGCGATAATGCCCGGCACGCCCGTGTTGGGCTGGGGCGAACCTTGGGTAATGACACGGCCCAGGAAATGCCCGCGCATGGTCTCGACCACGGCGTCGCAGTCAACCGGCGCGGTGAAGCCCGGTCCCACGGCAATAACGGCAGGCGCCATGTCGCGCGTGGTGCCCAAGTTACGCTTGGCCAGAATCGCGTCGACCACAGCCGCGGGTTTAAGCTCATCGAGCATCTTGGCCTGGGGGTCCACCACCACGGCGACATCCCCCGCCTCGGTAATCTCAAGCGCCTCGGCCGACGTCTGTGCCAAGCGGGCGCGAATGCCCTCGACCTCGACCTCGCCCAAGCGAATGGCCTCGCAAAAACTGATTGTGCGACGGATGCACGTGGGGACCGCGATATCGGCCATAACGACCGACACGCCGGCGCGCACCAAACGAGCAGCGACACCCGTGGCGATATCGCCGGCGCCGCGAACATAAACGAGCATTCCCGGGGCACCTCCCTGTGCTACGGTTTGAGCAGAGCAAAAGCGGTTCGACCGCTACTCTGATGATTATTTATTATCACAGTATTATACGGCGGTGAACAGATGGAAACGACGAGCGGAAACCTTGCCTCCGCGCTCAAGATCGAGCCGGGCATTACCGCAATTATCGGCAGTGGCGGCAAGTCGACATTGCTGAAGACGCTCGGCCTTGAGCTCATGCGCGCCGGCGGCAGGGTGCTCCTCTGCACCACCACGCACATGTTTCCCGTCGCCGGCGTGCCATGGGACGGGTCGAGCCGTCGCCTGGACGCCGCGCCTTGGAAGCCGGGGACCCTGCATGTTCCCGGCTGCACCTGCGAGGCATGCGCGGGACTTGCCCGCGGAAGCATCTGCCAGGCAGGTGTTTTGGACCCGGAGACAGGCAAGCTCTCCGCCCCCGCCGAGCCGCTCAACGAGCTGGCGCAGCGCTATGACCATGTGTTGGCCGAGGCAGATGGCAGCAAGCGACTCCCGCTCAAGGCGCATGCCGCCTGGGAGCCGGTAATTCCCGCCGCCACGGCAGACGTTGTCTGGGTCGTCGGCGCCTCGGGGCTGGGCAAGCCCGTCGCCGAGGTTGTCCACCGCCCCGAGCTCTTTTGCGAGCGTTGCGGCTGCGAGCCCACCGACGCTGCCACCCCAGAGCGCGTCGCCATGGCGCTCAATGCCGAGCTGCGAATGCTGAACCTCAACAATGCCCGCATCATGCTCAACCAAGTCGATAAGCTCAGCGACCCCACGATGGCCGACCGCTTTGAGGCCGCCCTCGGCCGCCCCCTCATCGCCACCAGCCTCAAATAGCCGGCCCCATCTCCTCAGTTGCGGTGAAATACGGACTGTTTGGCCGCCTGACGGCCGCAAACAGTCCGTATTTCACCGCAACTGAGGGGGGGACACAGCATCTTTGCTGCTAGCGGGGGACGTAGCGGCCGGGCTGGGCTCCGGTGGGCTCGCCGTCGCGCGCGGCCAGCACGCCGTTCACAAACACAGCCTTGGCGCGGCCGTGCGCCTCAAAGCCCTCGAGCGGCGTGTAGTCCACGGCCTGATGCTGCGTCGCGGCGCTGATCGTCCAGCGCGCCTTGGGATCCCACACGCACACGTCGGCATCGGAGCCCTCAGCAAGACATCCCTTGCGCGGATACATGCCAAAGACGCGCGCCGGATTCTCGCTCATCAAGCGGCACAGATCCTCAGGACCCAGCTGTCCCTCAAAGCTCGTAGCGATCGCGACGGGACGATGCTCCACACCGGGTCCGCCGTTGGGAATCGCGCGGAAGTCGTCGCGCCCGCGGTCCTTTTGCCCGTGCAGGTTAAAGCTGCAGTGGTCGGTCGCGATCGTATCGATCTCGCCGGCCACAAGCGCCTCGCGCAGTGCCGCACGGTCGCCCGCATGGCGCAGCGGCGGGCTCATCACATATTTGGCGCCCGCAAAGCCGTCCTCGCCCTGCTCCAAATAGCACGTATCGTCGAGCATCAGATACTGAGGGCAGGTCTCGACATAGATATTCTTCTGCCCGCGCGCCTTGGCGGCACGAATGGCCTCGAGCCCCAGCTTGGTCGAAAGGTGCACCACGTTGACCGGTGCGTCGCCGGCCAGGTGCGCCAGATATAGCAGACGGCTCACTGCCTCGGCCTCGCACACGTCCGGACGGCTGAGCGCGTGGCCCTCGGGCCCGTGGATACCCTGCTCAAACACGCGCTTCTGCAGCTCATTCACCAGCGTGCCGTTCTCGCAATGCACGCACAGTATGCCGCCAATATGCTTGAGCTCCTCGAGCACCTCGAGCGTCTCGGCATCGTCCAGGCGCAGGTGGTCATAGGCAAAGTAGGTCTTAAACGACGATACGCCCGCCTCGCGCATGGCCGAAAGATCGGCGCGGTTGCGCTCGTTCCACTCGGCGAGTGCCATATGAAAGGCGTAGTTAGCCGTGCAGGTTCCGTCGGCGCGGCGATGCCACTCGGCCAAGGCATCGGGCATGGTCACGCCACGATCGGCCGTCGCGTAGTCCACGATGGTCGTCGTACCGCCGCAGGCAGCCGCGCACGTGCCGGTCTCAAAGCTATCGGCCGTCCAATCCAAGCCGGTCCAGCACTGCATGTGCGTGTGGCCGTCGATAAAGCCGGGAAACACCCAGCAGCCCGTGGCATCCTCGACGGTATCGCCCTCGGCCGGCTCAATCGCCGCGGCAATCCGCACGATCTTATCGCCATCCATGGCAAGATCGGCGCGGCGAAGCCCCTGGGGCGTCACGAGCGCGCCGTTTTTGATGATGATCATAATTGCTCCTTATTGATTGATGCTGTTGGCCACGCGATCAAAATACGAGCAGGCGGCGATATGCTCCGTTATGCGTTGCTGTCCCTTGGCGGTATCGACGTCCCACAGCTCGTAGGCACGCGCCTCGACCAGCACCACGTCGATACGGCCCTTGAGGATCGAACCGCCGCCGTCCTTGCCCTCGAGACACATAAGTGCATCGAACAGTTCCACCGGAAAGAGAACCGGGCTCGAAGGCTCACCGTTGCACGCAAGACGCACCGGATGCTTGCGGCCACGCTCGTCAAATGCACGAACCATAGCCTCAAAAGAATCCGAACTCACGAGCGGCTGGTCGCCCGGCAAAAAGAGGCAACCTTTCCAGTTGCGTTCGACTCCCCACGAAAGGCCCGCACGGACGCTTTCGCTGCGCAGCTCGCCATCGTGCAGCACGCACGGGCAATGCTTGTCCTCGCAAATCTGGGCGACCTCGGGCCAACGCGTCGAAACCACAGCGTCAAAGCCCCGGGGAACCGAATCGATGGTCCGGGCAATCAGCGGCTCGCCATAGATATCGGCAAGCATCTTGTTAGAGCCAAACCGCTTGCCCTCGCCCGAAGCCATAATGACGCAACCAAGTTTCATGGCGATACCTCCCCTGAAACCATCGTACCCATAACTCGCGCCGCGGGGCATCAACATCGAAAGCGCTTATCCCGCATGCCCCCGATGCAAAAAGGGGGCACCCCGCCGGTTGGCAGAGCGCCCCCTTTACATGGTTTACCTCAGCCCAGCTTTAGGCCTGGAACCAACGGGCGGTGTTGCGCTCGTCGAGGGCCTTGAGGGTAGCGGCGGGATCGGCAACCTTCTGCAGGAACATCATGGCTGCGATGGCGTACGGCTTGTAGCTGGCCTCCTTGTACATGCCCACACGGTGCATGTCGAAGACGTCGGCGTTGACCTCGCCGTGCTCGCAGGAGACACCGGAGATGTCGGCAGGCAGCGGGTGCATAAAGATGGTGTCCTGGCCGTTGGCGGTCTTCTCCATGAGCTCGGTCGTGGAGCACCAATCCTGGTGCGTGGCGTTCTGGGCGAGCAGCTCCTTCTCGAGCGCTGCGATGCCGGCGTCGTCGCCCTCGGCGTACAGGTTGGTACGCTTCTCCATGGCGGCAAACGGAGCCCAGCTCTTGGGGATCACGATGTCGGCGCCCTCGAAGGCCTCGGCCATGGTGTTGACCTGCTTAAAGGTGGTGCCGGACTCGGCGGCATAGGTCTTGGCGCGCTCGACGACCTCGGGCATGAGGTCGTAGCCCTCGGGGTGAGCCAGGGTGACGTCCATGCCAAAGCGGGGCAGCAGGCTGATTAGCGACTGCGGGCAGGACAGCGGCTTGCCGTAAGAGGGCGAATAGGCCCAGGTGACGGCAACCTTCTTGCCCTTGAGGTTCTCGAGGCCGCCAAACTCGTTGATAAGGTAGAGCATGTCGGCAGAGGACTGCGTGGGGTGATCGGAGTCGGACTGCAGGGAGATGAGCGTGGGACGGTGATCCAGAACGCCGTCCTCGTAAGCCTGCTGGACAGACTCGGAGACCTCAGCCATGTAGGCGTCGCCCTTGCCGATGTACATGTCGTCGCGGATGCCGATGACGTCGGCCATGAAGGAAATCATGGTAGCGGTCTCGCGGACGGTCTCGCCGTGAGCGATCTGGGACTTCTTCTCGTCCAGGTCCTGCAGCTCAAGGCCGAGCAGGTTGGCGGCCTTAGAGAAGGAGAAGCGCGTACGGGTGGAGTTGTCGCGGAACAGGGAGACGGCCAGGCCCGAATCGAAGATCTTGGACGAAACGTTGTTCTCGCGCAGCTCGCGCAGAGCGTCGGCGACGATGTAGAGCGCCTTGAGCTCATCGGTGGTCTTGTCCCAGGTGTGCAGGAAGTCGCTGCCGTACATACCCTTAAAGTCGAGGCCGTTCAGCTGCTCGACGAGCTCGGTAAACTTGGCGTCCATGGAAATGTCCTTTCTAAAGGTGAAACGATCGCAATGAGTAGATGCGCTCCGGCATGCGCGTGTGGCTAGAACATGCAGAACGCTATGACGAGGACCCGCCACCGTCGAGGAAGCATGGGAGATAACGACCGCGGGCCCCAAGTCAACAGGAGGCACCGGGGGCATAAACTGTCCCCGGCTCAACAAGATCGAGGAATGGGACTAGTCGATTTTGTTGTTGGTCAGACCGGCGCGGAACACGGTGGCATCGCCATCGGCCTGGCTCGGATCGTAGAGGTTCAGGGCAGCCACATACATGGCGGCAGCGGTGACCAGGTCGTCCTTGTAGGTGACCTCGTTGGGAGCGTGAGCCTGAGACTCGGCACCCGGGCCAAAGCCGACGCAGGGGATGCCGTAGCGGCCCTGGATGGAAACACAGTTCGTAGAGAAGGTCCACTTGTCGCACAGCGGACGACCGGTGCGCTTGTCCATGCTGGGCTCGCAGCCGATGCGCTCGTCACCGAACATGGCCTTGTGGGCGTCGACGAGGGCCTTGACGTGCGGAGCGGTCTCCTTGTTGATCCACGTGGGGAAGTAAGCCTCGGTCTCGTAGACCTCGCCGGTCCAGGACGGACGGTCGTACATGTACATGGAGACCTTCACGTCGTCGCCGTACTTCTTGGCTGCCGGCAGGTTGCGGATCTCGTCCAGGCAGGACTCCCAGGTCTCGCCGGCGGTCATGCGACGGTCGATGGAGATGGCGCAGGAGTCAGCGACAGCGCAGCGGCTGGGGCTGGTGTAGAAGATCTGGCTGACGGTGCAGGTGCCGCGGCCCAGGAAGCGGGCGTCCTCGAAGTGCTCGGGGTTGTACTTGGGGTCGAGCATCTTGACGAGGCCCTTGATGTCGGTCGACTCGTCGCAGCCGTTGTTGTTGAGGGCGCGGACGTCGGCGATGATGTCGGCCATCTTGTAAATGGCGTTGTCGCCGCGGTCGGGAGCGGAGCCGTGGCAGGAGGTGCCATGAACGTCGACGCGGATCTCCATGCGGCCGCGGTGACCGCGATAGATGCCACCGTCGGTGGGCTCGGTGGAAATGACGAACTCGGGCTTAATGCCGTCCTTGTTGTAGATGTACTGCCAGCACATGCCGTCGCAGTCCTCTTCCTGGACGGTGCCGACGACCATGATCTTGTAGCCTTCGGGGATGAGGCCCATGTCCTTCATCATCTTGGCAGCGTAGGTAGCAGAAGCCATGCCACCCTCCTGGTCGGAGCCACCACGGCCGTAGATGATCTCGTCGGTCTCGTAGCCCTCATAGGGATCGGAGTCCCAGTTCTCGATGTTGCCGATGCCGACGGTGTCGATGTGGGAGTCGATGGCGATGATCTTGTCGCCCTCGCCCATAAAGCCCATAACGTTGCCCAGGCCGTCGACCTTGACCTCGTCATAGCCGAGGCTCTCCATCTCGGCCTTGATGCAGGCGACAACCTCGCCCTCCTCGCAAGACTCAGAGGGATGCGAGATCATAGCGCGCAGGAAGCGAGTCATATCAGCACGATGAGACTCAGCAGCAGCCTTGATAGCGTCGAAATCGAGTTCTTTAGCCATTGTTCATAACCTTTCAAACGAAGGAATCTACCTGTGGGGTGGCGGAGCGATACCTATTTACTCCACCCAGTATTAGCAAGTGGGGTATTCGCCCTCCCAGACGATGCGACGGTACTGATCCGGATCGGTGTCGCCTTCGGTGGAGAAGCAGAGCACGGAGCTCGTCTTGTCCAGGCCGATGAGCTCCTTGAGCTCGGCGTACTCGGGATCGAGCATGAGAGTCTCGACCAGGCCGGTGGTCACAGCGCCGGACTCGCCGGAGATGACGCGCGGGTCGCCCTTCTCGGGAGCGCCCAGGGTGCGCATGCCGCGAGCGGTGACCCAGTCGGGGCAGGACACGAAGGCGGTGGCGTGGTTGCGCAGGATATCCCAGCCCAGAATGTTGGGCTCGCCGCAGCACAGGCCGGCCATGATGGAGGGCATGTCGCCGTCCACGATGCGCGGGTCGCCGTCGCCGGCGGCAGCGCCCTTGTACAGGCAGGCGGCAGGCGCGCACTCAGCCACGACGAAGGTGGGCGGGTTATCGGGATACAGGTTGGTGAAGTAGCCCACCACGGCGCCGGCGAGCGAACCCACGCCAGCCTGGACAAACACGTGGGTCGGGCGGTTGATGGCCATCTCGCGCAGCTGCTCGGCAGCCTCGGAAGCCATGGTGCCGTAGCCCTCCATGATCCAAGACGGGATCTTCTCGTAGCCCTCCCAGGCGGTGTCCTGAACGATGACGCCGCGCTCGCAGGCGTCGGCCTCGGCGGCGGCCATGCGCACGCACTCGTCGTAGTTGACCTCTTCGATGGTCACCGTGGCGCCCTCGGCGGCGATGTTATCGAAGCGGGGCTTGGTGGAACCCTTGGGCATGTGCACGACGGCCTTCTGGCCGAGCTTGTTGGCAGCCCATGCCACGCCGCGGCCATGGTTGCCGTCGGTGGCGGTAAAGAAGGTGGCCTGGCCAAAGTCCTTGGCAAGCTGATCGGAGGTCAGGTAATCGAAGGTGCACTCGGCAACGTCCTTGCCGGTCTCGTCGGCAATGTAGTTGGCCATGGCAAACGAGCCGCCCAGGACCTTAAAGGCGTTGAGGCCAAAGCGATAGCTCTCGTCCTTAACGCACAGGTTGGACAGGCCCAGGCGCGCGGCCTGGCCGTCCAGGCGGGCAAGCGGAGTGACGGTGTACTGGGGGAACGACTGGTGGAAGGCACGGGCCTTCTTCACGTGGTCGAGGCTCATGATTCCCAAGTGCTTGTCATCGCTCTTGGGCATCGTGTTGCCCGCCCACTGGATCTTATCGGCCATACGGTGAACTCCTTAAGTCCTCTCTTGCCGGCCCCCGCATACGCGTTTCAGCCCATTCCCATTCATGCGACTGAACTTTTATGTGGATGCCAAACAAAAAGTTTGTTAGCACTGTTCTATCACACTTTTTGATTGGCAAACCTAACAAATTGTTTGTTGCCGTAATCGGTACCTTTTCGCCGACGAACGGTTACATAACGCAGCA
The DNA here is from genome assembly GCF_015558785.1 of Collinsella aerofaciens. GTDB lineage: Bacteria > Actinomycetota > Coriobacteriia > Coriobacteriales > Coriobacteriaceae > Collinsella > Collinsella aerofaciens_P. The sequence continues at coordinate 52,276 of NZ_JADMOP010000010.1, forward strand.
ACGCTTTCGTTATTTGCGAACAGGTGTGGTTTATGGCAAAGTATGCCCAAACTAATTTTTAGGAAGGCACCCATGACCCCGTCACAGATTGAGTTTTACAAGCGCCTCGCACACGGTCTGGCGCTCCAATTTGGCCCCAACTGCGAAGTCGTCGTCCACGATCTGGAGACCGAGGACGTGGACCACTCCATCGTAGTGATCGAAAACGGCCACGTCAGCGGGCGCAAACTGGGTGACGGCCCCAGCCATATTGTGTTTGAGTCCATGCACGAGGGCACCACCGACGTGCACGACCGCGAGCCATACCTCACCAAAACCACCGATGGCAAGCTGCTCAAGTCCTCTACCATCTTTATCCGCAACGACGAGGGCAAGCCCGTCGGCATTTTGGGCATCAACTTTGACATTACGCTTATGAAGGCTTTTGAGCGTTCGCTCGATGCCTTTACCGGCACCGGCGGCACGGGCTATACCGAGCCCGAGCCCATTACCAAGAACATCGGCGACCTGCTCGAGGACCTGCTGCACGAGTGCGAGCAGTTTGTGGGCAAGCCCGCGGCACTCATGACCAAAGACGAGCGCATTCGTGCCATTGGCTACCTCGACCGTCGCGGTGCCTTCCTCATTTCCAAGTCGAGCGAGCGCGCCTGCGAGTTCTTTGGCATCTCCAAGTACAGCTTCTATAGCTACCTCAATGAGGCCAAGGCGGCGGCCGGCGACAAGTAAGCGCTCGCCTGGATTGCCCCTCCCCTTTTGGGCGCGAGTTCTGGAAAGCACGAATCCAAGACCGAGCCGCTTGGGAAGTTCCATATAATCGATGTCATTAGTATTTCGAAAGGATGGAACAGAATGGCGTTGAGCAAGGCATCATGCACCGGTCGCGGATTGATTCCGGCAATTGGTGGACATGTGCACCGCATGTTCGATGAGGGTGAAGACGACCTGTTTTCGCTGAGCCTTGACGACGTGATGGATGATCGCCCGTGGACCGCCGACGAACTCATGGGCGGCGGGGCTCGCCCGTCAAACCCCAATCCCGCACTTGCGCCTAAGCCCGCATCTGCGCTGACTCCTGCGCAGTCGCCCGTTTCGACGCCCGCGCCTACGCCCGCACCCACTTCGGCGCCCACACCCGCTCCCCGCCCCGCAAGCGACCCGTCCGAGACGGCGGCATTTCTCGCTGCAGCGACGCAGGGCAAATCGGCCGACAGCACCGTTATGTACAGCGCCCAGCAGTTGCCCGTTCCTGCGGCACGCAAGCCTCCGGTCACACGGCTCGATGAGCCCGTTGCCCATCAGGTTGTCCATGATTCCTGGGCTGCAGCCGATCTGGACGAGACCTCTACCGGCATGCCGGCGCTCGATGTTCCAGTTAACCCGCTTTTTGCCGCCAACACGAGCGCCGCGGACTATGAGGGCGGTGCGGCATATTCCGATTATTCCGATGGCTATGCTGGCAACGGTCGCATCGAGACCGAGGATTATGGCACCGCATCGAGCGATTATCTCAACGATTCGTACGCTGCCACGCCCGCACCGGAATATGACCCGGAGGCCGCGTCCGCACCGGCTTATACCAAAAGCACGGGCGAAGAGCGCTTCGCCGATTATTACGCCAAGGAAAAGGCGCTGCGTTTCTCGGAATTTCCGCAGGCAGTCAAGGTTGCCTTTATCGCCATTGTCATTGCCCTGCTCGGCGTCATTGCGTTTGAGGGATTCCAGCTGTTCCGCGGCCCCACCCAAGCGGAGTCGGAAACCCAGCAAAAAGAGGACGATAACCAGTACCTGGACATCAACACCCTCAAGGGCGACCCCAACGACGGAGACGACGAGTAGCGAGGGCTGAAGGCGGCCGCGGAATCCCGCATCCAGCACCGCCTTCTAAGTGCTGTTTTGTCATCCAGCTACACTTTTCCGAAGTTTTAAGGTGCCTATTTCGACACTTTTCCGTACTTTTACACGGCTGATTTCGACACTTTTCCGGATGAAAGCCGAATAATCACTTGGGAAACCAACGCCATCCGCGCGTCATTTCGCGGATGGCGCTTGATTTCTGTCCGTACACGTTGAGTCCGTACACGTTGATAGACTTCCTCTTGCCCGCAAGGAGCGGGCACGTTTTATCCAGAGTCGGGGTAGAGAGTTGGCTCCACGATCCCGACGCCAACCGGCCAAAAGGCACGGTGGCCCTGCCAACATCGATGAAAGGAGTCCGTATGGACAATTTCTCTGTGCGCAGCGAGCGCAACTTCCACAACCTGGCAGCCAAGCCAAAACGAATGCATCTTCTGGACAAGCAGAACGGCTACGCCTCGGCCATGGTCAAGAGCAGCCTCTCCCACCAGATGCGCTTCACGGTGCAAAAGCTCGAGAAAGAGTTCTGCGTTGCCGGCGACCCGCATGTGTTGCAGATCAAACTGTCCGGAGACGATTCGCGTGAGCCGTCTAGCTGGGAGCGGTTTGCCGATGGCGCGTGCGTTGCGGGCGGGTCGGGCATCTTTGCCCGCGAGTGCTTCTGCGAGGGCGCCGAGGTATTCCTGGATCTGTGCCGCGACGCCGTACGCGCGGCCGAGCTGCACCAGTGGAGTCAGAGGGAGTACGAGCTGTTGAGCGCCGCGCGTGGGGTTGCGGGGATGTAGGCAGACGCAGGCGGCGTGCAGCCGTTGCACGCCGCCGCTCAGGCCACGCGATGTCAAAAGACTGACACTTGTGTATGCCTTTTGACAGTCCGAAAGCGCTAGCGAAGTTCATTGATGCCGCGGCTAGATGCGCAGCAGTAAAGAGATGCTGAATACAAATCGCACCCATCTCCAATGGATCCAACACGTCAAAATAAGCACAGATACCCGAGCGCTTATGCTACATGGAAGCACAGAGAGGCCCGCGTTCCGAACCACCACAGCTCGGAACGCGGGCCCCAGCAACTAATTCTTTTCGGATAATCCCAATCCAGTAATCTCCTGATAGCGCCGCTTCAACGTATACGCATCGGGAAGCCTAGAGATCCTCTGATGAATCAACTCATTAAAATCCGCCAGATTTCCGATTACGACATCGATGCCGCCAGCAGCGTTGAGCAAATCGACGTACGTCATAAAGCGAAACTCGAACGGAATTCCCTCGATTTCCTTTGTGCATCCATCATGAAAGTCAATCAGTCTCGAAACGTCATGGGCAACGTACGTGACTCTAACGGTCATGTCGTAGGGTTCGTTGCGCAACTTCGCCTCGTGCTCGTGGTAGCGCACAGTTTCATGCAGGGAGTTAATGTGCGCCTGAATGTACTCATCCCGCAGACCGCCACCGTGTGCCTCATAGGCCTCGATATGTGCACGATTTGAAAGGTCCAAGTATTCAACATCGCCATATTTGCGCCCCGAAGCGTTCGTCTCGTTCACGGAAGAGCCGAGACCCCTTGCGAACCAGCCCTCTTCCGGATGAATGCAGCGGGTAAGGAAATCTACCAGCCTCTGATCGAGAACGCCCTTGGTTAAACTGTTTGAGATCCCCACGCGCTTGACAAAAGCCTTGATGGAATCGACGCCGATCGGCTCCAAAGGCGTCTTCGTTTGACGAGAATCGGCAATGAGAATCAAATAACAACGAATAATGTGAGCAACGCGTCTTCTCGTCGTGTAGGGCAACTCTGCCAGAATGCTAAAGACATCGGCAAGCAGAATCGAGCCGTTCCCAGTCTGCCGGGAGAGTTTCGTTTCGGCCCATGCTTCGTCAAGTGAATAGACGGACTTGGCGTTGTTGAGGTATGGATTCTCCTGAGTGGGATGATACATGGAGTTCCAAAGCGCCTTTACATTGCTCGAACGGGGCGTGCATTCGTAAATCGCCCTGCCGGGGAATCTGTCAACCATCTCAAGCGTAAGCAACTCAAAGTAGAGCATAAACTGGTACGGCTCAAAAGGAATGAGGCCCAAGTCGATAACATCGTCGGCAAGCGTATCGCATCTCGAGAACGATCCGAGAAGGCCTCGGAAAGTTTCTCCAGCGACGTCAGGTTCGATATCACCAAACAGGGCGGCGACGTCTGAAACGTCAGTTTCATGTATTCCGGCTATCCTCTCAGAGCCGAAGGGCGGGTCAATACCGATAGAACTGATTACAGCATTGATGGCGTCGAAAGTTGCGGCAGGAACGTTAAGAATGCCTCTAATCCTATCGAGACCGAGGTGTTGCTCCACGACAAGGGTACGAATGAGCGGAGCACAGCCAATCAAAGCGATTGCATGACTCCTTGCCATGAACTGCTTCTCCTCGAGTTTTTCTTCGAGCTTGAAGTAGCCGTTCGCGAGCTCTTCCATTCCATGGTCGACGCCAACCGCGGCGCTAATGACGTCCTTCAATTCCTTTGAGGGACTATCGTAGTTCTCAAGCCAAAAGCTCCACATCTCGCCGAAGCGATCGGAGATCTCTTCGGCGGGAATCCTGGATTCCTCAGGGCCGTTCTCGTAATAGTCCGCAACCTGAATCGCGGCGCTTTCCATCGAGTTCGGATCTATAGGCAGGGACGCCGCCAGAAGCGCTTCGCATATTTCAGAAATGTTTGCACTGCTACTCATTTACACGCTCCCATAAAGGTTGAGGCTCATAAGCGATAAGGCCATCAAGATCGTCGCTTACCGCACTGAAGGTTAATCCGCAGGCACAAAGCACTTGAGAAAGCTCAGAGACAGTTATGCGCTTGGAGCCGCTTTCCAGTTTCGAAATCGACGCTTGCTGGCATCCCGTTGCCTCAGCGAGCGCCGCCTGTGACATCCCGGAGCGTCTCCGCCATTTAGCGATAAGTCTCCCGAGAGAAAGATTGAAGTCTTCCATAAACGCCCCCTTCCGGCAGCAACCCATGCTTGTATATGATATCATCTCATGAGCTCATTCCATATTGGAATGAGCTCTACTATTCAGGAGGATTGCTTTAATGAAGCGTTTCGTCAGCCTTTATTCGGGAGCGGGCGGTCTCGACCTCGGCTTCATCGCCGCCGGGTTCACCCCCGTATTTGCGAACGATATCAACCCGGACGCCATGAAAACCTACGCTGCCGCGATGGACGCGATCTCGAAGAAGACCGGCAAAACACTGAGCCACAGGATAGTCACGGGAGATATTAGGGAAGTTGAGGAACTGCCCGGAAGGGGTTCGGCGGAGCTAGTCATTGGAGGACCGCCCTGTCAGGGCTTCTCGGTCGCGGGGAAGATGGACCCGAACGACCCCCGCTCGCGTCACGTCTTCGACTTCCTCGGCATGGTCGAGAGGGTCCAGCCCCAAGCGTTCGTGATGGAGAACGTCAAGGCACTCGCCAAGAACAAACGCTGGGCTGGAACTATTGCCGACATCCGCAAGAAGGCGGAAGAGATTGGCTACAAAACCAACCTTGAGGTGCTGAACAGTGCCAATTACGGCGTCCCGCAGACCAGAGAGCGCATGTTCCTTGTCGGGATCAAGGACCCCTGCATCGAGTACAACTACCCGCAGCCGACAGTCAAGGAATGGGTGGGTGTGGCCGACGCCCTGCGCGGGCTGCCTCCTCTCGGCGAGCCGGGCAATGATCAGACTTGCAAGGCGAAGGTAACTACGGCAAAAAGCCCCGTGCTCCGCCCGTCGCCGTTTGCAGGCATGCTGTTCAACGGCCAAGGCCGCCCGATGGACATGGACAAGCCCGCGCCGACGCTTCCCGCCTCAATGGGCGGGAACAGAACGCCGATTGTCGATCAAGAGACGCTCGAAACCGGAGCGACCCAATGGGTCGAGAAATACCACGAAGAGCTTCAGAAAGGCGGGAAAGTAGCCGATAGCGTTCCTCCTCGCCTTCGCCGCATCTCGGTCCAGGAAGCCGCCACCATACAGACCTTCCCGAGGGATATGCCTTGGTATGGTTCGCAATGCTCCCGCTATCGGCAAATTGGAAACGCCGTTCCTCCCAAGATGGCCTTTGCGGTTGCGCAATCTGTCGCAGAAGCCCTTGGCATGGATATAGACGCAAACCCCTCTCTGCTTGACGAGCTAGGTTAGACAATAAGGGCCCGCAATGTGGCTACCGCCCCAAAACTTTGCCGAGGGTTTCATCCAAGCTCTCCCGCTCGAGGTCTGCAAGGTCCAGTCGATAACTCAAATCGCGAATGCGATCCGGAACGTCCTTGAGAAAGTTGTTAGTCCTGGCAGAATAGCATCGTATATCACGAACAAGATAAGCAGTTTTTAGCCCCTTTTCATCTGCCCTGAGAAGCTGCTACAGGTTTATGAAGCCGGTCGTTCAACAACATGTCCCGCAAAAGAGCATACGGCCTTTTATTTGCATCAGATTCTAAACGTCACGCATGAGAAATCAGCGAGGCCCCAAGTTAAAGCGAGAGCCGAACTCACTCACGGCACGCTACAGCCGTGAACCCTCCAAGCCAGCCAGCCGTTCAGATGTTCCAAATGATATACAGCTTGAAACCTGGCGACTTGAATCGAAGGTCATTCCTGGGACTATCGGTAGGCAGCCTATCTGCATGCGTTGATCTATCAAATTGGCCTTGATGCCAGGGTATATCCAACACTCGACCACCGTTCTCAGCACATCTCCTTACCTCCCCTCCAACTTCAGCTGCAGCAGCAGATCACTCAGCTCAGGGCACTTGCTGGAAAGGCGTGTTTGAACGCACTCGCCCATCCCCCATCGCTGGCGGATCTCCTGGGCGTGCGGACTCACGTGATAGTCCCCGTTCATCACTTGTTTGAGTAGTTTGGCGGTCACGCGGGCATCGGCTAGGGCACTGTGGGCGTGGCACGTCGACTCGTCGAACTCGATGTCAAACCACGTTGCCGCGTCACCCAAAGAGACGCACCCGTGGCTGCCCACGTCCATGATCGAGGTATAAAACGCCCGCAGGTCGGCCCAGTCCGTAGGAAAGCCAGCAAGGCTGACGTGCTTCGTCCACTAATCGTCCTCGAACCGCCACTAGTCCGTCCCGTCCCAGCAGGCCGCTCAACGGTGAGATAATGCCCACGACTATCAACGTAAGCAAGGAGCACGCTATGGCAGACAACGAGACCAAACCCTCGGCGGATGACGGCCGAGAGGAACTCGTGGCAAAACAACTCGCATCCACCAAAATCCACCTCGCGCTCACTCAGGAGCGGGCGGACGTCTCCGGCGCCATCAAGCTCCCGCTCGAACGAGTCCCCCAGCTCGGCATAGCGCTCGCCTCACTTCCCTCGACATTCCGCACCGTCACCAATACGGTGAGTGTGCCTATGCTGCTCCGGCCAACCGACAAGTTTGGCAATCCGCTTGACCCATCGATACTTCAATCGTTCAAGGACGGCAGCGGCCTCATGGGGTCCTACCGCGATGCGGCCAAGGGTTTCGGGCAGGCGCGCCTCCACGTAGTCGAGGGCGACATCGCCACAAGCGTCACGCAGGTGCCTTACGATCCAACGTCGTTGTTCATGGCAGCCGCAATCGCGCAGATAAACCAAAAGCTCGACTCCATCCAGGAGTCCGTCGACGAAATGTTCGAGTACATGCGTCAGCGCGACAAGGCCAACATGCGTGGCGATCTCAAGACGCTCGCAGATATCCTCAACGGTTACAGCTTCAACTGCGGCGACGCCACCTACATGGCCAACGCCCATATGAAGGTGCTCGACATCGAGCACGCGTCCACGCGTGACATGGAACTCTTCCGCTCGCAGGCGCAGGCGGACCTGAAAAAGAAAGGGTTCATCGAGGTGCGAGACGACGTGAAAAGGCGTCTCGACCAGGTTCTCGACTATCTCAAGGACTACCAGCTCGCCACCTATATCCACGCGTTCTCGCTGTTCCTCGAGTCCATGCTCACCCAGAACTTCGAGCCCGCAAAGCTCGCAGACACTGCCGCAAAAATCGAAGCGGACTCGCTTGCGTACCGCGAGCTCTACACCGAGTGTTACGACGCACTCGAGGCAAGCGCTGCCGACACTATCGACGTGGCACTTCTGGGCGGCATCGCGTCCGCTGGCAAGATGCTCGGTCGCGTCATCGCGGCGACGCCCATCGGCGAGTTCACGCCCATAGACGAGGCGCTTGAGGGTGCAGGAGAGGACATCGGCAGGTTCAACGACGAGCAATCCGAGAAACTCATCGAGAAGCTCCACCAGGCAAAGACGCCCGACGTCGCGCCGTTCAGGCAGAGCATAATGGAGATCGACACCCTCTACAACCGCCCCACGCAAATCGCCGTGGACGCCGAGAACGTCTACATCCTGCCTGCCGAGCAGCAGGAAGAGTAGCGATACACGACAGGCACGCGCCACGCAGACAGCTAACGCCCCCTATCTCCCCTCCGCCTTCAGCTTCAGCAGCAGATCACTCAGCTCAGGGCACTTGCTGGAAAGGCGTGTCTGGGCTCGCTCGCCCATCCCCCACCGCTGGCGGACTTCCTGGGCACGCGGGCTCACGTGGTAGCCCCCGTCCATTACCTGCTTGAGCAACTTAGCGGTCACGCGCGCATCGGCTAGGGCGCTGTGGGCGTGACCCGTCGACTCGTCGAACTCGATGCCAAACCACGTCGCCGCGTCACTCAAAGAGACGCACCCGTGGTTTCCCACGTCCATAATCGAGGTGTAAAACGCCTGCAGGTCAGCCCAGTCCGTAGGAAATGCGGAAAGGTCGATATGTTTTGCCTGGCACTCGGTCAAAAACTGTCGCCGGTCCGCCCCGCTCCAGCAAACCACCTGGGCGGAGTAGCGACCGATCCAATCGCTGAGCCTTTTGATCACCACGTAGAGCGGATCGGCCATCGCGGTGTCCACAGCCGATATCCCCGTAAGCTCGCGGACGGGGAACGCAACGCCTTCGGTAAATTCCGTCTGCACAAACTGCGAGAACTCGCCCATAACGTTGCCGTGGTAATCGAGCTTGACGGCGCCGACCTCAATAATCTCGTTGCGCAGCCCACGGCGCTGGCGCTGCTTTGGCACCGGCGCAAACTCAAAGTCCAGCACGATCTGGCGCGCAAAGTTTGTCGTATCGATAGCCGAGATACCCGGCATCTTTTCAGCTGACACGGTTAGGGCCTTTCTCCGTCAACTGCCGCTTGTTACATAAGCGGCTACATTGCCGTAAGGATAGGCGCCCGTGCGGACACAAAAGCGAGGTGCAACGCCATGCGCCGGTCGCACGCCATGCAGACCGCCCAAGAGAGTCGCCCGCTCTATTCAAATGCATGAAAAAGATTTAGGCCCGGTGACTTGAATCAGCGGTCATCCCGAGCCCATCAATATGCAGTGCACCTACAGAGGGCTGGTTAATCAAACGGGCTTTCGGTGACGAAGACCTGCGCGTCTATCCCCAATCGCCCAGCGCCGTCTTCTGCCGCCCTTACGAAAGGCTGCTATTCGAGGGAATCACGTTGCTGTTATTATCGAACATATATTCGTATTTATGACCGCGCTTTGATAGAATGGCAGTTGTTGACGGCAGTTCCATGTGCCGGGCAGCGCCCTCCATGCGACGGGAGGTGATGCCCATGACCGATCTGATTGATTTCGTGAAGCTCCTGACCGCTTTGGTCTCGCTCCTCACGGCGCTTATCGGACTTTCCGAGGCACTTAAGCAGCGTACGAAGCAAAAGAAGAGGGGTCGACGCCGTTAAGGCATTGACCCCTTGAACTAAGTAACGGCGCTGCCCAGCTATCACCCTTGGGCTGCCGTCGACTTTATTCTACCCACGGTTGCCAGGTTTAACAAATGAATTTTCAGTAATGGAGCCTCGGAGCTCGCTCGCTCAACCACCTGGCCATCGGATTAGCCGGATTCTGGGACATGCCTTCCGTCCCAGGCCTCTACCGGAAAATGCGTCCCACCCTGAGATGCCATCGGGATAGCGTATCCCGTTTTGGAGCCGAATTCCGGGTCGTAGTTTCCGCCTGAGGGCCGATCCGGAAACGGCATCCCATTCTGAAGCCGAAATCTGGAACGCACTTTCCGCCAAAGGTCGCAAAAGGAAAGCACATCCCATTCCCGGCATCAAATCAGGACGCGCTTCATTATCCCCGCCCTCACATCTCGGCAAACGAGATCAGCTTGACGTCTCCCCTACTCTCCGCGGCATCCCGACATCCCTGCGTAAAGCCGCTTTTTGAGAAAAGTGCATAGCTTTTTCGTTGCCGTCTAAAGAGCTCGCTTCGGTGCACGAGCTTTTGCAGCACGTCTTCGCCCGCCGGTTCATTGCGCCATTTGCACTCCGCAAACAGCGCAGCGCCCTCGCCATCGTCAACAATCAAGTCGATTTCTTCCTGCGTATGCGTGCGATTGTCCGTCCCCCACCAGCGCCCGACGCTCGCCGGAACCACATCGAGCTGGCCCGCGCGCGCGAGTTCGTACACGTATTGTCTGCATATAAGCTCAAAGACCGTACCCATGTAATCCGATACGTGCGGCTCAATGCGCTTATACGCCATCTCGGCCATATCGTTTTGAATCAGCCCAATGTTCTGCGGAACAAACTTGTACCAGAACCTAAACATCTGGTCGCTCAGCAGATACACGGCTCGCTTATTGCTCGTCTCGTTTAGGGGCAGCTCGCGCTCGACAATCCCAAGCGACGCCAGCTTATCCACATAGCTCTTTACGTTGCTCGCAGGGATTCCCGTAGAGCTCGCAATCTCCGAGATCTTCGAGCGCCCCTGAGCAATTGCTTGCACGATCGCATCATATTGCTCGGGATTGCGGCACTCTTGCATTAGCAGGTTACTCGGCTCCTCAAAGAGATAGCCCGTAGAAGTAAGAAAAAGACGTTTGATGTTGTCCTTGAGCGATGCGGCAGGATCGACTCTCTCGATATATGCAGGAATGCCGCCCGTCATGCCATAGCAAACCGCAGCGTCTTCGCGACTCATGCCCTGCCACAGGCCGAGGGTCGTCGTAAAATCGAGCGGCATGATCTTAAACTGGGCCGTACGCCTACCGTATAGCGGACTCTCGTAGCCCAGCACCCGCTCTTCCATAAACGAAAGCGACGACCCGCACAGGATAAGCATGAGCTTGGTCTCTTTGTACAGGTGATCGATCTTGTCTTGCAGCAACGAGCTGATTTCGGGATTCGATTGGGCGAGATAGGGATACTCGTCAATCACGACAACCAAACGTTCCGTGCGAGCCATGGTGGCCAATGCATCGAACGCCTCGTCAAAACTACGAAACGACACGCCTGCAGCACCAACCGAACCCGCAAGTATCGCCTGGCTAAAGCCGTGCAGGTTTGCCTCTGCATTGGTACGACGAGCTTGAAAGTAAATAGCCTTCTTGTCTTGGATGAATTCTGTGATAAGACGCGTTTTGCCCACACGACGACGGCCGTAAATCACAGGCATCTCAAAGGAGCCCGTGCCATACAGTCGATTGAGCTCGGACATTTCCACTGTTCTTCCGATAAACATAGGGCCATCCTTCCTTTACGTTATAGCTAGCTATATTATACCTTCCTATAATATAGCTAGCTATAACGTAATTCGACAAGCGGCGCACGCAAAAGGGGCGGTACACCACCGCACGTGGACCGTTCCGGAAAATGCATCCCGTTCTGGAGCCAAAAACTGGGCCGTAGTTTCCGCCAAACATGCCATCCGTTCATCCCATTCTGAGGCTTGAATCCGGAACACAGTTTCCGCTCCAAACAAAAGGCCCCGGCTCGCGATGGAGCCGGGGCCAAAGGTGCAGCATATACAGTTGGTGTTGTGCGCGAACAGCCCATCAGCAATGCCGTCTGCGCCCTACCCACGGTGACGGGCGCGGCTGTACGGCGTATCCACCATGGGCAGATCCGGACGCAGCTTGCCGTCGAATGCGCGATAGGCGTTCTGCACGGCGGGCGCCGTGGGGATCGTTGCGATCTCGCCAATGCCCTTGCCGCCATATGCCACGGGCAGCAGCTCGTCCTTCTCCACGTAGATGGCGTGGATATCCGGAATCTCGGGCGCACGGAACAGCCCGAGCGTACCGTACCTTGCCTGGGGCACGCAGTCCTTGAGCGGCCAATCCTCGGTAAGCGCGTAGCCCATGCCCATGAGCACGCCGCCTTCGATCTGACCCTGGATGGAGATGGGGTTGACCACCTTGCCGGAATCGTGCGCGGCATAGACCTCGCTCACGCGACCGTCATCGTCCAGAATGACCACATGCGTGGCAAAGCCGTAGCAGATGTGGCTCTTGGGATTGGGAACGTCGGCGCCCAGCTTGTCGGTCGGCTCCAGGTACACGTAGCCAAACTCGCATCCCTCGAGCGCCTTGATGGCGGCCGCGGGATCCTGAGGATGCATACCCTGGCCGGCGACGAGCTCCTGCGTGTGCAGCTGATAGGCGCGACCGTCGTCGTACTCGATCTTGACGCCGTCGCCATGCGCATTCACGGGAGCGGCGGGCGCAGACTTGCCGGCCTCGATATCAAGCATGGCATCGCGCAGCAGGAAGGCGGCACCGCGCACGGCCTCGCCGGTCACGACCGTCTGACGCGAACCAGACGTGGTGCCGGAGTCGGGAGCGTTCTCGGTGGAGCACTCGCCGTTGGCAATGCAGCTCAGCGGCAGACCGCAGGCCTCGGCAACGTCCTGCAAAAAGACGGTGTTGCAGCCCTGGCCGATGTCGGACGTGGCGGCATAGACCACAGCCACGCCGTCCTCGATGCGAATCTTGCAGCGGCCGGCATCGGGCAGGCCCACGCCCACGCCGGCGTTCTTCATGGCGCAGGCGATACCGGCGTGTCCGGGATGCGCATAGTAGGCATCCTTGACCTCGAGCAGTGTCTCCTTAAGCGCCGTGGAGCAGTCGGCAATCTGGCCGTTGGGCAAAACCTCGCCCGGCTCGATGGCGTTACGGTAGCGGATCTCCCACGGATCCAGGCCGACCTTCTCTGCCAGCAAGTCGATCAGACTCTCGAGCGCAAACTCGGACTGGCAAACGCCAAAGCCGCGGTACGCGCCGGCGGGCGGGTTGTTGGTGTAGTAGCCAAAACCGCGAATGTCGGTGTTCTGGTACTTGTAGGGGCCGACGGCATGCGTGCAGGCGCGCTCGAGCACCGGGCCGCACAGCGACGCGTAGGCGCCGGTATCAAAGTTGATCTCGCAATCCAGACCGGTAAAGTTGCCCTCGGCGTCGCAACCCAGTGTAAAGGTGCCGTCCATGGCGTGGCGCTTGGGGTGGAACGCAAGCGACTCGGCGCGCGTGAGCTTGCACTTCACAGGACGCTGGAGCTTATATGCGGCGAGCGCGGCCAGGTGCTGGATGGACACGTCCTCCTTGCCGCCAAAGCCGCCACCCACGAGCATGGTCTCGACGACCACGCGCTCGGGCTCGTTATCCCAGCCAAACATGTGGGCGCACTCTTTGCGCGTGTCGTAGGCACCCTGGTCGGTCGACTGCACCTTGACGCCGTTCTTGTAAGGAAATGCCACGGCGCACTCGGGCTCCAAGAAGGCATGCTCGGTAAAGGGCGTGGTAAAGCGCTGCGTCACGGTGAACGCGCTTTCGGCCAGCGCCTTGGCGGCGTCGCCGCGCGTCACGTGACGGCTCTGGCACACGTTGTCCTTGAGCTCCACCGTGTTGCCGAAGGCAAAGTAGCTGTCATGCAGGCGCGGGGCGTCGGCGGCCCTGGCCTCGACAATGTTGCGCACGGGCTCCAGCGGCTCGTAATCGATCTTTACGAGCTTCTTGGCCTTCTCGAGCGTCGCCTCGTCCTCGGCAACCACCAGCACGATGGCATCGCCCACGCAACGGGTGATATCGCCCTGAGCGATCATGACGTCCCAGTCCTGGATAAGGTGGCCGACCTGGTTGACCGGCACGTCCTCGGCGCGCAGGATGCCCACCACACCGGGCAGGGCCTCGGCCTTGGAGGTGTCGATGGAGAGCACGCGGGCGCGCGGATACTTGGAGCGCACGGCGCTGGCGTAGGTCAGGCCCGGCTGATCGAGCTCGTCGATGTCGTCGGGATACTTGCCCTCACCGAGCACCTTCTTGCGCACGTCGACACGGAAGGCGCGCTTGCCCACGCCGTAGTCATCGCCGCGCTCCAGGTCCTCATCGATCTGCTTTTCGCCGCGGAGCACCGCAGCGGCCAGCGAGATGCCCTCGATAATCTTTTTGTAGCCGGTGCAGCGGCAGACGTTGCCGCGGATGGCGTACTTGATCTGCTCCTCGGTGGGCTCGGGATCCTCGGCGATGAGCGCCGCGCCCGCCATGACCATGCCGGGGATGCAAAAACCGCACTGCACGGCGCCCACGGCGCCAAAGGCGTACACAAAGGCCTCGCGCACGTCCTCGGGCAGGCCCTCGACGGTCACGATGTTGCGGCCGGCGGCAAGAGCGGTGGTCAGCACGCACGCCTTGACGGCCGCACCGTCCACATGGATGGTGCAGGTACCGCAGGCGCCCTCGGAGCAGCCGTCCTTGGCGGAGTGAATGTGCAGGTCGTCGCGCAGATAGCGCAGCAGCGGCTTGTTCTGAGTCGTCGTGCGCTCGACGCCGTTAACGGTAAAAGTGAATTCCTGTGCCATGGTGATTCCCTTCTACACGCCAGCGGCGATGCCGGTGCGGTCGTGGATGGCGCCATGAGGGCAGACGACGGCGCACATGCCGCACGACAGGCAGTCCACGCCGTCGATATGGGCGCAGTTGTCCTCGATGCGGATAGCGCCGGCAGGGCACTTTTTGGCGCACATACCGCAACCGATGCAGCTCGTGTCGCAGATCTTGCGCGCAATGGCGCCCTTATCGGTGTTGTTGCAGCGCACCAGAATGTTCTGGTAGCCGGGAACAAAGGCAATCACGCGCTGCGGGCACGCCATGCCGCACAGGCCACAGCCCGTGCACTTGGAGCGGTCCACGCGGGCGACGCCGTCGACCAGCGCAATGGCACCGTGGGGGCAGGCCGTGACGCAGGCGCCACAGCCAATGCAGCCTTCGCTGCAGCGGGCGTCGCCGCCTGCGGAGGCGCAACCGCTTCCGCAGGCAACGTAGGCCACATTATGTTGAATGGATTTGGCCATAAGAGACTCGCCTATTTCTTAAGAAGGTACGAATAGTTGTCGCGCACGGCCCTGATGGTCAGGCGGACGGCCTCGGGAAGACCGGTGTTGACGGCATCGACCGAGACGGTGCGGACCGTGCCGGCGACGCGGACCTTAAAGTGGTCCTCGCCCACGGCCAGGAAGCCCTCGTTCTCGGAGTTCTCCATGTCCTCCTCGCTCCAGAACAGGGTGAGCTTGTCCTTGTAGGGACGACCCTCCTGATAGGGGCAGAACACGGCACAGTTACCGCACTCGTTGCACATGCCGTCGACATGGACGACCTGATGCTTGACCAGGCCCGGCACCTTAATTGCCACGTTGGCGCGGTTGGGGCACACGTCGCAGCAGACCTCGCACACCGAGCCGCAGCCCAGGCAGCGGGTCTTGGTGCAGTTGCGCTTGTCGCGGCACAGCGACCCCTTGCGCTCGTAGCAGGTGTCCTCGCGGCCGGCCTGCTCGTTGCAGTCGGCGTACTTGTTAAAGTCCACGCCGGCGATGGCACGGGCGACCTCGGCGGCGTCGGCGATGGCCTCGACCACGGTGGCAGGACCGCGGCGGCAGTCGCCCGCAGCCCAGACGCCCTCGACGCCGGTGGAGGTGGCGGCAAGGCGGCCGCGACGGTCGTGCTCAACGCCCGCGGCATCGTACAGGCTGGCATCGATGCCCTCGCCCACGGCGCAGATCACCGTGGTGGCGGGAAGCTCGACGGTCTCGCCCGTAGCGACGGGGCTACGACGGCCGCTTGCATCCGGCTCGCCAAGCTCCATAACATCGCAGGTCAGCACAGCGCCGTTGAGCGCCTTAGGCGCCAGCAACTCGCAGAACTCAACGCCGTCGGCAAGAGCAAGATCGAGCTCCTCCTCGTCGGCGGGCATCTGCTTCTTGGTGCGGCGATACACCAGGCGCACGTTCTTCACACCAGCCAGGCGCTTAGCCACGCGGGCCGCGTCCATGGCGGTGTTGCCGGCGCCAATGACTACGACGTCCTCGCCCAGCTCGAGCTTCTCGCCCTTCTTGGCGGCCTCGAGGAACTCCAGCACGTCAAGCTCGGCACCCTCGCCCAGGCCTGCAGAGCCAGGCATCCAGGCACCGGTGGCCACGACCACGTCGGTAAAGCCCTGGGCCTTGAGATCGTCGATGGACTCCACGCGGGCGTTGAGCTGCACCTTGGCGCCAAAGGCCAGGCAGAGCTCGGCATCGTGGGAGATATCGTCGCTCGCAATGCGGAACTCAGGAATGACGTGACGGACCACGCCGCCGAGCGAATCGCGGGCCTCAAAGATGGTGACGGGCACGCCGGCACGAGTCAGGAAGAACGCCGTCGCCAGACCGGCCGGACCGCCGCCGATAACGGCAACGTTGCGCTCGCCGTCGTTGGCGATGGCCTGGGCGCGCAGCTTGGGCAGCACGGCGGTCATGGCCTCGCGGGCGGCCTTGAGCTTGCTGGCGCGAATCTGGGCGCCCTCGGGCTCGTAGAACGCACGCTCGCAGGCACGGCCGCAGGGATGCGGGCAGATGGTGCCGGTAATGAACGGCAGGGCGTTGCGCTCGATGATGATGTTGAGTGCGTCCTCGTAGCGGCCCTCGTCAACGGCCGCCAGGTAGGCGGGAATATCCTGCTGGATGGGGCAGCTCGTGCGGCACGGCGTGGTAAAGCAGTCGGAAAGCGGGCTCTTGCCGGCGACCTTGCGGTCGGGCAGCGGGCGCAGCGGCTTCTTGTAGAGCGGGTTGGTGAGTGAGTCGGTCTGGATCGCAGTCACAGCCTCGAGAGAGACGCCCGCGAACGGCTTGCCATCCAGGTCGGTAAACTCGCCGGCCATCTGGCTAAAGCGCTCGTAGCCACCGGGCTTGAGCACGTCGGTCGCCAGGGTGACGGGCCAAATGCCGGCATCGTACAGGGCGCGGATATTGTAGACCGTGGCACCGCCAGAGTAGCTGATGCGCAGCTTGCCATCGAACTGCTCGGTAATGCGACGGGCGGCCTCGATGGTCAGCGAGAACAGCGAACGGCCCGACATGTACATCTCGGTGGAGGGCAGCTCGTTTCTCGTCACGTCGACGGGGAAGGTGTTGGTGAGCTTGACGCCAAACTCCAGGCCGCGCTCGGCACACAGGGCAATCAGGCGCTCGAACATAGGCACGGCATCGGCCCACTGCAGGTCCTCGCGGAAGTGCGTGTCATCGAAGACAATGTAGTCAAAGCCCAGCTCGTTCAGACGCTGACGGGCAAACTCATAGCCCAGCAGCGTGGGATTGCACTTGATGTAGGTGTTGAGGCCCTTCTCGGTGATCAGATAGGTCGCGATGCGCTCGATCTCGGCCGGCGGGCAGCCGTGCAGGGTAGACTCGGTGATGGAGTTGGAGACGCGTGCCGGGATGGACTCGACAAATGCGGCGTCAACATGCTCAAACTTGTCCAGGTTGGCGAGCGCCCACGTACGGCACTCGTTCCAGACGTCGGAGCCGCTGGCGTCCTTCATGCCCTCGATGTAGGCATCGACTTTGGGGCTCTTAATA
The DNA here is from genome assembly GCF_015558785.1 of Collinsella aerofaciens. Lineage (GTDB taxonomy): Bacteria > Actinomycetota > Coriobacteriia > Coriobacteriales > Coriobacteriaceae > Collinsella > Collinsella aerofaciens_P. The sequence goes on from NZ_JADMOP010000010.1 coordinate 69,833, forward strand.
CCCTCGAGGTCATAGCCCACCGACATGTTGAAGACAAAGCCGTCCGGGCTGCCCAGACCGTACTCGCGAGCGATCAGGTGGCAGGCAAACCATGCCTTCACGTACTCGGCAAAGGCCTGCGGAACCTCGAGCTCGGTCGACCACTCGCAGTTGTAGCACTCGTCCTGCGCCACAATGCAGGGCTTGTTCACACACTTGGAGAGCTCCTCGCCGTCCATAACCTGAACGGTCTTAAGCTCAAAGAAGCGGGAACCGGCCACATAAGAGGCCACGATGTTCTGGGCAAGCTGCGTGTTGGGACCGGCGGCCGGGCCAAACGGAGTCTCGATGCGCTCGTCAAAAATGGGAAGCGCACCCTCCTGGTTGGTCGTGACCATCTTGCGCACGCCAAAGACGGCGCCCTGAGTCTTGTGCTCCTCGATGATCCAGTTCATCAGCTGCGAAAACGGGATCGGCCTCATGATGTCGCTCATAATGAGCTCCTCTCTGTAACGCCCGGCGAGACCGCGCGGCGGGCGCAAATACGGTGTAGCGCTAGCACAGCGCCGGCGACCCCGCGGAGGCCGCCTATACGCGCGTCGGATGCGGCGAAACATCCGACGCGCGTGAATCTACTTGTAATTAGTAGGCGCGATCGTTGAGCGTGCTCCAGAGCTTCTTGGACTCAGCCATGGTCCACGCGTTGATCTTGTCCTCATCAATCCCAACGAACTCGCGATCCTTGTACAGGACGCGGCCGTTGATGATGGTGGTGCGGCAGTTTTTGCCCATCATGCCAAAGAGCATGTGGCCGTCGATGTTCTCCTCGCTCAGCGGCGTAAAGGGCTTGTAGTCCATGACGATGACGTCGGCGGCAGCGCCGGCCTCGAGCACACCGAGCTTGCGATCGAAGTACTTGCTCGCCATCTTGGCGTTGTTCTCGAACAGCATGGTCATGGCCTCGCACCAGCCCACGTTGGGCATGGCGGCGTTGTGGCGCTGGATGATCAGGAAGACCTTAAGGCTCTCGAGCATATCGTGGGTGTAGGCATCGGTGCCCATGCACACAGGGATGCCGCGGCGGAAGAATTCGAGCACGGGGGCGCAGCCCACGGCGTTGCCCATATTGGATTCGGGGTTGTTGACGAGCCAGGTGCCGGACTCCTTGACGATATCCATCTCGGCAGGCGTCACGTGGATGCAGTGGCCGAGCATGGTGTCGGGACCCAGCAGGTTGTGCTGCAGCAGGCGCTCGACCGGGCTGATGCCACCGCGGTTGAGGCGGGAATCCCACACGTCATTCATGCCCTCGCACACATGGATGTGGAAGCCGGTCAGGCCGTTGTTGGCCTCGGCCATCTTGTCCATGGTCTCGTCCGAAAGCGTAAAGGTGGCATGTCCGCCAAACATGGCGGCAATCATGTGGTTGTCGTTATCGCGACGCTCCTTGGCGGCCCACTGGGCAAACTCGGCGTTCTCGGCAATGGCCTGGTCGCATTTTTCCTGGCCGCGGCGATCGGAGACCTCGTAGCACAGGCACGAACGCATGCCCAGCTCCTGCGCGGCGTCCTTAATGGTAAAGAGGCTTCCCGGGATCTCGCAGAAGCTCGCATGGTGATCGAAGATCGTGGTGACGCCATCGCGGATGGAGTCAAGAATCGTGGCATAGGCGCTGGCCTTGGTGCCGTCGAGCGTCAGGTTGTCGTCGATCTTCCACCACTGCTGCTCAAGATTCTCCAGGAAGTTGGTGGGGTTGCAGCCCTTAATGGCAAGGCCGCGGGCCAGACCCGAGTAGATGTGGGTGTGGCAGTTGATGAGTCCGGGCATGATGAGGTTGCCCTGGGCGTCGACGTACTCGGCATCCGGGTACTTGGCCTTGAGCTCGCACTCGGGGCCCACTTCGACGATCGTATCTCCGTCAATGGCGACCGCACCGTTTGGAATGAACGGGATCTGAGCGTTGCGGGTAAAGACGGAACCGTTAGCGACCAGAAGCATGGATGCTCCCTTCAACATCAGGGGCGGGGTTTGACACCTCTGACATGGCGGAGTGCGAAGCGCCGGCCTACACCGGAAACGGGCCCTCTCCCGTCAACGCTTCACCAAAGGGACAAACCCTTTGAAGTGCGGCTTGGCGCCGCATGGCGTCGGCGGACGAGGCGATGCGTCCGCCGACGAATAGCACCGAATTGGTTACTTCTTGCTCTCGGGCAAGACCAGATCCACGGCAGCGTCCTTGGCAGCATCGATGTGCTGAGCCACGACCGGCGTCTGCGGAAGGATCAGGTTAAGGACAATGGCCATGATGGCGGTGGGGGTTACGGCATTGGAGCCGATGACGGTGGACACCCAGGCGGGCATACCCTCGCCGGCAAGGCAACCGCTGGCCATCCAGATACCCAGGCCAAAGACGACGGAGGTGCCGACGATGGTGGTAGTGCGCTGCGTGAGGCCCTCGCGGGTGAACATGCGCACGCCGTTCATGGTGATGGTGCCAAAGACGCCGACGGTCGCGCCGCCGATGACGGGCTGCGGGATAGCGGAAAGGACAGCAGAGAGCTGCGGGAACAGACCGGCGATGGCAAAGACGGCCGCGATGATCACAAAGACCCACTTGTTGACGACCTTGTTGGAGCAGATGATGCCCACGTTCTGGCCAAGGGCGCTGGTGGGAAGACCGCCCAGCAGGCCGCCGACCATAGAGGTGAGGCCCTGGGACACGATAGCGCCGGAGAGCTCGCGCTCGGTGGGCATACGGTCGATGGAACCAAGGCAGGCAGCGGAGACGTCGCCGATAACCTGGATGGCGACCATGGGGAACACGACGGCGAGGGTAATGCAGACCTCAGGATCAAACTCGAGCGCGTAGGGCATGAGCTTGGGAAGGGCGAAGACCTGAGCGGTGGCGACGCTGGAGAAGTCGATCATGCCAAAGGGGATGGAGACGATCATGCCAACGATCATGCCAAAGAACACGGATCCCAGCTTGAGCGTGCCCTTGCCAAAGTTGGCGAGCGCAAAGACCACGGCGAAGGTGATAAGAGCGACGCACCACGCCTGCGGGGTGCCCCACAGCGGCGTGCCCATACCGCCGGCCATATACTTGACGGCCGTGGGATAGAGAGAGACGCCAATGGAGAAGATGACCGTACCGGTCACGACGGGCGGGAACAGCCACTTGATCTTGCTGTAGGCCAGACCAAAGAGGACCGCGACGGCGCCGCCGACGATCTCGCCGCCCAGCAGCGCACCAAAGCTAAAGCCCGAGGCGCCCATGGCCTGCAGGGCCGGCAGGAACGCGAACGAAACGCCCATGACGATGGGCAGGCCGCCGCCGATGCGACGGAAGGGAGCGAAGGCCTGAAGGGCCGTATCGATCGCCGAAAGAATGAGCGCGACCTGGATGATGTCGGTGCTCTGCTGGCTATTAAAGCCGTAGACGCCGGCCATGATGACCGCCGGGGTAATGATGCCGGCAAACGATGCCAGTACGTGCTGAAGGGCACACGGGATCATTTCCTTAACGGGAGGCATGCCTTCGCGAGTGAACAGGGCTTCAGTGCCGTTCGTAACCGTCTCCTGGGTCATTTGACCACCAATCCTCGAAGTAGTTGTTTTCGCATCTAACGCTCTATTGTGACGCAGTGCGGGGTTGAGGTTGTGCCTTCATTGCATATCGTATTAAAGATGATTCTCATTCTCAATAATAATTTTTTGTTATCAGACTATTCTTCAGCTGAAATAACGCATTTCCGCAGGTCAGGAAAGTGTTTGGTCAAAATAACATCTAACTTTTCTTTTGGTCGACCGTTTACCGCCAAATTCCTACCGCTCGTCTGTATTACGCAATGTACCTGCGAATATACGAGTCAATAGACACCGTGTTACCATGAGAAAAAATTGTTATGAACATTTCCGATTTCACCCAAAGGAGTTGCCCGTGAACGAGACCGTACGTCGCTTTTTGCCGATGGTCGATTTCCTGGAGCAGATACTCGGCAAAAACAGCGAGATCGTGCTGCATGATTTCTCGGATCCCGACCACGCCATCGTCGATATTCGCAACGGCATCGTGAGCGGCCGTAAGGTCGGCGGTCCTGCCACCGATCTGGCACTCAAGATCATGCACGATGCCAAGTATCGCGACCTGCCGTTTATTACGGGCTACGAGGGGCGCGGTGCCGGTGGCAAGACGCTGGAGTCGGCGACGTACTTTATCCGTGAGGGTGACGAGATCGTCGGTATGCTCTGCGTCAACACCGACCTCTCGACCGTGCGCTCCATCAACGCCATGGCGCAGCAGCTCATGGCATGCTTCGACGCGGCGCCGACGCGCACGGAGCCCGCGTCTATCGAGGTCGAAAGCCTTTCGGAGTCCACGCAGGAGCTCATCGACCGCAGTATTGCCGAGCTGCTGAGCGCGCGCGGGCTGGATGTAGCGTCGCTTGGTCAGAGCGACCGCGTGGACGTCATTCGCCACCTCAACGGCAACGGGGTGTTCATGCTCAAGGGTGCCGTGGCCTGCGCCGCCACCGCGTTGGGCATCTCGGAGCCCAGCGTCTACCGCTACCTGCAAAAAGTCCGCAAGGAAGGCTAAACGCGATCCCTTGGGGACGGAGGGAAACGGACCATTTTTGTCGCATTGCTTGGCAAAAGACCCTGCAGCTCACACTGCAGGGTCTTTTTGCATGTCATGTTTAGTTGTTGCCAACGCCTTAGAGAGCGGCGACGACCTCGATCTCGACCAGACCGCCGGCCGGAAGGGCGGCAACCTGGAAAGCGCTGCGCGCGGGGAACGGAGCCTCGAATTTGGAGGCGTAGATCTCGTTCACGGCAGCGAAGTCGGCAATGTCGGCCAGGTAGACCGTGGTCTTGACGACATCGGCAAAGGTGGCGCCGGCAGCGGTCAGCAGGGCCTGGACGTTGGCGAGGGACTGCTTGGCCTGGGCCTCGACGCCCTCGGGCATCTTGCCGGTCGCGGGATCGATGCCCAGCTGGCCGGACAGGAACACCATGTTGCCGGCCTGGATACCGGGGGAATACGGGCCGATGGCTGCGGAAGCGTTATCGGAAGACACGACGGTCTTGCTCATGTTTTTCTCCTTACGATCAATTGAGAGAGCGTGAGCGCGGTGTTCACACCGGGAGGCACAGTTCGGTCTGAACACCGCGCTTGATTGGGATAGTACTCAAGGTTTCTGTTTGATGCAAGAATATTATCAGCTTGCGAGAATATTTTATCGCCCAACGGTTTCCCCGAACCGCTGAACGGTTCTCATGTGGAGCAGCCAGTCCAAGCTGCTGAAGACTTTGTCCTGCTTAGGCTGCGGGCGTCGCCCACCGCAGCGACGCCACTATACTTTTGAATATCTGAGCATTTTGAAAGGCAGGATATGACCGCAACCGCCAGCCGAACCACTAACCGCAGGCCCGAGCTTTTGGCCCCCGCCGGAGGCCCGGAGCCCTTTGCCGCCGCGCTCGCCGCCGGGGCAGACGCCATCTACTGCGGCATGGGCAGCTTCAACGCCCGCCGCAAGGCAACCAACTTTACCGACGAGGCCTTTGAGCAAGCCTGCCGCGCCGCGCATCTAGCCGGGTCGCGCGTCTACGTCACGGTCAACATCGTCATCAAGCAGTCCGAGATGGGCGATGCACTGCAGCTCATTCATCGCTGCTCCACGCTGGGCGCCGATGCCTTCATTATCCAGGACTGGGGTCTGTTCTTTGAGGCCAAGCGCACCATGCCCGGCATCGAGACACATATCTCGACCCAGGCGAACATCCACGACGACCGCGGAACCCTTTGGTGCCGTGAGCAGGGCGCCGACCGCGTGACTCTCTCGCGCGAGCTCTCCATCGACGAAATCGCCGCCATTCACGACGCCGCGCCCGATGTGGACCTTGAGGTCTTCAGCCATGGCGCCATCTGCTTTTGCTACTCGGGCCTGTGCCTGCTGTCGAGCTTTGCCATGGCGGGACGATCGGCCAACCGCGGCATGTGCGCCCAGCCCTGCCGCCTGCCCTACGAGTTGATCGACGAGAACGGTCGCGCGCTCTCCCCTGCCGGTCGCGAGCGCGCGCTGTGCCCGCGTGACACCAACACCTCACAGCTTGTTCGCCGTCTGTATGACGCCGGCGCCGCATCGCTCAAGCTCGAGGGCCGCATGAAGGCACCCGATTACGTGTACTCCATCGTTGATGTGTATCGTCACGAAATTGACAACATGCTATCCGGAGCCGCCGTTGCCAAGGACGAGGAAGCCGCCCGCCAGCGCCAGCTCAAGCGCTGCTTCAACCGCGACTTTACGCACGCCTATCAGGACGGCACCTCGGGCGACGAGATGATGAGCTATGAGCGTTCCAACAACCGCGGCCAGATCGTGGGCACGGTGCTGGGCAGCCGCCCGGCCAACCGCGATGTGCGCGGCCTCAAGTCCGACGACCGCCGTCGCCGCGCCGCCATCGCCCGCATTGAGCTGTTTGAGCCCGTGGGCAAAGGCGACCTGCTGGAGCTTCGCCACGATAACGAGTTTGACCAGTTCCTGACCACCATTGCCGCCGATGATGCCGCCGCCGGTGACATCATTGAGTGCCGCGTGCCCCGTAGCATGCCCGAGGGCTGCCGCGTGCGCGTGATTCGAAGCCAGAGCGCCATTGACGCCGCCGGCGCCGCGCTCAAGCGCGATGTGCTGCGCCGCCGAGCTGTTGACGTGTCCGTCGTGGCGCGCCTGGGCGAGCCGTTTACTGTCACACTCACCTGCTGTGACAACCCCGCGCTCACCGCCACCGCCACGGGCTTCACCGTCGAGGCCGCCAAGACCCGCGCCGTCGAGGCATCCGATCTGGCTGAGCACGTCGGGCGCATGGGCTCCTCTCCCTTTGAGGCCGCGAGCTTTGATGTGGCGCTCGATGAGGGCTGCGGCATGGGCTTCTCCGCCGTGCACAAGGTGCGCGCCGCCGCTTGTAAGGCGCTGGAAGAGGCCATTCTGGCACCGTACGAGGAGCGCGCAAAAACGCTCGAGTTGCCGGTGCTCGACAAATGTACGCGCCCCATGCCCAAGCACTACCGCGACGAGCCGCAGATCTGCGCCACCGTCACCTCGCTCGAGGCCGCCGAGGCAGCCCGCGCGGAGGGTGCAACGCGCATCTATATGACCACCGACGCGCTCGAGGCTGTCGGACTCTCCCCTGCCGATGCATTTGAGCAGGGTATCGTGCCCGTACTCGACGAGGTCTGCCGCGCTGTTGACCACGAGCGCGTCGATCCTTGGATCAATGCCGGAGCCACCGTCGCCGTCGGCAATATCTCCGAGCTCGCCGTAGCCGCTCATGCCGGCGCCACGGCCGAGATTCGCTCTTGCCTGCCGGTGCATAACACGCCCTGCATGGAGGCACTTGCCGAGCGCGGAGCCGGTGCGTTTTGGCTCTCGCCCGAGATCACGCTCGACGAGATCGTCTCGCTTGGCACCGCCGCGCCCGCAGCCCTGGGCATCACTGTGTTCGGCCGCCCGCGCGTTATGACGAGTGAGCACTGCATCCTGCAGGTGGCCAATGGCTGCATCCACGATTGCGCTAACTGCCGCCTGCGCGCCCGCAAGCTGTCACTCAAGAATATCGACGGCAAGGTCATGCCCGTACGCACCGACATCCATGGCCGCTCTCGCCTGTACGACGCCTACCCCATCGACCTCACGCCGCAGGTTCCTCAGCTGCTCGATGCCGGCGTGCGTCGTCTCATGGTAGACGGAACCCTGCTCGAGACGGATGAGGTGGGCCGTGCCGTCGCCCGCGTCCGTCGTGCCGTCGAGGCGGCTCAAGCCGGCCGCAAGCCCGCCGCCCGCCTGCGCGGCGCTACCTCGGGCTGCATGTTTGTGGGAATTAGCTAACCGAAAGGCTTACACGTGAACGAAGAACCTCAAGTCCTCTACTGCGATGCCTGGCTCATGGCCATCGACAAGCCCGCCGGCATGATCGTCCACGGCGACGGCACCGGTGAACGCACACTTACCGACTACGCCAGCGACCTGCTGCTGGCGATGGGCGACGGCTTTGCCGCGACCGACATGCAGCCGCTCAACCGCCTGGACCGCAACACCACCGGCGTTGTGCTGTTCTCGCTCGACAAGCAGACGCAACCCGCTTTTGACCAGATGGTCATCGACCACGCCTTCGAAAAGCACTATCTGGCGCTCGCCGAGGGCAAGATCGACTGGAACGAAAAGCTCATCGACAAGCCCATCGCCCGCGACCGCCACGACAGCCGCAAGATGCGCGTCGGCGCCAGCGGCAAGCCGTCTCAGACGCGCGTCAAGGTACTCAAGCGTCTTAAGAGCCGCCGTGGCCTGCCCACGCGCTCGTATATTGATGTCGAGCTGCTCACCGGCCGCAAGCATCAGATTCGCGTGCACCTGGCGAGTGAGCGTCATCCCCTGGTTGGCGACGACCTGTACGGAACGCCGCGCCCCTGCGGCCTGATGCTCCACGCCCACAGCGTGTCCTTTACGCATCCCGTAACCGGCGAGCACATCCACATCGAAGCCCCCTGCCCCTGGGAGCCCTAAACCACCACAATGGGGACAGGCACCTTTGTGGTGGTTTTGCCGCGATGGCTCAGCCGCGGTCCCAAAACGTCTCGATCTGTAACAGTTAGAACCCATTTTCCGGCCTATCTGTTACAGATCGAGACATTCGAATCTCCCTCAAGGGAAAATCTCAATCCGTAACAGTAACTCGGTAAAATCCGTCCCAGATGTTACAAATTGAGACAAAGGGACGGCGCGGCTCGGAAGTATCTCGATCTGTAACACCTAGCCCACTTTTAACGGTCCAGTTGTTACAGACTTAGACAAAACCGGTAGACAATCAGAACCACCCTTAAAAAGGGTGGTTTGCTCTTAGGGTATAACCCACGGGCCCCGGGCTCGCGTCTAAAGGCGC
>NZ_JADMOP010000011.1 GCF_015558785.1 Collinsella aerofaciens
GCGCCTTTAGACGCGAGCCCGGGGCCCGTGGGTTATACCCTAAGAGCAAACCACCCTTTTTAAGGGTGGTTCTGATTTGCTTCGCGCCATGTGGGGGCGGTGGCGACGTGCATTTTTGCGAGTATTCTGCAGTCGAAGGTCCCTGCATACCGATCTCGGGCAAAAAATCGGGAGTTCTCGATGTTTTCTACGAATGATGGGCGGGGTTATGGGCTGGCAGCGTTTGATTTGCAGGGATATTCGCGGTCTTTGGCATTTATCGTGGCGCCCGAAGCTCTTGGTTATGTTGAATACTCCTAAAAATGCACGACGCTTAGAGGGGGACCTTCGCGAAAAAGGAAACCGCCCCGTCGAAGTATGCATTCGACGGGGCGGTTTATGCATTTGGCCGATTAAGGATGCGCTGTCAAACTACTAGAACTTGACGGTCGGGGCCTGGCGGGCTGCTTCGGCGGCCTCGAAGCCCTGGCGCTCCTTAAACTGGAAGATGCCGGCAAAGATGACAGCCGGGAACGTCTGAATGGCGTTGTTGTAGCTGAGCACGCAATCGTTGTAGCTCTGGCGTGCATAGCTAATCTTGTTCTCGGTATCCTCGAGCGATGCCTGCAGCTGCGTAAAGTTGGTGTTTGCCTTAAGATCGGGATAGGCCTCGGCTACGGCGAAGAGCTGACGCAGCGCACCGGTCAGCACGTTGTCGGCTTCCATCTTGGCTTCGGGCGTGGTGGCCTTGACGGCGGTGTTACGCGCGCTGATCACGGCGGAGAGCGTCTCCTGCTCGTGCTTGGCGTAGCCCTTGACGGTCTCGACCAGGTTGGGGATCAGGTCGTTGCGACGCTGCAGCTGCGTATCGATGTTCTGCCAGGCGTTATCGATGCGGTTACGCTTGGTGACCATGTTGTTGTAGATGCCGGCGATGGCGCAGGCAATCACAATGACAACAACGATGCCGATGATGACGGGAAGCATGATGTCTCCGTTTCGAATGGCCGCGGCGGCATGCGCCAGCTGCCGTTGGTATAACGCTACTAGTATACCCGCAACGTTTTGTCGTGCCGAACTTTCCGGTAAGCGTTGTGTTTTCGGCGGGGTTGGCACCGGGGCAAAGCGCGCGAGGTACAGGTGTAAGATATGCGACAGATTGACGAGTGTTGTCTTTGCCCTGAGGATGGCGATACCAGTGGACCTTCGCATCAAGAAAACCTACCGCGCCCTGTTCGATGCCTTTACCGAGCTTCTCGAGGAGCATCGTTTTGAGGACCTGACGGTTGCCATGCTGTGCGACCGCGCCATGATTCGCCGCACGACGTTCTACAAGCACTTTCGCGACAAGAACGATTACTTTGCCTTTTATATCGATGAGCTCATGTCGGGCTTGCCGCAAAAACAGCCCGATGAGGCCGGCGCGGTATCTGCCGAGGACGTGCGCGCGCTTCGGCACGCGATTTTGGACGATGCCATGGATTTGATTCTGGCGCACGAGCGGCTCATGGATAACATTTTGGCAAGCAGCATGTCGGGCATGTTGACCAACGTTATTTGCGACCGCATTGCCCGCTCCATCCGCGAGCGTGTGATGAACGTGCTTGCCGAGGATGCCCTGGCCCCCGTGTCACTCGAGACGACGTCTGAGTTTGTCGCCGGCGGTATTATTCGACTTTTCACGATATGGTGGGAATCGGGCCACGATCTTGAGCGTCGACCTGAGATAGCCGATGTGGTCGATGCACTGTTTGAGCGGACCATGACACCGGTGCATCACTAGGAGTGGCGGAGAGAGGGGGATTCGAACCCCCGGAACGCTCTCGCGCTCAACGGTTTTCAAGACCGCCGCATTCAACCGCTCTGCCATCTCTCCGTGAGTCGTAATGATAGCATCGTTTTGGATTTGCAACAGGGAAGGCGAACGATGACGATCACCGAAATCGATGAGAAGTTCATGCGCGAGGCGCTGGCCGAGGCGCGCGCCGCCGCTGCGGTGGGCGAGGTGCCCATCGGAGCCGTAGTGGTGCGCGACGGCGAGATTGTCGCGCGGGCGCATAATCGCCGCGAGCTCGACCAGGATCCTTCGGCGCATGCCGAGTTTTCGGCCCTGTGCGCCGCCGCTCAGTCGCTTGGACGCTGGCGTCTTTCCGATTGTACGGTCTACGTGACGCTCGAGCCCTGCTGCATGTGCGCGGGGCTTATGGTTAACGCGCGCGTGGGGCGCTGCGTGTACGGCGCGGCCGATGCTAAAGCGGGCGCTCTGGGGTCGCTATACGACCTCAATGCCGATTCGCGCCTGAATCATCGGTTTAATGTGACCGCCGGCGTGCTGGCAGACGAGTGCCGCGCGGTGCTGAGCGGTTATTTTAGTGGGCTGCGTGGCACCGATGGTGCTGGCTGCGGTTGTGGGGCCGATCTTGAGGCGCATACCGCCCACGCCGAGGCGCTTGCGGGTGTCGAAGATACTGCCGTTGGGGCGGTCGATTTTGGTGCCGCGTGCCGCCGGCCCCGCCGTGTGCAGCTGGCGATCGACTCCTTTAAGGGCAGCGTTTCGAGCGCGCAGGCGGAGGAGGCCGTTGCCGAAGGTGTGCGCCGCGTGTGGCCCGATGCCCAGGTAAGCGCGCTGCCGCTGGCGGATGGCGGCGAGGGAACGCTCGATGCCGTTGCCGCGTGCGGCGGTGAGGTCGTGGCATGTGAAGTCGCAGGCCCTCTGGGCGACTGTGTGTCTGCCCGGATGCTGGTGGACGGCGAGTACGAGTCGGCTGTAATCGAGATGGCCGAGGCGGCGGGTATTGGGTATTCGCCTTGCACAGAGCCGGCGGCGTTGGCCGCTACGACCTATGGCGTGGGCGAGCTCATGCTTCGAGCGGTTCGTGCTGGGGCAAAGACTATCTATATTGGTCTGGGCGGCAGTGCCACCAACGACGGTGGCGCCGGCATGCTGCAGGCGCTGGGCGCGCGTGTGGTCGATGATCAGGGCTGCGATGTCGCCCCTGGTCTCGCGGGGCTTGAGCAGGTGGCGAGTATCGATTTGGCACCGGCGCTTCGGGCGCTGAATAGCGCGCGTATCGTCGTGCTCTCTGATGTCGAGAACCCGCTCGTGGGGCGTCGTGGGGCACTTGCAGTGTTTGGCGGGCAAAAGGGCCTGCCGACAGACGATGTCGAAGCGCTGGGCAGGTACGACAGTTGGATGGTCGGCTACGGCCGCCTGCTCGATGCGGCGATTACCGGGGTGCGGGCTCAGGGGTTGTTGCGCGTGCCCGAGGGCGTGCGGACATTTGGCTCGGTGCTCGGCGTGCCTGGCGCGGGCGCGGCAGGTGGCTTGGGCGCCGCGCTGCTGGCGCTCGGTGCTGAGTTGCGTTCGGGCGTGGAGACGGTGCTCGATCTGATTGGGTTTGACGAGCGCGTGCGCGATGTCGACCTGGTCATTACAGGCGAGGGCAACATGGACGAGCAATCCGCTGCCGGCAAGGCGCCGGTGGGCGTGGCCCGCCGTGCCAATCGCTATGGCAAGCCGGTAGTCGCCGTCGTGGGCGGTCGTGCGGATAATTTGGATGCGGTGTATGGTCAGGGCATCGACTTGGTCCTGCCGGTCTGCCGCAGGCCCATGCCTCTTGACCAAGCGCTCGACCCCCAGGAAGCCACAACCAACCTCATCTGCGCCGGTGAAGCAGCCGCCCAAGCCTACGACCTCGCCCGCCTCTAAAACCCAACTCCCTATAGGTTGCGGTGGAATAGTTCCTGTTTGGCGGCTCAGGCGGCAAAAACAGGAACTATTCCACCGCAACTTCGAGAATGGCTATCCGAGGCTGGTCGCCTTGGGCCTTGGGTCGGACCGTCCGCCATGAAATGCGGCCATCTACTACGTTTAGCCGAGCGCCCTTGACCATCCCGGATTTTGTGAAATTAAAACCGCAGGTAGAAAGCTTGCCGATTTTCGAAAAAGCCGGCTATGGTTGACCCCTGCGGCCTAAACGTAGTAGATAGGCCCCTTTTGTGGCACGGCAGCAGACCAGTCTTTTTGGGACGGGGCTTATTTGACTACCTGTCGATCTGATTGCCCAAGTAGTCAAAAAGCCCCGTCCCAAATTAGCTACCTTGCCCCATCGGGCGGGAGCGGGTAAGATATATCGAGCGCCTAGCGCGTTCGATGGGTTCGGATGACGACATGTTCCGAATCTGGTCAGGTCCGGAAGGAAGCAGCCATAAGGAGCCTCTGTCGGGCATCCGAATCCATCGAGTGCGCAGGCGTTTTTTGGTGCCGCGGCTACCCGCGAGTGCCGGCAGGGCGCTTGGTGTCTCGCTGGTCCTCGGCTTCGCCTGCGGGATCGCTCGACTACCAAGCGCCCTGCCGGCACCCGCGGGTAGCCGACCAAAACCGCCTGAAGGGTCACATTTATCTGATAATTGAATCCCCGGCGTTATGCCGCTCGCTGGCGTTGCCAAAACATCGGCTGCTACGTGCCTTGGGCGCTAGTGACCGTTGCCCTTACATCTGTAACGAGTTGCTTACGCATCTCCAGGGTTCTCCGTACTATCATGAATCAGATTGAATTGAGATGATGATAGGGAGCGCCTTTTTATGATTGAGCTGCTCAGGCGTTTTGGTGGTAAGTTTCGCCGGTATATGGTGATTGGCCCTGCGTGCAAGTTGATTGAAGTGATCTTTGACCTGCTGACGCCGCTGGTGATTGCCCAGATGATCGATAAAGGTATCGGTGCGCACGACGTGAGTGCCGTCGTCCGCTACGGCATGGTGCTCGCCGCCATGGCTGTAATCGGCATCTCGTTTACGCTTGTTTGCCAGAAGATGGCGGCGCTCACCTCGCAGGGCATGGGTACTGACATTCGCGGCGCACTCTACCAGCACATCAACAAGCTGAGCTATGCCGAGCTCGACCGCTTTGGCACGCCGTCGCTCATCACGCGCATTACCAACGACGTTAACCAGGTCCAGCTCGCTGTGGCGCTGGGCGTGCGCATGCTCATCCGCTGGCCCTTTCTAGCGGTGGGCTCCATGTGCGCGGCCCTTGCCATCGACCTTAAGCTCGGCATCATCTTTTTGATCTGCACGCCCGCCATTGGCCTGGTGTTCTGGGTTGTCATGGCGCGCTGCATTCCGTACTACAAGCAGCTGCAGGCAAAGCTCGACCGCATCGCGCTTATCTGCCGCGAGGGCCTTTCGGGCGCCCGCGTGGTTCGCGCCTTCGTGCGCGAAGATCACGAGCGCGAGCGCTTTGCGCAGGCCGCCGACGACCAGGCCAATACTGCCATCGCGGTGGGCAAGCTCTCGTCGATTCTCAACCCCGTCACGTTTTTGGTGATGAACCTGGGCGTGTGCGCCATCCTGTGGGTGGGCGGCATCCAGGTCAGCGTGGGCGAGCTTACGCAGGGCCAGGTCATGGCGTTTGTGAACTACATGACGCAGACCCTGACCTCCATCGTGTACGTCGCCAACCTGGTCGTGGTCTTTACCAAGGCGAGCGCCAGCGCGTCGCGTATCAACGAGGTGCTCAATTGCGTGCCGGGCATCGCTGACGAGGGCAACCAGCCGGTCGCGCTGCCCAAGCCGGGCAATGTCGCTTCAGTTCCCGCGCTGAGCTTGAGCCATGCGAGCTTCTCGTTTGGCGCTGGCGCGGCCAATGCTGTCAACGATGTGACGCTGGAACTCCCGCTGGGCAAGACGCTCGGCATTATCGGCGGTACGGGTAGCGGCAAGTCCACGCTCGTCTCGCTCATCCCGCGCCTGTACGATGCGAGCACCGGCAGCGTGAGCGTGATGGGCGTCGACGTGCGCACCTGGCCGCTCGACCAGCTGCGCCGTGTGGTCGCGACCGTTCCGCAGCGCGCATCGCTGGTGAGCGGCTCCATCCGCAGCAACCTGACCTGGCGCGATGAAGCTGCGACCGACGAGGAGCTCTGGGTGGCACTCGACATGGCGCAGGCCAGCGAGTTCGTGCGCAACAAGCCGCAGGGCTTAGACGCCCCGGTCGAGGCGGGCGGCAAGAACTTTAGCGGTGGCCAGCGTCAGCGCCTGACTATCGCGCGTGCCTTGGTTGGTTCGCCTCAGATATTGATCATGGATGACTCCGCGTCGGCGCTCGACTTTAAGACCGACGCGGCGCTTCGCCATGCCATTCGCGAGCGCAGCATGCGCGGTGCCGCCAAGGGCGGGCTGCCGCTGACCACGGTGATTGTGAGCCAGCGCGTCTCGACCGTGCGCGATGCCGACGTGATCTGCGTGCTCGACCACGGCTCGGTTGCCGGCCTGGGCACACATGACGAGCTCTATGCGACCTGTCGGCTCTATCGCGAGATTTGCCAGTCGCAGCTGCGCCGCGAGGAGCTTGAGGGCCAGCGGGGGAGCACAGCGCCCGCGCCCACTCCGGCGCCCGCGTCCACCCTAAGCCCCGCGTCCGCCCCGACTGCCCCGGCATCCATTTGCGCAAAGGAGGGCTGCTAAATGAATCCGTACACTTCCTCCGGTTCGGTCGCCACGATGACGGCCAACGTGTCCGGTAACGATAACCTCAACGACCTGGGCGACGGTCCGCGCCAGCCCGGCGACCCCGAGCGCTATCCCGTGGGTGCGGTGACTCGCCGTCTGATGGGCTACGTTCGTCCGCATCGCATTTCGTTTGTTGCGTCGTTTGTGAGTGCCGCCATCTCCGTGATTCTGCAGCTCTACACGCCCATTCTCATCGGCGAGGGCATCGACCTGATCGTTGCCGTCGGGCAGGTGGACTTCGACGCGCTGCTGCCGCTTGTCACCAAACTCGCGCTCGTCGTGGTGGGAGCCGCGGCCTTCCAGTGGCTGCAGGGCTACTGCGTCAACCGCCTGTCCTACGAAACGGTGCGCGACATGCGCGTGGAGGCGAGCGACAAGCTCAGCCGCATGCCGCTCAGCTTTATCGACAGCCATGCTCACGGCGACCTCATGAGCCGCGTGGTCAACGATGTCGACCAGGTGGGTGACGGCCTGCTGCAGGGCTTCACGCAACTCTTTACCGGTGTTATTACCATCGTGGGCACGCTCGCGTTTATGCTTTCCATCAACCTGACCATGACGCTCGTGGTGGTGCTCGTCACGCCGCTTTCCATTTTTGCAGCCGGTGCTATTGCCAAGCTCTCCAACAAAAGCTTTACGGCACAGCAGCGTATTCAAGGGCAGCTCGGTGGTCATATCGAGGAGTACGTAGGCGAGCAAAAGCTTGTCGACGCCTTTGCCTACGGTCCCAACGCCCAGCAGCGCTTCGATGCCCTCAATGCCGAGCTTTACACCGCGGGCGAGCGCGCACAGTTTATGGGTTCGCTCTCCAACCCCGGCACGCGCTTTATCAATAACATCATCTATGCCGTGGTCGCTGTGATCGGCTGCGTGGGCGTGATCACGGGCGTGCCCGCGGCGCTTACGGTGGGCGGCGTGCAGATCTTCCTGTCCTATGCCAACCAGTACACCAAGCCGTTCAACGAGGTCACCAACGTCATTACGCAGATCCAGACGGCGTATGCCTCGGCGCGCCGCATGTTTGCGCTGCTCGATGCCCGCGAGCAGGAGCCCGATGCGGCGGATGCCGTGGAACTTGCTGCCCCGCAGGGCGAGGTCGCCTTTGAGCATGTGGACTTTAGCTACGTGTCCGACCGCAAGCTGCTGCAGGACATCTGCATCGAGGCCAAGCCCGGCATGCGCTTTGCCCTTGTTGGCCCCACGGGCTGCGGAAAGACGACGCTCATCAACCTGCTGCTGCGCTTTTACGATATCGATGCCGGCCACATCACGGTTGATGGCAGGTCTTCGCGTGACTACACGCGCGCAAGCCTGCGCCATGCCTTTGGCATGGTGTTGCAGGATACGTGGCTGTTCGAGGGCACGGTGGCGGAAAACATCGCCTACGGCTGTCCCGACGCCACGCGCGAGCAGGTTATCGAAGCTGCCAAGCGCGCGCATGCGCACAAGTTTATCGTGCAGCTGCCAGGCGGCTACGATACGGTCATCGGCGAGGACGGCGGCACGTTTAGCCAGGGTCAAAAACAGCTGCTGTGCATTGCGCGCGTTATGCTCACCGATCCGGCGATTCTGCTGCTGGACGAGGCAACGTCGAGCATCGATACGCGTACCGAGCTGCAGGTGCAGGCGGCATTCGACGAGCTCATGGCCGGCCGTACGAGCTTTGTCGTGGCGCATCGCCTGAGCACGATTCGCAACGCCGACTGCATTCTGGTCATGCGCGACGGCCAGATTATCGAGCGCGGCACGCACGACGAGCTGCTAGCGGCAGGCGGCTTCTACGCCGAACTCTACCGCAGCCAGTTTGCCCAGTGAGCAAGCCCGTGGGGCAAATTAATCAATCGACAGACGGTGGTTTACATCTGTCACGTTAGTACTAAGATAGTCATCTAATAAATTGCATTAGTGGCTTTAGTTTTGGGGGATACGAGGCAACGTGACTATGACGTGCTCTTTGGTGGTTAACAGCAAGAGCGGTAATACCAGGATGGTTTCGGGTACGATCAAGCGCACTCTGCAGGCTGCGGGTGTTGAGTTTGTCCATGCCGCGGCGTTGAGCGACGATGCGGATGCAGATCAGGTTGCGCTCGAGGCGCAGGGCGCCTGCGCGGCCGACACGGTGCTCGTCGGTTTTTGGTGCGACAAGGGCGCGTGCACGCCTTCGGTCGCGGCGTTGCTCTCCGCTTTGCACGGCAAGCGCGTCTTCCTGTTTGGCACCTGCGGCTTTGGGGCCGATCAGAGCTATTACCAGCAGATTATCGACCGCGTGACCTCCAATTTGGCTGGAGATGCCGAGCTTGCGGGCTGGGCGATGTGTCAGGGCAAGATGGGCCCTGCGGTCAAGCAGCGCTACGAGGCCATGCTCG
Organism: Collinsella aerofaciens; assembly: GCF_015558785.1. GTDB lineage: Bacteria > Actinomycetota > Coriobacteriia > Coriobacteriales > Coriobacteriaceae > Collinsella > Collinsella aerofaciens_P. The sequence continues at coordinate 8,857 of NZ_JADMOP010000011.1, forward strand.
AGCAAGATCCCGACAACGCCCGATTTAAGATGCTGCTCGACAACTGGGTTGCCGCAAAGGACCATCCTACCAAGGAGGACCTGGACAACATGGCCGCAGCCGCCAAGAAGGCCGTGCTGGGCGAGTAGCTTCGCCGTCCGCGATCCTTCGTGCAAAACAATACAAATGTGAAAGCCTCGAAGTTCTCGAGGCTTTTTTCTTGACACTTGTAGGCGCAACCGTGGCAGGCGTTTGGGGTGACATTTTCCATTACCCCGATGACGAGACCGTCCTGGACGACACACTCGCATGCGTTCGCTGGATGTATTCAGAGTGGGACGGGCTTTCCGGATGGATGGGGTTTCGGAAAGTGTGTCCCGGAATTTGCCTTTGGAATGGGATGCGGTTTCCGGTTGAGGGCTCTGGTGGAAAATGCGACCCGGAATTTGCAATCGGAGTGGGATGCAGTTTCCCAACGGGGCCGTAAGCGGAAACTGCATCCCACTCCGGACGTGAATTCTGGGACACGGTTTCCGGATGCAAAAAAGGCCACAAGACGTGGCCTTCAACTTATATATGTTGCGGATACCCCCATGACAAGCCGCGCTCCAACAACAGGGCGTCTGTCCAGGCGGAGGCATATAAGGTTCATCGCGAGTTCCGCACGCAAAGAAGGCCACTTAATGTGGCCTTCGTCTTGCGCAGGACTGTCCGAGCAGGGAACCTTACGTTCCGCGCCGTCCGGGCAGACGAACCGGGATACAGGCTCGCTACTTGATCTTGGTCGTACCCGGTGCCAGGTTGGGGTCGGTCTCGTTAGCCTCGGTCTGGAAGTGCTCGGTGTACACGTTCTTGCCGTCGCGGAACATCTCGTAGTACTGCATCTTGGCGTAATCCTCGCGCGCCTTGGTGGCGGCTGCGGCGGCGGCATCGTCACCGGTGACGTTGGAGGAGAGCGCCCAGCGCAGGCTGGCGTCCTCGTAGCCGACCGAGTTGATGGCGGGCAGCGACTCGCGCAGCGTCATGTGCGCTTTCTGGTAGTCGGTCAGCGGTGCGCCGATCAGCTGCATAAGCTGCGTGGACAGGTAGTTGGTGGACAGGTCGTCGACCTCGCTCGTCTGGTCGCAGCCGGCAACGTCGTAGTTGGCCCAGATGATGTAGTCGGTCTGCCACAGACGCTCCTGATGCGTAGCATCGTCTTCGCCGGTAAACCACTTGTCATTGAACTTGGACGGGAAGAACGGCTGGTGGTCGCCCCAGAACACCACGACCACCTTACGGTCGAGCTTGCTCAGGGCGTTGAGGAAGTAGCGCAGCGCCTGGTCGGACTGCTCGATGCACGAGACATACTCGTCGACATCGGAGAGCGTGCCGTCCTCGACGGTCTTGGCGTCCAAATCGGTCGTGTCGATATTCAGGTGCATCTGCTTGTCGACCGGCAGCAGGCCCGTATCGTAGCCCGAGTGGTTCTGCATGGTCACGTCGAAGATAAACTGCGGATCGGCGTTCTGGTCGAGCAGCTCAAGAATCTTGTCGTAGGTAGCCTGGTCGGTCACCATGCCGCGCAGGGTGTCGGCTCCCTGGAAGTCATTGATAGACAGGAACTGGTCAAAGCCAAAGTCCTTGTAGACGTTCTCGCGGTTCCAGTTGGTCGCGTGGTTGGGGTGCATGGCCGTGGTGGAATAGCCGAGCGATTTGAACTGTTCTGCCAGGTTCCCGGTCGTCTCCATGTTGTAGATGGTGTAGGGGTACACGCCCGAGCCCAGGTTGGCCATGGAGTTGCCGGTCATAAACTCAAACTCGGTATTGGCGGTACCGCCGCCGTAGGCGCTCACATAGAGCTTGCCGCGGCTGAGGCAGTTGGACAGGTTCTTAAAGTACTGCGGGCCCTCGTAGCCGGCGCGCATGTTCTGGTAGATCGAAAGGTCTGAGAAGGTCTCGTTCATGATGGCGATGACCGTGGGCTTCTCGCTGTCGAACTGCTCCTTTGCGGCGGCGCGCTCGTCGCTCTTGGCCGCGTCGGACTTGTCGTAGGCCTTGGCGTACTTTTTGAGCGTGGCCTTGGCATCGTCGACGGAGTAGTCGGCGGGTTTGGGCGGCTTGATGGACTGCGCCGCACTAATAAAGGCGGGCAGGTAGCCCTCGCGCCAGTAGCTCTCGAGCGGGCGCCAGGTGTAGACGGTGATGCCGAGGGTGTTGTAGTAGTCGATGAGCGTGACATGCGCGGTTACGCCGCCCAGGCACAGCACTGCCACGAGCAGGTTGGTGAGCAGCATGCGCTTGGCGTTGGCGGCACCCTTCTGACGGTGCGGTGCCACCAGGCCGGCGTACTCGCACAGCAGCATGGCGATGGCGGTAAAGCCCATGGACAGCACACAGAACAGCGAGATGGAGAAGGTGTAGCCGGTGCCGGCGACCGCGGCGGCGGTGGAGATGGCCGAAAGGTCGCCCGGCTGGATGGGCATGGATTTAAACGTGATGACGAAGAACTCGGCAATGCCCAGGACAAAGAGGGCAAAGGCCAGGACCGCGGGAGCTGCGCCGTGGCGCTGGAACAGGAAGAACAAGCCGATCATGAGCACGGTGATGATGGCCCACTCGAGCAGGATGCACAGGGGGTAGACCCAGGTAAAGTCGTGGTTGGACGAGACCTCCATGCCCAGCAGCGCAAAGACGCCGGCGAGCAGCAGGCACAGGACGGCGGCGACGAGTGGTTTGCCCACAAAGGCGCCGCGCAGGCGGGCGAGCTTGCCGGTGGGGGCGGGGGCGTCGGGCTTGGCGAACGCAAAGACGCGCGGGGCGATGCGATCGCGGGCGATGCTGGCCCAGGCGCATCCGGTGAGGATGGCGTTGGTCAGGATGAGCATCACAAAGGCGAGCGGCTCGTTTTGGGCGACGAGGCCAATGGCGCCCCAAATAGTCAAAAAGACCTGGAACAGGCCGAAGACGACGCTCCACCCAAGAGCGCTTTTGGCAACGGTGCCCGACTGAGCGCGAATGGCCTTGGCCTCGCGCAAGACAAGGTAGACGGTCGCCGCAAGACCGACGAGCGAGATGGCGGCAGCGAACATGCTGAGACTCCTCACAAACTAAAACGTATGAAAGCGGGGGTTTACCCGATTGTTACCAAGATATGCGCTGCAATTGGTGGCTGCGCACAACAACCAGCCATATTAACGCGCACGTGCGGCGGTGTGGCGCAATGTAGTGGCGGCCTGCGCGATAATGGACGGGAATTACACGGAAACGTAAAGGCTTCTTAAAGAATTAGCGAGGATAGAGCTATGGGCGAGCAGGTTTGTATGACGGGCACCGAGTACTGCGGCGGAGCTGTGGGCGTGGACGCGGGCGGCTATCCGGTCGAGACTACGGGCAACGCGGCGCTGGACATCTTGGAACACCGCTCGTCCACGCGTGCCTTCGCGCGTGATGACGACGACCGTCCCGTGGCGGTGACCGACGAGCAGCGGGCGGCGATCTTGCATGCGGCGAGCCGCGCGCCGTCGGCGGGCGCCATGATGATGTATTCCATCGTGAGCGTCCGCGAGCGGGCAACGCTCGACCGCCTGGCCGACCTGTGCGACCACCAGCCCATGATCGCCAAGGCACCCTGGGCACTAATATTTGTGGTCGATTATGCCAAGTGGATCGATCTGTTTGAGCATGTGGGCTGCTTTGAGCCCGAGTTTGTCGAGCGCACGGGCAAGGCGCCCCGCCGCGCGCCGGGTTTGGGCGACTTTGCCATCGCGGCCCAAGACGCCGTGATCGCTGCGCAAAACGCCGTGGTTGCCGCCGAGGCCCTGGGGCTGGGGAGCTGCTACATCGGCGATATCGTCGAGAATGCCGAGGAAGTTGCCGAGCTGCTCGATCTGCCGCCCTATACCATGCCGCTGTCGATGCTCATCATCGGCACGCCCCGTAAGGAGCGCCCGGCAATCGCGCACCCCGTGGTGAACCTGGTGCACGAGGAGCGCTACTGCCGTGCGGATGCCGCGACCATGGACGCGCAGGTGGACGAGATGGACGCGATGTTCCGTCCGCACGCCCGCGAGGTGGGGGAGCGCGTCGCGGATATCTATACCCGCAAGCACACCAGTCCCTTTATGGCCGAGATGAGCCGCTCCATGGAGTGGTGGTTCAAAAATTGGCTCGGAAAATGACGGATGTGACAAAGGGACCGTCCCTTTGTCACATTCCATATCGCCGCGGTGGCCTAAAGGCCGTATAAATGTTTATCTAGCTGGGAAAACAGTGCCATTCAAACATGGGCCGATTATCTATAATCCCTTCGAACATTAAAGTTGGGAGGAAACCGGCTTATGGAACAAAAGGCCAAGGAGGCAGCCTCGCACGCTGCGATTCCTGTGAGCATCTCGGCGATGCTCGTCACGCTGGGCGTGGTGTATGGCGATATCGGCACCAGCCCCATGTATGTAACCAAGGCACTCGTTGCCGGCAACGGCGGCATCGGAAGCGTCACGGAGGAGTTCGTGCTCGGCGCGCTCTCCCTTGTCGTGTGGACGGTCACGCTGCTGACGACCGTCAAGTACGTGCTGATCTCGCTGCGCGCCGATAACCATGGTGAGGGCGGCATCTTTGCCCTGTACAGCCTGGTCAGGCGCTGCGGCAAGTGGCTTATCATCCCCGCCATGCTGGGTGGCGCCGCGTTGCTCGCCGACGGCATCCTGACGCCGGCCGTTACCGTTACCACGGCCATCGAGGGCCTGCGCACCATCCCGGCGGTCCATGCCGTGTTGGGTGACGATCAGGGCCGCGTCGTGGCCATCACGCTTGCCATCATCATCGCGCTCTTCTTGGTACAACGTATCGGTACGGCCAAGATCGGTCACGCTTTTGGCCCCATCATGACGCTGTGGTTCCTGTTCTTGGGCGGCACGGGTCTGTTCTTTGTCTTCCAGTACCCCGCGGTGCTGCTGTGCCTCAACCCGCTGCGTGGCATCGGCTTTTTGTTGAGCCCCAACAACCACGCGGGCATCATGATTCTGGGCAGCTGCTTCCTTGCCACCACCGGTGCCGAGGCGCTCTATTCCGACATGGGCCACGTGGGCCGCGGCAACATCTACGCTACCTGGCCGTTCGTTAAGTGCTGCCTGCTGCTTTCCTATATGGGCCAGGGCGCTTGGCTTATCAACAACGCCGCCAACCCCGAGCTCATGGGTATCGCCGACCTCAACCCCTTCTACCAGATGCTCACCCCGGGCCTGCGTCCCTTTGCCGTCGGCCTTTCCACCGTCGCGGCCATCATTGCCTCGCAGGCGCTCATCACCGGCGCATTCTCGCTGGTGTCCGAGGCCAGCCGTCTGGACCTCATGCCGCACATGCAGGTCTTCTACCCTGCCGAGACCAAGGGCCAGCTCTACATCCCCATGGTCAACAACGTCATGCTTGTCGGCTGCGTCATCGTGGTGCTGCTGTTCCAGAACTCGGCGCATATGGAAGCCGCCTACGGCCTTGCCATTACGCTGACTATGATGTGCACCACGCTGCTGCTCTTCTTCTACCTGCACGAGGAGCGCAAGCTCAAGGTTGCTCCGTGGATCTTCGCGGCCTTCTTCCTTTTGCTCGAAGGCTTCTTCTTCGTGAGCTCGCTCACCAAGTTCTTCCACGGTGGCTACTTCACCATCCTCATGGCCGCGCTCATCATGGGCATCATGGTGTGCTGGTACAACGGTACGGCTGTTGAGCAGCGCCAGTTTACGCTGCTGCCGCTGCGCAGCTACCTGCCGCAGCTCAAGCGCCTGCGCGATGACGATCGCTACGAGCGCCTGAGCGACAACATCGTGTACCTGACCAAGGACACCCATACCGATTACATCGACCGTGATATCGTCTACTCGATCTTGGACAAGCATCCCAAGCGCGCTCGTGCCTGGTGGTTCGTGAATGTCGAGACCATGGACGAGCCGCATACCTTTGCCTATTCGGTCGAGACGTTCGGCACCGACTACGTGTTCCGCGTGCACCTGTACCTGGGCTACAAGATCAACCAGCGCGTCAATGCCTACCTGCGTCAGGTTGTTCAGGACCTGGCTGCCACCGGCGAGCTGCCGCCGCAGACGCATGACTACTCGGTCTACAAGGATCCGGGTAACATCGGCACGTTCAAGTTCGTCCTGATCCGTAAGCTTCTGGCGCCCGAAAGCGATGTGGAGCCCAGCGAGCGTACGGCCATCACGCTCAAGTACATCATTCGCCGCGCCGCCGGCACGCCCGCGCGTTGGTACGGCCTGGAGAACTCCAACGTGAGCTTTGAGTACGTGCCGCTGTTCACCAAGTTTAAGGCCGTGAACAAGATGCAGCGCCTGGCTCCCAACGAGCGGCCGTAGTCGACGCTCGAGGTTTGTCTGCGAACGGGCGGGCTTGTATTGACGGGGATTGAGTCCTGGGAGGAAACCATGGATGCAAAGGTGCTTGACGGTTGCGATCTTGCGACCGAGCTGGTGCGCGAGGCACGCGCCGATGCCGCCGAAGATCGGTTCTTTACGAATCGTGCCAACATGGACATGGCCGACCGCGTGATCTCGATCGTGGCACTGGTATTTGGAGCGGTGTGCGTGTGTGCCCTGCTCGCGCACGTGCTGTTTGTCTAGCGACCGCCGGTTGCAAAGGCTATACACTTGGAACCACCACAAGGGAAACCACCACAAAGGTGCCTGTCCCTTTGTGGTGGTTTTTGTTTTTGAGAGAGGGGCGGGACGCTGATGGACGTCCGTACGGACGGCGATATTGCCGATAGCTTTTGGTGGCGGCGCACAACGCTGACGCGCCGCACTCCTCTGTATGACGCCTGCGTATCGGTGGGGCTGCTGGTCGCGGCGACGATTGTGGGCGCGCTACTCGACCATCCGGGTCTCGCGCCGAGCATCATGATCGTCTATGTGTTCGCCGTTCAGCTGTGCGCATTCTTTACCTGGAGTCGCCTGTATTGCTTGCTGAGCTCGGCTGCCGCCGTGGCGCTCTACAACTTCTTGTTTGTCGACCCGCGCTACTCGCTGTCGCTTATCGACCGCGGCTATCCCGGCATGTTCTTCATCATGTTCGTGGTCTCGCTTGTGTCGAGTTCGATTGCGTTGGCCCTGCGCCGCGCCTTGGCACAGGCTGCCGCCAGCGATCGCCGCACACATATGGTGCTCGAGACCAACCGCATGCTGCAGCGGTGCGCCGATCAGCATCAGATCGTTCACGCCATGGCCACGCAGCTGGCGCGTCTTTCGGGCTGCCCTGTCGTGTGGTACAGCGCCGACGCCGAGGGCGATGACCTGCTGCCGCGCGCGACTTACACGGCCGTGGGCGATGCCGCACCGGTGCACGAACTGGCGCCGCAGATGCCGCCTCGGCTCTCGGCGTCCGCCTATGTGGGAACGCCGCTCGACGCCACGTTTGGCGGCTCGGCGTTTTATGGCATCTACCTGACGGTTCGCACAGGCGACGGCTTCGCGCGCTCGGGCGATCCCGCCTCGGTGGTGGGCGTGCTGGCTATCGTTGCCGAGCCCGACGTGCTGACGCATGAGGAGCGGACACTTGCCGATGCCATCGTGAGCGAAGGCGAGCTGGCGCTCGATCGCGCCCGCGCCATGGAGGCCCGCGAGGAGGCGGCGGTGCTTGCCAAAAATGAGCAGCTGCGCGCCAACCTGCTGCGCTCCATCTCGCATGACCTGCGCACGCCGCTCACCAGTATTTCGGGCAATGCCGATGTGCTGCTCGACCAGGGCTCGACCGGCACCGCCGTGCTCGACGCCCAGACGCGCCGCGGCCTGCTCCTGTCCATTCGCTCGGATGCGCAATGGCTCAACGCCACCGTCGAGAACCTGCTCGCCATCACCAAGCTCGAGGGCGGCGGTATGCGCCTGTCGACCACGCTCGAGCTCATGGACGATATCGTGGAGGAGGCGCTGCGCCACGTGAACCCTGCCGTGCGCGAGCACGACCTTAAGGTGGTGGCGTGCGATGAGCCGGCGCTCGTCAACGTCGATGCGCGCCTGATGGTGCAGCTGGTGGTCAATCTGGTGAACAACGCCATCACCTATACGCCCGCAGGCTCGCATATCATGATTTCGATTAGCGTCGACGATGGACGCGTGGCGTGCTCGGTGGCCGATGACGGCCCGGGCATTGCGCCCGAGGACCGCGAGCGAATCTTTGAGTCGTTCTACACCGCCAACCACGGTCTTGCCGACAGCCATCGCAGCGTGGGCCTGGGTCTTTCGCTTTGCCGCTCCATTGCGCTGGCGCATGGCGGTAGCATAGAGGTTGCCGCGGCGGACCCGCACGGCTCGGTCTTTACGATTGAGCTTCCCGTCGCCGACGTTTCGTTTGATAAGGAGTAGCGCCGTGCCGAACTCTGCCGTAAAACCGCTCATCTTGGTCGTTGAGGACGACCCTGCCGTTCGCAATCTTATTGTTGCTGCGCTCGAGGCGCACGGCTTGCGCCATATGGCCGTGGAGACCGCCCATGCCGCCATCGCCGCCGCCTCGTCGCAGACGCCGAGCATTGTGCTGCTCGATCTGGGCCTGCCCGATATGGACGGCGTCAAGGTGGTGGAGTCGGTGCGCGCATGGTCGGGCATGCCGATTATCGTGGTCTCGGCGCGCAGCGAGGATGCGGACAAAATCCGCGCGCTCGATGCCGGTGCTGACGACTATCTGACCAAGCCGTTTTCGGTCGAGGAGCTGCTCGCGCGTATTCGCACGACGCTCAGGCGCCTTTCGTATGCGCAAACGGGCGGTGTTGCCTCCGAGGGCTCGTTCGATACCGGTGAGCTGCATATCGATTTTGATGCCGGCATCGCCACGATGGATGGCGAGGAACTGCATCTGACGCCGATCGAGTATAAGCTCCTGTGCCTGCTGGCACACAACGCCGACAAAGTGCTGACGCACCAGTTTATCCTGCACGAGATTTGGGGCACGGCAACTAAGAGCGACCTGGCGAGCCTGCGTGTCTTTATGGGCACGCTGCGCAAGAAGATCGAGTCCGATCCCGCGCATCCGCGCTATATTCAAACGCATGTGGGTATCGGTTACCGATTGGTCACCCAAGGCTAGATCGCCGGCCACCATCCCACTATGAGTTGCGGTGAAATACGGTCTATATTTGCCTAATTCCAGGCAAAACAGTCCGTATTCCACCGCAACTTTGTTATTTGCCTTTGGGCTTGCTGGCGTAGAACTTCTTCTTTTTGAGCTTGCCGGCAGGAGAGGGTTTGCCGGCAAAGTTCGACTTGCCGTTGCCGGCCTGCGCGTGCGCGGGTACTGCCGCACGGGGCTTGCGGGCCTCGGGATTGCGCAGTTCCTCGGTTCGCTCTGCAATCTCCTCGGCGCTAAAGCCGACCTCGGCCATGGCATCCTCGATGGGCAGGCGGCGCACGATATAGCAGTGGTGCACCTTCTGGTTGCGCGCGAAGTCCTCGGGGATGGTCTGTGCCGTAATGTCCTCCAGCACCACGCCCGCGCGTGCGAGCTTGCGCGTTTCGGGGCGGAAGCCGCGCAGGTTGCAGCTAAAGATGGCATGGCCGCCCTGTGCGAGCAGGCGCGACACGCCGGCCAAAAGCTCAACATGGTCGCGCTGGACATCCCAGGTGCGACGGCCCATCTTGGACGAGTTCGAGAACGTGGGCGGGTCGACAAAGATCAGGTCCCAGCGGTTGCGCGTCTGGCGCTGGTCGCGAATCCAGGCGAGCACGTCGTCGCGCACAAAATGATGCTGCGGACCCACAAAGCCGTTCTGGCGCATATTGCGCTCGGCCCAGTCCAGATAGGTGTTGGAGAGGTCGACCGTCACAGTCTCCTCGACGCCGCCGTCTGCCGCATAGCAGGTGGCGGTGCCGGTGTAGGCAAACAGGTTGAGGAAGCGGCGCGCCTGCTTGGCGTGCTCGCGCACCAGGTTGCGGGTGACGCGGTGATCCAGGAAGATGCCGACGTCCAGATAGTCGTCAAAGTTGACGGCAAAGGTAAGGCCGCCCTCTTCGATAAGCGGCAGACGACGGCGTGCGATATTGGCTCGCTCGCCTGATGCGCCCTTACCGGCGCCCTGCTTGCCGTACTGCGAGCCGCCGCGCGAACGCATGCGGGCCTTGGCGTGCACGTGTTCGGCGGGAACATCTAGGATGCGCGGCGCGATGGCCAGAATGTCGAGCATACGGGCCTGGGCCAGTGCGGGGTCGATGGTCTTGGGCGCGGCGTATTCGGCGATGACGAGCCAGCGGCCCGGCGTCTGCGGGCAGCCCTCGTACAGATCGATGGCGGCGGAGTAATCGGGCAGGTCGGCATCGTAGACGCGGTAGCAGCTCACGCCCTCGCGCTTTGCCCACTTGCGACGCAGGCGTGCGTTCTTGCGCAGGCGGTTGGCGAACTGCTCGGATTCGGGGATGAGCACGGGCAGCGGCTTGCCGTCGCCCAGGTCGAGCGTGGCGGCAGGCTCGGGCATGGGAGTGCCGGCGGCGTTGTCGTTGACTTCGTCGGCATCCGTGACCTCGGCCTCGGCATCCGCACTGGTCGCAGCCTCAAAAGCTGCGGCGGCGTGGTCGAGCGAAGGCCAGACTTCGACGGTCGCCTCCTCGTTGTTGGGCATGACGGCGATCGAGCACTCGGGCTCGGCGTGGAGCGCGCGGGCCAGCAATCCATCGCGGGTAAGCGCGGCGACCGGCGCCGCGGCAAGCTCGGGCGCGCGGCGCAGCTCGCCGACCAGCGTCATGGCGTCGTGCATGAGCGAAAGCGGTGTCTCGGTCGTATCCGCGACCACGGCGGCACCGGCGACGGCGCCCGCGTGGTCCAGCACGGTGGCGGATTTGGCGGCGCAAAAATCGACAAAGCGCTTGTAGCCGGCGCACTTGACCATGCGCTCAGCGGTCTTGCGAGCGGCGGGGTCAACATCCACGGCCACGATGCGTGCCTGGCGCTCGCGTGCTGCCGCCTCGCGCTCGCGTTCCTCGGTAAGCAGCTGCTCCCACAGAGCGGCGTCGTGCAGCTGCCAGCCCTCAAAGCCCCAGCACTCGCGTGCGGCGCCCGGGGCGCGGTCAGTCAGAATGTTCACGGCCTCCAGCAGCAGGCCGCCGCCGGCGCACGAGGCATCGACCAGCGTGGGCAGGGCCTCGTTCTCGTAGTCGTCGGCCGTCAGCTCGCGCTCGCACAGTGCGGTCCAGCCGACCTGCGCCAGCACCAGGGCGGCGTAGTCGGGGCGCAGCACGTGCGCGCCCTCGCCGGCGCGGGTCGCTGCGGGCGGCAGGCGTTTGAACAGCGGGTCGCCCGAAAGGTCCAGGCTGATGCTCGCGTGGCGCTGGCGCAGCGAAAGCAGCAGGTGAACATCGGGATCGGCGGCGTCGACATCGGCGCGACGGCCCGTGGTCTCGGCCAGGCGGTCGCACAATGCGTCCTTGGCGCGCAGGGCCGAGAAGCGCGTGTTGCGCAGCTGCTCGGTCACGCCGCGGGCGGTGATGGCGATGGTGGCGCCGGGGCGAACAATGCCCTCCCAGGCGATGTCGTAAACGCTATCGTACAGTTCATCGGCATCCTGCGCCTCAAAGCGCCCGAGTACCACGAACACACGGCTCGCCAGGCGCGACCACAGACAGGCGCGGTAGCCTTCTTCGAGCTCGCCCTCAAATGTAGCGCGGCCCTTCAGCCGGCGAACATGCGAAAGCCCGAGGCGTTTAAGCTCATCGGCGAGTGCGGACTCAAAGCCCTCGGGGCAGCTTGCGTAAAATTCCATGGGTGACCTCTCTGGTTGCGTCGCTCCATTATATGATGGATACTTCGTTTACTCTCGCCCCCGAAAGGAACCCATATGATTGATGCGTGCCCCGATTCCGCCGTGCTCTTTTTTGACGTGGACGGCACGCTGACGTCGTTCGATCCCGACAACATGACCGACAAGGACTTTTCGGCGGTTCACCCCTCGCAGGCGGTCGTCGAGGCGTTTCATCGTCTGCGCGACGCGGGACACCAGGCATTTATCTGCACGGGTCGTCCCTTGTGGCTGATTGCCGATGGCCTGCGCGCGCTGAACCCGGCGGGTGTCGTTGCCATGGCGGGAGCGACGCTCGAGGTCGAGGGCCGCGTGGTACACGAGGACTGCTTTGATGAGGACGTTATCGAGGAGCTGGCACGCCGTATGGCCGCGGCAGGGATTGAAGCCTTTTTCGAGACCAACGTGGCTACCTTTGCCCTGGAACCCGCGGGTGTTGAGCAGCCGTCTCTGATCGGCACTTCTGTGGTGCACAGCGCCGAGGAGATGCGCGTCGACGGCCGTCTGCGCGTGGGCAAGGTGTGCATCGTCGCGAGCTACCTGGCTCGCGTAGCCAACGATGACGGCTTTATCGATCGCGAGTTTGAGCTGTGCAACACCGGTGGTCAGAATCGCGAGCTGAGCCCCAAGGGCATTGACAAGGGCGTGGGCGTGGCGCGAGCGCTGGAATACCTGGGTCGCACCGGCAACGCGCGCACCTTTGGCTTTGGCGATTCCGGCAACGATCTGGGTATGCTCGCCGCTGTCGAGACGGCCGTGGCCATGGGCAACGCCATGCCCGAGGTCAAGGCGCTCGCCGACTACGTGACTGATGATGTCGCACACGACGGCACCGTCACAGCGATGCAGCATTTCGGCCTCATCTAATGAATCCCGCGTTCTGACGTTTGCCCAAACTGCGACTCTTTGCTTTTACATGCTCAATCGATTTATCAATCCAAACACTGAGGTGTTTATACCGTTCGCCGAGAAGATAAAAAACCGCAGCTCACGCCTTGATAAACGTAGGTAAAGTGTTTAGCAGTTTATCGGCCGTATGCTAACGAAAGGAATCAGGCAGATGGCAATCAAGGTGTTCGCTGACGGTGCAAACCTCGAGGGCATGCTCGACATGTACGAGAACGGCAACGTTCAGGGTTTCACGACCAACCCGTCCCTTATGAAGAAGGGCGGCGTGACGGATTACCGTGCGTTTGCCAAAGAGGTCTTGACCCACATCACCGATGTGTCCGTCTCGTTTGAGGTCTTTGCCGACGACGTCGAGACCATGGAGGTCGAGGCGCGCGAGATCGCTACCTGGGCCGAGAACGTCTACGTCAAGATTCCGTGCGTGACCACCAAGGGCGAGTCAACCGCCGAGCTGGTGCGCAAGCTTTCGGCCGACGGCATCAAGGTCAACGTCACCACCATCTTTACGCCTAAGCAGGTTGACGAGATGCTCGAGGCCGTTGACACCGAGACGCCGTCCATCATCTCGCTCTTTGCCGGCCGCATCGCCGACACCGGCGTCGACCCCATTCCGTTTATGACGGAGTCGGTCAAGAAGGCCGCCATCAAGCCCAACTGTGAGGTCCTGTGGGCGTCCACGCGCGAGCTCATCAACATTTACCAGGCAGAAGCCTGCGGTTGCCAGATCATTACGGTGCCCAACAGCATCCTGGCCAAGCGCAAGAACATCGGTCGCGACCCGTACGAGGTCTCGCTCGACACCGTCCGCGGCTTTGCCAAGGATATCGCGGCGCTCGGTTTCCATATCCTGCCGTAAGCAAGGGTACCCCCGCCTGCGCCGTGCAAAATTGAGAGTATTCAGCAAGGTAAAGGTCTTTATCAGTTAACCGAAGCATGGAACGGCCCCCGTTTTGGCTCTGACGACGCTAAAACGGGGGCTGTTTTTTGCTTTTTCGTCTCTGAGGGGCATCCGGAACGGTGGAATTTGCAGAATACTCGCGATTTTGCACATCGCTACAGGGGGTACCTTTGCTTTGGCGGTTTACTTGCCCTGCACCATGGTGAGCGAGATCTTCTTGCGGTCGCGATCGACCTTTTCGACCCACACCTTGACCGTGTCACCGACGCGCACGACGTCGCTGGGGTGCTTGACAAAGCGGTTGGCCAGCTTAGAGATATGTACGAGGCCGTCCTGGTGCACTCCCACGTCGACGAAGGCGCCAAAGTCGACGACGTTGCGCACCGTGCCCTTGAGTTCCATGCCGGGTTCCAGATCGTCGATGGAAAGTGCCGAGCGGCTAAAGACCACCTCGGGCGCGTCGTCGCGCGGGTCGCGGCCGGGCTTCTTGAGCTCGTTGACGATGTCGATGAGCGTGAGGGTGCCGCAGTCCAGGTCGCTTGCCAGCGTCGAGATGCTGCCCAGACGGCGCTCGATGTCGGGTACGCCGCCGCGGCTAAGCTCGCTTGCCGCCACGCCTGCGCGCTCAAGGACGGCCGTGGCTACCTCGTAGCTCTCGGGGTGGACGCTCGTCGCGTCGAGCGGGTTCTTACCGCCGCTGATGCGCAGGAAGCCCGCGGCGTTGAGATATGCCTTGGGCCCCAGCTTGGGGACCTTCTTAAGCTGGCGGCGATCGGTAAAGGCGCCGTTTTCCTCGCGGTAGGCCACGATGTTCTTGGCCACGCTCGGCGTGATGCCCGATACGTATCCCAGCAGGCTCGCGCTCGCGGTATTCACGTCGACGCCCACGCGGTTGACGACGTCCTCCACCACATGGCCCAGGGTGTGCGAAAGCTCGGCCTGGTCAAGGTCGTGCTGGTACTGGCCAACGCCGATGGACTGGGGCGGGATCTTGACGAGCTCTGCCAGCGGGTCCTGTAGACGGCGGCCCAGGCTCATGGCGCCACGCACGGTGACGTCCAGATCGGGATACTCCTGGCTGGCGAGCTCGGAGGCGGAGTACACCGATGCGCCGGCCTCGTTGACGATGGTGTATCGCAGCTCAGGCGCCTGCTCGGCGATGAACTCCGAGACGACTTCCTCGGTCTCGCGGCTGGCGGTGCCGTTGCCGATGACGATGGTGTTGACGCTGTCCTTTTTGACGAGGCGGGCGAGCTCGCGCTTGGTGCCGGCGACGTCGTGGCGCGGCTTGGTGGGATAGACCACGCCGTGGTCGAGCAGCTTGCCGGTCTCGTCCATGACGGCGACCTTGCAGCCGGTGCGGTAGCCCGGATCGAGCGCGAGCACGCGGGCGCCGCGCACGGGGCGTGCCGAGAGCAGGCCCTCGAGATTCTTGGCAAAGACATTGATGGCCTCGGTCTGCGCACGGACGGTGAGTTTGGCGCGGGCCTCGCGCTCCAGCGAGGGGGCCATGAGGCGCTTGTAGCCGTCGGCGATGGCGGCGTCAAAGACGGGCGCGAAGACGCCCTGGCGTCGGGGCCAACGGCTGCCGAGGCGTGCCGTGGCGGCGGCGCCGTCGACGTTCACGCGCACGCGGAGCTTGCCCTCGCGCTCACCGCGGTCGATAGCCAGCACGCGGTGGTTGGGTATACGGCGCAGCGGCTCATCATAGCTGTAGTACGGCTCGTAGGGGGTCTTCTCGGTGGGGTCGGTGGCCTCGACGACGATGTCTGCGGTGTTTTGCGTAAAGGCACGCAGGTCGGCGACGTTCTCGGGGTCCTCGGCCACCGTCTCGGCCACGATGTCCGCCGCGCCGGCGAGCGCCTTCTCGGGCGTGTCGAAGCCGGCTTCCTCGTTGACGTATGCCGCGGCGGCGTCGAGCGCGCTGCCCTTGGCCGAGGCCTGCATGATGACCATGTTGGCAAGTGGCTCCAGGCCTGCCTCGCGGGCCTTCTGTGCGCGGGTCATGCGCTTTTTGCGGTAGGGCTTGTAGAGGTCCTCGACACGCTGGAGCTGCGTGGCCTCGCGAATTTGCTGTTCGAGCTCGGGCGTAAGTTTGCCCTGGGCGTCGATGAGCAGAATGACGTCCTCTTTGCGCTGTTCAAGATTGCGCAGGTAGGACAGGCGCTCGTCGAGTGCGCGCAGGGCGACGTCGTCCATTCCGCCTGTGGCTTCCTTGCGGTAGCGCGAGATAAAGGGGATGGTGTTGCCCTCGTCGATGAGCTTGACGGCTGCCTCGATGTTGGCGGCCTTAAGGTTGAGCTCGTGGGCGAGCTGGGCGATAAGATCCATGGGACTCCTTGCGTTTAAGGTGCGTTTGCAGCACAGGGCTACCAAGGATACCACCCGTTTCAAAAGACTGTTTTGGGCCCGCGCCACGAAAACGACCTATCTACTACGTTTGAACCGTATGGGTCGACCATCCCCCGGTTTTCCGAGAATGCGCAAGCCGTCTACCTGCGCTTTTGATTTTAGGAAATTCGGCATGGTTGAGGGCGGTCGGTTAAACGTAGTAGATAGGCCCATTTCGTGGCGAACGAATCAAGCCGAGGTGCAAAATAGCCCCCGCCCCAGAAAAATCGTCGGCAAGGTAGCAAAATGCCCCGCGGGCAGGAGGCTGCTCGCGGGGCAAAGAAGAGGGGCTTGTTGGTGACGGACCGAAGGGTTCGGCATGGGGTTTCTGCCGCGGTCGCTCTTAAGGCATTACAGCTCGACGAGCTGGCCGGTCTCGGCGGCCTCCTTGATAGCGTTGAGAAGCGTGAGCGTCTTAACGTTGTCGGCGGGGGTCACGACGGGCTCGACCTCGCGGCGGACAACCTTCACAAAGTGCCTGAGCTGCATCTTGTGCGGCAGTGCCGGGTCGACGGCCGGAATCTCCATCTGCAGCGGCTTGTGCCAGTTGGAGGCGCCGTCGTAGGAGAACTGGTGCAGGCGGGGCAGCGACAGGGCGCCCTTAGTGCCGCCGATAAAGTAGGCGTCGGCGTCGAAGGGGCGGTACTGCGGGTCCTCGCGAGCGGTTGCCTCCCAGTTCCAGGGGCTGGCGGTGGCGTCGGAGATGGTCATGCTTGCGAGCGCGCCATCGGCAAAACGGACGTTGACCACGGCGGAGTCCTCGGTCTCAAAACCGCGGGCGGCGCTGGACTGCATACCCTGGACGGCAACGGGCTCGCCCAGCAGGTAGCGGAGCAGGTCGACGTCGTGCACCAGGTTGACCAGGATCGGGCCGGCACCCTTCTTGCGGCGCCATTCGACATCGAAGTACTCGTCATTCTTATAGATCATGTAGTGGAAGCTCGACACGGTGAGCTTGCCCAGCTCGCCGGACTCGATGATCTCCTTGGCCTTGTTGACGAAGGGGTTGTGGCGACGGTGCTGACCCACGAGCACGGGCACGCCGGCGGTCTCGGCCTCGGCAGCGAAAGCCTGGGCATCCTCCAGGTCGTTGGAGATCGGCTTTTCGACCAGCGGCACGATATTGCGCTTCACAGCCTCGCGGGCAACGCCCAGGTGCAGGTCGTTGGGCGTGGCGATGATGACGGCCTCGGGCTTAACCTCGTCCATCATCTGGGCGGGATCGGTGAAGAACGGCACGCCGGCGGCCTCAGCCGTGGCGCGGGCGCCCTCAAAGGCGTCGGCGATGGCGACGAGCTCGGCCTCGGGCTCCTCGGTGACAAAGCGGATGTGGTTGCGGCCCATGGCGCCGGCGCCGATAACGGCAATGCGGACGGGGTTGAGCTCAGACATTTCGACTCCTTAATACTGGTGACCGGTGGAATGCGACAAAGGGACTGTCCCTTTGTCGCATCGGTAAAACTAGGCGGACTTCTTCTTGCTGTCGGAGACCATCATGTAGACGGTGAGCACGACGGCGATGGCGGCGATCACAATGGCGCCGTAGAAGGACTGCTGGTAGGCGGCGCTGCCGGCCTCGGCATGATACAGCACGGCGGTGATGGGCTGGCTGATCCAGGTGGAAGCGGCATAACCCAAAAACATGATGCCGTAGTTGACGCCGATGTTGCTGGTACCAAAGGCGCCACCGGTGAGCGGCGGGTAGATGACGAGCAGGGCGCCAAAGCTAAAGCCGAGCAGAGCGAGCGCCACAAAGAACATGGCCTGCGTAAAGCTCATCGACATGATGACGAGTGCGACGATGGTGACGACAAGGCTGATGAGCAGCGACTTATAGGCGCCGAGCTTGTCGATGATCTGACCAAAGGACAGACGGCCAACCAGGTTGGCGCAGGTGTTGACGGAGACGACCACGCCGCCGAGGGCGACGGCCGCGGCGCTCGTGGGGTCGGTGAAGAGCTGGACGGCGGCGATGGAGGCAACCTTGCCGACGAGCAGGGTGCCCGCGGTGGCGGCAAAGGCGAAGGTGACGATGAGGACCCAGAAACGCGGGGTCTTGACCATCTCGCCCGGGGTGAGGTCACCGAAGGTGCCGGCGTGCGCACCGCCCTTGGGGGCCTCGAAGCCCTCGGGCAGCCAACCGGCCTCGGGGGCCTTCAGGAACAGGGCGGAGACGGCGATCATCACAAAGAAGATGACTCCGAGCGCCTTAAGGGCGCCAAAGATGCCCAGGCTCGGGATGAGCAGCGAGGCGAGCACCGGGGACAGCACGGCGGGACCGGCGGTCGAAGCGGCCAGGGTGATGCCGGAGGCGAGACCCTTCTTGTCGATGAACCACTTTTGGCCGGTGGTGAGCGCCGGATTGTAGCCCAGGCCGTTGCCGATGGCGGCGACAAGCGAGAACCACAGGTAGAACTGCCACGGCTCGGTGACGGTGCCGGACATGAACCAGCCCAGGCCGTAGCACACGGCGGCGGCGATCACGACGTTGCGCGGGCCGATCTTATCGGAGATGCGGCCGGCGAAGATGCCCGTCACGGCCATGATGGTCTGAAAGACCGGGAAAGCCCAGGTAAGGGCGCTCGACCACTCGGGGTAGACGGCGAGCAGGTTCTTGCTCACGACGGAATACAGCGCGATGGAGCTGATGAAGAACATGGTGACGCACGCGGCGGAAAGCACGACGGCGCGACCCTTGTTAAAGTTGGTGGAAGCCATTGGACTCTTTCTGATCGATACGGGGGAGGAGCGGGCGTGTCCGCGGGCCTCCCTGTTAGGTTGGTTTACTGGTCAGTCGGCTTGGCGACGCCGGACTCATCGGACCAGAGCTCGACACCCTTGTTCTTAAGGTAGTTGTCGGCATAGGCGCGACGGCCGCCGGGCTTGGCGGTGAGGTCGCCCATCATGTTGGAGAAGCCGCCGTCGACCTTGATGGCGTCGCCGGTGGTAAAGTCCGAGCGCTTGGACGCCAGGAACATGACGGCGTTGGCGATATCGCTGACCTCGCCGATGCGGCGCGTGGCGATCAGGCGGCTGCGGCTCTTTTCGACCTCGGGGTCGGCGTAGAAGTTGGCCGACATCGGGGTCTTAACGAAGCAAGGCTCGACGCAGTTGGAGCGGACGCCGTAGGGGCCCCACTCGGCGGCGAGCATCTTGGACATCATGTTGACGCCGGCCTTGGTGGAGCTGTACACGCCCGAGAACGTCTCGGGGGAGTGGCTGGCAACGGTCGAGATGTGCACCAGGCGGCCCTGGCCGGCCTTGATCATCTCGCGACCAAAGCGCTGCGAGGTGATGAAGTAACCGGTGAGGTTGACGTTGAGCACCTGCTCCCAGTCGCTCAGCGGCAGGTCCTCCATGGCGGCGAAGCGCAGGATGCCGGCGGTGTTGACGAGGACGTCGACGCGGCCGAAGTCGGTGATGGTGGCGTCGACGGCGGCCTGAACCTCGGCCTCATCGGTGGCGTTCATCTTGTAACCCTCGGCGTGGATGCCAAACTCGGCGGCGAGGTCGGCGGCTGCGGCCTTGACCTTTTCCTCGTCCAGGTCGAGCAGGACGACGTTGGCGCCGTTGCGGGCGAACTCGCGGCAAATCTCGACGCCCATACCGCCGAGCGCGCCAGTCACGGCGCAGACATCGCCCTCGAGCTTAAGCCAATTGCTCATAGGAACTTCCCTTCTTGTGCCTCCCGGTGGGTCGCTCCCATTAACCGACCCACGTGGTTTTCGCTGGTTATCGTATGCTTTGCATTTGCGCAGGTGAATTGCATATTTGTTAGAATGGCGTTAACCGTAGGTTTATACTGTGCGATGCAGTTTTTCTCAATCGAGCGCGTGACCTGCCAAAACGACCCCCTGTGGCGCCATGCGTTCACAGGCGCGAAAACGGGAGATTGACGTGTACGATCGACGACTCGAGGCCATATCGGCCGCCGCGGAGCTGGGAAGCTTCTCACGTGCGGCGGCAAAATTGCGCGTGTCGACCCCGGCGCTCGTCAAACAGGTGTCGGGTTTCGAGGCCGAGTTTGGCATCACGTTGTTCGAGCGCTCGCATTCGGGTGTTAAGGTGACGCCGGCGGGCGCTCTGCTGGTGGACGACGCGCGCTCGATCATGCGGCAGTCCGAGGACGCGCTGCGCCGCGCCCGACGCGCGGCGGGCGATGGCGGTGCCGTGCGCCTGGGCGTGTCGATGATGTGCCCGGGGCGCCAGACGCTGTCGATGTGGTCGGGCATCCACGATCTGGAGCCATCGCTGCGCTTCGAGATCGTGCCGGTAAGCGACCTCTATGACGAGCGCGAATCCGTCATGCGCAGCCTTGGTCGCGAGGTGGATGTGGTGCAGTCGAGTTTTTCGACACCGCGCTGGGGCGACACCTGTCAAAAGCTCCGCATCGTTAACGTGCCGTTTTATATCGACCTGCCGCGCACGAGCCCGCTGGCGCGCACGACACGCATTACGGTTGCCGACTTGGAGGGCATGCGCCTGCGCGTGCTCCGCCACGGCAACGACGCCATGGACAGTCTGCGTATCGACCTTTTGGCCGACGGCGGTGTGGACGTGATCGATGTGGATAGCTTCGACTTTGCGCTCTTTAACGAGGCGGAGGAAAAGGGCGACGCGGTGCTCACCTGCGGGGCGTGGTCGGGGGTGCACCCGGCCTTTGTGGGCGTGCCGTTCCTATGCGGTCGCGAGGTGCCAGTCTTTCTGCACTATCCGCTCGAGCCCACCCTCCAAGTCCAAAAATTCGTCAACGCCATGGCACAACTTCTCAAATAGCTCATTTGGGACGGGTTTAGCGGTCCTCGCGTTGCAGCCCGGCTGCCTCAGCTGTCTTTACGCGGTTCTTGTCGATGTACATGTTTTTGTCGGCCTGGGAAAAGAGCTCGCGCATCGTAGGCGGTTCATCAAAATCACTGGAAAGCGCGTAGCCCACTGCATAGCTGATAGGCATGTCGGGATGAGCCTCGGAATGCTCGTTCACGTTCGCACGAACCCGAGCGAGACAGGACTCCACGGCAGCTCGATCGGCATCCCGCAGCACCGCGATAAACTCATCGCCACCGTCGCGGCCCACAAAGCAGGTCTCGGACGCCACGCACCCCAGCTGCTGGGCAAAAGAACGGATGTATTCGTCGCCCTTCTCGTGGCCGAAGTTGTTATTGACCGTATGCAGATTGTTAAGGTCGAAGACGCACACCGCAACGGGCGCCTCCGCGGAGACAGGCCGCTCCTGCCCCAAGATCTCCTTGCACTTGTTCTTGTTGGGCAGTCCCGTGGCTTCGTCGAGATAGACTTTGCTCTGCAGCTCTCGGTTGAGCGCGGCAGTGCGCACCGCGCGAACAAGTTCGACCGCAAAGGTCGCCACCAAGCCCACGATGTCGATGATCACCAAGCCCTCGAGATAGTTGAGCGCCGACGCCTTCTCCTGAGAGTAGTCCTCTGCGAGTCGCGTAGCATCGTCGCAAATGCCAAAGAACTCCTCGCTCATGGAGATGATGTCGGTGTTCTCATAGCCGACTTCGCGCACGCGGATGATCTCGGTGCAAAGCTCATCAAAATAATTTGCAAGCTCGGTCATCTTTGCCTGATACTCATCGTCGTCGAGACGGACGAGATTGAGGTCGTCGCTTCCGTAGCGCAAGCCGTTAATGTATGAATCCACGGCCTTGAGCAGGTCGTCTTGTGACTGGCCTGCGTCCTCGAGCTTCACGATGCGCTGCGTGGTGCCGCGTATCAGGCCGGCGTAGTTGACCACACGCGCCGTGCCCTGGATATCGGAGACGAGCAGCATAACATTGATGAAGAAGAAGATGAGAACTGCCGTGAGCACCATCATGAGCAGGCGCACCGCCTGGCCGGCCTTCTTGGCGACAGAAGTATTCACAAGTTCACTCCCCTAAATGACAAAAGAACAGGTAGCACGCAGTGTGCTGAAATTCATGGGTGGTTAACTCTACCATATGGGCCAGCAGCCTCAAACTGCAGCAGACGCTCGTCCAAATTGGCGTGACGCTTGCCTTGTTGTTCTTGACCTGGCCGCGCTATCGGACATGCTTCTGGTCTTGGATCACCATGGGAAAGCTCATCCCGTTTTGTGCGTCTAGAGTGGGATGCGGCTTCCCAAAGGTGCCGTTAGGGGAAATCACATCCCGGTTTACTCCCTTGAAATGGGATGCCGTTTCCCGGAGGGGGTCCAGCGGGAAACGGCATCCCATTTTGGGCCCGAAAAGTGGGATACGGTTTCCGGCCGGCATGAATAAAGCCTCCGCAGCTCGTGTGGCTGCGGAGGCTTTATTCGTTGCGGTGCATTGTGTTTGGGTCGTTGAGATGAGTCGATTTGCCCCGAAAGAGGAGGGCATTGACCTTAGGGTCATGCCCGACGAATGAGCGGCAAATCGGCCATCTCGGCGAGCCGAACTACTCCAGCTCAAACGCTCCGGTATAGAGCTGGTAGTAATACCCGCGCTTGGCAATCAGCTCGTCGTGGTTGCCGCGCTCGATGATGCGGCCGTGATCCAGACAGATGATCGCGTCGGAGTTGCGCACGGTGGACAGGCGGTGCGCGATGACAAACGTCGTGCGGCCTTCCATGAGCTTGTCCATGCCGGCTTGCACGATGGCCTCGGTGCGGGTATCGATGCTCGACGTGGCCTCGTCCAGGATCATCGCCGGCGGATCGGCGACGGCGGCGCGTGCGATCGAGATCAGCTGGCGCTGGCCCTGCGACAGCTGGGCGCCGTTGCCGGTGAGCATCGTGTCGTAGCCGTCGGGCAGGCGGGTGATAAAGTCGTCCGCGCCGGCGAGCTTTGCTGCCGCGATGCACTCCTCGTCGGTGGCATCCAGATTGCCGTAGCGGATGTTATCCATCACGGTGCCGGTGAACAGGTTTACGTCCTGCAGCACCACGCCCAGCGAGCGGCGCAGGTCTGCCTTGCGGATCTTGTTGACGTTGATGCCGTCGTAGCGAATCTTGCCGTCGGCGATGTCATAGAAGCGGTTGATGAGGTTGGTGATGGTCGTCTTACCGGCACCGGTGGCGCCGACAAACGCGACCTTCTGGCCCGGCTTGGCAAACACGGACACGCCGTGCAGCACCTCGTGGTCGGGCGTGTAGCCAAAGTCGACGTTGTCCATGACCAGGTCGCCACGCAGCGGCACGTACTCGATCTCGCCGGTTGCGCGGTGCGGATGTTTCCACGCCCACATGCCGGTGTGGTGGTCGGCCTCCTCGAGCTGCCAGGTGTCGGGGTTGACCTGCGCGTTGACGAGCGTCACATAGCCTTCGTCGGCTTCGGGCTCCTCGTCGATGAGCTCAAAGATGCGGTCGGCGCCGGCGAGGCCCATGACCACGGCGTTGATCTGCTGCGAGATCTGACCGATCTGTCCGCAGAACTGCTTGGTCATGTTGAGGAACGGCACTACGACGGCGATGGACAGCGTCATGCCCGAGATGCTCAGATTGGGCACGCCCAGCGCCAGGAAAATGCCGCCTGCCAGTGCGACCAGCACGTAGAGCAGGTTGCCCAGGTTCATAAGGATAGGCATGAGGATGTTGGCGTACATGTTGGCCTTCTGCGAGACCTCGAAGAGCTTTTCGTTGCGCTCGTCAAAATCGGCCTCGGCGGCAGACTCGTGGCAGAATGCCTTGACGACCTTCTGGCCGTTCATGACTTCCTCGATATGGCCCTCGACCACGCCGAGCTCGGTCTGCTGCGCAATGAAGAAGCGCGCGGAGTTGGAGCCGAGCAGCTTGGTCATAAAGGTCATAAAGGCGACGCCGGCCACAATGACCAGGCACATCCACACGCTGTAGTACAGCATGATAAAGAACACCGTGACGATGACGATGGTCGTCATGAGCAGGTTGGGCAGCGACTGGCTGATCATCTGGCGCAGCGTGTCGATGTCGTTGGTGTAGTGGCTCATGATGTCGCCGCGCTGATGCGTGTCGAAGTAGCGAATCGGCAGGTCCTGCATACGGTTGAACATCTTCTCGCGCAGCTTCTCGAGCGAGCCCTGCGTGACGATGGCCATGGCGCGGTTCCAGAAGAGCGAAGACAGGATGCCGATGCCGTAGATGCAGGCGAGGGTGGTCACGAGCTGTGCGATCTTGGGCTGTGCGGCTTCCCAATCGCCCGACTGCCACGATTCGCTAATAATCTGCAGAGCGCTCTGAAGGAAGGTCGCACCGATGGAGTTGATGATGGCGCAGAGCACCACGCCGACAACGACGAGGGGCAAAAGCACGGGGTAGAAGCCAAAGAGCGTCTTGATGAGGCGCGACATGGTGCCGCCCTTGCGGTTGCGCGCGCGCTCGGCGGTAGCTGCCTTACTCATGCGCCTCGCCTCCTTCCTGGATCTGAGCTTGCGGTGCGGATGCCTCGGTGTCGGCTGCGGCGGTCTCGGCCGCCTCCTCGCCCTCGGCACTCATCTTATTTTGCGAGGTAAAGGTCTCGCGGTAGATCTCGCTCGTCTTGAGCAGCTCATCGTGGTTGCCGATGTCCTTGATGCGGCCGCCCTCCATGACGATGATGCGGTCGGCGTCCTGCACGGAGCTGATGCGCTGGGCGATGATGAGCTTGGTCGTGTTGGGCAGGTAGCTCGCCAGGCCCTCGCGGATCTTGGCGTCGGTCTTGGTGTCGACGGCGCTCGTGGAGTCGTCCAGGATCAGAATCTTGGGGCGACGCAGCAGGGCGCGCGCGATGCACAGGCGCTGCTTCTGGCCGCCGGAGACGTTGGAGCCGCCCTGCTCAATCCAGGTGTCGTAGCCCTTGGGGAAGCCGTCGACAAACTCGTCGGCGCAGGCCAGATGTGCGGCCTCGCGGACCTCCTCGTCGGTGGCGTTTGGGTCGCCCCAGCGCAGGTTCTCGGCGATGGTGCCGCTAAACAGCACGTTTTTCTGCAGGACCATGGCTACCTGGTGGCGCAGCGCGTCCAGGTCGTAGTCGCGCACGTCCACGCCGCCGACGCGCACGGTGCCCTCCGTGACATCGTACAGGCGGGCGATCAGGTTCACGAGCGTCGACTTGGCCGAGCCGGTGCCACCGATAATGCCGATGGTCTCGCCGCTCTTAATATGCAGGTCGATATCGTCGAGCGCCTGGCGGCGGGCATGCTCGGAATACTTAAAGCTCACGTGATCGAAGTCGATGGAGCCGTCGGCAACCTCGTGCACGGGCTCGGTCGGGTTGGCGATCGTGGGCTCGGCGGCTAGCACCTCGGTAATGCGGTGCGCCGACTCGTCTGCCATGGTTACCATGACAAAGATCATCGACAGCTGCATTAGGCTCATGAGGATCTGGAAGCCGTAG
The DNA here is from genome assembly GCF_015558785.1 of Collinsella aerofaciens. Taxonomy (GTDB): domain Bacteria; phylum Actinomycetota; class Coriobacteriia; order Coriobacteriales; family Coriobacteriaceae; genus Collinsella; species Collinsella aerofaciens_P. Next base: position 34,109 of record NZ_JADMOP010000011.1, read on the forward strand.
GTAAAGATGGAGGAGAGCTGGCCCACGTCGAACAGGGTGCCCTGGCTCGTGATGATGAGCTTGGAGCCCAGGTAGATGATGACGACGAACGCGCCGTTGACGCAGATGTTCATCATGGGGTTGTTGAAGGCGAGCAGCTTCTCGGCGCGGGTGAAGTCCATCTGGACGTCGCGCGCGGCGGTGGCGAACTTCTCCTTCTCGTAGTCCTGGCGCACGTAACTCTTGACCACGCGCATGCCGGTGACGTTTTCCTCGACGGACTCGTTAAGGGCGTCGTACTTGTGGAACACGCGCGAGAAGATGGGGCGCACCTTAAAGATGATAAAGAACAGCCCAAAGCCCAGCAGCGGAATGATGACCAGGTAGACCATGGCGACGCTGCCGCCCATGGCGTATGCCATGGTAAAGGCAAAGACCAGCACCAGCGGCGAGCGCACGGCGATGCGGATGAGCATCATAAAGGCCTGCTGCACGTTGTTGATATCGGTGGTCAGGCGCGTGACGAGTGAGGAGCTCGAGAACTCATCGATGTTGGCAAAGCTGAACGTCTGGATCTTGTAGAACAGGTCGTGACGCAGGTTCTTGGCAAAGCCGCAGCTGGCATGGCTGCAGGTGACGCCGGCAGCGGCGCCAAAAGCAAGCGATGTTAGCGCGATGAGTACCAAAAAGCCGGCGGTGGGCAGCATCTCGGTAACGGTGGCGCCGTCTTTGATGGCATCGATCAGGTTGGCGGTGATAAATGGAATCAGCATCTCGCAGAGCACCTCGCCAAGCACGAGCAATGGCGTGGCAACGGTGACTTTCATATAGTCGCGGATGCTTCCCATGAGGGTTTTAATCATCCAGTTCCTCCCAGGTTACACGGATTTTCTCGAGCATTTCGGCGAGCTGCTCGCGCTCGTCGTGGGTGAGCGCGCTAAAGGCCTGCTCTCTAAAGCGGATGCGGGCCGCCTGCTCAACGCGGGCCTTTTCCCATCCCGCATCGGTCAGGCGGATGGTGAGCTGCCGACGGTCTTTGGGATTGCGACTGCGCTCGATAAGACCGCCCAGTTCGAGCTTGGACAGAATCTCGGAAAGGGACCCCGGCTTGAGGTCGAAGTGCATGCCGAGCTCCTGTTGGGACAGCTCGCCGGTCGGCTGCTTGGCGAGTAGGCAGACAATAGGCGCCTTGCCAGATATGCCGCCGCCGTGAAAATGCATGTAATGGCCGCAAAACCCCAGCCCATGGAGGATTCTCTTGGCGAGACGGTCCTCCTTGGACTGAGTCTCGGGCTCGTCTACCGGCTGCGAGGGGTCGTCGCCGGGTTCATGCGGATGGGCGTGTGGTTCAACACACATATCTAATCTTCGCTCCTTTCTTTAGTTAGGTAGTGGAATTGTTTTGTGCCTAACTAATCTAGGAGCATGAGAAATGAATGTCAAGGTACCAAACTAGTGGTTACGCGGTTTTACCAAACCGCGTAACGGCTCGACGCTGCAAACGCTCCCTGCGCTACACTTAGTCGCACTGTGGCGCTGCTGCGCCGTGCCCGAACCAAGGGAGACCCTCATGAAGAACACTCAGCTGCTGCTGATCAACGATATGTGCGGCTACGGCAAGGTTGCGCTTTCCGCCATGCTGCCGGTGCTGTCGCACATGGGCTACCGTATCCATAACCTGCCGACGGCACTTGTGTCCGATACGCTCAACTATCCCAAGTTCTACATCCACGACACCACGGAGTACGTGCGCCAAAGCCTCGCTATCTGGGAGGAGCTCGGCTTTGAGTTCGACGCCATCTCGACCGGCTTTATCGTGACCGAGGAAGAGACGCGCATCATTTCGGACTTCTGCCACCGCTGCGCGCAAAAGGGCACTAAGGTTTTCGTCGATCCCATCATGGGCGACAACGGCAAGCTCTACGCCGGCGTGCCCGAGTCCACGATCGGTCTCATGCGCAGCCTGCTCGAGTGCGCCGACTATGCGGTGCCAAACTACACCGAGGCGTGCCTGCTTACCGATGCGCCCATTGCCGAGCAAATCATGCCCGATGAGGGCCGTGCTCTTGTGGATGCCGTGCGTGCCCTGGGCGCCAAGTCGGTGGTCATTACGAGCGCTGTGGTCGACGGTGCGAATGTCGTCATCGGTTACGACCATGTGGCGGGGGGGTACTTTACGATTCCCTTCGACCTGATCCCGGTCTACTTCCCGGGCACGGGCGACACGTTCTCGGCGGTGCTCGTCGGCCGCGTGATGGCCGGTTGGAGCCTGCAGCGCGCAACGGCCGATGCCATGCGTGTGGTGGCTGAGCTTATCGAGCGCAATGCCGACCAAGAGGACAAGTCCGCCGGCCTGCCCATCGAGGCCTGCCTGGATGTGATTGACCATGAGTAATGCTGGCGAGGGCGGCATCAAGCCTGCGGGCGATAACAAGCCGCTCGGCGCGCCGCGTGGCAAGCGTCCGCGTATCCGCGTGAGCTGCGTGGACCAGCTGGGTGCGTGCCGCTGCCACCATGGTCACAAGCCGGGCGACGTTTTTGACTTCGACCGAGACCGCGGCAAGATGTGCGCCATGGCCTGCCATGTGGGCTTTCCCTATATCGATATCCTGCGCTATGGCGGAACTGTGCCTGGCAACGAGCCCGGTACGGCAAAGTTCTGCTGCCCCGAGGTCGATACGCTGAACGTCTGGCTTGCCGAGATCGTTGACGAGTAGTCGAGCGCAATGTGTCAAAGGGACAGCCCCTTTGACACATTCGCCGGTGGTGCCCCTTCTTTTGCTTATAATCTCAAATCTCTGCATTTCATTTGATTTTAGGTTCTAAAAATTCTGCGTTTCATCGATAATCAAGCGTATAAAACTTTGCATTTCATTTGATGACACTGAGGAGAGAGCCTATGCTGCGCAGGAAAATAGCGGCAGAGCTGGAGCGTTGGCTGAAGTCTGCCGAGCAAAAGGCCTTATTCATCACGGGTTCTCGCCAGATCGGCAAAAGCTATTCGATTCGCGCATTTGGCAAAGCCAGCCATGCAACCTACATCGAGCTTAACCTCATGGAAAACCGCCAGGCAAAAGATGCTCTTCTCGAGGCGCGGAATGCCGATGATTTCATCAGCAGGGTGACGCTTCTTTCGGGAAAGTCGATTGCGCCAGGCAAAACGCTCGTGTTTATCGATGAGGTCCAAGAGGCCCCCGACATCATGACGATGGCAAAGTTCCTTGTTGAGGACGGGAGGTGCCGCTGGGCGTTTTCGGGGTCAATGCTCGGGACTCAGTTCAAGGGCGTCAGGTCCTATCCCGTGGGGTATGTTCACGAGCTTAGGATGTTCCCGCTCGATTTTGAGGAGTTTTGCTGGGCAATCGGGGTGAGCGAGGGGGCTCGCCAAACGATACGTGACGCGTGTATCAGCGAGAGGCCCATTCCTGATTACATTCATGACGCGATGATGGCAAACTTCAGGACCTATACCGTTGTCGGCGGAATGCCGGAGGTCGTGCAGCGTTTCCTTGACACGCAGGGCGACCTTGCCTCTGTTCGCCAGCTACAGTCAGAGCTCAACGAACAGTACCGGCGGGATATCTCCAAGTATGCAAGCGGGCGAGCCCTTCAGGTGCAGAGCATCTACGATCAGCTCCCTATTATGCTCGAGGGCGAAAACAAGCGCTTCGTGCTCAATTCCATTGACCCCAAGGCTCACTACGAGAAGTATCAGCGAGATTTTGTATGGCTTGTCGATGCCGGCGTTGCTCTCAAAGCCGATATCGTAACCGAGCCAAAATCGCCCCTGCTCAAGACGGCGCGGCCATCGCAGTTCAAGCTATATCAATCGGATGCGGGCATGTTGATGGCGCGTTACCCCGTTGGAGTCGCCCAGGCGGCGTATCTTGATAGCAAGGAGCCCAACCTGGGCGGCATTTACGAAAACGTGGTGGCCCAGCAGCTGGCTGCCCAAAATCGCCAGCTTTACTACTATCAGACAAAAAAGCGCGGTGAAGTGGACTTTGTGGTCGATGGACCGGATGGGACGGCTGTTCCGATCGAGGTTAAATCGGGCTCCTATTACCACGCGCACGCTGCGCTCGGTCATGTGCTTGATACGGCTGAATATGGCGTAAGGCTCGGGATTGTTTTCTCGAGAGGCAACGTTGAGCGCAACGGAGCGGTTCTCTATTTGCCGCTATATGCGACCTGGGCCCTTTCGGATGTTTTGGGCGACTTCTGTGCCAAGGGGATTAAGCTGGAGGTCAAGCCGGTCTAGGGCCGGTCCCGGATGTGACAAAGGGGCAGTCCCTTTGTCACATTCATGAGCGTTGATTTTCTCCCGTTTAGAGCGCGCTCGAACGCTCAAAGTGGGAGAAAATCCACGCTCGTTTTATGCCGATGGCGTGGCCCGTGTGCCCGCGCCGCCCGAGCGCCTACAGCTGCTCGAGCATAGCGGTGCAACCGGCGAGTACATCGCGGTAGGTGGCGTCGAAATTGCCGGTGTACCAGGGATCGGCCACGTCGCCGGGGCGATCGGTCCAATCGGGCAGGCGCGAGATCTTGCCATCGGGGTCCTTCCCAAAAATTCGGTACAGGCCGCGGGCGTTCTCGTCGTCCATATAGACAATGTGGTCCCAGTCGCCATACTCCGCGCGACGCACCTGACGTGCACGATGTGCGACGACGGGAATCCCAACCTCGCTCAGCTTGGCAACGGTACCGTGGTGTGGCGGGTTGCCGATCTCCTCGGTCGAGGTCGCAGCGGAATCGATGACAAACTCCGCCTCGCGCCCAGCGCGGCGCACGAGCTCGGTAAACACCGACTCAGCCATCGTCGAGCGACAGATATTTCCATGGCAGATAAAAAGAATGCGTTGCATGAGCGGCTTCCTTTCTAGGCGGTCGCGCAGGGCTTACAGACTGCTCTTGAGGCAGTTTGCTCCAATAAAGCCCGCTGCGTACAAGGGGAGGTGGCGCAGCTCGCGCCCGTCATCGGTTTCGCTGCGGGAAAAATTGTTCTCGGACAAAATGTAGGCATATGGCGATCGGGCTTTGTCCATAAACGACCCGAGGGTTCTCGCGCGCACGTTACGTGCGGACTTTACTTCGACGGGCACAATTTCCATACGGTCGGTCTGAAGTAAAAAATCGAGCTCGCCGGTCGTCTTCCAAGACGACGGCGGCACCCAGTAATACGTCTGCAAGCTATTGCCCGAAAATGCTTGCATGACCGAGTTTTCCGCCAGGGCGCCTCGGAAGTCGGAAGATAGCGCTATGGCGGAATCCTCTTTGAGGTCGAGCCAGAGCCGCGGGTTGATGCCGAGTTTGTAGAACATGAGGCCGGTATCGAGAAGATAGACCTTAAAGAAACTTCCATCTTCGTCGTCGAAGGGAACGAGGGGAGGCTCGATGCCTTCGGTCAGGTTGTTGACCGATATGATGCCGGCGCCTTCGAGCCAGTCGAGCGGCTCGATAAGCTTGGCGCGACGGCCTCCGCGTTCGACCTCGGAGTACTTGAATTTTTTTGTGGACGATCTCAGCAGCTGGGACGGAATGGAGCGCCAGACCTTGCGCGCCGCCACGCCGCTGATCCCGTTTTCGGGGTCGGTCATATCGGCGGTATAGGTCTCGTCGATTTCGCGCTGCTCGACGCGCGCATCCTCGATGGATAACGTCTTGCGATATGCGTTGACGGCGGCGGGCATGCCGCCCACGATCTGGTATCGATGAAACAGGCTGAGCGCGGCTTGGTGCGCGGCGTAGGTCTCGAGCGTGCCGGCGTGGGTACGAATGGCATTGGCCATCCGCTCCTCGTCGAGCGCCCAGAGAAACTCCTCGAACGACATAGGATGCATGGTCTCTTGACGAACGCCGCTGGGAAAAGGCAACTTGCGCTTGCGCGTGGCGACGCCGAGCTGACTGCCGGTCGCGCATATGCGCCAGCCCGAACCCGAAAAAAAGCGAAGCGAGTTGAGCGCCCGTTCGCAGAGCTGCACCTCGTCAAACAGGATGAAGGCGGTTTCTTTGCGAATGGGGGTGCGTTTATAGTCTGAGATTCGCGCCACGATGGCGTTAACGTCGTCGGTGGGACAGTCGAACAGCGGAGCGATCAGCTCAAGATCGGTCTGAAAGTCGAGTTTGACAAACGCATCGCCGGCGATTCGTCTGCCGATTTCCTCGGCAACGTACGTTTTGCCTACGCGTCGCGCACCACGGATGAGGAGGGGGCGCGACGCGTCCTTTGTCGCCCATGATTCGATAACGGATTCGATTGATCTGCGCATGGGGCCGCCTTTCCAATTTCGTGTACTTCAGATACATAGTTTAGTACGATTTCATGTACTTGGAATACACGAAATAGTAGAAAAGTGTGTATCTGAAGTACACGAAATTGCACTGCTGGAGCTTGCAGGCGGATAAACACTACTCGTATGGGACGGTTTTCACCGGTTGCTCGCCACCTTGGGCTATGTTCGCCCCTATGCCTGCATCCGGGGCTGTGCTGATTGACGACGGCGCTCCCAGCGAGCCAACTTAATCGTCACCAGCGTGAGCGCCCAGGCCACAAGCGAGAACGCGGCGCCCACTGCACCCACGTACGCAATGCCAATGCTGCTTACCACGGCGCCGCCCACTGCGGTGCCAAACGAGATGCCGACGTTAAACGCCATGGGCTCAACCGAACTTGCGAGTACCATCGACTTGGGATGGCGGCTGCGTGCCACGTCCATAAAGTGCGTGATGCATGAGACCGAGAACAGGTACATGAGCATCGCCAGGCTAAAGACAAAGACCAGCGCGAGCGGCATGGCGGCGCCCACGGCAAACAGCCCGAGCAGTGCCGCCGCCTGCAGCACAAACGTAACCAGCAGCGCCTTCATGCCAAAACGCGCATCGATCCATCCGCCCAGGATGTTCGAGATCAGGCAGAACACGCCATAGGCCATAAGTGTGGTGCTCGCCTGAACGGTATCCATGCCCAGCATCTGCTCCAGATAAGGCGTCACGTAGCCGTAGAATACGTAGACCGAGCCCACGCCAAACAAGAAGATGAGCATGCCGGTGATGATACTCGGCTCGCGTAGTAGCCCCGCCTGCTCGCGGAAGGTGGCGGGCTCATCGGTCTGCCCGGCGCGAGGCATAAACGCCACGAGCGCGCTACAGATCAAAACGGCAAAGGTCAGCGTGCCGTACATGGCCACGTGCCAATCGAGTGTGTCGGCCACAAACTTGCCAATCGAGGTCACAAAGACCATCGCCACGGAAAACGCGCCGTACACGACCGAGATGGCAAGTGAGGTTTGCTGCGGGGATAGCAGCTCAGGGATGTACGTCACGCCCACGGCGAGCAGCGCACCCGAGACAGAGCCCAGGACAATGCGTGAGATAAACAGCACCTGGAAGTTGGGAGCCAACGCCATGACCAGGTTGCCGAGCACAAAGACGACGCTATAGCACACGAGCAGCTGGTAGCGGCGGAATCGCCCCGTGCTGAGCGCGAGCACCGGCGTCGCGATAGCGTAGACGAGCGCAAACACGCTGATGAGCTGGCCCGCAGTGGCAAGTGATACGCCGAGTTCCGTCGCCAGGTCGCTTTCGATGCCGATGACCACGAACTCGGAGCAGCCGAGCGAGAATCCCAACAGCACGAGCAGCGCCAGGCAGAGCCTGGTGCGCGCGGGGGAGAGCGCGGCGGCGGTTGACTTACTTTTAGGTGTGGTTGCGGCGGTCAAGGTTGTCACTCCAATGTCGCATGAATAAGCGGGATTCAATCCCTGCAACTCTAACAGAATGTGTCGGGTGCCTGCCTCCTTTGTCGCAGGCTGCGCTTGCCTGTATAGTCGCAATACAGGCGAAGATGGTCTCAGGTACATTGCGGGCGACAGGAGATCCCATGGGTATGCACACGACAAAGGTTGTAGTGGGCGAGGGCAAGTTTGCGCTCGAGGCCCAGTTGACGGTGACGCCGCGAGGCATGGCGGTGTACGCCTGCTCGCCGGAGTTTGCGCACCTGGGCGCCACGGCGCAGGCCATTCCTCGCCCCGAGCCCGGCCGTACGGCGACGGTGAGCATCCTGGCCGTTCCGTGCCATCGAGACGAAATTCCGGCGCACGATATTGCGGCGGCGCTGGCCACGCGCTTTGGCGTGCCGGTAGTTGCAAGCACGGGTTTTCATGTGGAGAACGCGACCGCGGACGACTTGCGGCGCATGCTCGATACCACCAAGGAACTCATCGCCGCGCTCGAGGAGGCCGCAGCCCGCATTCTGCGCGCCGGCTGGGATGAAGGCGGCGCAGGCGCCGAGGTCGTGGCGGTCGATGCCGCGACCGGCGAGGCGCTTGGCCCCGTCGACCGCATCGAGGCCCATACCGGCGAGGGAATCCTGCATCAGGCATTTCTGACGCTTCTGGTCGAGGGCCAGGGCGAAGACGCGCGCCTGCTGCTCTGTCGTCGCAGTCCGCTCAAACGCCTGTGGGGCGGGGTGCTGGCCGATAGCTGCGCCGGTCATCCGCTCCCCGGGGAAGACGTCGCGGCCGCCACGGCGCGCCGCATCAACGAAGAGCTCGGCATTACGCGCGAGCCCGATCAGCTCAAGCACCTCGGACACGTGGTGTACCGCGAGGACCACGGCGACGGTCGCTGCGAGTGCGAATGGTGCGAGGTCTACCTTGCCCATGTTGAGCCGGGCGAGCTGCATATCAACCAAGAGGAGATCTCGGAAGTGCGTCGCGTGGCTCCGTCCGAGCTCAAAGGCTACCTGCAGGGTCACCCCGAGCAGCTGGCCCCCTGGCTCCGCGAGGCCCTCGGCGACCCATTCATCCGCACGGCCCTCGCTATGTAAAAAAGACAGTCCCTTTGCCACATCCAAACCGTCACAACATTCGGCGAAAATCTCGAAAACGAGGAAAAGCGTCGAATGTTGTGACGGTTTTTGTCTAGGGAATCGCTTCTCATCCAAAAAATCCGCTTGACTGTATTGCCGCAACACAGCGCAACGTAAGGGGTGTCCGATAACGGGCGCCCCTTTTTAAGCGGCAACATGGCTGCGAATTCGGAGCGCCCCCAACAAGAAAGGTGGGGAGATGGAAGCGGAAAAGAAGGCGTTTAAGATCACCAAGCGCGAAATTGGCTTTGTGCTGGGTATCGTTGTCTTTTTGCTGGTGAAGTTTCTTCCTTTGGCGGAGCTGAGCTCGACGGTCGAGCTCACGGTCGGCGGTCAGACCTGTCTGGCACTGACGCTCGCCACGGTGGTGTTCTGGGCATGCGGCGTGGCACAGCCGGGCTTTGTGGGCCTGCTCTACTGCGCACTGCTCGTCCTGTTCAAGGTGTGCGTGGACGACACGGGCGCCGCGAGCATCTCGGCGACGGTCGCCTCCACGTTTAGCTCGTGGACCAAGGCCACCATGTGGCTCGTCATCGGCGCCTACCTCATCGCCAGCGCGGTCAAGGAGTCGGGCCTGGGCGAGCGCATCGCCTACGCGTTCATGCTCAAGTTCGTGCGCGACGCCAAGTCGCTCATCATCTCGATCTTCGCGCTCACCTTTGTGCTGTCGCTGCTGATCCCGCATCCGTTCCCCCGCGCCTTCCTCATCCTCGCCGTCGTCTCGGTCATCGCCGAGTCCGCCGGCTACGGTGACGACGACAAGGGTAAGCTCGGCTTCCTCGTGTTTGCCGCTGCTGCCCCGGGCTCCATGTTCTTCCTGACGGGCGACTCCACACTCAACCCGCTCGTTGCGCAGTACAGCGCCGAGGCCGGCGGCATGAGCCCGTCCTTTGTCGACTGGTTCCTGTACATGAGCGTGCCTATGCTGGTCGCGCTGCTGTGCACCCTGTTCTTGGGCCTCTTCCTCTTTAAGCCCAGCAAGGAGCTCGTCTACGATCGCGAGCAGATCGTGGCCAAGCAGGCCGCGCTCGGCAAGCTCTCCGTCAAGGAGATCCGCACCATCGTGTGGCTTGTCATCGCCATCGCGCTGTGGCTCACCGTCTCGGGCGACTTTATCGGCTGGGTCACCCTGGCCATTGGCGTCGCACTCGCCATGCCCATCATCGGCGAGGTCCTCACTCCTGCCAGCTGGAACGCTGTCGACATCAAGTCCCTCATGTTCCTGACGGCCGCCATGGCCGTGGGTTCCGTGGGCGGCGCCACCGGCATGAACGCCTGGATCGCCGACGTCGTGCTTCCCAGCTCCGTGCCCGAGAACATCTTCCTGTTCGCCCTGCTTGTCGCCGCACTCTCCATGATCATCCACATGTTCATGGGTTCGGTCATGGCCGTGCTCGGCGTGTGCGTGCCGGCGTTCATCAGCTTCGCGGCCGGCTCCAGCGTGAGCCCGCTCGCCGTGGCGCTCATCGTCTTCACGTCCATCAACATCCACTACATCCTGCCGTTCCATAACCTGCCGATCCTTATCGGCGAGGGCAAGGACGCCGGCGGCTACACCTCCAAAGAGGCCATGCGCATGGGCATTCCCCTCACCGCGGTCGTCTTTATCGTCGTGCTGGTCGAGGCCGCCTGGTTCCATCTCTTTGGCCTGATGTAAGCGGCCGAGCGCTTGGGCTGTAAACAGCCGAGTGCTCGAACTTCGAGTGCCCGAGCGCCCCATCCATGAGCGCCATGGCCCCACTACGTTCCCCAGCCCGGCGGCATCCCGCCGTCGGGCTCTCTCCCGAAAGGAGCACGCTATGTCCACTACCGATGCTTCCCAGATCCACGACCTGCGTTCCGCGCTCGACTTCCTGCGTGAGATGCCGGGTCAGCTGCTCGAGACTGACACTCAGGTCGATCCCGATGCCGAGGTCTCGGGCGTCTACCGTCACGTCGGCGCCGGCGGCACCGTTATGCGCCCGACCAAAGAGGGTCCGGCCATGGTCTTCAACAACGTCAAGGGCTTTGACGACGCCAAGGTCTGCATCGGCATGCTTGCCAGCCGCAAGCGCGTTGCCGCTCTGCTCGATCTGGACGAGGAGCACCTGGGCCTCGAGATCGGTAAGCGTTTTGAGAACCTGATCGCCCCCGAGCAGATCGCCGAGGGCAAGCACGTCGACTGCCAGGAGGTCGTGTACAAGGCGACCGACGAGGGCTTCGACCTGCGCAAGATCGTTCCCGCCCCCACCAACACGCCCGTCGACGGCGGCCCCTACATCACCATGGGCCTCGCCTACGGCACGAGCCCCGACGGCTCCCAGTCCGACGTGACCATCCACCGCTTCTCCTGCGTCGACAAAGACAGGCTTGCCATGTGGATCACTCCGGGCAGCCGTCACCTGGGCGCGTTCTTCGACGAGTACTGCCAGCGCGGCGAAGATATGCCCATCTCCATCTCCATCGGTCTGGACCCCGCCGTGTACATGTGCTGCGGCTTCGAGGCTCCCACCACGCCGCTCGGCTTTAACGAGCTGCAGATCGCCGGCGCCCTGCGCGGCCATGCCGTCGAGCTCGCCGACTGCGTCACCGTTCCGCAGAAGTGCATCGCCAACGCCGAGTACGTGCTCGAGGGCTACCTCATGCACGACGAGACCATCAACGAGGACGTCAACGGTCACGGCTACGCTATGCCCGAGTTCCCCGGCTACACCGGTGGCGCCAAGGTCTGCCCGGTGATCAAGATCACCGCCGTCACCACCCGCACCAACCCCATCATGGAGAGCTGCATCGGTCCTTCGCACGAGCACGTCTCCATGGCCGGCATCCCCACCGAGGCTTCCATCTACAAGATGGTCGAGACCGCTATCCCGGGCCGTCTGCTCAACGTTCACGCTGCTCCCTGCGGTGGCGGCAAGTTCGTTGCCATCATGCAGTTCAAAAAGTCGAGCAAGAATGACGAGGGCCGTCAGCGCAACGCCGCCATGCTCGCCTTCTCGGCATTCTCCGAGCTCAAGCATGTGATCCTGGTCGACGAGGACGTCGACATCTTCGACATGAGCGACGTTATGTGGGCCATGACCACGCGTTTCCAGGCCGACGTCGACCTCATCACCATCCCCGGCTGCCACTGCCACGTGCTCGATCCGTCCAACGACCCCGCGTTCGATCCTTCGATCCGCGAGCACGGCATCGCCTGCAAGGCCATCTTCGACTGCACGGTTCCGTTCAACCTCAAGAAGAACTTCATCCGCTCGCAGTTCATGGAGATCGACATGGACAAGTGGGCCGCCGAGCTTAACTTCTAATTAGTAGCCCCACCAAGTAGTTAAGGAGTTGTCATGTCCGAGTCTTCTGCCCGTCCCCGTCGCATTGTCGTTGGCGTCTCTGGTGCCAGTGGTGCCGCGCTGGGCCTCGAGTGCCTCAAGTGCCTGCGCCAGGCCGGCGCCGAGTCGGCGCTTGTCGTCACGCGCGGGGGAGAGATCACCATCGAGCAGGAGCTCGGCATGACACTCGACGAGTTTGGGCGCTATGCCGATGTGGTCTACGACAACAAGAACATCGGCGCTGCCATCGCAAGCGGCACCTATCCGGTCGACGGCATGATTGTGGCGCCTTGCTCCATGAAGACGCTTGCCGGCATCGCGAGCGGCTACAGCGAAAACCTGTTGCTGCGCGCGGCCGACGTGCAGATGAAAGAGCAGCGCCGCCTGGTGCTCATGGTGCGCGAGACGCCCTTTAGCGCCATTCATGTCGACAACATGGCGCGCCTGGCGCGCGTGCCGGGCGTCATGCTCATGCCGCCCATGCTCACGTTTTACAACGGCCCCGCCACGCTCGACGACGCGGTGCATCACATCGCCGCCAAGGCGCTCGAGGCCGTCGGTGTGTCGTGTAAAAACTATAAGCGCTGGTCATAGGCTTATTTAGGGTAGGATACGAGTAGTGTTTGAGCCCGCTGCCCCTGTGGGCGGCGGGCTTTGGTGTGCCGGGAGGACCTATGCAGACGGGTATGTATGCGATCAGCGAGATGGCGAGCTTGTTTAACGTTTCGCGCCAAACGCTCATCTATTACGACAAGATCGGCCTGTTTAAGCCAGCCGTGGTCAACGAAAAGGGCTATCGGTTCTATTCGCCTACGCAGATTCCGCTCATGCGTCTCATCTGCATGTTGCGCGATCTGGGGCTGGAGCTCGACGAGATTGACCGCCTGACCTCGACGTTCGACATCGGTGAGATGACCGAGCACCTGCGCTCGCGGGTGCAGGCGCTCGACGAGCAGATTGCCGGCCTTAAGGCCGAGCGCGCCAGCGTTCAGGAGCGTCTGAGCTTTTACGACGAGGCGGTCTACTGGCGCGAGCGTGAGGGCAAGCCGGAGCTCAAGCAGTTCGATCGTCGCTACGTGGTCTTTGAGGAGTTCCCTGCCGGTATCGAGCGAGGCCGTTCGATGCTTCACCCCACGCTCATGCGGGCCATTCTGCGCATGCGCGCGCTCACGGGCACACGCCCCATGCGCGGCTGGGGCGCCATGCTACGTCGCGAGGCGTTGCATTCCGACGATCCCATCGCCGGCGCCGGTTCTTTTGCCGTGCTGCCGCGCGGTGTCGAAGAGATGCTACCGAGCGATCCTGTCGAGTTGGCAGAGATTGGCGTGGAGGCGCTGCCCGAGGGCACGTATCTGTGCATGAGCCGCTGGGGCATGCCGTACGAACCCGAGGGCATCCGCGCCATCGTCGCCTGCATGGACGGGCACGCGCTCCAGCCCATCGGCAACGCCTTCGACTTTTGCTATCTGGACACCACGAGCTACGACGAGTCCCACCAAGAGGACTTCTGCTGCATCCAAATCCCCGTCGCCCTCCAGATGTGACAAAGGGACAGTCCCTTTGTCACATTCTGCGGCCTTGCCGCCGCTCAAACCGTCACAACATTCGATGAAAATCTCGAAATCGAGGAAAAGCGTTGAATGTTGTGACGGTTTTCGTGTCCGGCGCGGGTGAGCTTCGGTGCCGTCTGGGGGTATAAGACTAGCGAGTGTTTATTTGCGAGGCCTAAGGGGCGCCCCGTATGGATATCGATAACTTTGAATGGTGGTATAGCGAGGGCGAGGCTCCGGACGAGGAGTGGGACGAGCCCGCGTCGCGTGACGTGTCGAGCGACGAGGACGAGACCGGCAACGATGCCGCTGTCGAGCCTGATGCCGCCCTCGATCCCGTCGAGCCCCTGACCTTCGAACAAGCTTGGGCCCAGGCCGAGGCAGACGAGGCCAAGGCCGACGCTACGGCCACGCTCGGCGAGCCAGCCGACATGTCGATCTCTCCGGCAAAGACCCCGCAGCCGCGTCACACCATCGATCCCGACAGCACGGCATCCTTCAGTATTCTCGACGTGCCCTCGCAGGGCGCTCAGGCGCCCGCACCCACACGTCGCCCCAATCTGTCTCGCGAGGAAGATGCAGGACGTCGCTCTCCGCTTGGCCCCATCCTTATCGCCTTCATGGCCGGCGTTATCGCATGCTCGGTAATTGGAAACGTCTGGAGCCATGTCGAGCAGCAGCGAAAAGACGCCGCCAGGGTCGAGATGTCTGTCGAGCAATCGCTCGGCCGCACGCGCTCGGTACATGTGTCGGTCGAGGTCAAGGACGGCGCGACGTGGGACACCGCGCGCGGCGACAGCCAAATGCTCATCCATATCGTGGGGCGCACGCTCAAAGGGCAGACGATTGACGAGTATCAATACGTCAATTCCGCTGGTGACGGCATCGAACTTAAGCCCGGCGACTACGAGCTCACCGTCGATGAACCGCCCGTCGCCACCGACGGCACGCGCTTCCGTGCCTCAAAGCGCATGGTCCCCGTGAGCTTTAACTCACAGGCGTCCGATACGGTCGACACCACACCGCAGGGCGGGTTCGACCTTTACGTGGATACACAGTAGGCGCTCGCCGCTCATTCCTCTATGGCTACTCAATAATCGCCTGCCGTCCCGTCCCGCCGCCAAGAGTGGGACAATAGCCCTCGACACTATTGTTTACTTTTGGAGGAAGTAGCATGTCTACCGTCACTACCATCAAGCGCGGCGGCCTCACCGCGGCCATCGATTCCATGGGCGCCCAGCTCACGAGCCTTGCCCTCAACGGCAACGAGTATCTGTGGCAGGGCGACCCCGCCTTTTGGGGCAAGCATGCGCCCATCCTGTTCCCCATTGTGGGCTCGCTGCGCAACAACACGGCGACGTCTGCGGCTGGCACCTGCGAGATGCCGCGCCACGGCCTCGCGCGCATCGTCGAGCACAAGCTGGTCGAGGTTTCGGAGGACGGCTCCTCGGTAACGTACGAGATCACCGACACGCCCGAGTCGCTCAAGGCCTTTCCGTTCCACTTTAAGCTCAACATGACCTATGCCCTGACTGGTGACGCCACACTTACCCAGACCTTTGCCGTCACCAATACCGGCGACGTGGACCTGCCGTTCTCGGTGGGCGGCCACCCCGCATTTAACGTACCTGCTCCCGGTGCCGAGGATGAGGCGTTCGAGGATTACGAGCTGGCATTTACCGAGGCTTGGACCAACGAGGCCCCCATCATCACGCCCGATGGCCTCATGACGTTCGAGGGTAGCTACAAGGCTCCCGATAACTCGGACGTGCTGCCCATCACGCACCGCAGCTTCGATAACGACGCCATCATGTTCACCGATACCCCGGGCTCCACGCTCACGCTGCGCGGCCGCAAGTCGGGCCACGGCGTCAAGATCGACTTTGAGGGCTTTAAGTACATCGGCGTGTGGTCTGCCGCCAACGACGCCCCGTTTGTGGCGCTCGAGCCCTGGACCGGTCATACCACCACGGACACCGAGGACGACGTCTTTGAGCACAAGGTCAACACCATCACCTTGGCTCCCGGCGAGACGGACAAGCGCAGCTTTAGCGTTACCTTGCTCTAGAGGTTCCGCCGCTCGGTCGATGCTGCGCGCCGTCCAGAGCGACAAGTTGTCATTCAAAAGGCAAGGCATAGACCTTCTGGTCATGCCTTGCCTTTTTCATGCCACTTGTTCGCTCTGGACGTCGCTCGCCGGCATTGCCAAAACATCGGCGTCCCCAATGACTACCGCGTGTCTATTAATTTTTCGAGCTTGTGCTGCGCTGCTAGTTGCTGGCGTATATCCTGTTAAGTCGTCAGCATACGATTCAACAGGGAAGGCAGATTATGCATTCTCCCCATCAACGCGACGCGCATCCACAGCCGGTATGCAGCCGTCGCATCTTTTTGGGTAGCGCTCTCGCTGCGAGCGCTACCGTTGTCGCCGGCGCGCTCGCCGGCTGCCAGCGCCCGTCCACGCTCAAGGTGGTCCAGCCCACGACGGGCGGCGGTCGCGACGACCTGTCCGATTCCGTTATCGGCAAGGACAAGATCCGCATTGGCATGGAGGCGGCCTACGCTCCATACAACTGGCAGGTCTCCGAGGCCAGCGAGTACACCATCCCCATCGACAACGTGCAGGGCGCCTATGCCGACGGTTACGACGTGCAGATCGCCAAGATCGTCTGCAAGGCCCTCGGCGGCGAGCCCGTTGCCGTCAAGCAGAGCTTCTCGGGCCTTATCGATTCGCTCAACAACGGCCAGATCGACCTCATCATCGCCGGCATGAGCGCCACGCCCGAGCGCGAGGAGTCCGTCGGCTTCTCCGACCCGTACTTTATCGGCTACTTTGGCCTGTTCGTAAAAGAGGGCTCGCCCTACCAAAACGCGACCAAGCTCAGCGACTTTAGCGGCGCTACGGTGCTCGGCCAAAAGGACACCATGCTCGATACCGTCATCGACGAGATCCCGGGCGTTGTCCACAAGAACCCGGTCGATTCGGTTCCCACGGTGTTTTCGAACCTGCTGCAGGGCACGTGCGACGCTGTGACCTACAACACCGAGAATGAGAAGGGCTATATGGCCCAAAACCCGGGTATCGTGCCGATTCAATTTGCCGAGGGCGAGGGCTTTAAGCAGGAGGTCACGGCAAACGTCGGCTGCCGCAAGGGCTCGGACAAACTGCTTAAGCTCATCGACAAGACACTCAAGGGCATTAGCCAAGAGGAGCGCGACCAAATGTGGGACGCGTGCCTCGACCGTCAGCCGGCATAGGGAGGCAGCATGAAAACCATTAATCGCCTGGCCTCCTTTATCAAGGCCGACCACCGTTATGTGTACCTGGGCACGAGCGTTATCGCGGCGCTCGGCTTGGCGTTTAGCCAGCGCAACCCCACGCCGCTGAGCTTCTTGGCCCCCACGGGCGTGTTCCAAGATTGCCTTTGGGCGATTCTTTGGGCCTGGCTCGTCGTGTCGGCGGCGGCGCTGGTCACCAAGCTCATGCACTGGAACGACTATCGCGAAACGTCGCCGTTTGCTTCCGAGCGCTTCCGTCGCGGCGCGCGCCTGGGCAGTTATGTCGTCGTTGCTATTGCGGCGATCTTCTTTGTCGACCGTTGCGTCATGTCGTTTATCGATCTGGTGCAGGTGAGCATTGTCTCGGACTCCAACCCCAGCGACTTTTTGTCGAGCCTGGTCTACATGACCTACAAGAGCGGGGACTTCTTCATTCGCGGTATCGAGATCACCATCGCGCTTGCCACCTTCGGCACTGTCATCGCATTCTTCCTGGCACTGCTCTTTGTGTTCCTGCGTATTCAGACGTTCGACCGCGTGGATAACGACCTGGTGCGCTTCTTTAAGAGTATCGGCCGCGGCTTTGCGACCGTCTACTCCACCATCGTGCGCGGCACGCCCATGATGGTCCAGGGTCTGCTCATCTATTACGCGGGCTTCACCGTTTTGCGCGGCATGGGCTTCGAGACCGCTCAGGCCAACCAGATTTGGAGCACCTTCACCGCCGGCCTCGTTACCATCTCGCTCAACTCCACCGCCTACATGATGGAGGTCCTGCGCGGCGGCATCGAGTCCATCGATCCCGGCCAGGCCGAGGCAGCACGCTCGCTGGGCCTGTCGCAGTGGCAAGCCATGCGCAAAGTCGTGTTCCCCCAGGGCATTAAAAACGCGATTCCGGCGCTCACCAACGAGCTCATCATCAACATCAAGGATTCGTCGGTGCTCTCGGTTATCGGCGTGTTTGACCTCATGTACGCTACCACCACCGTCGCCGGCGTGTACTACCGCCAGATGGAGGTCTACTGCGTGGCGCTCGTGGTCTACCTGATCCTGACGCTCGTGGCGAGCCGCCTGCTCGAGGCCTTTGGCAAAAAGCTCGGCGCCGAGGCTCCGGTCACGCTGCCCAGCTCCAACTAGGCTTAGGACGAGGAGAATCATCATGGCAGATACCGCCACTACCGGCACCGCGGCCGCCGCACAGACCAATGAGCCGCTCATCCGCGTCGAGGGCCTGCGCAAGAGCTTCGGCTCGCTCGAGGTGCTCAAGGGCATCGACCTGTCCGTTAACCCCGGCGAGGTCGTCACCATTATCGGCGCCTCAGGCTCGGGCAAATCGACCTTTCTGCGCTGCCTCAACCTGCTCGAGACTCCGGACGCGGGCCATATCTGGTTCCACGGCCAGGACCTTACGGCCGAGCGCTGCAACATTAACAAGCTGCGTGAGGACATCGGCATGGTGTTCCAGGGCTTTAACCTGTTCAACAACATGGATGTGCTCGACAACTGCACGCTCGCGCCCGTCACGCTCAAAAAGATGAGCAAGACCGAGGCCGAGAAGGTCGCGATGGAGCATCTGACGAGCGTGGGGCTCGAGAAGTTCGCGCACGCCGCCGTGGGTCGCCTGTCCGGCGGCCAAAAGCAGCGCGTGGCCATCGCTCGTGCCCTATGCATGAATCCGCAGATCATGCTGTTCGACGAGCCGACCTCCGCACTCGACCCCGAGATCGTGGGCGAGGTGCTCGAGGTCATGCGCAAGCTCGCGGCCGACGGCATGACCATGGTCGTCGTCACGCACGAGATGGCCTTTGCCCGCACGGTGTCCGACCGCGTGGTCTTTATGGACAAGGGCGTGGTGCTCGAGGATGCCGCGCCGGCCGAGCTCTTCGGCAACCCCAAACATCAGCGCACGCGCGAGTTCCTCTCGCGTTATCTCGAGGACAAATAACCGACCGCAAACGCTTATGTGTCAGGGCCGCTCCCGTGGGGCGGCCCTTGTCGTCACAATCGAAAGGATGTCATGGCCGAGGTTTGGCGCTTTTTTGCGCATGAGGATGATTTTGCCGATCTGGACGAGGCTAGTGCGTGCGAGCGCCTGGGCCGCGTGCTGTCGTTTCTGACCATCTCGAGTATGGATGCCGAGGCGGTGAACTGGCAGCCGTTCGACGACCTGCGCGCGTATATGCAGCAGGCTTGGCCGCACGTATTTACGGCGGGTAAGGTCGAGCTTATCGACCATTCGCTATTGGTGACGCTTAGCGGTTCCGACCCTGCCCTCAAGCCCATTATGCTCATGGGCCACATGGACGTGGTTCCCGTGGTACCCGGCACCGAGGCTGACTGGACGCATGCCCCCTTTAGCGGACATGTGGACGACACCTACATTTGGGGTCGCGGCGCCATCGATATGAAAGACCAGGTCGCAGGCATTCTCGAGGCGGTTGAGTATGCGCTCGCACACGGCTGGGAGCACGAGCGCACCCTGCTGCTGGCTTTTGGCCAGGACGAGGAAACCACGCAGTTCGGTGCGGGTGCCATCGGCCGCGTGCTCGAAGAGCGCGGCATTGAGCTTGAGTACTTGATCGACGAGGGCGACTACCGCATCGTTCCGGCTGCCGAGTACGGCGCGGGCGAGGGCTGGCTTATGCATGCCGATCTCGCGGAGAAGGGCTATGCCGACATTGTGCTCAAGACAAAGAGCGCGGGTGGACATTCTTCCAACCCCTACGGCGGCACGTCGCTCGAGGTGCTTAGCCGTGCCATCACCGCAATCTGCGATATCGAGTGGCCGACGCGCGTCACGGACCTGCTTGCCGCACAGCTCGTCGAGCTGGGGCTTTACACGGCCGATGAAATTGCCGCCAACGGGGGCGCCATTGTCCGCGATTGCCTCGCCAGCAAGAAGCTCTATCCGCTCGTGACCACCACCTGCGCGCCCACGCAGGTCGAGGGTGGCAGCACCGGCGCCAACGTAATGCCGCAGGATATGTGGGCCAATATCAATTTCCGTATGCTCGAGGGCACGAGCGTGGCCGATGTCGTGGCCCGCTGCCGCGTCGCCGTTGCCGAGGCGGGGCTCGCCGACCGTGTCGAGGTCGAGCTCGGCCCCGGCAGCTCCGAACCCTCGCCGTCTCCGCGCATCGGCGGACCGGGACTCGAGGCGGTTCGCTCCATCGCCGCCCGCTATTTCCGTGATCCAAAGGGGACGGAGGAAAACGGATCATCCGAGCCGTTGGCGATTGTCCCCTCGACCGTGATCGGCGCGACCGACGCTGCCAACTACCAGCGCATTTGCTCCGAGTGCATTCGCTTCTCGGCCTTTGTGGTCGACGATGACGAGTGCGATCGCGGCGTCCACGGCACCAACGAGCGCATTACCCGCCGCGCCTACCTCCAGGGTGTCCGCTTCCTCGTCGCCCTGATCCATACGCTTTAGAATCCGACAAAGGGACTGTCCCTTTGTCGGATTCCGTGCGGGTTATATGCAGGTTTGCCTGCACACGCTATCATATATGGGTTAGACCACAACTATGTACCCCATACGCGAAGGGATGCGCATGTATCTGAAGATCGACATGCTCTAGCTGGACTTACCCCCGCAGCGGCGCCCCGCGCCCCATCAATTCTGCCGATTTTCGCCTTCACGCATATAAAGGAGTCCGTCATGCGCGACAAGCTCGAAAAGATCATCAAGGCCTACGAGGAGCTCGAGAAGAAGCTTTCCGACCCGGCCGTCGCCTCCGATATCAAGGAGTTCACGCGTCTCAACAAGGAGTACGCGCACCAGTCCGACCTCATTGCCGCCTCGCGCGAGTACATCGGCGCGCTCGATGACATCGAGGCTGCCAAGGAAATGCTGCACGATACCACCGATGCCGATGAGAAGGAGATGCTCCAGATGGACATCTCCGAAAACGAGGCCAAGCTTCCCCAGCTCGAGGAAGACATCAAGTACATGCTCATCCCGAGCGACCCCAACGACGACAAGAACACCATCGTCGAGATCCGCTCCGCCGCCGGTGGCGACGAGGCGGCCATCTTCGCCGGCGATCTGTACAAGATGTACCAGCGCTTTTGCGAGTCGCGCGGCTGGAAGACTACCGTGCTCGATTCCAGCCCCAGCGAGGCCGGTGGCTTTAAGTCCATCGAGTTCAAGGTCGAGGGCGACCGCGTCTACTCCGTCATGAAGTTCGAGTCCGGCGTGCACCGCGTCCAGCGCGTTCCCAAGACTGAGTCCCAGGGCCGCATTCAGACCTCCACGGCTACCGTCGCCGTACTTCCCGAGGCCGAGGAGATCGACGTCCAGATCAACCAGTCCGACCTGCGCATCGACACCTACTGCGCCTCCGGCCCTGGCGGTCAGTGCGTTAACACCACCTACTCCGCCGTGCGCATCACCCACCTGCCCACCAACACCGTGGTGCAGTCGCAGGAGCAGCGTTCCCAGATCCAGAACCGCGAGGTCTGCATGCAGATGCTGCGCGCCCGTCTGTACGAGATGGAACTCGAGAAGCAGCAGGCCGAGCTCGGTGCCGAGCGCCAGAGCCAGATTGGCCACGGCAACCGTTCCGAGAAGATCCGTACTTACAACCAGCCCCAGGACCGCGTGACCGATCACCGTATCGGCTTCAACTCCACCTACAACGGCGTCCTTCTGGGCGATCAGCTCGGCACCGTCATCGAGGCACTTGCCGCCGCCGAGCGAGCCGAGAAGCTGGCACAAGCAGTTTAGGTTACGCGGTTTTACCAAACCGCGTAACGGCTCGACGCTGCGCGCCGCCCAGAGCGACAATTTGTCATTCAAAAGGCGAGGCATGACCAGAAGGTCTATGCCTCGCCTTTTTCATGCCAACTTGTTCGCTCTGGACGTCGCTCGCTGTCCGTCCTCTACCTGCGGCGTTCTCTTGGGTAGTCATTGGGGACGTTCTTAAATGACTAGGTTGAGTAAATTGCTATTCGAGTTTATTTAATCTGCTTTGTTAGAAATTAAGCAATTTAACTGCTTAAAGCAATCAACGGCGTTTATCTGCTATCGATAATAATGCTCAAAAAATCGTCCGAGAAGTCGCAGTGCATTTTTTGATGCGTCGCACGTCAAGTGATTTGGCAAGTTCTTGGTTAGATATTGGTCAGTTTTGGGTCAACCTTGCCAAAAGCTTGACGAATGCAAATCTAGACGTCGGCGAATGAACATTTCAGGCAGGTTCCAAGCAAAATTCTGGGCTGATTCTCGATAATCGCCTTCAATCGCCCCTTGCCAAGCGCTGGCCTCGCGTACAATCTGCTCCGACATTCGCGCGCCATCCGGCGCTTAAGAGGGGAGGGCCCCATGGCAAACGAGATTTGGACCATCAAGTGTTGTCTCGAGTGGACCAAGGAGTACCTGGCCGAGCGCGGCGAGGAGCACCCCCGTCTTTCTGCCGAGTGGCTGCTCTGCGCTGCCACGGGTTTGGCACGCATCGACTTATATATGCGCATGGACGAGACGCTTAACGCGGCTCAGCTCGAGACCATGCACGCGGCCGTTGTTCGTCGCGCTAAAGGTGAACCGCTGCAGTACATCACCGGCAGCACGCAGTTTCGCATGATCGACGTCACGTGCGCCCCCGGCGTGCTCATTCCGCGTCCCGAGACCGAGATGCTCGTCGAGGAAGTCCTCAATTATCTGGATGCCGAGGTGCTGAGCCCCGAGGCTGCTGCCCGTCAGCGTGTTGAGCTGCCTTGGAACGATGAGGTCGAGCAGGCTCGCAAGGCTGAGGCCGCGCTGGCAGACGAACGCGCGACCGCCGAGCGCCGTGCCGCCAACCTGACGGCCGCCGATGAGGCTGCGCTGGGTAGCGACGTGCTCGGCAGCCGTGCCTATGCCGAGGAACTGGCCGACCGCGAGGCCGAGGAAGCCGCCGCGCAGGCAGCAGAAGCCGAAGCGGCAGAAGCAGAGGCCATGGAAACCCCCGAGCCCGAGCTCGACGAATACGGCATCGCCATTGAGGACAACGACCAACAGGCGACTCCCGCGCAAGATGCCGCCGAGGCTAACGTATCTGCCCCAGCCGAGCCCCGCACTGCCCGCGTTCTCGAGGTCGGCTGCGGCACGGGCTGCATTTCGCTCTCCCTTGCCTGGGAGCGCCGCGGGCACGTTACCTGCACTGCTACCGATATCGAGCCGCGCGCCATCGACCTTGCTACCAAAAACCGCGATGCGCTTGGCCTCACGTCCGACGAGGTCGCCTTCAGCCTCACCAACCTGGTGAGTTCCATTCCCCGCGAAGAGTGGGGCACCTTTGACGTACTCGTCTCCAACCCGCCCTACATCCCCACCGATGTCATGCGCTCGCTGCCGCATGAGGTCAAGGACTTTGAGCCCGATCTGGCGCTCGAGGGCGGTGCCGACGGTCTCGATATCTTCCGCCGCCTGCTCAACGCGGCGCCCTACATGCTGCGTGCCGGCGGCCTGTTTGCCTGCGAGCTCTACGAGGGCGCGCTCGACGCCGCGGCCGAGCTCTGTCGTCAAGCAGGCCTTTCGGACGTGCGTATCGTCCACGACCTCACCGATCGTCCCCGCATCGTTCGAGCCATCGTCACCGAGCCCAAACAGCGCCAGTAATATTTATTAACTGGTTAGCAAAAATTATAAAATAGTTTATAATTAGGACGGCTGAAAGAGGTCGGCCCATGCAACCTCCTACCTTTCGGGAAATCATTGCCCTACTCAAGCACGATGGATTCGTGAAGGTCGCGCAAGTCGGTAGTCATGCTAAGTATGTTTCTGGTGACCGTGTTGTCACCGTGAACGGCTCTGGTGGTGATCGACCAAAGAAGGGCACGTGGGCAAGTATTCGTCGCCAAACTGGATGGTAGTTGGAGGCAAAATGAGGCAGCGATTTACCTATGACTGCGTTCTCATAAAAGAAGACGACGGTTACTGCGCCAGCTTCCCGCAGATTCCCGGCGCCTTTGCCGATGGCGATACACGCGAAGAAGCGATTGCCCATGCCACCGAGGCGCTGATGGCGTTTTTGGCCGACGACCTCAACAACGGTTTGACTCCGGCAGGGTACGAACACTCGGCCGAGGTCGTGGCCCTTTCAGTCGAAATCGACCACGAGGACGCTCGGGAAGCGGCGTGCCGAACATTTAAAGACGCAGCGCTGGACCTCAAAGTCTCCGCTCCGCGGATTACCGCGCTGGTCAAAGCCGGAAAGCTCGATGTTGAACTCGTCGACGGCCGTCGGATGATAACGATAGACAGCATCGAGCGCTACGCCGCCCAAAAACGCCACGCCGGAAGACCAAAGAAGTTTGTAGCCGTCCAATAAACCCCTCACTTTCACCGACTACTAGAGCCGCTCACCAAACCAACATGCGCTCTGGGCAAATAGGTTGAACATTTCGTGCGAGAATGCCCCACAGTAAACAAACTTGCACCGGAGCGTAAGGGGCTGGCATACACATGCAGACGGTCTATCGGGTATACGAGGGAACGCGCGAGCCGCATCGGCTTGCCGTCGAGCGCACGGCCGAGGTGCTCGGCCGCGGCGGCCTGGCCTTGATTCCGACCGAGACCGTCTACGGTGTTGCCGTGGCAGTCAACGCCTTCTCGGACGCCGTGCCCCAAGATACAAGCGAATTCCCATCGTGGCCGCGCGATCCGCAGGCTGCCGTCAATGGCGCCGCAGTTCCTGCGCTCGGCACCGGCTATCGCCGTATCTTCACTCTCAAGCAACGTGAGCTCACGCAAACCGTCGCTTGGCTGGTCGATGGCGTCGAAGCGCTCGACCGCTATGGCGTGGATATCCCGGAAGATGCCCGCGTACTCGCGCGACGATGCTGGCCGGGAGCCCTGACTATCGTGGTCAAGGCAGCCCCCTGCGTGCCGACCTTTATGCGCGCTGCCGACGACACCGTGGCCCTGCGCGCTTCGGCCTCTCCCGTGGTCCAAGCGCTCATCCGCGCCTGCGGCAGTCCCCTTGCCTGCACGAGCGCCAACACGCACGGCGCGCCCTCGCCGGCAAGCTTTGCCGCCGTCGAAGGTCGCATCCTGGAGGGGGTCGATGTTGCCGTCGACGCCGGCGAGACCCCGTGTCGCGACGCCTCGACCATCGTGTCGTTCCAGCACGGCGGGCTCCAGATCCTGCGCCAAGGCGCACTTCCCGCATCAGAGATCGAACGGGTCCTGTCCGACCCGATGCAATAGAAAGGTGTAAGCGATGTCGTTGAATCTGGGCAGCCTGGGCATGGAAGATGCCTCGTTTAACTTTGGCGGTTCCTACATCATGGCGCTCGACTGCGGCACCACCTCGGTACTTGCGACCATCGTCGACGAGTACGGCTGCATCGTCGCGCAGGCACGTCGTAGCGTCAAAACCAGCTTCCCGCGTCCCGGTTGGATAGAGCAAGACCCCATGGAGGTGCTTGCCAGCCAGATCGGCGTGATGATGGAGGTCCAGTTTAAGAGCGGCATCCATTCTGACCGCATCGCCGCCATCGGTATCTCCAACCAGCGCGAGACCACGGTGGTGTGGGACCGCATAAGCGGCCAACCCATCTATAACGCCATCGTGTGGCAATGCCGTCGCACCGCACCTCTGATCGACGAGCTGGTCGAGCGGGGCGCAGAAGAGCTGGTGCGCTCCCGCACGGGACTCACGCTCGATCCGTATTTCTCGGCTTCCAAGGTGCAGTGGATCCTCGACAACGTCGACGGTGCGCGTGAGAGCGCGGCGGCGGGCGACCTCATGTTTGGCACCATCGACACCTGGCTCATCTACAACCTCACCGGCAGTCAGGTCTTTGCCACCGACTACACCAATGCCAGCCGCACGGCGCTCTTTAATATCCATACGCTCGATTGGGACGACGACCTGCTGGCGCTCTTTGACGTTCCGCGTTCCATGATGCCCGAGGTTCGTTGGAGCTCGGGCGACTACGGCCGCGTCGCGAGCGACATCATGACCAACATGCCGCCCATCATGGGCGTGGCGGGCGATCAGCAGGCGTCGCTGTTCGGCCACTGCTGCTTCCATCCCGGCCAGACCAAAAACACCTATGGCACGGGTTGCTTTATGCTCATGAACACCGGCGACGAGGTCGTCGAATCCAAGAACGGTCTGGTCTCCACGATCGGTATCGCCGCGGACGGCAAGATCAGCTATGCGCTCGAGGGTTCTATCTTTGCCGCCGGCTCAACCATGAACTGGCTGCGCAACAACATGGGCATCATCTCGAGTGTGAGCGAGTCCGCGCAACTCGCCGCTTCGATCAACGACAACGAGGGCTGCTACTTCGTCCCCGCCTTCGCTGGCCTGGGCGCTCCCTGGTGGGATCCGCATGCCCGCGGTATCGTGTGCGGCCTGACCGGTGCCTCGAGTCGCGCGACCATTGTGCGTGCGGCCTGCGAGTCCATGGCCTACCAGAGTTATGACGTGCTGCGCGCCATGGAGCAGGACGTGGGACTTTCGATTGAGCGCCTGTCCGTCGATGGCGGCGCCTCACGCAACGAGTTCATCATGCAATTCCAGGCCGACCTGCTGGATATCCCCGTGCTGCAATGCGAGACGGTGGAGACCACGGCAATCGGTGCCGCGTACTTGGCGGGTCTTGCCGTCGGCTATTGGGAAGACCTTGAAGAGCTGGAGCAAAATGCCCAGATCGTTAGGACCTTTCTTCCCCATATGTCCGCCGAGCGTCGCGAGCAAAACCTTGCGGGCTGGCGTGATGCAGTCAAGCGCTCGCTCAGTGCTGCACAGTAGGGCTGCGATGGGCTGCTCGATACAACAAACCGCTAAACTTATGCATGGCGTGCGGCGGCAACGTTGCTGCGCGCCTTGTCAGCAAGGCCGTTTTGCGGCCGCAACGAAAGGGGCAATCAACCCATGACCGTCACCTACGATGCGTCCCGTGTGACGCTTGTCGATCATCCGCTCGTCCAGCACAAGCTGTCGATCCTGCGTGACAAAAACACCGGCACCAACCAGTTCCGCCAGCTCGTGCGCGAACTCGCGCTTTTTGACGGCTACGAGGCCATGCGCGACCTGCCTATGGAAGACGTCGAGGTCGAGACCCCCATCACTACCGCCACGTTCAAACAGCTCGCCGGCAAGAAACTCGCCATCGTGCCCATCCTGCGTGCGGGCCTTGGCATGGTCGACGGCATTCTCGACCTGGTGCCCTCCGCTCGCGTAGGCCACATCGGTATGGAACGCGACGAGGTTACCCATGAGCCGCATGAGTATTACTGCAAGATGCCCAAGGATATCGACCGGCGCATCTGCCTGGTCGTCGACCCCATGCTCGCCACGGGCGGTTCGGCCGAGATGGCCATCAGCTACCTGCGCGAGCGCGGTGTCAAGGACATCCGCATGCTGTGCATCGTCGCTGCCCCCGAGGGCCTCAAGTCGCTGACCGAGAAGGACCCAGATGTGCATATCTATACCTGCGCTATCGACGACCATCTCAACGAGGCTGCCTACATCGTTCCCGGCCTGGGCGACGCCGGCGACCGCATCTACGGCACGCTGTAATCTCTGGGCCATACCGGCTAACGTCGAAAATACGAAGAAATGGTGCGCGCGGGCGAGCAAAAGACGTCCACGCGCACTCCTGTTAACGGACGTTTTGAGCTGAGGGGTTCGAAAAAACGTATTACCGTACCTGCGGCATAAAGAAGGCCTTAAGAAAACGTACAGGTGCGTATTAACCGTTTGTTTTACGGTTGTACTTTAGCGATTGGCTCGTACAATAGTCACCAATGTTTGGCGGGAACTGTTCTGTGAGGCGTTAAAAAGGAAAGTGAGGACGCCAGTGTTTCAGATAGCCGATCTGCTCGCTATCGTTGCAGGCGCCATCGCGGGCGCAATTGCCTTTCTTCCCTTTGTCTTTACGCTCAAGCCGGTTCTTGACGATAAGCAGAATGCGGACATGCTCAAGGGTATGGTGAGTCTGGCGGTCTCGGCAATCGCCCTGCTCGTCTTTACCTTGGTTGTGTTTGTGTTGTTCGGAGAGGCATTTCGCATGTTCCTCCTGGGCGAGGCGATCGGCTTCGTGGCCTTTATGGCCGCCTGCGCGGTTCGCGTCGCCAAGGCGCTGCGAGATCCTCATGAGGTCGAAAGGTAAGTCGTGGAAATTTTTGAAAAGCTGCCTGATGAGATTAATCATCTGGTCAGCGAGTTCAGCTCCACCCCTGTCGTGGGCGATCTGAGCTGCGGCATCACGCAGTACTCGTTTTGGCTGATCGTCTCCACGATCGTGCTCCTGATCGTCCTGGCCGTGTTCAAGAAGAAGCAGACTTTGGTTCCCAAGGGCTTCTTCGTCAACGGTTTCGAGTACATCATCGAGTACGTCGAGAACGATATCGGCAAGGGTGTCGTGGGTGAGAACTGGAAGAAGCACTTCCCGTTCCTGTGCTCGCTTTTCCTGTTCATCCTGATCAACAACATGATCGGCCTGATCCCGGGAATGAAGCCCGGCACCGGCGCAATCGGCTCCACCGCCGCGCTCGCCATCTTCGCCTTCGTGTACTTCATCTACTACGGATGCAAGGCTCACGGCGTGATCGGCTACATCAAGAGCCTCGCCCCGCAGGGCGTGAGCTTCCCGATGAACGTGCTCGTGTGGGTCGTCGAGCTTTTCTCGACCTTCCTGCGCCTCATCACGCTCGCCGTCCGTCTGTTCTGCAACATGTTCGCAGGACACGTGGTCATGGGCTCGTTTGCCATCATGGCGAGCATGTTCATGCAGCCGCTGCTTCAGCAGGTTTCCGCGGCCCACGCCGTCGGCGCCCTGCCTTCGCTGGCCTGGCTTGCCATCCTCATCCTGATCTATGCGATCGAGCTTGTGGTCGGCGCCATCCAGGCTTACGTCTTCACGGTCCTTACCGCCGTGTATGTCTCCGAGGCAGAGGAGGTTGCGGAGGAGGAGTAGTCTTCCGTTCGTGCCTTAAAGGTAAGGCAATTCGTTAAACCGCCGGTGCCCGTACCCATGGAGCCCGGCAGTTATAAAAAGGTTATCCTGCGTGAAATAAGACACGCACGACAAAGGAGGAATCGTGGGAGTTATCGGTTACGGTCTCGGTGTTATCGGCGCTGGTCTTGCTATCGGCCTGTCTGCTCTGGGTGCTACGGGTGCTATGGCCCGTCAGCCTGAGGTCCAGGGCCGCGTGTTCACCGTCTTCATCATGGGCTCCGCCTTCGGCGAGGCTCTGGCTCTGATCGGCTTCGTTGTCGCGCTGATCGTTAAATAGCACGGAGCGTCAAGTATGAATCTTTCATCCCAGAAGAGCGCGATCGCACTCTCCGCGTCCGCGGCCGCGCTGCTCATGCCGGTTTCCGCGTTCGCCGAGGACGGCGCTGCCGGTGCGGATATCCTCATCCCTAAGATGGCGGAGTTCATCCCGGCGCTTATCGCCTTCCTGATTATCTGGATCGTGCTGGCCAAGGTCGCCCTGCCGGGCATCATGAAGACCATGGAGGAGCGCGGCAAGAAGATCGAGGAGAGCCTCGACGAGGCCGAGAAGACCAAGCAGGAGGCCATCGCCAAGCGCGCTGAGTCCGACTCGATCGTCACCGACGCCCGTCGTCAGGCTGCCGACATCGTTCTCGAGGCCCGTAAGGACGCCGAGTCCGAGCGCGCCCGTATCATCGAGGCTGCTCACAAGGAGGCCGAGGAGATCATCGCCAAGGCCCATACGACCGTCGAGGACGAGCGCAAGTCCATTTACGCCGGTGCCGCGAGCTCCATCGCCGACCTGTCCGTTGCCGTCGCCACCAAGATCGTGGGCGAGGCACTCGAGGACGATGCCGAGCAGAAGAAGCTCATCGAGCGCTACATCCAGGAAGCAGGTAGCCTGAATGCCGACTAGCCGCTATCAGGACAAGGTGCTCGAGACCTACGCGCGCTCCCTTCTGGAAGCCGCCAAGGCCGAGAACCATGTGTTCGAGGACCTCGAGATGATCGAGCGCCTGGCTTCTGCCAGCCCCGAGATCATCGCCGTGCTCGACACCATGTCCAAGCGCGACCAGCTCGACCTTCTTCCCAAGGTGGCAGCTGCCTTTAAGTATGTTGCCGAGGAAGACGAGGATGTAGTGGGCGTGACCGTCACCACGGCGATCCCGCTCGACGACGAGCTGCGTCAAACCATCACTAAGAAATGCGAGCAGGACTTCGGCCGCAAGGTATTCCTTATCGAGCAGGTCGACCCGTCTATTGTGGGCGGCCTGGTGCTCGAGGCCCGCGGCGAGCGTCGTGACATTTCCGTCAAGACGCAGCTGCGCATCGCGCAGGAGACCCTCGCAAACTCTGCTAATTCGTACGGAGGTGAAGCCTAATGTCCGAAACCCTCAATGCCCAGGATATCGCCAAGAAACTGCAGGAGCAGCTCACGAGCCTCTCCGCGACGGTCGATACGCATGAGGTTTCAACGGTCGACGAGGTAGGCGACGGCATCGCGCGCGTCTCCGGCCTCAAGAGCGCCATGGCAGGCGAGCTTCTGGAGTTCAAGAGCTCCGATACCGGTGAGACCGTCTTCGGCCTTGCCCAGAACCTTGACCGTGACGAGGTCGGCGCCGTTCTGTTTGGTGCCGTCGACTCCATCAAGGAAGGCGACGAGTGCCGCACCACTGGCCGCATTATGGATATCCCCGTGAGCCGCGCCATGCTCGGCCGCGTCGTCAATCCGCTCGGCCAGCCCATCGACGGCCTGGGCGACATCGTCGCTACGCATCGTCGCCCCATCGAGTTCAAGGCCCCCGGCGTCATCGACCGTACCCCGGTGTGCGAGCCGGTTCAGACCGGCCTGTTGGCCATCGACTCCATGGTGCCTATTGGTCGCGGTCAGCGAGAGCTCATCATCGGCGACCGTAAGACCGGTAAGACCGCCATTGCCATCGACGCTATCCTCAACCAGCGCGGCAAGGGCATGGTCTGCATCTATGTCGCCATCGGCCAGAAGGCCTCCACGGTTGCCAACATCCGCGAGACCCTCGCTCAGCACGGTGCGCTCGACTACACCATCATCGTTTCGGCCACCGCTGCCGATTCCGCCCCTATGCAGTACATCGCGCCTATGGCCGGTGCCGCTATCGGCGAGTTCTTCATGTACAACGGCGAGGACGGCAAGCCCGCCAGCGAGACCAACCCCGGCGGCCACGTGCTCGTCATCTACGATGACCTGTCCAAGCAGGCTGTGGCCTACCGTCAGATGTCGCTGACGCTGCATCGTCCGCCCGGACGCGAGGCCTATCCTGGTGACATCTTCTACCTGCACTCTCGTCTGCTCGAGCGTGCCGTCAAGATGTCCAAGAAGAACGGTTATGGCTCCATGACGGCTCTGCCGATCATTGAGACCCAGGACGGCGACGTCTCGGCCTACATTCCGACCAACGTCATTTCAATTACGGATGGTCAGATCTACCTGCAGTCCGAGCTCTTCTTCCAGGGCCAGCGCCCGGCAGTTGACGTGGGCATTTCCGTGTCCCGCGTCGGTGGCGACGCGCAGACCAAGGCTATGAAGCAGGTCGCCGGCAACCTCCGTCTGGATCTCGCTTCCTATCAGGAGCTCGCTGGCTTTACCCAGTTCGGCTCCGACCTCGACGAGGCTACTCAGAAGCAGCTGACCCATGGTGCCCGCATGACCGAGCTCCTGAAGCAGCCGCGCTACAAGCCGTTTGAGGTTGGCGAGCAGATCGTTACGCTGTTCGCTGGCAACGAGGGCTTCCTGGATGACCTGGAGATCGCCGACGTGCTGCCTTTCCGTGCCGAGCTCATCGAGTACATGGACAATGGCTTTGGCTCGCTGCTCGACAAGGTTCGCGCCAAGAAGATCGATGATGACACCAAGGCTGAGCTCTTGCGCGTCATCGGCGACTTCAAGCAGCAGTTCATGGCCAAGCACCATTCGGATGTTTCTGGATCAGAGGAGAACTAAGCCCCATGGCCAACCTTCGCGACATTAAGAAGCGAATCTCCTCGGTTACCACGACCAAGCAGATCACGCGCACGATGGAGATGGTCTCTACGGCCAAGATCCGTCGTGCCCTCGATCGCTCCAAGCAGGCCGAGCCCTATAAGGAGGCGCTGACCGACGTCATGTTGACGGTCGCCGGCGACGCTTCCTGTTCGGGCACCGATCCCATGCTGCAGAAGCATGAGAGCGTCAAGCATGGCCTGATTGTCGTTATTGCCTCGGACCGCGGCCTTGCCGGCGGTTTCAATACGACGGTGGAGCGCACGGCCGAAAAGCTCGCCGCTTCTTGGGCGAACGACGGCATCGAGTGCGAGATCATCGCGTGCGGGCGTAAGCCGGCCACGTATTTCCGTGACCGCGCAAACGTCGTCATGCACTTTGAGGGCAACTCCTCTGAGCCCGATTTCAATCAGGCCCGCATGATCTCCTCTCATATCTGCGATGCGTATCGTGCCGGTGAGCTTGACCGTGTCGAGCTTGTCTACCACCACGCCAAGAACCGCGTGGATCAGGAGCTTCGCGTCGAGCATCTGTTGCCGCTCGACCCCGAGATGATCGCTATGGCCCACGGTCCGCGTAAGAACGAGACCGACGCCCCTAAGCGCATCTCGTCCACGTTCGAGTTCGTGCCCTCTCCCGAGCATGTTCTCGGCAAGCTTGTGCCGTCTTATATCCTGACGGTCATCTACCAGGCCCTGATCGATTCGGCGGCTGCCGAGCAGGGTGCACGCCGCAAGGCCATGCACTCCGCGACGGAAAACGCCACCGCGATCATCTCGACCCTTACCCGCACGTATAGTCGCGTGCGCCAGGCTTCGATCACGACCGAGATTAACGAGATCGTCGGCGGAGCCTCAGCATTGGAGGAACAGTAATGGCTAATAACACCGTAAAGCTTGCGGTCGAGGAAGCCACCAAGAAGACGACTGCCGGTGATGGTCGCATCGTGCGAATCATCGGTCCTGTCGTCGACGTCAAGTTTGACGGTGCGGTGCCCCCGATCTACAACGCGCTCACGGTCGAGGCCGAGACCCCGATCGGTCATCTGAGCACGATCCTCGAGGTCGAGAGCCAGCTTCCGGGCGGCGTCGTCCGCACGGTCGCCATGTCCTCGACCGACGGCCTGCAGCGCGGCCTCATCGCCACCGATACCGGTGAGCCCATGAAGATGCCCGTTGGTCCCAAGACGCTCGGCCGCATTTGGAACGTCATGGGCAAGCCCGTCGACGGCAAGCCCATGCCCGAGGTGGAGGAGTTCTACCCCATCCACCATGCAGCGCCCCGTTTCGACGAGCTCACCACCAAGACCGAGATCTTCGAGACCGGCATCAAGGCCGTCGACCTGCTCGAGCCCTACATCCGCGGCGGCAAGACAGGTCTGTTCGGCGGCGCCGGCGTCGGCAAGACCGTTCTGATCCAGGAGCTCATCAACAACCTCGCCCAGGAGCACGGCGGCACCTCGGTGTTCACCGGCGTCGGCGAGCGTACCCGCGAGGGCACCGACCTGTTCCTCGAGATGAGCGAGTCTGGCGTTATCGACAAGACCTGCTTGGTCTATGGTCAGATGAACGAGCCGCCCGGAGCGCGTCTGCGCATCGGTCTGGCCGGCCTTACCACCGCTGAGTACTTCCGCGATCGCGGCCAGGACGTTCTGCTGTTCATCGACAACATCTTCCGCTTCTCTCAGGCAGGTTCCGAGGTTTCCGCACTGCTGGGCCGTATGCCGTCCGCCGTTGGTTACCAGCCCACGCTGGCAACCGAGATGGGCGACCTCCAGGAGCGCATTACCTCGACCAAGACGGGCTCCATTACCTCCGTCCAGGCTGTCTACGTCCCCGCAGACGACCTGACCGACCCGGCGCCTGCCACGACGTTTACGCACCTCGATGCCACCACGGTTCTTTCGCGTAGCATTTCGTCGCTCGGCCTGTTCCCGGCTATCGACCCGCTTGCGTCTTCCTCCGACGCTCTCGATCCCTCGATCGTTGGCGAGGAGCACTACCGTGTCGCCGTCAAGGTCCAGGAACTCCTGCAGGAGTACTCCGACCTTCAGGACATCATCGCCATTCTGGGTATGGACGAGCTGTCCGAGGAGCAGCGCCTTACGGTCAACCGTGCCCGTAAGATTCAGCAGTTCCTCTCGCAGTCCTTCCACGTCGCCGAGAAGTTCACCGGCAACCCCGGTGTCTACGTCCGCGTCGAGGATACCGTCCGCTCTTTCGCCGAGATTGTCGACGGCAAGGCCGATGACCTGCCTGAGCAGGCTTTCCGCTATGCTTCCACGATTGAGGACGTGCGCGAGCGCGCCCGCAAGATGGGGGAGAAGTAGGTTATGCGTATCCGCATCGTGTGCCCCGTGAGCTGCGCCTATGAGGGCGACGCTGCGTTTGTGTCGATTCCGTCCACGGATGGCGAGTTTGGCGTTCTGCCTGCTCACTCCAGCGAGATCTGCACGATCGACCGCGGTTACGTTCGCGTTTCCGATAAGGCCATGGGCACTGTCGACCACACGTTTGCCGTGGCCGGCGGCTATGTCCAGGTTGCGGACGATGTCGTGACCGTTCTCGCCGAGCGCGCTTGCGATTTGGCGACCGTCGATGCCGACAAGCTTAAAGCTGATATTCAAGGTTTTGAAGAGAAGCTGGGTAATTTGTCGGAGGATGATGCACGCCGCGCCTACCTCTATAATGAAATCGCATGGTGTAAGCTCAAGCTTGCCCAATAGTCAAACGATTTAGCGTTCGACCATTTGCGAACACATCATGCC
Source organism: Collinsella aerofaciens (assembly GCF_015558785.1). GTDB lineage: Bacteria > Actinomycetota > Coriobacteriia > Coriobacteriales > Coriobacteriaceae > Collinsella > Collinsella aerofaciens_P. Next base: position 68,814 of record NZ_JADMOP010000011.1, read on the forward strand.
CGGGATGGCCCAGCCATCCCGGGCATGCTTTTTGAAAGGGTAGACCTTGGATATTATCCGCGTTGAGGGTGGCCACGCCATCGGAGGCTCCGTGCCCGTTTCGGGCGCCAAGAACTCCGCACTCAAACTCATGGCGGCAACGCTTCTGGCGCCGGGCAAGACGACGCTGCAGAACGTGCCCGATATTTCCGATGTCCACGTGATGGGCAAGGTGCTCAAGGGCATGGGCGCTACGATCGATGTTCTCGACGAGCACACGCTCGAGATTGATACCTCTCAGGTCGATTCTTGGGAGGCCCCCTACGAGCTCGTTGCCAAGATGCGTGCTTCCACCGCCGTCATGGGACCCCTGCTGGGTCGCTTCCATCGCGCCAAAATTGCCATGCCGGGCGGCTGCAACCTGGGTGCTCGCAAGATCGATATGCACATTCTTGGTCTTGAGGCCCTGGGCGTTGAGTTCGATACCGCCCACGGTTACATCAACGCTAATGCGCCCCAAGGTCTGCGCGGTACCACCGTCACGCTCGAGTTCGCCAGCGTCGGTGCGACCGAGAACCTCATCATGGCCTCTGTGCGCGCACAGGGTACCACGGTTATCGACAATGCCGCCCGCGAGCCCGAGATCGTCGATCTCGCTAACATGCTCAACGAGATGGGCGCCAAGATTGTTGGCGCCGGTACGCCCGTCGTGACCATCGAGGGCGTGGAAGAGCTGCATCCTGTTACCCATCGCGTAGTGGGCGACCGCATCGAGGCCGGTACCTTTATCGTCGCCGGTGCGCTGATGGCCGACGATCGCGGTGTTGACGTCACGGGTTTTTGCCCCATTCACTTGGGCATGGTTCTCAAGAAGATGGAGCTTATGGGCATCGATTGCGAGCGTACCGACGACGGCGTCCATGTGAACCGTGCCGAGCGTATCAAGCCGGTCGATATCCAGACGCTTCCGTTCCCCGGTTTCCCGACCGACATGCAGGCGCAGATTATGGTGCTCTCCGCCCTTGCCGACGGCAGTTCCGTTATTACCGAAAACATCTTCGAGAATCGCTTTATGTTCGCCTCTGAGCTGGTGCGCATGGGTGCCGACATTCGTATCGAGAGCCATCATGCCATGATTCATGGCGTCAAGGGCTTCTCGGGTGCACAGGTTACCTCGCCCGATCTGCGTGGCGGAGCGGCCCTCGTCGTAGCGGGCTTGATCGCCGACGGGACGACCGAGGTTTCGGCCATTCATCACATCAAGCGCGGCTACGAGCAGTTTGTCGAAAAGCTGCAGGCGCTCGGCGCGCATGTCGAGCATGCTACCGTCCCCGATCCCGTCATCTACTAATACAGGTTGCCTATGTTTAATAAAAAGCCCCTCGCGGATACCACCACCCGAAGACCCTCAACTGGTGCGCAGGCCAAGATCTACAGTCGCGATAACGTGGCTCGCTATTCCGAGCGAGCTCGCCAACGTCGTCGTAGCCACACGATTCGTCACGTCGCGCTCATTGTCGTGCTTGGCGTGCTGCTGAGTGCCACTACCGCTGCCGGCCTGTGGTTTGCCACCATTATGGGCAAGCTCGGCGATTCTAATGTCATTACCGACAATCTGCGTCGGGTTCTGGTTGACACCGATGAGGCAAAGGATCCGTTCTACGTGCTGCTTCTTGGCACCGACGGCCGTCCGGGCGAGGATACGTATCGTGCCGACTCGATTATCCTGGCACGCATCGACCCCACGCAAAAGCAGGCGACGCTCATTTCCGTTCCGCGCGACACCAAGGTCGAGTACAAGGGCGAGACCATGAAGATCAACGCCTGCCATACCGTTGGCGGCGCCGAGGCCATGGTCGAGGCGGTCAACGAGCTGTGCGGTGTTCAGATTTCCCACTATGCCGAGGTCAGCTTCGACGGTATGCAGGCGCTGATTGATTCGGTTGGCGGTATCGACATTAACGCAACCGATGATGTTGACGACCCCGAGCACCTGGATATTAAGATTACCGCTGGCCAGCAGCATATGGACGGTGCCACCGCCCTTACCTATGCCCGCTGCCGCTACACCTATGCCGACGGCGATTACACGCGCATGCGCCACCAGCGCCAGGTGCTTGGCGCCCTTGCCAACCAGATTCTCAATAACTTCGATGCCACGAAGATCTTTGGCCTGGTTAATTCGCTGTCCGATATGCTCGTAACCGATATGAGCGTTCAGGATATCGTGGCTACGGTCAACGCCATGCGCGGTATGGATGTCGACGGTATCTACTCGGCCAACCTGCCCTCGTACGCCGACGACAGCACCATGATCGACGGTGTGAGCTACGTCTTTGTCTACGAGGACGAGCTCAAGGAAATGATGGGGCGCGTCGATGCCGGCAAGGATCCCAAGGGTCCCAACACCATGGGTCTTTCCGATGGTTCCAGCTCTACGATCGGCGACCTGAACAACAACACGTCTGACGATTACGCAAACGGTACCGCAACCTCATCGGTCAGCTCTGACGATTCCGATGACTCAAGCGATTCAAGCGATTCGGACTACTACGAAGAGCCCACCGGCGACGGCAACGGCTACGAAGCCAACTACTAAGTTACGCGGTTTTACCAAACCGCGTAACCGCTTGACGCTGCGCGGGCCGCATTTGGACAATCTGACGTTCAACTTCAAGGGCGCGACCAGAAGGTCAGCGCCCTTTCGTTTCACGTCACCTTGTCTCAAATGCAACCCGCTCGCTGCCCGTCCTCAACCTGCGACGTTAGTCATTGGGGACGTTCTTAAACGACTGGTCAAAGGGGACACTCTTGATGCACTTGGCACTTGGGGACGTTTCTTATGTGCCGGCAGTTTGGGACACTCCTTGCGTTAAGAGGCTGGCGTGCGTCAACCTATTCTCGTTGCAGTAAAAAAATCGCCCCGTTCTTGGTTGAGGACGGGGCAATTCGTCTTTTGGACTTGTGCAGCCAGGCTTATGCAAAGCGGGCGACGAGCTCCTGGAGCACGTCGGTCATCTTGACGAGCGAACTGACCGGGACGAACTCGTTGACGCCGTGGTAGCAATAGCCGCCGGTGGAAAGGTTGGGGCAGGGCAGACCGCGGAACGACAGCTGAGCGCCGTCGGTGCCGCCACGAATCGGCAGTACTTGGGGCTCAACGCCGCAGGCAAGGTAGGCTTCCTTGGCAACATCAATGAGCTCGGGATAGTCACGAACGATCTCGGCCATATTTCGATACTGCTGCTTAATCTCGACTGTCACGCGCTCCTCACCCAGACGCTGGTTGAGCATCGAGGCGGCGGCATCAATAAGGTCGAGTTTCTGCTGGAACTTGGCGGCGCCATGGTCGCGGACGATATAGCGCGCTGTGGCGTGATCGACGGTCGCAGATACACCCTCAAGGTGATAAAAGCCCTCGTAGCCTTCCGTATACTCCGGGCGCTGCACGTAGGGGAGCAACGCGTTGAAGTCGCAGAACAGATTGCCTGCGTTGACCATACGGCCCTTAGCGTCGCCCGGGTGGATGGACTGGCCCTCAAAGCGGACGGTCGCCTCGGCGGCGTTAAAGCACTCCCACTCCAGCTCGCCGATGGGGCCGCCGTCGACCGTGTAGGCGTACTTGCAGCCAAAGGTATCGATATCCAACAGCTCGGCTCCGTGGCCGATCTCCTCGTCAGGGCAGAAGCAAATGCCGAGTGCGGGATGGGGCAGAGAAGGGTCCTGAGCGATACGCGCGACAAGCGACATGATCTCGGCGACGCCTGCCTTGTCGTCCGCGCCCAGCAGCGTGGTACCATCGCTGCAGACCAGGTCCTCACCCGCGAGGTCATTCAGGGCGGAAAGCTTGGCGGTACTCATGGCAACGGGCTTTCCGTCAACCGTGCCGCAGACCAGGTCGCCGCCTTCGTAGTGTACGATATGCGGCTTCACGCCGGCGCCCGGTGCAACTTCGGTGGTGTCGAGATGGGCGATCAGGCCCAGGGCGGGTTTGTCCTCAGCGCCCGCACTTGCGGGGATATGCGCGCAGACATAGGCGTGCTCGGTCACGTGGGCATCTTCCGCACCAAGCTCGCGCAGCTCTTCAACCAGCACGTTGGCAAGGTCAAACTGAACGGCGCTCGAGGGTACCTGGTCGCAGTTTGCATCCTCGGACTGCGTGTTGATCTGGACGTAGCGCAAAAAGCGTTCGAGGACATCGGGGCTCGTGGTGGTGTTTTCCATAAAGACCGCTCCAATCTTGGTCGTCGTGTGCAACAAGAACTCTAGCACGGTATGCCACGGCATACCACGACGCTTGGATGGGGTAGAATCAGCCATTGAATGCAGAAGGGACGGAAGATCATGGATACGACAAATAGCTCGCGCGAACTACATCTGACGGTGGCGAACGAAGACTACTTGGAGTGCATGGTTCGCATTGAAAGCGAAGAGGGGGAAACCAACGGCGTGCGATCGGTCGACATCGCGCAGCGCCTTGGCGTCTCCAAGGCATCGGTCAATAAAGCGGTTTCGGCGCTCAAGGCATCCGAACTTGTCGAGCAATCGCACTACGGCAAGGTAGTCCTGACCGATCGCGGCCGCGAGGTTGGTACGGCTATCTGGTACCGTCATCGCCTCATCCGCACGTTTTTGGTTCAGGAGCTCGGTGTCGAATTTGAGCGAGCCGATTCCGAGGCCTGCATGATGGAGCATGCGCTTTCCGAGGACACGATGAACCGCTGGCTCGCCTATCTCGAAAAGCAGGGAATCAGCGTCGAGGAATAGCGGGATATATATGGATACGAGTTATTACAACCGCTTTGGTGCCGAGGAACTTGCGCGCCGCTTGTCGAGCGAGACCTTGTTGGCGCAGGGCCCCATGGGCAGTGTTCTGTTGAGTGAGTACGATGCCGCCGACATTCCACCGGCGTTTTGGAATCTGGCAGAGCCGCAGACCGTTTCTCGTATCCATCGCTTGTATGTCGCTGCCGGCGCGCAGGCGCTCATTACCAACACCTTTCAGGCATCAAGCTATGCCCTCAAGCACGACCAGATTGCGCCGTCCGTGGCGGAGGTCAATCGCGGGGCCGTCGACGATGCTCGCCAGGCGCACCCGCAACTGCTGCTGGGCTCGATGGGCCCGATCGGTATTGAGTGGTTTGCCGAGGACTCTGCCGAGTATCGTGAAATCCGAGGCATTGCGCGCGAACAGGCGCACGCCTTGCTCAATGCCGGCGTTGACGGTCTGCTGATCGAGACGGTGACGTCTATCCGTAATTTGCAGCCCATGCTTGCCGGCGCCCGAGATGCCGCCGACGGCATGCCTGTTCTGGTGAGTTTTGTCGTTGACGATAAAGGCGACCTGTTGGGCGATGGCCTCAACATCGAGGCGGCCGTTTTGTACGCCGAAAAACACGGCGCAAACTCGGTTGGTGTTAATTGCTGTTCGCTTGCGGCCGCGAACGCGGCGGTGCCCAGGATGGTTGCATCGGCGACTACTCCCGTCACGGTGCGTCCCAACGTAGGCGATCCGGTCCAGACTCAGGATGGCCCCGTATGGCACGAGAACCCCGAAGCTTTCGCGCGCGCATGCATCGAATGGAGACATGCCGGTGCCGCAATGGTGGGCAGTTGCTGTGGAACCACGGCAATCACTACGGCCGCGATGGCCGAGGCGCTCGATATATAAAGGGCAAAACCGCTCCATACGGGGCGGTTTTTTTTATTGCTTGCATGTCCTCGGCAGCATTTGCCCAAATGGTGAATGCTGGTGCCGGCAGGTTGCCGAGTGCATGTTGCGGGTATACCCCATGCGTACCATGATCCAAACACTGTGAGGTGTCTGCGCGTGTGCGCGATAATTCATTTTGGAACTGACGGTTGGCGCGCTCGCGTCGATGAGGACTTCACTGCCGATAACGTTGCTCGTATCGCCGATGCCGTCGGCGAGTTGTGGCAAAAGACCAATCCGGGCAAAACAGTATATATAGGGTTCGACACCCGGCCCCTGGCGAGCGAGTTCGCTGAACTTGCGGCGGGCGTGCTAGCAGCGCACGGGCTGGACGCCGTGCTCGCTTCGCGACCTGTTCCGACCCCTGCCCTTACGTGGGCGGCGGCTTATGACGGTGAGGCGTGCGGCGCGCTCATGGTGACGGGGTCCCATCATCCGCAGGGTTATCTGTGCCTCAAGATTCGCATGGGTGACGGCTCAACCGCCAACCAGGATGTCATCGAAGAGCTCGAAGAGACCATGGCTCCCGAGCCAATGGGGATCGAGGGGCAATATCGCACCGCGGATATCATTCCTGACTATATGCAGGCGGTGGCATCATTTGTCGATGCCGAAGCCATCCGCGCCGCGCACCTGCGCGTGGTTGTCGATCCCATGGGCGGCGCAGCCCAGGGCTATCTAGCCGACTTGCTGCGCGAGCTTGGCGTTGAGGCGCACGAGATTCACGCCGGGCAGGCGTCTGACCAAGAAGATATCTGCCCCGACCCCGTTGAACCTTGGGTGGACGCTTGCGAGCGCACGGTTATCGAGGACGGAGCTTGCGCTGGCCTGGTGACCGACGGCGACGCCGACCGTATCGGCGCGGTTGACGAGCGCGGCAGATATATACATCCGCATCAGATCATGGCGCTCGTTTTGGGCGACTTGATTCAATTTCGTAATTTGGAGGGGCGCGTCGTCGTCAATCTTTCATGCTCGACGCTCGTACGTCGCATTGCCGAGGCGCTTGGCTGCCGCGTGACCGTCAAACCAGTCGGTTTCAAATATATAGCGGCGGAGATGAAGAAGGGCGGCGTCCTCATAGGCGGCGAAGAAGCCGGTGGTATCGGCATCGCCGCGCATATGCCCGAGCGCGATGGAATCCTCGCCTGTCTGATTCTGTGTGAGCTTATGGCAAAGACGGACGCGCCTTTGGGCGTTCTGGTCGACCAACTCGAGGACAGTTTTGGTAAGACGAGTTACGGTCGACGCGATTTGCGCCTTGAGGCCGAAGATGCCGAAACGTTACGAACCCTGCTGCCGGGCGTAAACCCCAAGTCGATTTGTGGCAAGGTGCCGCAAAACGTTAGTCATATGGACGGCTTGCGTCTGTCATTCGAGGATGACACGTGGCTGCTGGTCCGTCCTAGCGGGACCGAACCAGTGGTGCGCGTCTACGCCGAGGGGTTCTCGGTGGAAGAACGTGATGAGTTGCTCGATGCTGGCTGTGCTTTAGCTAGGGGGACGTATCCGCTTTAACCATGAGACTGCCTTATATAAAGAGATGCTCGGCGAGCGGTAGTTAACGGCTGGCAAACGTTAGTCGGATCCCAAACTGTGTAGGAAATGTGTACGACCAGATTCCCGCCCACGGCGCCCCTCCGGTCTGGCAATATATCTCCTTGCCGCGCGGCCCGGTGGAACCGGGAACCAGCGCAGGCGTGCACCTTGAGAACCGG
>NZ_JADMOP010000012.1:0-21908 GCF_015558785.1 Collinsella aerofaciens
GGCTACATGTCTCCGGTCGAGTTCAGGGAGGCGGGGCTGTCCCTCCCGGAATCGTCCAAATAGGTGTTGCCAATCCAGCGTCAACCGCCCCAAGGACCAGTCCGAGTTCATGGAGGGCAACTTCGGGTTCGCCTCCACGCTGCTCGATACCCTGGAGCGCCACGGGAATAAGTGCCCCGTCATGCTCTCCAGCTCCGCGCAGGCGAGCCTGTCGGGCCGCTTCGAGGGCTCTGTCTACGGCGAGTCGAAGCTCGCGGGGGAGGGTCTCTTCCGCGAGTACTCCGAGAGGACCGGCGCCCCGGTGCTCATCTACCGCTTCCCGAACCTCTACGGCAAGTGGTGCCGCCCGCGCTACAACTCCGCCGTGGCCACCTTCTGCGACGCCATCGCCAACGGCCGTCCCTACACCGTCAACGACCCCAGCGTGGAGCTGGAGCTCCTCTACATCGACGACCTCGTCGACGAGTTGCTGGGCGCCCTGCTTGGCGAGGAGCACCGCTGCGGCTACGAGGGTCTCGAACGCGTGGAGGGCGACGGGTTCTGCTTCGTCCCGAAAACTGACGTCAAGTCCCTCGGCGAGATCGTGTACCTGCTCGGCAGCTTCCGCGACAGCCGCGAGACGCTCTCGGTGCCCGACCTCGCGGAGGGCTCCTTCTCCAAGAAGCTCTGGAGCACGTTCCTGTCCTACTACGAGCCGGGGCACTTCGCCTATAGCCTCAAGCCCAACGTGGACGACCGCGGCTCTTTCACGGAGTTCCTGCGCACGCCGGAGCGCGGCCAGGTCTCAATCAATGTTTCCAAGCCTGGCATCACCAAGGGCAACCACTGGCACATGAGCAAGTGGGAGAGGTTCCTGGTGGTCTCCGGCACCGCGAGCATCAAGCTGAGGAAGGTGGGGGAGGACTCAGAGGGGAACCCGTTCCCCGTCGACGAGTACGTGGTGAGCGGCACCGACATGCGCGCCGTGGAGATGATCCCGGGCTACACGCACTCCATCACCAACCTGTCCGACACCGAGGACCTCGTGACGGTCATGTGGGCCAACGAGCCCTTCGACCCCGAGGACCCCGACACCTACTACGAGGAGGTCTAGCCGCATGGGCAAGGACTATTCCGATATCGCATTCAAGGACGACGGCCGCCTGAAGCTCCTGATCATCGTGGGCACTCGCCCCGAGGTCATCCGCCTGTCAGAGGTCATCAAGAAGTGCCGCCGCCACTTCGACTGCCTGCTGGCGCACACCGGGCAGAACTACGACTACACGCTCAACGGCATCTTCTTCCGCGACCTGTCGCTGGACGACCCCGACGTCTACCTGGACGCCGTGGGCGCCGACCTGGGCGAGACCGTGGGCAACATCATCGCCGCGAGCTACAAGTTGATGATGCAGGTGCAGCCCGACGCGCTGCTGATCCTGGGCGACACCAACAGCTGCCTGTCCGCCATCGCGGCCAAGAGGCTCCACATCCCCATCTTCCACATGGAGGCGGGCAACCGCTGCAAGGACGAGTGCCTGCCCGAGGAGACCAACCGCCGCATCGTCGACGTGATCTCCGACGTCAACCTGGCCTACTCCGAGCACGCCCGCCGCTACCTCAGGGACACCGGCTGCGCCCCGGAGCGCACCTACGTCACCGGCTCGCCCATGGCCGAGGTCCTGCGCGCCAACCTTGACAAGATCGAGGCGTCGGACGTCCTGACCGAGCTCGGCCTGGAGCCGAAGAAGTACATGCTGCTCTCGGCCCACCGCGAGGAGAACATCGACACCGAGGCGAACTTCACGAGCCTGTTCACCGCCATCAACGCGCTCGCGGAGAAATACGACATGCCGATCCTGTACTCCTGCCACCCGCGCTCCCGCAAGCGCCTAGAGGCCACCGGCTTCGAGCTCGACCCGCGCGTGCGCATGCACGAGCCCATGGGCTTCCACGACTACAACTGCCTGCAGATGAACGCCTTCGCGGTTGTCTCCGACTCGGGCACCCTGCCCGAGGAGTCCAGCTTCTTCGCGAGCGTCGGCCGCCCGTTCCCGGCGGTGTGCATCCGCACCTCCACTGAGCGCCCCGAGGCACTGGACAAGGCCTGCTTCACGCTGGCCGGCATCAGCGAGCGCGGCCTGCTGCAGGCGGTACACACCGCCGTCGAGCTCGACGAGGAGGGGTCGCTGCCCGAGGCGCCCGTTCCCGACTACGCCGACGAGACCGTGTCCACCAAGGTTGTCAAGATCATCCAGAGCTACACAGGCGTTGTGGACAAGATGGTGTGGAGGAAAGCGTAGCTATGGGTCTCGCCTATAGGATCCTCGACGGCATCCCCCGTGCTTACAACAAGCTACTTCTTATGCCCTCGCTACGGCGCTCCTTTGCTGCTTGCGGCAAGAACGTGACCCTGGGCCGCCGCAGCGAGATTGCCGGAGCGGGCAATATCTACATGGGCCATGACGTGTACCTTGGCCCTGGAACAACGCTGCTCACAACCCAGGCGAAAATTCACATCGGCGACTATGTCATGAGCGGACCCAACCTTACCGTTATCACCGGCGATCACCGCACCGACATCCTCGATCGCCCCATGATGGAACTTACCGATGAGGACAAGCTCCCCGATAACGACCAGGATGTCGTTATCGGTAATGACGTGTGGATGGGCAGTGGAGTGACGATTCTAAAGGGTGTCCACGTCTCTGATCATTCCGTTATTGCCGCCGGTGCCGTCGTAACCAACGATGTAGAGCCTGAGTATTCAATCTGGGGGGGGGTTCCTGCTCGCATGATTTCTATGAGACCAGGATTCGATGAACATGAATAAAGGCAAAATCGAATATCGCGCAATGCAGTTGCGATATTGTGTGAGACGGTTTGCATATAAGGCCGGCAAACAAGAATATTTGCCAAAGTCTGCATTAAATCGCGACGATTTCAATACGGTTATTTCGAACTTAATTTTATCTGGTAAGCCAATCATGGTAGGCCGGTTTGGTAGTCAAGAGGCTCGTGCAACCGCTTGGGCGCTTGGCGTTGCCAAAGGATACGATAAGGCCATTCCTCTCTATGTTCAGAAACGCATGGCGGTAGGGCCTGGCTTTTTCCCGGCAGACGACGAACATATCAGGCGCTTCGGTCTTCTCATGGCCAAATCGGCAGCTGATTTGGATGCCCTGGCCTATTGGGACTCATTCATGCAGCAATGGCTTTTGAAAGAGGTTTGTGCTGAAGGCATCACCATTTCATATCTAGAAAACCTTGAGCCTTATCGAAATCAGGGCAATCCGTGGACGGCAGCTCTTTCTGGCAAGCGCGTGCTTGTTGTCCACCCTTTTGCAAAAAGTATTGAAGCTCAATATTCACGCAAAGAGCGGTTGTTTGCTAATAGAAACTTATTACCAGACTTTGAATTGCAGACACTCGTTCCACCTCAAACGATAGCGGGCAGCGCTGATGCCCGCTATACCGATTGGTTTGATGCTTTGAAGCATCTTGAGTTTGAAGTTGACTCCAGGGAGTTTGATGTCGCAATCATTGGCTGTGGAGCGTATGGTTTTCCCTTGGCATCTCACGTGAAACGTTCTGGGCGGCAAGCGATTCATGGGGGGGGGGGATGGTTCAGATGCTTTTCGGCATCAAGGGGAAGCGCTGGGACCTCAAACCTATCTCCAAGGAGCTTTACAACTCAAGCTGGATCAGGCCGAGTATGGAAGAGCGGCCTGAACATGCGGATGAAGTGGAGAACGGATGCTACTGGTAAGGCACGGCAAGCAGGGGCTGGATTTCATGGCTAGTCGTGTGCTTATGGTAGGGCCGTCACCTGAGGCCTGGGGTGGCGTAGCAACTGTTGAGAAGAATATCTTGGATGCGGTCGCATCGACGGGTCGAGAGGTTCATTTCGTTGCAACGATGCGTGATGGATCGAAGTTCACGAAAATTTTGATGTTTCCGCAAGCATTTTTCGAGGTTCGTCGTGAACTCCGACAATGCGATGTTTGCCACATCCACACTGCGCTTGGCATGAGCTACAAGAGGAAATATCTGATTTGCAAGGAAGCGGCAAAGGCCAATGTGCCTTATATCCTCCATGTTCATGAGGGTGATTTTGAGAACCAGTACGAACATATGGGCGCCGGCGAACAGACGAAGGTTCGCTGGATGCTGCAGAATGCTTCCCGAGTCATAGCTCTCTCCGAGGAGTGGAGGAGCTATTTCGTCAGAAAGTTTGAGCTAGCAAATATTGTGGTGCTTGAAAATGCTGTATTTGTTCCGCAGGAGGTAAGTGAGCAAAAGGATCCTACGAAGTTTTACTTCTTGGGACGCATGTGCCCTAAGAAGGGTGTAGATACCCTTCTTAGGGCTGTTCGCTGTCTTCTTTTGACCCATCCCGAAACGAAAGTAATGCTTGCTGGGGGTGGCGAAGAACTGGAAAGCTATCAGCAGCTCGCCAACGAGTTGGGCGTTGGACGCAACGTCGAGTTTCTTGGCTGGGCCGACGATCTCATGAAGGCAAGACTTTCCGATGAATGCCTTACATCCGTGCTCCCCTCGGATGCTGAAGGGTTGCCCATGTGCGTGCTCGAGTCTATGGCAGCTGGGTGTGCCTCCATCGCCACTAGAGTGGGCGGCCTACCAAGTCTCATCGATGATGGGGTAAACGGTCTGCTTGTAGAGCCGCGTGACCCAGAGGGTCTTGCGAAGGCGATGAGCAGGTGCATCGAGGCCCCTGACTGGGCTCGGATGATTGCCCAACGTGGTCGCCAAACCATTATTGAACGTTACTCCATGAAGGCCTATCTCAAAAAACTGGAGAGTATTTATGAAAAAGTTGCGCGCGGTGGTGAGTGATTATTAACGCCTGCACTAACAGTGCACCGCGAAGGAACTTGCTTGCTGACCGCAAGAGCCCCTCGCGATTGAGAGGCAATCTTTATTCCAATAAATTGCGTTGCACTGTCTGCCATCAAAGAACGAGGGACTTCCTATGAGCATCCTCGAGGCCATGGCGATAGACGTTTCAACCATTGCGACTCCTGCAGGCGGAACCCCTCAACTCATAAATGATGGAGTTGACGGGTTTTTCGTAACGGGCGATAACAATAAAGTTTTAGCGTCGGATTGAGTAATTTTCTCGGATCGCCCGAGCTTAGAAAAGACATGGATCTATCATCTCGCAATAAAATATGCAGCTCATTTGATATCAATCTGCTGTGTAGTTAACGAATTGAAATTTATAGCGATTTGATCAGCGTAAACTAGAGGAATAAATTGAAATATACGAATTCAGCTCAAGAAGCTGGACATATTGTCTTTGTTCATCCTTCCTTGATGGGTGGCGGTGCTGAGCGCGTCTCTCTTGCGCTTGCATCGTACTTCGTTTCTCATGGTATTAAATTTACTTATTTCTTGACTAAAAGTAACGTTATTGAATATGATGTGCCGGATGGAGTTGAAGTGTGTTCTGAGTTTGCAGACGCTTCGCTCAAGCCACTCGACCAGGTCAAGCTAATACGGCGTTTTGTTTCCGAACGGCCCAAAGCCACGGTGATTTCATTTTTGCCACATCAAAACATGTATACGCTGATGGCGACCATCGGACTTCCAAACAGGGTTATTGTTTCGGTGCGAAACGATCCGAGATATGATTTTCCTGGCAATAAGATCCTCCCATTCATTAGAAACATGTTGTATCGAAGGTCCGATGCAATTGTGTTTCAGACAAAAAGCCAGGCAAGTTTAATGCCGAGATACCTTCAGACGAATTCAAAAATTATCTTAAATCCAATATCTAGTGAACTGCCTGAACCGTATTCTGGGCTTAGAAGAAAAGCAATCGTCACAGCGGGACGGCTTGAACTTCAAAAAAATCACTCGATGACAATCAGGTCATTTGAGCTGTTTCATAAAAAACACCCTGAATATATTCTTGAAATTTTTGGTAAGGGAAGCCTTCAATCAGAACTAGAAAACCTTGTTCATAGCCTTGACATGGATGATTCAATCAAATTTATGGGCTTTTCTTCTGACGCCCTTTTGCACATTAGAACTGCATCGGCTTTTGTAATGTCATCAAAGTTCGAGGGTCTATCTAATTCGATGCTTGAGTCCTTGTGCATGGGGGTTCCAACAATTTGCACCAAATGTGGCGGTGGTGGAGCAGAAGCAGTTATTCGGAATGGCGTGAACGGCATTTTGGTCGATATTGATGACGATATAGCTGAGAGCGAAGCGTTAAACAAGATCGTCGAAGATAAGTCCTATTCGAATCATTTGTCCAATAATGCCCTGATGCTAAGGCAGTCCCTTTCTTTAGAAACTATTGGCAATGAATGGGCAAATCTTCTCTTTAAATAGATTCGCCCAAACGTCTCCAATAAGGAAAACAGAATTGCAATATCAGTTAAACCAATACAATCAAACTAGAAGAATCACTGACCTGTTGTTAGCAATAGCAGTGATTTCCGGCCTCATGGTTCCCTTTCTTCGAGATTTGGGGTCATCATACTCGCTTGCTACTGACTGGGAAGTTAACCGCTTTGCATTCAGTACTTCAAACGGACGCTTTGCTTCTTTATTTGATTTGATTCAACAGATCAGCTTTTCAATTCTCTTGTTGCGTGCAATTAGTAAATCACGAAAAGCTAATTGGCTCGTTATATCTTGTTCGATTTGTGGACTAATAATTTATAGCTTAATGGCCGTAGCCAATAATGCGGGCGACTTAACCAGCGTGCTCTTTGGAAATGTTCCAACCACTGTATTTATCATTCCTCTATTCTACCTATTATCAGAGGATCCAAGAATCGAGCAGTTGATTAAAGAATGGGTCCCGCGGCTATCATTGATTTGTTTTATCGCCTCACTAGCATCAATTATTAAATTTAAATCTATTTGTGGTTTTGGATCTTATATTGGATGGTGTCCTGCGAGGGACTATTTTGCATTTGGCATCAGTTTGTATTGGTCAACCGTGGTGCTTACATCAAATGATGAACATGGCTATTTCATAACGATGGGTATAGGCATTCTTGCCTGCATCGCCGCATTTATGCTGGCAACCAGAAGTTGGTTAATTCAAACAATGCTGGTCATGCTTGTTGCAACTTTTATGGCTAAAGGAATTGACAAAGTTTTTAAACGAACTGTAATTGTTTTTTTTGCAGCTGGAACGGCACTTTTGGCATTGTCATTTATCTATCCTGAAGTTCTTGATTCGTTTTTAAACAGAATCGGTGAAGATACACGGTCTAGCCAATATGAAATTTTCTATAGCCAGGTTGAACCGGCATCGCTTATTTTCGGTAACGGAATTAGCGCTGGATATAGATATGGCACGAATTCAAATTATCCTTTTTTCGATAATCAAATAATTTATTTGATGTTTCATTTTGGCGTTTTAGCCGTTGTTCCGCTTTTGTACGTCCTGTTGCGATGCCTATTTGGTTCTTCCAAAAATAGCCAGTGCAAATTTGTTGCCCTCTTTTATCTCATGGCGATTCTGGGATTATCAACTTACTACTCTTACACAATTAATGTCGGGGTCGTGCTTCTATTTTCATCCTTTGGTTTTGCCCTAAACAACATAGAACCAGAAAGATCTAATCGTATGCGCAATGCGGATGGTGAAAAATAATGGCTTCGAACAAGGCTGCAACCAGTATGTTTTGGGCAATAGGTGAGAGATTTGCCACGCAAGGTACCCTATTTGTTATTTCCCTAATTTTGGCGCGTTTGCTGTCCCCGAGTGATTACGGTACGCTTTCGCTGTTGCTTGTATTTACAAATTTGGCAGACGTGCTCGTCACAAATGGACTTGGCGAAGCGCTGATACAAAAGTCTGATATCAATCAAATTGACTACTCGACAATGTTGTCATGTTCAATTGCATTGTCGAGCATCTTATATGTATTGATATTTTTTGCGGCTCCAAGCATTGCAGACTTCTATGGAAATGCAAATATGTGTCTTTACCTAAGGGTTCTGGCATTACGTCTTCCTCTTTCGGCACTGAATGCAATTCAAAAAGCCTATATTGCAAAGAACTTTTTATTTAGATTGCAATTTTCCGCATCGTTCCTCAGCTCCTTGATCTCAGGATTAGCAGCTATCGTAGCTGCAATGTTGGGCTTTGGTATTTATGCGCTAATCATTCAGCAGATACTTACAGTTCTGATGACAACGGTACTAATGGCTTGGTTAACAAAATGGACGCCTAAACTAAAATTCGTGGTTGGTTCGGCAAGGGAGCTGTTGCCCCTTGGAATACAATTTACAAGTGCCAATCTTATTAATTCTATTTATACAGAAGGTCGTTCTTTAGTCATCGGCAAATTCTATTCCTCCGCAGACTTGGCTTTCTTTAATCGCGGCAACCAATTCCCGGCTTTAATTGTAGGCAACTTAAACACTCCAATTAGTAATGTAATGTTGCCTCTAATGGCTGAAAAGAAAGACAGCCAATACGCGCTCAAATCAGTTCTTAGAAAAGCGATGCAGCTTTCTGCCTATCTCGTTTTCCCCATGATGGGAATTTTGGCTGCGTGTGCGCATCCTCTAGTTCTTGTTCTTTTGGGTCAAAAATGGGCGGAATGCGTCCCGTATCTTCAAGTTGCGTGCTTGTTCTATCTATTTCAGCCCCTCCAATCTATGAATTGGCAGGCACTTAAAGCAGCAGGTCAAGGCGCCCTTTGTTTTAAGCTTGAGGTCATTAAGAAAGCTATTTCGTTCATCGTTTTAATTATGTCGATTCCTTTTGGTGTATTTGCGATCTCCCTTTCAAGTGCCTTTTGCGGATTTGTCTCAATGTTAATTAACATGACCCCGAATAAAAAAGTGCTCGGCTATGGCATATTTGAGCAGCTTATTGACGTTCTTAAGCCGTCAATTGCCACATTGTTTTCCGTGGTGATCGCATTATTATTAATCCACATTTCAAACGGGAATCTTATTTCGTTAATCGTTGCCCCTCTCGGATCCTTAGGGTGTTACATCGTGCTATCTAAGCTGATGAATATCGAAGGATTTAATTTGCTTATGGACAAATTGTCCCTTCGTCGGAATTAACCGTTTTTTGTTAACGGCATTAATGAATCGATCAGGAATGAACTACAGAATGAATAAACAGGTTTTATATTTAGTTCAATCAATTCCGGGGGATAATGCTCCTACAAAACATGCTTTCGCAATTTCCGATTTGCTGGTTAAATGTGGCTTCAACGTCCATTTTGTTCTTGCTGGAATAATTGAGCCGTCATCCAACGCCATAAGCAGTAATTACGACTATCCCTTTGATTTTCCGTATGAGGTGAAATTCGGGCACCATCAAATAGCCAAAAAGTATTACGAGCGGATCTCTTCTTCCTTCAGCTTTAAAGCCTTCACTCGATGTTTCGATCAAATACAGCCAGACTTGGTTATTTATTACGGGATACAACATAAGCTTGCAAAACGGGTTTTAGATCATTGCCATGATTTTAACGTTCCCGTAATCGTTGATGAGACCGATTGGTTTACTCCGAAATTTACAGGAGATTTAGCTGCTTGGCTT
Organism: Collinsella aerofaciens; assembly: GCF_015558785.1. Lineage (GTDB taxonomy): Bacteria > Actinomycetota > Coriobacteriia > Coriobacteriales > Coriobacteriaceae > Collinsella > Collinsella aerofaciens_P. The sequence continues at coordinate 9,533 of NZ_JADMOP010000012.1, forward strand.
GTGGAGAAATCTCGTTCTAAACGGGTGGCTGAAGTGGACAGATTGCTAGATGGAGTTATCGCAATCTCGCCCTTTTTTAAAAAACATTTCGATTCACTTTACTCCTCCCAAGGATATCCAAAGGTTTTTTATTTACCACCCTTAAATAGGGCCGGAGACTCACTTAGTGACCCTTGCTCTCTAGAAGGATTGAAGCGGAGAACTATAACCAAGTTTGTCTATGCAGGTTCTCCCGCTGGGGGAAAAGACTCACTTACAGAGTTTATTTCGCTTATAAGTAATGACGCTATTCCTGCAATCACTCAACCAGTACTCGATGTAATTGGAATTGATTTAAACCAGGCAGTCAGTTTAATGGGAAACATTGCCAGATCTAATAAGGTTCATTTTCACGGTCGTGTTTCCCATGACAGCGTAATCAAAATGCTGCAAGAATCTGACTTCGGAATTCTATTTAGAACTCCTGATTTATATTCTCGCGCCGGATTTTCAACAAAATTCGCTGAGTGCATGTCGAACGGTGTTCCGATGTTATGCAACGCGGTCGGAGGAGCCGATCTTATTCTCGAGAATATGATTGATGGAATTGTTATCCCAGATTTAAGCAATCAAGCTCTTCTAGACGGAATCACAAGCGCATGCAATTTGACTGACCATGAGTTGACAAGCATGAAACGAGCTGCGCTAGAAAAGGCCTTAAAACTCTTTGAATCTGACAATTATATAGATTCATTTTCATCATTTCTCAATTCAGTACTTTCAATTCGCGACTAGTTATTTCGATCATCCAAAGGAGCGATATGTCAAATAAAATTCTCGTCACCGGAGCGGCCGGCTTCATCGGTGCCTTCCTCGTCAAGAAGCTGCTCGAGGAGACCGATGACACAATCGTCGGCCTCGACAACCTTAACAGCTATTACGACCCCGGCATCAAGGACGCGCGCCTGCGCATGCTGGCCGAGGCCGACACGGACGGCCGCTTCACCTTCGTGCGCGGCGACCTGTGCGACGCCGCCCTCATCGAGCGCCTGTTCGCCCAGAACGGCTTCGACGTCGTGGTGAATCTCGCCGCCCAGGCGGGCGTGCGCTACTCCATCGAGAATCCGCGCGCCTACCTGGAGAGCAACCTCGTCGGCTTCTTCAACGTGCTCGAGGCCTGCCGCCACCACCCGGTCAAGCACCTCGTCTACGCCAGCTCCAGCTCGGTCTACGGCGGCAACAAGAAGGTGCCGTTCTCCGAGGAGGACCGCGTGGACTCGCCGGTGTCGCTCTACGCCGCCACCAAGAAGTCCAACGAGCTCATGGCCGCCGCCTACTCCAAGCTCTACTCCATCCCGGCGACCGGCCTGCGCTTCTTCACCGTGTACGGACCTATGGGCAGGCCCGACATGGCCTACTTCGGCTTCACCGAGAAGCTGCGCCGCGGCGACACCATCAAGATCTTCAACATGGGCGACTGCCGCCGCGACTTCACCTACGTCGCCGACATCGTCGAGGGCGTCAGGCGCGTCATGGACGCCGCGCCCGAGGTGAAGATGGGCGAGGACGGTTTGCCTCTCGCCGCTCACCGCGTCTACAACATCGGCAACTCTCACCCCGAGAACCTGCTCGACTTCGTGGACACGCTGCAGCGCGTGCTGGTGGAGGAGGGCGTGCTGCCTACGGACTACGACTTCGAGTCCCACAAGCAGCTCGTGCCGATGCAGCCCGGCGACGTTCCCGTCACCTACGCCGACACCACGGCGCTCCAGCGCGACCTGGGATACAAGCCCGCGACGCCTCTCGAGGACGGCCTGAGGGCCTTTGCCAAGTGGTATAAGCGCTACTACAACATTTAGGAAATCATGGCCCTGTAACAGGGGCCATTTTTAATGCGAATTATTGCTCTTTGACAATTGGAGAATGACATGAAGATCGCTGTCGCCGGTACCGGCTATGTTGGCCTGTCCCTCGCCGTCCTGCTCTCGCAGCACAACGAGGTGCACGCGCTGGACATCGTGCCCGAGAAGGTCGAGAAGATCAACAACTACGTATCGCCCATCCAGGACGACGAGATCGAGCGCTTCCTGGCGGAAGCCAAGGCGGGGGAGCGCGAGCTCGACCTGCACGCCACCGTCGACGTGGCCGAGGCCTACACGGGCGCCGACTACGCCGTCATCGCCACGCCCACCAACTACGACAGCGACAGGAACTTCTTCGACACTTCGTCGGTCGAGGCCGCTATCGCCGCCGTGCGCTCGGTGAACCCGGACGCCTGGATCGTCATCAAGTCGACCATCCCCGTCGGCTACACCGCGGGCCTGCGCGAGAGGCTGGGCGACGACAAGATCTTCTTCAGCCCCGAGTTCCTTCGCGAGAGCAAGGCGCTCTACGACAACCTGCACCCCAGCCGCATCGTGGTTGGCGCGCCCAAGGACGACGCCGATGCCGTAGCGGCCGCCGAGCGCTTCGCCGGCCTGCTCGCACAGGGCGCCGACCCCGCCGAGCTCGACCGCCTGAACGCCGACGGCTCGAAGGGCATCCCCGAGCTGGTGCTGGGCACCACCGAGGCCGAGGCCGTCAAGCTCTTCGCCAACACGTACCTGGCGCTGCGCGTGGCCTACTTCAACGAGCTCGACACCTACTGCGAGGTCCGCGGCCTCAACACCCGCGACGTCATCGACGGCGTGTGCCTGGAGCCGCGCATCGGCAGCCACTACAACAACCCCAGCTTCGGCTACGGCGGCTACTGCCTGCCCAAGGACACCAAGCAGCTGCTGGCAAATTATAAAGAAGTGCCGCAGAACCTGATCGAGGCCATCGTGGACGCCAATCGCACCCGCAAGGACTTCGTCGCCGACGAGGTGCTGCAGATGGTGTGGGACCGCGTGTACGAGGGCAAGCCGAAGCCGGTCGTGGGCGTGTATCGCCTGACGATGAAGTCCAACTCCGACAACTTCCGCGCGAGCTCCATCCAGGGTGTCATGAAGCGCGTGAAGGCCAAGGGCGTGCCCGTGGTGGTCTACGAGCCCACGCTGGACGCGCCGGAGTTCTTCGGCTCCGAGGTCACGCACGACCTGGAGGCCTTCAAGGCCGGCTGCGACGTGATCGTCGCCAACCGCTGGAGCGACGAGCTCGCGGACGTTGCGGACAAGGTGTACACGAGGGATCTGTTTAAGCGGGACTAGGGGAGAGGCGACGGCTGCGGCGACTCTGTCCTTGTGCATAAATCCAATTGTTGAAAAGAGGGTGTATCGGCGCAAACCGATACACCCTCTTTTGGTTAAACAAGTCCCATTAGCCTTTGATTACGCTTTTATAGATATACGTACGTTCTCCGGTCCTACTCTTCAATTACCACCTCAGGGAGCCGAATCTGGATTAGGTATTAAAGCAAATATATATTGGAAGGTAAGACCGATATATTCTCGTCAACGTCTTTAATGAGCAACCTTTGCTCTAGAAGAAGTTTATGCATGAGATTCTTTCCATGGTCTTTATTGTCGAGTGTGCTTCCATACTCATACAGAAGATGCGATATGCGCGAGTACAGATCTTCGCGAATTGCCTGCTCATCAACTGTTTTATCTGACTTGTTTGGATATTTTTTGTATAGAAATACAAGCTTAGTAACTCCACCGTATAGATTGACGGTGTCAAAAATCGATTGGAAGTAGGAATAGTCAGCCCGAGAAAGCGAGTGTCCGAATATCTTGATGAAACGGGTATTGCTGTCGCAGAGTTTTGCAGTTTCGCTTTCGTATGTCACTAATGACATAAGCCTATATGTTTTTGTAAACGGCACCGCCGGATGGTCTTCAGCGACGTCTTTTCCATCAATGCCAAATATTGTGTCCGTTCTGTCCAGTGAGCCATGAATATTCCGGGCAGCAACAATTCCCAGCTGCTGATCTTCCGATTTTAATGGGGTTGTATAGTTAAAGTTTAAGATAGATGTTTCATAGTTCTTTTGCTGGGCCTTATCAATGCAGGCATTACGAATGGCTGCATAATACTCCACAGCCTTTTCCCTGTATTTATTATTATCGACTTGTTTTTCTAGATAGCTCGCAAAGATGTGCTCGTAATCTTTTAGTGAGGTTAGAAGGAAATGGGTGAGCTCATCCTGGGAAACGTTTTCCTTACCCAGACTAGTTGAAACGTAATTGTATACGGCGTTATCTGGATGTTCAGAACGATTTGGTTTTGACGGATCAATTGTCCACACCAGTTGCTCATACATGTGGTCCAATCTTGAACCCAAGTCGTCATCATGGAACACATACGCTGAAATAAGGCTTTCTATATTGCACCACAATGGGTCGTTTTCACCGATTTCAGAAAGAATGACATCCCAGACATTTCTTTCGTCCTTAGGGATTGATTCAATTGAGCATGCTCCGTTCATCCTATTGCGATAAAAATCTGAGAACTTTGACTTCAGTCCGCAGGTCAAGTCGAATCCATTTCCAAGAATTATTAATTGGTGCATTATTTAAATCCTTCAATCGTAGTGAACTCCGTGAATAGCTTCTCAACTATTTACCCGATTACTAAGGTGCTGCTACAACGGTATCCAACTTGCGAGGACACGACATGAGGTGTCATTGAGGAAAGGTTTTGGTAACTTGATATTGTCAATTTCCCTGTGCTGCTAATATTGGAATCAGCAGTCGGCATATTTGCCTAACGTGAATCTTCCTTTCACCGACTGGCAAAACGATTTACGCCTAATTTTGGGAGTCGATCGCAGATTTTCTTCTTCGTCTAATGTCTGATCTCGCTACATTAATAACTGCTGTTACCAGGTAGTTTTCTGGCGCAGCTTCCATTGGCTCTAGCGAAGATCGGAGCGGTTATGTTTGCTGCCGCGTTCCACACTAGCCGTCACTACATCCTGTTTACTGCCATGGCCTGCCTATGCGTTTTGCTGGGCGGGCCTTCTTATGCCGCGGGCGCGGACAGCCTGTTCATTTCGGGCGCCACGTACTACGAGCCGGGCGCGTCGGGCCCCGGGTGGGCCTGGACCGATGCCGGCCACCTGGAGCTTAACGGCTACACGGGCGAGGCCATCGGCGCCGACGGCGACCTGGTGGTGACGCTGACCGGGCAGAACACTGTTGTCGAGACGAGCGCGCCCGACGTGGACATCTCGCGTTGCGGCATGGAGGTGTGGAGCGATCTGACGCTCCGCGGCTCCGGGTCGCTGGTGGCCACGGGCTCGCAGTGCGGAATCTACGTGTCGGGGACGCTCGCGGTGGACGGCTGCAAGGTTGACGCGCGGGCCGACGGCGCCGGCATCGCGGATGCGCGGGTGGCCGGCGTGATCGCGGACGGTCTTGTCGTTCGCGGCAGTGGGCGCGTTGTCGCCGCGGGCGCGGGCTCCAGGGCGGGCGTGCGCGCCTATGGCGTGTGTCTGCTGGGCGGGGTTGCCGGCGGTGGCGCGGCCGGGCAGCTTACCGTCGATGCGTCCTGGTTGGATGCGTCGGGTACCGACGGCGGCATCGCCTGCCTGGGCGGGTCGCTTGCATCCGCGCGCTTTGTGGCGCCTGCGGGCGGGGCCTTTGGCGCGGGCGGTGTGGTGGATGCCGACGGGTCCGTGGCGGCGCATGTGACGATCGAGCCCGTGGATACCACGGTCTCGGCGGGGGAGACCGGTGGGCCCGATGTGCCGGGCGATGGCCCTTCCGCCCCTGGCGCTGACCCCGCTACCGGCGAGCCCGCTGCGGATCCGACGACGAATCCCACCCTGAAGCCCGCGGCCGCGACTAAGACGGTGACCACGACCACAGTGACCAACACCACGGCCGCCAAGTCCTCTAGGCCCAAAGCCACCCCCACGACCTCCTCGTCACTCCCCAAAACCGGCGACAGCCATTGGATTGCCGTGTCCGGCTTGCTGTTCGCGCTGGGAACAGCGGTTCTTAAAGCTGCGCGCCGTTGCTGATGCTCCCGATTTCCGTATGTGCGGGAAAACCGGAGCCCGCCGAGCGCAAGCCAAATTCTGTTAATAAAACCGCAGGTCGCGAAAGCGCAAAACCGGGGTCTGGTCGGCAGAACTCAGCCCCTTCCACTTCTGGACTGGGCCAGCTGTCAGAGTTCGTGTCTTATAGGAATAATTTAATTCACGCCGCGTTACATCTGGTCTGCTCTTTATACTCGAATATAAACACTAAGGAGGTAGTCATGTTTTGGAGCTATGTTCAGCTTGATGATGGCACCCAGTTTGCCTACTCAGAGACAAGAGAAGACGGAACCGTTCGCGTAGCCGTCGAGCGTCCGGTTGACTTTGGCTTTGACCATGCGGAATGCTTCTTGCCTGCGGTCAAATGGTTCAACGTCGAAGGATTTACTGCTGATGACCTCAATTTCTTGACAGAGTTTGTTAGATCAAACGCCCCGTTTATCTTCGAGCTCGCCGAACGCCAAAAAGCCGGACCGGCGGTGGCATAATGCCTCGAGTTCTTATTTTTGGGCAGTACGTTCTGTTCTTTTGGATTGCGGAAAACGGAGAACCAATTCACATACACGTAGGAGTAAAGAGGGCGGCTGCTAATTCGACCAAGTTTTGGCTGACGAAAGACGGCGGATGCAAACTTGCCAACAACGAGAGCAAGATTCCGGCTAAGGATCTCAGGGATCTTTCAAAACTAATCACCATGAATCATCAATTCATATGTGACAAGTGGTGTGGAACCTTTGGTGATGATTCGCTGACGTTCTACTGTTAAACGCCCAATTGAGACATGGTTTCACTTGCTGACATATCATCTGCGGCCACCCGCATGCTGGTTCAATACGACGTCAGCGAGGCATATTTATTTGGTTCGTTTGCCCGAGGCGAGCAAACGCCCGATAGCGATATTGACTTGCGCCTAGTCTGCGGCAACACAATGACGTTCGGCGCGCTTTACGAACCCTCTCATGAGCTCGAGAAGGAACTTGGACAAAAGGTTGATATCGTCACCAACCCACCAGAGCGAATGCGTCCGTCCTTCCGCAAAAACATCGAACAAGATGAGGTGCGTGTCTATGAAGCACTGTAAGCAGGATGAGGCGTTAGTGTGCTCCGGCGTGATCAGCAAGTCTGAATTTTGTCGCATACTTCCGGACTCGGCGAGCCTTAGAAGCAAGTATTGAACTCAAACTCGGTTCCAAACACCCTCTTACTATTTAAATACAGGTATCGCTCTAGCGATAGTATGTTACACTATCGCTAGAGCGATACCTGTAAGGAGACTCGCGTGGAACTGTGGCATGGTTCTCAGAAAATCATTGAGACTCCCCAGCTTGGCCTGGGGAAAGTCCATAACGACTACGGACAGGGATTCTATTGCACGGAGAGCCTCGACCTTGCAAGGGAATGGGCATGCTCGCGTGATGCCGATGGCTTTGCGAATCGCTATGAACTCGATATGGCCGATCTCAAGGTACTCGACCTGCTATCGCCGCAATATTCAGTTCTGCATTGGATAGCGTTGCTTGTAGAACATCGTTCTTTTCGCAAGGACACCGCTATTGCCGTGGGGGCGTGCGAATATCTCCACGATCACTTTTTACCTGACACGAGCACTTGCGACGTAATAAGGGGATGGCGCGCGGACGACTCGTACTTTAGCTATGCCAGAGCTTTTGTGAACAATACGATTACCGTCGATCAGTTTGGTCGATCTATGAGGCTCGGCAACTTGGGAGATCAGATTGTGCTCAAAAGCGAGCGCGCGTTTAAGAGCATTCGTTTTGCTGGACTTGAACGTGCGCCGCAAGCTTTGTATGGTCCATTGGCCAAGGAGCGAGATAAAGCGGCAAGGGCACAGTATCGGGAGCTACTTGCCGAAAATCCATTTGAGGGAATCCGTATCGTCGATATCATTCGAGAGGGGATGACGGGCGATGACCCACGCCTACAGTGAGATGTATCTCGAGGATGCCATGAGAACGCTGGGCGAGGCGGTCGATTTTGCCCTCTGTGATCAAGGGCTGACTCCAGCCGAGTTGACGGCGATCCTGTCGAACGCTTTTGAGATGAAACAGTTTGAACGCGGTATGCCTCGCGTCGTCTGCGGCATGTCGGGCGACGAACTCGCGCGCGATATTATCGCCCATGCAGGACTGACCCCCGTCGAATGCAGGGAGACCTATCCGTTCGACCGTTCGCCTCAGTATTGGGCGGGCTGGGTTTTGGCCTATGCGCAATGGATGTGCAACCTGGGCTTTAGCGACCTTCTTGAAGTCGCCCCGCTCGATTGGATAATCGGCTCGTACCATCCGCTTCACGAAGCCTCCGAAGACAAATTCGCCCAGATTGTCATCGAAAAATGGAACAATGCCCAGACAGACAAAAAGGGCCTCAAAGCGGCACGAAAGGCGGCCGGCCTAACGCAAAAACAGCTCGCCGCTCAATCGGGGGTTAAGCTTCGCACTATACAACTCTACGAGCAGAACCAACTCGACCTACGCCGCGCCTCGGTCTCCTCGGCATTGGCGCTCGCAAACACCCTAAGCTGCGCCATCGAAGACCTCGTCTGGCAGCCAATTGCTCTGGAGTACGACTCGCGGGCTATTTCGTCTGTAAAGCTATAGAGGAGGCAGACATGCCTTGGAACTGTGTTCAACAAGATGACGGCGCTGATTGCGTTGCTCAAGAGGATCATTCAACTTCGCACGTGGCAAATTCAGCATCACCGATTTTGCTCGACGGCGTCACGTCGAGCGACGAAGCTATTCGGTTGACCATTGCGGGCATGCCCAACGCGCTCAGACTCTTGGAGAACTCATGATGGCGACTACGCAGCGGGGCGCGCATCCGTTCGCGCCACTGACGCTCGATGATGCCGGTTCGCTCGAAGCTATGGCTGCGGCCGTGATGCGTCTGCGTGGCACGTTGATAACGGTCGGGCGCTGCTATACAACCGACGCCACAGGCAACCGGGCCGCGCTTGAGCTTGGACGCGTCGAGTCCGTGCTTACGGGCGCATTCTGTACGATATTCGGCCAATCGCCGGCCGATCGCTTCGCTGATATCTTTGACCAGGCCACCTACGTAGCCGAGCACATGGTCAAGGACCACATATTTGAGGACGGCAACAAACGTACTAGCCTTGTCTTTGCGTTGTCCGTCTTAAGGTTCGCCGGCACTCCGGTCGTGCTGTCCGACAGCCCCGAGCCCAAAGACAACCAGTACTACGCTTGGATCCAGGACCTCGTTTCCGGAAACCGCTCCCGCTCCGACCTCGCCGAAGACCTGCGCCGCGGTTGCGTTGCGGGCGCGGGCGACCCGTCGCACGTATAGAATCTAAGCATCCGCACGCCGACTATTCAATAGATTGGACGCCACATGGAAATCCCCAGCTCCCTGTGCAGCAATGTGTACGACTTTGCGTTTTGCCCCGAGCCCTGTTACGACCGCCTGGTTGACCTCGCCGACCCCGAGGACTGGGGTCCCAGCAACCGCATCCTCAAAAACTACCTGTCGTTTTCGTTTAGTCGCGCGGTTTTCCTGACCGAGCGCGACGTGAACCAGACCGCGCCGTCCAACCTGCCGCTGGTGTTCGACGACGACCGCTGCCTATTCAATACCGGCTTGTACACGCGCCGCTACGAGACCATCTACGGCCTGTTTGAGCCCAACACCAAGCCCGATGCGCGCCAGCGCTGGTTTTTGAAGGGCTTCTTTAAGGAAAGCGACCCCATGCTGGTCTCGTTTGAGTACCTGCCGTGCCGCGTGCGGTTTGCCGAGGACCCCTCCGAGCTGGTCTTTGACTATCGACTGCCCATCCGCTCCAACATCGATCACATTCTGGGCGACGAGGAGAACCTGACGCGTATTCCCGCCAGCCTGATGGGGGAGGGCAACTCGCTGCTGCTGCGCCGCGCCTTTGAGGGCGCCGTCGTCGAGGCCGCCCGCCGCGCCGCCGCCAACTACACGCTTGCGGTGCCGCAGTTCTACGGCGGCCGGATCCAGCTGCTGCTGCCGCTGTGCCTAACCGGCGACAAGCCCGAACTGGCGCTGACCATCCAGCGCGAGGACGGTTTCTACGCCGCGCGTACCTGTCTCACGCTCGACATGGCCTACAACAACGCGCGACTTATCTGCCGCCCCGAGACCTCGTGGATCAAGCGATAAAAGTCGGTTGAGCTGGTGGTTTGTCGGCTGCCCTGATTGCAGTGGCGCGGTTTGCGCCCACGAATTTAAAATCGAGGGCAAAAAGTTCTTGGTAAACCACGCGCGGCTATGATAGTATCTCTTTTGCCGAAAGGCGACGGGCGATTGGCTCAGGGGTAGAGCATATCCTTCACACGGATGGGGTCACAAGTTCGAATCTTGTATCGCCCACCATCAAACGCACAGGTCAGAGGTGTTAAGCCTCTGGCCTTTTTCGTTTTGACACCAAGGCTGACACCAAAAACAAATTGCAGTCGTCTAAGGCGTCATTTTTTTATCGCACCCTTTTATTGACGCCATTGCCCGTTTTGTATAAAACGCATGCGTATTTTCATTGAATTCCCCATGTGATCCGAGCGCAAATGTGGAGACAGGGACCAGATGCCCAGAGCGCCTTCCAGCGGATTTCTATCACACGACGGTTTTTCGGCGGAACTCGTCAAGCTTTTGGTTTGCTTCCGGTACTTACACGCATGATGCCCCGGTAGATAATCGGCCATGTCCGCAATCCGCATGGCCTACGGCCGATACCAGGGGAGGCGCAAATGGACGAAATCGTCTGCGCAAACACCGCATTCCGCTACTGGCGCTGCCCACCGCAAGTGCGCGACCTCTACCCACGCCTACCCAACTCCGAAGAAGGCTGGCGAGCCCTAGCCCAAGCACCTTTCGTAACCGACGTCCTCAAGACGCCAGCCATCACAGCAGCATCAACACGAAGCAACCTACATTCCGAACTGCGACGCACCATCCGGTGGAACGAAGCCTACGCAGGCATTACGTCCATCGATACCGAAATGGGGTTTAGCGTTACGAATCCTCTCAACACGCTATTTACTATGACGCGCTTCGTTTCTCAAATCGATTTAGTGCTGGCAATGTATGAGTTTTGCGGATGGTTTTCTATTTTCAAACCGTCGGCCGCATCCGAATCCGCTCTTGGGCTAGCAAATTTAGATAAAGCAAGCTCCGACACCAAAGAATTATTTGAGCCCGATGAGACCCAGGACGACGCGTACTGGAAGCGAGTCTATCCACTGGCGCAACAAAAGGATAACGAAAAGAGCAGTCAGGAAAAGGATGGAGGCGGCCAAAACAAGGGGAAGGGAACATCACTATGGATGAGGAAACCTCTCATCGAAATAGAAGAATTGCAGAAGTTCGCCGCCGAGGTTAAGAGCGAAATGTGGGGAAGGCAATTCTATGATGCTGCCCAGCAGGTAATTGGCGTTGCGGCATCTCCCTTAGAAGTGGCTGGAATCATGCTGTTGAATCGACCGCGGCGACAGGGCGGAGCGGGATTTAACAATATATACGTTAACGATCTGACACCGTTATCAGTTTCGGCTAGACAGATAGCTGGTCAGAAAGTGTGTTACGGCGACATCGTGCTCGTAAATCCAATAACAATGAAAGCCGTCATAATCGAAATACACGGAGAGGTTATTCATGGCTCAGGCGCCGTGCTCGACCATGATGCGACCCGAATGACCGCCTTACAAAGCATGGGATACGACGTGCTTTTGGTGACCCACGATATGCTCAACGATCATAATCAGCTCGACACCATTATTCGAAGTGTGTGCGACCGTTTGGAACTGAACTACAAACCAAAAACCGAGGCGATGCGATGCGCAGAAACCAGGCTACGCGCCAATGTGCTTTCCAATTGGCTCGATATCGGCCTGTAGCACTTCTCGATCTGTCAATTTGGGTCCTAAGAGGGTGTCAGTTTATTTTATCGCAGCAAAACTATGCCAGTTTTACTACGATAAATCGACGAACCTCCAGTACTCGGGAATTGTCGTTTATAAAACCGCAGGTAGAACGCTTGTCACTTTTGTCAGAAATTGAGCGTGGTCGCACATCACAGATTTAGCGTAGTAAACTGGCATGGTTTTGATGCAAACGATCGGGGCGAATCGGGCTCAGATCCATTATTGTGGCCGTCGGACGCGAAAAGCCCTAGACGGCGAGACCGATCGCTCTTTTAGAACACAGCAAAGTGGCATGGCGCGCGGTGGACAGTCGGAATCTGGGAAGGCGGGCGGCGCCGGGGCATCGCGGTCCCGGATCCGCGCCAGCGCGCACCCCAAAAAGTTTTTCCAAAAATGTCCTTGCATCGGCGGGGGAGTTCCCGTATAGTACTTCTTCGCACGGGGGCGTAGCTCAGCTGGGAGAGCGCTTGACTGGCAGTCAAGAGGTCAGGGGTTCGATCCCCCTCGTCTCCAC
>NZ_JADMOP010000012.1:22007-70394 GCF_015558785.1 Collinsella aerofaciens
GCACGGGGGCGTAGCTCAGCTGGGAGAGCGCTTGACTGGCAGTCAAGAGGTCAGGGGTTCGATCCCCCTCGTCTCCACCCGAGCATTGAATGAGGCTCCAACGCAAGTTGGGGCCTTTTCTTATTTATCGATTGACGCCATGTGTTGGTTGGGTAGCATCTTGGCGACATACCCATTGTTAATTACGAATATGAATGTTAATAACTTTACGTCTCTGGATGGCAAAGCTAGTTTGCAGCGCTAATAACAAAGAGGCCGGGCATAATGCCCGGCCTCAAAATACTCTGGTGGGCCCTCCGGGATTCGAACCCAGAACCCAGGGATTATGAGTCCCCTGCGCTAACCGTTGCGCCAAGAGCCCTTATGAACGGTGAATGCAATTCTAATAAAGCAACTCAGGCCTAATTTCTTCGCTTCACGTCGTGAAATACTACCATGCACGAGCAAGTCGCACAACGCAAGATCAAGTCCAATGCTAAACAACAACCAATCTAGGCGTGTCGCAGAAAAGACGTGTTTTAGAAAAAATTAAGGCCATTAATTCAGGGCTCCAACACATTTAACCGTGAAATCAAGCCGATGTCATTTCAAAACCATGCCGGTTTACTACGATGGATCGACGACTCCCGAGCACCGCGTGTTCTCCGTTTGCAAAACCACAGGTAGGGAGCCCGACGGTTGCACGAAAAGGCGTGCGTGGTTGAACATTCCTGATTCATCGTAGTAAACCGGCATAGTTCTGAGGCGCAGAGGAGGGGCGGTTCGCAATCGGACCCGATAATGGGACTGGCGGCGCACAGGAAACCCGGTTGCGCGGGGCAGGTCGTGTTCCGCGCGCGCCGGCGCGGGCGAAAGTTTTTCCGAAATTGTCCTTGCATCGGCGGGGGAGTTCCCGTATAGTACTTCTACACACGGGGGCGTAGCTCAGCTGGGAGAGCGCTTGACTGGCAGTCAAGAGGTCAGGGGTTCGATCCCCCTCGTCTCCACCCGAGCATTGAATGAGGCTCCAACGTAAGTTGGGGCCTTTTTTCATATAGGCATACAAGGTCAAAGGCGGCACCATGATCCTCCTGGTCGACAAGATCGAAAAAAGCTTCGGCGCACGCGTCCTCTTTAGCGGCGCGTCCTTCCAGATCAACCCCGGCGAGCGCTTCGCGCTCGTGGGCCCCAACGGAGCCGGTAAAACCACCATGCTCAAGATCATCATGGGCATCGACAGCCCCGACGCCGGCCAGGTCCAGTACGCCAAGGACTGCCAGGTGGGCTACCTAGAGCAGGAAACCAACCTGGAGCAAAAGGACACCACCATCCTTGCCGAGGTCATGGCCGCCGCCAAGGAAATTCGCCGCATGGGCGAGCGCGCCAACGAGCTGCAGGCCCAGATCACCGAGCTCTCCGAACAGGGGAAGGACGTCGACGCACTCCTCAACGAGTACGGACAGGTCCAGGACCGCTTTGAGCACCTGGGCGGCTACGAGCTCGAGAGCAACGCGCGCAAAATCCTGTCCGGTCTGGGCTTTAAGGTCACCGACTTTGAGCGCCCGTGCTCCGAGTTCTCGGGCGGCTGGCAGATGCGCATAGCGCTGGCCAAGCTCTTCCTGCGCCACCCCGACCTGCTGCTTCTGGACGAGCCCACCAACCACCTGGACCTCGAGAGCGTCCAGTGGCTGCGCGGCTTTATTGCCAACTACGACGGCGCCGTCCTCATCGTCAGCCACGACCGCGCCTTCATGGACGCCTGCGTCGACCACGTCGCCGCGCTCGAGAACCGCCGCGTGACCACCTACACCGGCAACTACAGCAGCTACCTCAAGCAGCGCGAGGACAACCTGGAGCAGATGCGCGCCAAGCGCGCCGCCCAGGAGCGCGACATCGCCCACATGCAGGTCTTCGTCGACAAGTTCCGCTACAAGCCCACCAAGGCCGCCCAGGCCCAGGAGCGCATCCGCAAGATCGAGCAGATCAAAAAGGAGCTCGTCATCCTGCCCGAGGGCCACAAGCACATCGACTTTAAGTTCCCCGACCCGCCGCGCTCCGGCGACATGGTCGTGGGCCTCGAGGGCGTCTCCAAGTCATACGGCGATAAGCACATTTACAGCGACATCGACCTCAAGCTCTACCGCGGCGAGCACGTGGCGCTCGTCGGCCCCAACGGCGCCGGCAAGTCCACGCTCATGAAGATCCTCGCCGGCCTTGAGCCGCCTACCACCGGCACCCGCGATTTGGGCACCAACGTGGGCGTGGCCTACTACGCCCAGCACGCACTCGAGGGCATGACCGAGTCCAACACAGTCCTGCAAGAGATCGACACCGTCACGCCCAAATGGACCGTGCCGCAGCAGCGCAGCCTGCTGGGTGCCTTCCTGTTTAGCGACAACGATTCCATCGAAAAGCAGGTCCGTGTCCTCTCCGGCGGCGAAAAAGCGCGTCTCGCGCTCGCCAAAATGCTCGTGGCCCCCGAGGCGCTCCTGTGCCTGGACGAGCCCACCAACCACCTGGACATCGACTCGGTGGACATGCTCGAGAACGCCCTGCAAAACTTCCCCGGCACCATCGTGCTGATCAGCCACGACGAGCACCTGGTGCGCGCCGTTGCCAACCGCGTGATCGACATCCGCGATGGCAAGGTCACGGTCTACGACGGCGACTACGACTACTACCTCTACAAGCGCGAGGACCTCGCGGCCCGCGCCGCCGCCGAGGCGGCAGGGGAGAGTGCGCCGGCCGCGACCAAGTCCGCTAAGGTCACCGCGGCCCAGCCCGACACCCCCGCCACCGCTTCCAAGCCGGCCGAGGGCAAAAAGACCAAGGAGCAAAAACGCGCCGAGGCCCAAGCCCGCGCCGCGCTCAACAAAAAGCTCAAGGGCGTGCGCAACCAGCTCAAGAAGATCGAGGCAGAGCTGGACAAAAAGCGTGCCCGCTATGACGAGCTTATGAAATTGATGGCGAGCGAAGAGCTTTATGCCGATCAGGATAAGTTCAACGCCGCGCTGGGGGAATATAACGGCCTTAAGCAAGAGCTGCCCAAGCTCGAAGACGAATGGCTGGAGCTTTCCACCCAGATCGAAGAGGAGACCGCGCGTGAGCTCTCGTAAGGCCGCTGCCGTGGCGATGAGCATCATCGCCATCGCCTGTCGCATCTGCGGCATCTTTATGAGCGCGATGACCGTGCTGCTGTGCTTTAGCGGCCTGACCGCCAAGCTGCAGATCGTAGGCTTTGTCGTTGAGCTTTCGCGCGCGCTGCCGAGCGCCATCGCCGGCTACGGAGTCATCACCTCACCGTTTGGCGGCGTGTTCCGCTTAGATTACGCCATCGTCGCTGTGATCCTGTTTGTAATTGACTACCTGCTCACGCGCGCCTCGCGCCGCGTCCGCTAGGGGAGTGCCATGTCCAGCAGCTACCTCATGAACCTACTTGCCAGCGCCGTCGCCGTCATCGTCGGCATCGTTATCCACGAAAGTGCACACGCCGCCGCGGCCTGGGCACTCGGCGATAAGACAGCCCGTTCGCGCGGTCGCGTGTCGCTCAACCCGCTCAACCATATCGACCCGTTTGGCACCATCATCCTGCCGCTGCTGATGCTCGCCGCCGGAGGCCCGGTGTTCGCCTTTGCCAAGCCGGTGCCTGTCTACCTCAACAACCTCAAGCACCCCAAGCGCGACGAGGTCCTGGTGAGCGTTGCCGGCCCCGCATCAAACATCGCCCTCGCGTGCCTCGCTGCCGCTCTCATGCAAGTAACGTACGGCAACCTCTATGCAAGCATGTCCTTTGCCGTAGCGTCACAGATCATGAACTTCGGCGCCAAGTTTATCGTGGTCAACTTGTCGCTCGCGTTCTTTAACCTCATCCCGATCCCGCCGCTCGACGGCTCGTCGATCATCGTGCCCTTCCTCAAGGGCAAGTCGCTCGCCAACTACTACCGCCTGCAGCAATACGCCATGCCCATCCTCATCCTGGTGCTGTACCTGCTGCCCATGTGGACCGGCATCGACGTAATCGGTCGCTATTTCGACGTTACCGTGTATCCGCTCGCTGAGCAGCTGCTTAACTTCGCAATCGCCGGCATCTAAGGTAAACTAACAGGTCGACCGTGCAAAACGGTCGTAACATGCACCCAAACCGCGCCGCGAAGGCGCCGTCAAAGGAGGTCGAAGATGTCGTATCGCGTGTCGACGCAGGTCTACAGCGGACCGTTCGACCTGCTACTGCAGCTGGTAACCCGCCAAAAAGTAGATATCGGCGCCATCTCGATCAGTGAGGTGGCCGAGCAGTACCTTGCCGAGGCCGAGCGCATCGAGGCGCTGGACCTGGACGTGGCGAGCGACTTTTTGCTGGTCGCGGCAACCCTTTTGGACATCAAGGCCGCCTCGCTGGTACCGCAGGAAGCCCCGCGCAAAGTCGATGACGACGATGACGAGTTCGACGAAGACCTCGAGGAGCTCAGCGCGCTTGACGGCGACGCCCTGCGAGAGGTCCTGATCCAGCGCCTGATTGCCTACAAGCAGTTTAAGGGCGCGGCTGCGGCCCTCGGTGCCCGCATGCAAGCCGAGAGCCGCATGCACCCGCGTGTGGCCGGTCCCGACCCGGAGTTCCTGGGGCTCATGCCCGACTACCTGGCTGGCATCACCCTGCGCGGCCTGGCCGTCATCTGCGCCGACCTGGACGGCAAGCGCCAGACCTTCCTGCTGGAAGCCGAGCATGTGGCACCGCATCGCGTGCCGCTCGACCTGACCGTGGCCTCGGTCGACCGCTTTACCATGGCGCACCAATCTTGCACCTTTCGCGAACTACTGGACGGCGATGCCACCACCGAGCAACTCGTCGTCACCTTCCTGGCCATGCTTGAGCTCGCCAAGCGCGGCTCGCTCACATTGAGCCAGGACGAGATCTTTGGAACCATTCAGATCAACCGCGTCGAGGGCGCCGAGGCCTATGTGCCCGGCGAGGGCCCCGAGCTCACCGAATAGGAGCGGCAACCATGTCAACCCTTTCTACCCTAGAGGCAAACAGCCTCAAAGGCGCTCTCGAGGCGCTGCTGCTGGTTTCGAGCGACCCCGTGAGCGCGCCCGCGCTGGCAGGTGCGCTGGATATCGCCCCCGGTGAGTGCGCATCGCTGCTCGCCGAGCTCAAAGTTGAGTACGAGGAGGCCAATCGCGGCTTTCAGTTGCGCGAAGTCGCCGGCGGCTGGCGCCTGTTTACACACCCCGCCTACCACGATGTGGTCGAGGCCTACGTGCTGAGCTGGGACACGCAAAAGCTGTCGCAGGCAGCGCTCGAGACCCTGGCCGTCATCGCCTACCACCAGCCCGTCACGCGTGAGGTGGTCAAGGGCATCCGCGGCGTCAACTCCGACGGCGTCATCGCATCGCTCGTGGACAAAGGCCTGGTACGCGAACTCGGCCGCGACCCCCAGCGCGGTCAGGCCATCATTTACGGCACGACCAACGCCTTTTTGGAGAAGTTTGGTCTGCGCTCCACCCGCGACCTGCCCGATCTGGAGCAGTTTGCCCCCGACGAGCAGTCGCGCCAGTTTATCCGTGAGCGTCTGAGCGGCCGCAGCATTCAATCCACGCTCGAGGAGCAGGCCGAAGACCTGGACGAAGAGCGCGAACTGCTCGATACCGATGTTGAGGACGCCGCAGATGAGGAAATCCTGACCAGCGTTGATAGCTCGGAGGATTTACATGACGAGAACTAACAAAGCAGAGGAGACGCGCACCGCAAGCGCCACGGACACCGCAGCACCCGGCGCCCAGACCGTCTACCCGCACACCATGCGCCTACAGCGCTTTTTGGCGCGCGCGGGCGTGGCGAGCCGCCGCGGCTCGGAGGACCTGATGACCGCCGGCCGCGTGACCGTCAACGGCCAGGTCGCGACCGAACTCGGCACCAAGGTCGACGTCGACCGCGACCACATTGAGGTCGACGGCATGCCTGTCAAGCTCAACCAGGGCGCCGTGTACCTGATGCTCTACAAGCCGACCGGCTACCTCACCACCATGAGCGATCCGCAGGAACGCCCCTGCGTGGCTGACCTGGTCCCGCGCGACCGCTTTCCGGGGCTCTTCCCGGTGGGTCGCCTGGACCGCGACACCACAGGCCTTTTGCTCTTTACCACCGACGGCGACCTGTCCCAGGACCTGCTGCACCCCAGCAAGCACGTCTACAAGACCTACCAGGCGCTCGTGGACGGCGAACTGTCCGACCGCGATCTTACACCGCTGCGTCGCGGCATCGAGCTCGACGACGGCCTGTGCCAGCCGGCGATCTGCCGCGTCATCAGCGCGCGCGAGGCCGAGGCTGTGGCTCCGCAAGGCGTCAAGCCCGGCACCACCGCCGTGGAGGTCATCATCCGCGAGGGCCGCAAGAACCAGGTCAAGCGCATGCTGAGCAAAATCCACCACCCGGTGATCCGCCTGCACCGCTGCAACTTTGCCGGACTGGAGCTCAAGGACGTGGCCAAAGGCTCGTGGCGCGAGCTCACCGACCGCGAGGTGCAGATCCTCAAGGCCGGCGGCATCCCGCCCAAGCAGGCCAGCTCCAAGCGCGCCACCGCATCCGCGACTAACACCGCCAGCCGCACCCGCCATCACGGCAGCCACGGCTCCGCGCCCAAGCGCAACACCTACCGCGAGCGCTACACGGGCTAGCCAGCCCGCCAATCCGTAGCGCCTGCGTCCCATACCAGCACGTCAACCACCGAAAGGAAGCATTGCATGATCGTCGCCATCGACGGCCCCGCCGGTTCCGGCAAGTCCACCATCGCCAAGGAGATCGCCCGCCAGCTGGGCTTTAACAAGCTCGATACGGGAGCCATGTATCGCGCCGTCACGTTCGCCGCGCTCGACCGCGGCATCGATCTGGACGACGAGGCGGCCATCGACGCCCTCGCCGAGCAAATCGAAATCCGTTTTACCAACGGCACCGGCGAGGACACGCGCCTGACCATTGACGGCAAGGACGCATCGGCTGCCATCCGCACCCCGCAGGTAGACGCCAACGTCTCCAAGGTCTCGGCCTACCCGGGCGTGCGCGCCGCCATGCTCATCCACCAGCGTCGTGCCGCCGAGGACCGCGATATCGTGGCCGAGGGTCGCGACATCGGCACCGTCGTATTCCCCAACGCGCAGGTCAAAGTGTTCCTGACCGCCGACCCGCGCGAGCGCGCCCGTCGCCGCGTGCTGCAGCGCCACCAGAACGATGCGCAGCCGCTCACCACCGAGCAGCTCGAGGCCGAGGTCGACGAGACCCTCGACGCCCTCAAGCAGCGCGACAAACTCGACAGCAGCCGCGAGGTCGCACCGCTCGTGCCCGCCGAGGACGCCGTGCACGTCGACTCCACCGCCCACACCATCGACGAGGTCGTCTCGATAATCGAGGGCCTCATCAACCAAAGGAGGTAGCCCATGCGCCTGTTTAAACAGACGCCCGAGGATTACTACAACGCCCCGTACGCCGAGTTCCCGGCGCTCATCCGCGGCACCGTCGTCGTGGTCATGGGCATCCTGTGGGTCTTCTCCAAGCTCATGTGGCGCTGGAAGGTCGAGGACGCCGACCTGCTGTTTGAGCGTCAGGAAGGCCGCGGCAGCGTGGTCATCTGCAACCACACCTCGATGGCCGAACTCTTGGCCGTGGAGACGGCGCTGTTCTTTGGCGGCCGCCGCATCCGCCCCATCTTTAAGTCCGAGTTTGCCAAGACCAAGATTGTGCGCTGGGCCTTTAGCCGCGTGGGTGGCATTCCCGTCGAGCGCGGCACCGCCGACATGAAGTGTCTGCGTGCCGCCCAGCATGCACTGCAGCGCGGCGAGGACGTCCTGATCTTCCCCGAGGGCACGCGCATCCGCTCGCGCGAGATCAAGCCCGAGGTCCACGGCGGCTTTGCGCTCATCGCCCAGATGGGCAAGGCACCCGTCAACCCGCTCGCCATCTGTGGTTGGTCCGACATTACGCCTAAGGGCAAAAAGCTCATGCGCCCCAAAAAGTGCTGGATCCGTGCCGGCAAGGCCATCTCGCTATCCGACGCACCGGCCGAGCTTAAACGCAAGGAGCGCCTGGCATGGTTTGAGTCCGAAGCCATGAATCGTGTCTACGCCATGCGCGATGACTTGTGCGCCGAGCATCCTGGCAGGTTCTAGCCATGGGCGAGGAAGTTATAAACACCGCCGAGGCTGTGCTCGGCAAGGCAGACGCCCCCATCATCGAAATCGCCGCCCACGCCGGCACCTGCTACGGCGTGCAGCGTGCGCTCGATATGGCCCTGGCGGCAGCCCCACAGGCGGGGGAGAACGCTCAGGTCCACACCCTGGGTCCGCTCATCCATAACCCCATCGTGGTGCGCGAGCTTGCCGAGGCGGGCGTCGGTCTGGCCGAGACCCTGGACGACGCCGCATCGGGCACCGTGATCATCCGCGCGCACGGCGTGGTGCCGCAGGTCATTGACGTCGCTCGTGAGCGCGGCCTTACCGTGGTCGACGCCACCTGCCCCTACGTGAAGAAGGTCCATGTGGCGGCCGAGCGCCTGGTGCGCGAGGGCTACCGCGTGATCGTCGTGGGCGAACCGGGCCACCCCGAGGTCGAGGGCATTCTGGGCCACGCCGGGGATGACGCTCTAGTCGTGAGCTGCGCCGCCGATGCGGACGCGCTGCCGCTCAAGGGCAAGGTGGGCCTGGTTGTGCAGACCACCCAAACTGCGCAGAACCTGGCCGAGGTTGTGGCCTCCATCACCCCGCGCGTGCAGGAACTGCGCGTGATCAACACCATCTGCGCCGCCACGAGCGAACGGCAGCAGGCAGCCGCAACCCTCGCCAACCGCTGTGATTGCATGGTCGTCGTGGGCGGCAAGAATTCGGGCAACACGCGCCGCCTGGCGCAGATTTGTGCTGACGTCTGCGAGCACACGCATCACATTGAGGAAGCTTCCGAGCTTGAGGCCGCATGGTTTGCCAACGCGCGCCACATTGGCATCACCGCCGGAGCCTCCACCCCGCAAGAACACATCGAACGCGCCGTTGCGCGCATCAAGGAGCTTTGCCGCTAATCATGGACCAGACCGTACCCGCATACGCCACCGAAGTGGCCGATTACGGGCGCAGCCGCGACCCCGAGCCGGGTGAGGGCGCGCTCGTAAAGAACGTGCGTCCCGAATCGCCCGCATGGGATGTGGGTATCGAGCCGGGCATGCGCGTGCTCACGGTCAACGGCGAGCAACTCACCGACATGATCGTCTGGCTTTGGGAAGCAGACGACGATACCGTCGAGCTGGAGGTTCTCGACCCGCGCGACGGCACTGTCACCCCCGTGGAGCTCGACCGTTTTCCCGGCGAGGATTGGGGTCTTGAGTTCGACGGCCCCATTTTTGACGGCATGCGTACCTGCGTAAACGCCTGCGTGTTCTGCTTTATGACGATGCTGCCCAAGGGCGGCCGCTCCACGCTCTACATTCGCGACGACGACTATCGCCTGAGCTTTTTACAGGGTAACTTTGTCACGCTCACGAACCTTTCCGACGAGGACGTGCAAAACGTTATCAATCGCAACATGAGTCCGATGAACGTGTCGGTCCATGCCGTGAGCTCCGACGTCCGCCGCCGCATGATGGGCCGCAACGCCCAGCGCGGCATGGACGTGCTCGAGGCCATCATGGCCGCCGGCATCGAGATTCATGCGCAGATTGTGCTGTGCCCCGGCATGAACGACGGCGAGGAGCTGGAAAAGACCTTACGCTTTTGCGAGGAGCACGAGCAGATCACCAGCCTGGGCATTGTGCCGCTCGGTTTTACCAAGCACCAGAACCGCTTTAGCTGGTCCTACAGCGACAAGCCCGAGCTGGCGCGCGAGACCATTGCCATGATTCGGCCCTTCCAGGACCGCGCGTACGAGCGCTTTGGCCGCCACACCTTCCAGATGAGCGACGAGTTCTACCTGGACGCCGGCATCGATCCGCCCGAGGCAGACTTTTACGACGGCTACCCGCAGTACTACGACGGCATCGGCATGATCCGCTCGTATCTGGACGAGACAGACGATGTCCTTGCCGCCGACGCTGAGCGCCTTGCCCGCGTTCGCAAGGCTATGACCGCCCGCAACCAGCGCCTAGTATGTCTTTCGGGCGCCAGCGCTCGCGATACCGTGGCGCGCTTCGTGGAGTCTCCACAGGGCCTTTCCGGCACCGTCACGGCCATCAAGAACCGCTACTTTGGCGGTAACGTGGACGTGACCGGCCTCATCGTCGCGAGCGATATCCTGGAGCAGCTGCCGCAAGACCTGTCGGGGGTTATGCTCTTTGTGCCTAAGCTCATGTTCAACGCTGACGGCATGACGCTTGACGAGTATCATCGTGACGATTTACTCGCAAGCCTTACCAGTCGCGGCGCCGAGGTTCATGTGGTGTCGACCATGCCGCATGAGCTGCTCGATACCCTGGAGCACATCCTTGGCATTGTGCCTGCCGACTCTAACACTTCCGCTGACCCTATCCATTAAAGGAGAGCAGATGAAACCTATCGTCGCCGTCGTTGGACGCCCCAACGTGGGCAAGTCCACGCTCGTTAACCGCCTGGCCCAGACCTCGGACGCTATCGTCCACGAGTCACGCGGCGTCACGCGCGACCGCTCGTATCACACGGCCGATTGGAACGGCCGCGAGTTCACCATCGTCGACACGGGCGGCATCGAGCCGCTCAAAAGCGACGACGTCTTCGCCACGTCCATCCGCGATCAGGCGCTCGCCGCCGCCGAGGAAGCCGCCGTCATCCTGTTTGTGGTCGACGGCCGCACCGGCGTCACCGAGGAGGACGAGTCGGTCGCCCGCATGCTCAAGCGCTGCGACAAGCCGGTCTTTCTGCTGGTAAACAAGCTCGATAATCCCGATCGCGAGAACGACAACATCTGGGAGTTCTATTCGCTCGGCATCGGTGAGCCCACGCCGCTGTCGGCCCTGCACGGCCACGGCACGGGCGACCTACTCGATGACATCGTGGCCCTGCTCCCCGAGGAAGAGGACGAGGTCGCCGACGAGTTCCCCGATGCACTGAATGTGGCCATCATCGGCCGCCCCAACGCCGGTAAGTCATCGCTGTTCAACCGCATCCTGGGTGCCGACCGCTCCATCGTGTCCAATATCGCCGGCACCACGCGCGACGCCATCGATACCGTCGTCGAGCGCAACGGCAAGCATTACCGCATGGTCGACACCGCGGGCATTCGCAAGAAGAGCACCGTATACGAGAACATCGAGTACTACTCCATGGTCCGCGGCCTGCGCGCCATCGATCGCGCCGACGTGGCGCTGCTTGTCGTCGACGCCTCCGTGGGCGTTACCGAGCAGGACCAGAAGGTCATGGGCCTCGCCATCGAACGCGGCTGCGCCATCGTCGTGCTGCTCAACAAGTGGGACCTGCTCGACGACGACCGTAAGCGCGAGGCCTGCATGGAGACCATCGACCGCCGTCTGGGCGTCATGGCTCCCTGGGCCCAGTACCTGCGCATCTCTGCCCTGACCGGCCGCAGCGTCGAGAAGATCTGGGCGATGGTCGATGCCGCCGAAAAGACGCGTTCGCAAAAGATCAGCACCTCGCGCCTCAACACGTTCCTCACCGACCTGCGCGAGTTTGGCCACACCGTGGTAGACGGCAAGCGCCGCCTGCGCATGCACTACGTGACCCAGACGGGCGTCAACCCGCCGACGTTCACGTTCTTCGTCAATCACAGCGACCTGGTCAACGACACCTACCAGCGCTACGTGGAGAACCGCATGCGCTCGACCTTCGACTTCGCCGGCACGCCCATTCGACTCTTCTTTAGGAAGAAGGAGCAAAAGGATGCATAATCCGATTCTTCTGACTGCCATCTGCGCCGTGGTCTCGTTCTTTATCGGAGCGATTCCGTTTGGTCTGATTCTGGGCCGTGTGTTCAACCACACCGACATCCGCAAGGCAGGCTCAGGCAACATCGGCACTACCAACGCATTGCGCGTGGCCGGCCCCAAGGTGGCCGCGCTCACGCTGCTGCTCGACTGCCTTAAGGGCGCCATCTGCGTCCTTATCGCGCGTCCGCTCATCGCGAGCGTGGGCTATGGCTTCCCTGTGAGCATCATGGCTCCCGGTGCCGCCGGCGACTGGATGCTCGGCGTCATTTGCCTGGCTGCCGTGTGGGGACACATCTTCTCGCCCTACCTTAACTTCCACGGCGGTAAGGGTATCGCCGTGGGCCTGGGTGTGATCCTTGCCTGGTACTGGCCCATTGGCCTGTCGCTGCTGGGCATGTTTATCGTGGCCGTCGCCATTACCAAGTTTGTGTCGGTGGGCTCGCTTGTCGCGGCCATCGGCCTTCCCATCGCTGCCTGCGCGGTCTTTCCGTACAGCAGCCTGGGCCTCAAGTTTTGCATGGCGATGATCGGCATCACCGTGGTGTGGGCCCATCGCGCGAACATCAAAAAGCTCATGACCGGTAAGGAGTCCAAGCTCTCGTTTACCAAGCGCGTCACCGAGCCCGACGATAAGTAGGAGAGAGTCATGAATGTTGCGCTGATTGGCTCCGGCTCCTGGGGAACCGCCGTCGCCGGCCTTGCCGCCGCGCGAGCCGAGCGCGTGATCATGTGGGCCCATAGCGAGCAGACGGCCGCCGGCATAAACGGCGAGCATCGCAACCCCCGCTATCTGGTGGACTATGTGCTGCCGGAAAACGTTGTCGCCACGACGGATTTGGCCCAGGCGCTCGACGGCGTCGAGGCCATCATCTTTGCCGTGCCCTCCACGCACCTGCGCGACGTCTGCCATCAGGCAGCACCCTTCATCGCCGCCGACACCCCGGTGCTCTGCCTCACCAAGGGCATCGAGCCCGAGTCTGGCCTGCTCATGAGCGAGGTCATCGCCAGCGAGATCGGCAACGAAGCACGCGTGGCGGCGCTCTCGGGCCCCAACCATGCCGAGGAAATCTGCCGCGGCGGGCTTTCGGCTGCCGTCATCGCCAGTGAAGACCAGCAAGTGGGGGAGACCTTTAAGGAGCTGCTGCTTTCCAAGGCCTTCCGCATCTACCTGTCGCAGGACATGACGGGCGTCGAGGTATGCGGCGCCATGAAAAATGTCATCGCCATCGTGTGCGGCATCTCCGCCGGTACCGGCGCGGGCGATAACACGCTCGCCCTCATCATGACGCGCGGTCTGGCCGAGATCAGCCGTCTGGTGCACGCCCGCGGCGGTCAGGCCATGACCTGCATGGGACTTGCCGGCATGGGCGACCTCATCGCCACCTGCACTTCGGAGCATTCGCGCAACCGCA
Source organism: Collinsella aerofaciens (assembly GCF_015558785.1). Lineage (GTDB taxonomy): Bacteria > Actinomycetota > Coriobacteriia > Coriobacteriales > Coriobacteriaceae > Collinsella > Collinsella aerofaciens_P. Next base: position 35,287 of record NZ_JADMOP010000012.1, read on the forward strand.
CCTTTGGCTACGAGTTCGCTCATGGCGTGTCGCTCGACGAGTACCAGGCGCGCACGCATATGGTGGTCGAGGGTGCCGTCGCGGCCCGCAGCGTCAGCGAGCTTGCCCGTTCACTGGGCGTAGACATTCCGCTCACCTTTGCCGTGGAGCAAACGCTCTACAACGGTGTTACTTTGGATAGGGCGCTCGAGATTCTCACCGACCGCGTCCCCTCTCAAGAGTTCTACGGACTCGCCGACTAGCGCAGAAAGGCTACTACCATGGGTTCCATCAAAATCGCTCCATCCGTCCTTTCGGCCGACATGGCCAACCTGAAGGGCGAGCTCGACAAGATCGCCGGTGCCGACTACGTGCACTTCGACGTCATGGACGGCCACTTTACCGGTAACCTGACCTTTGGCGTTGACATCCTTAAGGCCGTCAAGCGCTCCACCGACGTGCCGGTCGACGCGCACCTGATGGTGTCGAATCCCGACGAGACGGTCGATTGGTACGCCGACGCCGGTGCCGACATGATTACCATGCACTACGAGGCTTCCACGCACCTGCACCGCACGCTCACCCATCTGCAGCAGCGCGGTGTCAAGGCCGGTGTGGTGCTCAACCCCGCCACCCCCGTCTGCGTGCTCGAAAGCATCATCGACGTTGTCGACATGGTGCTACTGATGAGCGTTAACCCCGGCTTTGGCGGCCAGAGCTTTATCCCCGGTACCATCGCCAAACTGCACGAGCTCAAGGCCATGTGTGAGCGCCACGGCGTTTCGCCCCTCATCGAGGTCGATGGCGGAATCTCTTCCAAGAACATCGCCGAGGTCGTCAAGGCCGGCGCCAACGTGCTCGTAGCCGGCTCCGCCGTATTTAAGTCCGAAGATCCCGCCGCCGAGGTTGCGCTGCTGCAGAAGCTGGGCAATGAGGCAGCACAGGAGGCATAAACCCTTATGACCGCAGGTCAAAACCGCATACCCGTGAATCTTGACTATGCCGCCTCGACGCCCATGCGCGCCGAGGCGCTCCTTGCGCAGCGCGAGTACGACAACAGCGAGCTTGCCGGCGTCAACCCCAACTCGCTGCACTCGCTTGGCCGCAAGGCCGCCGCACGCCTGGAAGTCGCCCGTCGCGAGATCGCCCGTAGCTTTGGCGCACGCGTTCGCCCGTCCGAGATCATCCTTACCAACGGCGGTACCGAGGCCAACCAGCTGGCGCTGCTCGGTCTTGCCGAGGGCGCTCGTCAGCGCGATCGCAAGCGCGATCGCGTAATCGTTTCGGCCATCGAGCACGATTCGATTCTGGACAACCTGCCGCTGCTGCGTGCCGCCGGCTTTACCGTCGACTTGGTGCAGCCCTGCCGCGCGGGCTACATAGAGCCTGCCATGCTTGTCGAGCTGCTCGGCGACGACGTTGCGCTCGTGAGCATTATGGTCGCCAACAACGAGACCGGCATGGTGCAGCCTATCCGCGAGCTGGCCGCCGCCGCACATGCTGCCGGCGCCTTGTTTCATACCGATGCCATCCAGGGCTACTTGCACATTCCGCTCGATGTCACCGAGCTGGGCGTCGATGCCATGACCGTTGCCGCGCACAAGATCGGCGGCCCTGTGGCATCCGGTGCGCTCTACCTTAAGAACCGCACGCCGCTGCGTCCGCGCATCTTTGGCGGTGGACAGGAAGCCGGCCGTCGCGCCGGTACGCAGGATCTGCGCACGCAGCTGGCTTTTGCCGCTGCCGCTTCCGTGTTGCTGCCGAATGTGGGCCAGGAGCGTGCGACGCTGCAGGCCCTGTCCGACAAGCTCTACGCCACGCTTACGGCCCATCCTCGCATTCACGCCACGATGTGCGACTACGCGCAGGCCGATCGTCTGCCGGGTATGGTTTCAATCTACGTCGACGGCATGGACTCCGAGGAGCTCATCATCAAGCTCGATACCGCCGGCTTTGAGGTTTCGGCCGGATCGGCTTGTTCGAGCGGCAGCATGGACCCGAGCCACGTGCTCAGCGCCATGGGCATCGGCCGCGAGCAGGCATTGGGGTCGCTGCGCATCTCGTTTGATGACCGGGTGAACCCGGGCGATCTGGACGACTTTGCCCAGACGCTGTTGTCGATCGTAGGTGCCGCATGATCGTCGCCCAGCTCGAGCGTGCCCTGCTGACGCGCTACCCCAAGGCGGACGCCGAGGGCTGGGATCATGTTGGGCTATCTGTGGGAGATCCCGCTGCCGAGATCCGCGGTGTTGCCTGCGCGCTCGACGCGACCGAGGCCAACGTGCGCCGCGCTCTCGAGGCCGGCGCTAACGTGCTGCTGACGCATCATCCCATCTATATCAAGGCGCCCGAGGCCTTTTGTCCAGCCGATTCTACGCGTCCCCAGTGCAGCGCTGCACTGTACGAGGCGGCTCGTTGCGGCGTGAGCATCATCTCGCTTCACACCAACCTGGACCGCTCGCACGAAGCGCGCGTTCGCTTGAGTGAGTTGCTGGTCGCCGAGCCCATGAGCTCGCTGGAGCATGTGGACGAGCCTGAGCTCACCGGTCTGGGCACACTCGCGACCCTCCACGACGCCTGCAACCTGCGCAATCTCGCCAACCGTGCCGCCACGGCCTTTGGCAGCGATCCGCGCGTATGGGGCGAAGCCGAGCACCTGTGCCGCACCGTCGCCATTTTGGGCGGCTCCCTGGGCGACTTTGGAGAGCTCGCCATCGCCGCAGGCGCAGATGTTGTCGTGACGGGTGAGGCGGGCTACCACGTGGCGCAGGACCTTGCCTTGCGTGGCCTGAGCGTGATTCTGCTCGGGCACGACCGCTCCGAAGAGCCGTTCGTGGATATCTTGATGAACTCTGCAGTTGACGCTGGGGTCGACCCCCGTCATGCGATTAAAATACTGAACCCTTGCCAATGGTGGACTGTGACAAAAGGAGAGAACTTATGAGCGCCGGCGCTACGCTACTCAAGCTGCAACAGATCGATTTGGAGCTCGCCCGTAACAAGAGCGAACTTGCCAATATGCCGGAGCTCAAGGAGCTCGCCTCAAAGCGTAAGACCTATGTGAAGCTCAAGTCCGAGATGACCAAACTCTACGCCCAGCGCAAGGATCTGGACATTGAGCTCGACGACCTCAACACCACCGAGATCCAGACCAATAACGCCATCGAGGCTGCAAAGAAGCGTCACGTCGACGGCTCTGATTACCGCGAGGTGCAGGACCTGGAGAATGAGCTTGCCACCCTGGCCAAGCGTCTGGACAAGATCGAGCACACCCGCAAGGACGTCATCGTCGCCCATAAGGAAGCGCTCGACCGCGAGGCTCGCGCGCAGGCCATTATCGCTAAGTTCGAGGAGGGCGTGAAGGCAGATACCAAGGCCGCTCGTGCCAAGGCTGCCGATCTCCAGGCCCAGATTGACGCCGCTACCAAGGAGCGCACCGCGCTGGCTGCCACGCTGCCGACTGACGTGCTCACCGATTACGAGCGCCTGCTCAAGCAGTTCCGCGGCCTGGCCGTCGAGACCATTCAGGGCAACATCCCCACGGTCTGCCATACCGCGCTGCAGGCATCGTCCATGAGCGACCTAAACCACGACGGTAGTGAGATTACGCACTGCCCGTATTGCCACCGCCTGCTCGTGCTCCCCAGCAAGGAAGCTTAAATGATGACGGCGGCACCCAACAATTCAATGCAACTTGAGGGAAAAACGATCCTGCTGGGCATTACCGGCGGGATCGCCGCCTATAAGTCGTGCAATATCGTGCGCCTGCTGCAAAAGCGCGGCGCGCGCGTTAAGGTCGTTATGAGCGAGCATGCTACGGAGTTTGTGGGGCCGCTCACCTTCCGCGCGCTTACGGGCGAGCCGGTCGCTGTGGGCCTGTTCGACGATCCCTCCGACCCTATCCACCACATTTCGCTCGCGCAGGAGCCCGACCTGGTTGTCGTGGCGCCCGCGACGGCCAATATCATCGCCAAGATGGCCAACGGCGTCGCCGATGACCTTATCTCCACCACGCTGCTTGCCACGCCGCGACCCATCGTGATCGCACCCGCTATGAACAACGGCATGTGGAAGGCACCGGCGACGCAGGCCAACATGGCCACGTTGCGCGACCGTGGCGTCCATGTGGTGGGACCCGGCAGCGGCTACCTTGCCTGCGGCGACGTGGACACGGGGCGCATGAGCGAGCCCGAGGACATCGTCGAAGCCATCTGCGAGGTGCTCAACCCCGCGCCCCAGGACCTTGCAGGCAAGCGCATCGTGATCACCGCCGGTCCTACGCACGAGCCGATCGATCCGGTGCGCTTTATCGGCAACCGGTCTTCGGGCAAGATGGGCATCGCACTGGCAGGGGAGGCCGTACGCCGCGGCGCTGCGGTCACGCTCGTGCTGGGGCCGACGTCACTCGACGTGGGTCGCGGCGTGGAGTGCGTGCGCGTGCAGACCGCCGCAGAGATGCTGCAGGCGGCGCTGGGTGCCTTTCAGACGGCCGATGCGGCCATTTGTGCAGCCGCCGTCGCCGACTACACCCCCGTATCCCCTGCGGACCACAAGCTCAAAAAGGCCAACGAACGCTTGGATCGCATCGAACTGGTCGAGACGGTCGATATTTTGGCCGAGCTTTCACGCCAAAAGGGCGAGCGCCGTGTGATCGGATTTGCAGCCGAGACCGATAACGTCGTGGAGTACGCTAAGCGCAAACTTGCCCGCAAGGGCTGCGATGCGATCATCGCCAACGATGTCTCGCGCGCCGATTCGGGCTTTGGAACAGACACCAACAAGGCCTGGATTGTGAGCACAGCGGGTACACAGGAACTTCCCGTACTAACAAAACCCCAGCTCGCAGATACAATTTTAGACTTGCTCAAAAATAATTAAAAAAGTTCTTGCACAAGTCCAAAGTTTCGGGTTAATATACTCCTTGTTGCGAGTGAGAGCAGAGCAACAAACAAAAGCTTCGGGACGTGGCGCAGCTTGGTAGCGCACTTGACTGGGGGTCAAGGGGTCGCTGGTTCGAATCCAGTCGTCCCGACCAGAAGTTTGCAGGTCAGGCACCTAGTGCCTGACCTTTTTTTATTAAGAATCAACGGGGTAAGCAACAAAGAATCAACAGCTTTCTTGATCGATACCTTCGCTCAACAAAAACCTGTACGTCAGCCTCCAAATACGACAATTTTCGACATGTTTGGAGGCTGACGTACATAAATACGGTACATTCACGTTGCGACAGCGTCCTCCACATGTCTGGACTCTCTATGCTTACGCTGGATAGACATCGCCAGAACGGGTATAGTATCGAAAGTTTTGTCGTTTACCAGCGGGGGAGTCCTGTGGGCATCAAAAAGAAGATCAAACAGGAGCTTATCGGCACTTCCGATTACCCGTCGAATAAGATCTTTACGATCTCCAATTTCATTACCTTTACGCGCCTGGTCCTCACGCTCGTCTTCCTGTACCTGTTTGTGACGGACAACAACCGTGTCGTCGCCATTGTCATCTATGCCATCGCGGCTTCCACCGACTGGATGGACGGCCAGATTGCCCGCATGACCAAAACGGTCTCGTGGCTCGGCAAGGTTATGGATCCCATCTGCGACCGTGCGCTGTTGTTTACCGGCGTGCTGGGCTTGGTGGTCCGCGGCGAACTGCCCATCTGGGTCTGCGTGCTCATCATCGGCCGCGATATCTACCTGGGCATCGGTACACTCATCGTGCGCCACTACCACCGTCGTCCCATTGACGTCGTCTTTCCCGGCAAGATTGCCACCGCGCTGCTCATGACCGGCTTCTCGCTCATGTTGCTTGGCTTTCCCGTCGTGGACGGCTGGCGACTGCTGCCCGCCGCGTTCACGGCTTTTCCGGGCCTCAACGGCAGCTCGGTGCCCCTCGGCATCTTCTTTGTGTATGGCGGCGTGATCTTCTCCATGCTCACCGCTGTCATCTATTCCATTAAGGGAGGGGCGGCCATTAAACAGGCCATCGCGCATCCCGAGGACGAGGACACCGACTTTCTCAACCCCGAAATCGAAGACTGATTCATTGGGGTATGATTACGTACGGTTCATTCTTTGCGGCACGTCCGCGTTAGATAGGGGTTGTCATGGACAACAAGGTTAACAATATGCCTCAGAACGATAAGACCGCGGACGCTACCTGCGTTTTCCGCGTTCCTTCGAGCGATGTCACCGTTCCCGACCTTATGGCCAACGTGCGCATCACCGCTCCGGTTCTGTCCATCGTCAAGGGTCCGCAGACCGGAGCTGCCTTTGAGCTCGAGGACGACGTGACCACCATCGGCCGCGATCCCGCGAACGGCATCTTCCTCAACGACATGACCGTCTCGCGCAGCCACGCACGCATTATTCGTGAGGGCCTGGGCGCCCGTATTGAGGATCTGGGCTCGCTCAATGGTACGTGGGTTGACGGCGCCATCGTCAACGGTGCTCCGCTGCACGACGGCTCTTCCGTTCAGATCGGTACGTTCACGCTCATCTACCACGAGAGCACGCCGGAGCGCATCGAAACCGGTGAGTAGGTAATGGCCGAACGCAACTATCTGAGTATCGGCCAAGTCGTCAACCTTCTTCGAGGCGCATACCCCGATCTATCGAACTCAAAAATTAGATTTCTAGAAGATGAGGGGCTCATCACCCCTCATCGTACGCCTAAGGGGTATCGCCAGTACTCCAAGGAAGACGTTGATCGTCTCGAGGTCATCCTGCACCTGCAGAAGACCCGCTATATGCCGCTCAACGTCATTAAGCAGCGCTTGGAAAACGCAACGGACCTGTCCACTTTGGCTTACGAGGTGGGTCTTCTGTCCGATGTTCCGCTTAAGACGGAGCCCAAGGAGACCAAGCAAAAGCTGCATCCCATCGAGACTATTCCCGATATGCTCGGCGTCGAGATTTCGTTTATCCGCTCCCTTGCCGAGAACGATCTTATCCGCATCATCAAGAGCCCGCAGAACCGAGAGCTCGTCGATGGCCGAGATTTCCCGATTATCCGTTACTGCTCGGAGCTGTCGCGCTTCCACATTGAGCCGCGCAACCTGCGTCAGTACGTTTCGTCGGCAAATCGCGAGTCTTCGATGTTTGAGCAGGTTCTCGTGAGCATGCTCGGCATGGATACCTCCGATGACGAGCGCGACGCCAAGCTCGAGCGCGCTTTTAAGAAGCTGCACGACCTCACCGAGGGTGTTCACACCGCGCTCCTTAAGAACCGTGTCTTTGAGTCGCTCAACGCCGTGGTCGAGGACGCTGACATCGATGCCCTCGATGAGGAGATCGCGCGTTCCGAATCCACCAAGGCTAAAAGCGATGCGACAAGCGTCCCTGCGGTTGCCGCGCACGACGAGTCGCTCGTGCAGCCGTCCAAGGTCGTCGTTCCCTCGCATAGCTCGTCTGCTAACACGGGCAAATAACCGCCGTTCACCCGGCAATCCATGAAAGGTCACCCATGTACGACTTCGAATCTCATATCGTCGATATCCCCGACTATCCCGAGGCCGGAGTCGTCTTTAAGGACATCACGCCGCTCTTTGGAAATCCCGAGGCCCTGAAGGCCATGGTGGATGCCTTGGCCGAGCATTTTGCCGACATGGGCATTACCAAGGTCGTAGGACCCGAGGCCCGCGGTTTTATGGTGGGCGTGCCCGTGGCCGTCGCCCTGGGTGCCGGCTTTGTTCCCGCACGTAAGCCGGGCAAACTGCCGCGCAAGACGGTAAGCGAGAGCTACGAACTCGAGTATGGAACGGATTCTATCGAAATCCACGCCGATGCCATCAGCTCTAAAGATACCGTGTTGATTCTGGACGACTTGGTCGCGACGGGCGGAACCGTCGAGGCAACAGGTAAACTGGTGCGAGATATGGGCGCAAAGCTTGTGGGTTACGGTTGTATCCTTGAGCTTGCGTTTCTCAACCCGCGCAAGAAGCTCACGCCTTCTAACGAGGACGTTGAGCTCTTTAGCCTGGTAACGGTGGACTAGCCGCTACCCTTAGATACCGGAAAGGAAGCTACATGCGCACAGCAAACACGCACAGAAACATGGCACGCTGCGCTGCTACGGCAACCCTCGCTTGTGTTTTGGGCCTGGGCCTCGTGGCTCCGGCCTACGCCGATACCGCATCCGACCTTGCCGCTGCCCGTACCAAACTCGAGCAGATTGGCACCCAAACCCAGCAAATTCATGAAGAGCTCTCCGCACAGACGCAGGAGCTTGATCAGACTGCAGGCGAGATCACGCAAAAGCAGCAAGAGATTGCCGAGGGCCAGGCAAAGCTTTCGTCCTACGTTGCCGGTGAGTACAAGACCGGCGGTCTGAGTCTCCTTCAAGTTCTGACGGGCGTCGATGATCTGGGCGATATGCTCAACCGTCTGTTCTACTACGGCAAGGTTTCCGACAAGCAGGCCCAGACCATTCAGGAGGTCAAGGACCTTAAGCAGCAGCTCACCGATAAGCAAGCCGAGCAGGAGAAGAACGTCGCCGCGACGCAGAAGAAGGTCGACGAGCTCAATGCCCAGCAGGCTGAGGCCCAGAGTGTCGTGAACTCCCTGGATTCACAGCTGCAGGCCGAGCTTGCTGCCGAGGCCGAGGCCAACGCCGCGCTTCAGGCTGGCATCAATGCCAGCACCGCCGAAAAGGCCACGGTGAGCAACGACACCGCCGGTACGACCGAGAACACCAATAATGGTGGCGGCACGACCAATAATGGTGGCAGCAATACGCCTGCGCCCGCTCCCGCTCCTGCCCCCACGCCGCAGCCCGTGACGCCCGCTCCGGCTCCGACGCCTTCCGCACCGAGCCAGTCCGTTGACGGTGGTACCGTTGTTTCGCGCGCCTACAGCAAGCTCGGTTATGCTTATTCTTGGGGCGGCATTGGACCGAACAGCTTTGACTGCTCCGGTTTTGTAAGCTACTGCCTCACCGGCCGTTATTGCCGCCTTGGCACCACGGGCACCTTTATGGGCTGGACCCGCGTGTCCGATCCCCAGCCTGGTGACGTCGTGGTTAACTCTTACCACACAGGCATCTACATTGGTAACGGCCAGATGATCCATGCTTCCGACTACAAGACGGGCGTCATCATCAGCTCCGTCGCAGCCGGTATGAACAACAACTACATCTTCGTACGCTACTAATTTATTACTGCAGCGAACGAACGTGGGCCTTGCGATCTTGAGTCGCGAGGCCCATTCTTTTTGCCCCTACCGTTTGCCTTAAGATCAGCACGGCTATCTAGTATTCAAAACTAGATAGCCGTCCAATTGATGAGAAAGACGGCTATAATTGTTGAGGAACAAGTAGAAAGGACCCTCAATGAGCTGGGCGCTTATCTCCGATTCGAGCTGCAATCTTCGCGATTGGCAGCCAACCGCACCTCATACCACCTTTGCATTTGCACCCCTTAAGATTCGAGTGGGGGAGCGTGAATTTGTTGACGACCTGACGCTCAACGTGCACGAGCTCAATTGTGCCGTGCAGGCAGAGTCGAGCGCTTCTTCGAGCGCCTGTCCAAGCGTAGGGGAGTGGACTGAGCTCTTTAAGCTCGCCGACAAGACGATCTGCATGCCCATCTCCGAGGGCGTCTCTGGAAGCTACAATGCTGCCGCTACGGCACGCGATATGGTACTTGCCGAAGAGCCCAACCGTCAGATTCACCTGGTCAACTCGCGGGCAGCGGGCGGCAAGATGGACCTGATCTTCTTACTGTTTGATCGTTATCTTGCAAGTAACCCGGACGTCTCCTTTGAGGACGCCTGCGCCTATTTCGATAGCTTGGAGCAGAACAGCAAGATCCTCTTTAGTTTGTGCAATTACGAAAACCTTGCAAAGGCCGGACGTATCCCTAAGGCGGCCGGCGTTATTGCCAACAAGCTCAATATCCGCATATTGGGCACGGCGAGCGAGGCGGGCAAAATTGAACTCGTTGGGCACACGCGTGGCGAAAAGAAGATGCTCACCAAGATTGTCGACACCATGGAGGCCGAGGGCTTTACTGGCGGTGAGGTCGTTATCGACCATGTTGAGAATGAGGCGGGCGCCCAGGCGCTTGCCAGCCGCATTGTGGAGCGCTGGCCAGGCTCCAAGACCATCATCATGCCCTGCAACGGCCTAGATTCTTATTACGCCGAGATGCACGGCCTCATCATCGGCTACGGCATGGACGTGGCTTCGGGCCGATAATGTCCAACTAGACAAACGCACGGGCGGGATAAGGGGCCACTGGCCCCTTATCCCGCCCGTTTTATACCTCGGTTAGCTATTAAACCCATTGAACTTTAGATAGCTCATCAGGTACGCCTTCGAAACGAAGGACGATACTGCACTGCGTACAAGCAGCGACTCGCGCGTAACCTGATGTGCGGTATCGGGCACGGGAGTCTGCTCGACGGAAAACGCCGCACGAATCGATGCCTCAAGTTGATCGACAACATAATCAAAGGCGGTCGGAGCGTCGTAGCTCAAGCGCTGAATATTAAAGAGTGCCTGAACCGCAGCGATGGGCAGCACCTGCTTAAAGATACAAATGGCGATGAGACGCGCAATCTGCTCACGGCCATACTGCTTTTTAACCGGCGCGGGAACGAGGCCGACCTTCACGTAGTTATTGATCATCGATGGCGTGATAACGGGCTGCTCTACGCAAATCGAAAGCGGCTCCATCCAAAGCTCAACATATTCAATAACCTGATCGCGATAGAGCGTTACATTGGGCAGCTGGTCATAGCGTGGCAGGCTCAAAGCGTTGAGTTTACCCACCATATCGGACTGAATAAATGCATCCGGCAGCACCGTCGGCTGAATATCCTCGGGCTTAATGCTGACCGATGTATCGGACATCGGGATAACATGTTTAACATGGTTCATAACAGGCCTCCGTTCGTTTTCTATATTGTATTCTAGGTTATCTAGTCTTGCATACCACATAGCCGCTAAGTAAAAGTGGTTGGACAGCACATTGAAGCACCGTCCAACCACTTTGTTTAAAGATAGCAACCTTACATAAGATATATTATCGTACTTATCCGCGTAGGAAAGCGTATGCGCTGGTTGCTGCTATGGCTCCGTCCGAAACGGCGGTCACAACCTGGCGTAAACGCTTGGAACGGATATCGCCGGCTGCGAATAAGCCGGGCGTACGGGTGGCCATCGAATCGTCGGTAACAATGCCGCCGTCGGGAGCCAGATCGACTAGACGCTCAACAAGCTCGGTATGTGGCTGCGTGCCCGCAAAGACAAAGATGCCAAAAGAGCCAGGTTCAAAGGACTCAGCGTGCATTTCACCAGTCGCATTGTCCTTGAACGTGATTGTGGTGGGCATCGATTCACCAGAAAGCTCAACAATACTAGTTTGGTACCTAACTGAAATATTGTCCTTAGCAAGTACCTTATTCACAACGCCCTCGGGTGCACGGAACTGATCGCGACGCAGCGCGATGGTCACGCTGCTGGCGATTTCTGACAAGAACAGGGCTTCCTCGCATGCGGCATTGCCGCCTCCGATAACAAAAACCTGCTTGCCACGGAAGAACATGCCGTCACACGTCGCGCAATACGAAATGCCACGACCGCGATACGTATCCTCGCCAACAAAACCAGCAGGACGCGGCGTGGCACCCATGCACGCAATGACGCTCTTGGCCGTTGTGTCGCCCATATCATGATGGATGGTAAATTGAGCCGCATCGGCATCGTAATCGACGCCCGTCACCATACTCCATTCAACCTGAGCTCCCAGGCCTTCAGCATGCTGTTGAAACCGCTCACCGAGCTCGGTACCGCTCAGCAGCGGAATGCCAGGATAATTCTCAATCTCGTTGCTCGTGGCAATCTGTCCGCCCGACATGCCCTGCTCAAGGACAGTCGTCGTCAGGTTGGCGCGCGCCGCATAAATGGCGGCAGCATATCCCGCAGGGCCGCCACCGATAATCGCAACATCGATTGTCTGATCGGTAGTCATGAAGAGTCCTCTCGTCGAAACGTTGTCGTTCTTTGCGCTCATACCCAAATTTACGTGAACATGACACTCATGCACTACAATGATAAATCGCGTAACAAAGCTGAAGGGGAGTTATCGATGGATCAAACGCAGACGGGCAATAGCGCTCCCCTGCCCATGCAAGCCACTCCCCAACCGGAGCAAATGACCGTTTTACCTGCACAAAAACCCCTGGTAACCATTGTGCACGCATCGGTTGGATCGGGCCACAAAGCCGCCGCCAACGCGATTGCACAAGCATTTGACCTTATCCGCGGCACCAAAGGAATCCCTGAGGATATTGAGATCGAAGTCCTAGATATCCTCGATTTTGGACGCATTAGGTTCGATGGTAATAAAACAGCAGCGTCGTTTACCGGCGCCACGCGTCCCATTTACGACCTGACCTGGCGATATACGCTTACAGGACATCTGCTCTGGGGCGGCGGCACAGCATGGTCACGAATTATGTTCCCCGCCTTCAACGAATACGTCCGGACCCGCAGGCCCATAGCCGTGGTCGCAACACACATTACGGCGGCCAACGTCGCTGTGGGCGCCCGCGTCATCACGGGTATCGATTACCCGGTCATCTGCGTGCCGACCGATTACGAAGTCGAAGGCTTTTGGCCCCACAAGGACACCGACCTATTCTGTGTAGCCAACGAGTTTATGGCCGAAACGCTGCGCCCGCGCAAGGTTCCCGAGTCAAAGATCCGCATAACGGGCATCCCCATCCGAGCCGGTTTCGATACCGATTACAAACGCGAGGATGAGCTGAGCAAGTTCAATCTCCCCATAGACAAAACCGTCGTATTGGTGATGGCCGGCGCCAGTTTGCCCCAACCATACGTGCGTTTCCGCGCCGCGATGGACCACACGCTCCCCTTCTTACGCAGCTTTGAGGACATGCACTTTGTCTTTTTACCGGGCAAGGATAAGGAATACGCCACCCGACTCAAAACGCTCTTCGACGCCATGAAGCTCGACAACGTCACGGTTCTGGACTACGTGGACGACATGGCGGCCCTCATGCACGGCTGCGACCTGGCAATCCTCAAATCGGGCGGACTCACGGTCACCGAGTGCCTATGCGCACATCTACCGATGATCCTGCTGGGCAAGTCCTATGGCCAGGAAAAGGCCAACACCACAATGCTCACCGGCATGGGCGCCAGCATGCATGTCACCACCGCACGCGAGCTCATCGTGACGTTGCGCCATCTCCACGATCATCCGGAGTCGCTCAAGGCACTGCTCATCAATGGCGAAGTCCTGCGCCGTCCACGCGCAGCCGAAGACATAGCCATCGCAACCATGGAGCTCGTAGGCAAACCCCAAAAGCGCAAACGAGCTTTCTGCCGCTTCTACTGGGGCGAAAAACCCGCGCATATCCGCTAGCACCGGACTGTCCGCCGTGGCGCAGGCCGCCCACACATATCATTCCATGCTCAAACATTCTCGCTTCGCTTCGCTCGCTGCGAAACTGCGCGTGGAACGATATGTGTGGGCGGCCTGCGCCACGGCTATACATACGCATTAGCAGCCATATCGGTTACCCTACTAAAAGCAGCAAAGGGAAACTCGAAAACAAGAAATCAAAGTAATCCGATCTGACAAAGGAGCCGTCTCTTTGTCAGATCGGATTACTTGTTAGACACAGCTTCTAGATACAGCATTAGGCTTCAGATGGAAAGCCATAACCGATTGCGAGCATGTAAACGTAGCTCGCCCCTGGGATGCCCCTATATATCGTCCCGCGCGCAGTTTCGCAGCGCAGCGAGAATGTTTGAGCACGGGATGATATATAGGGGCATCCCAGGGGCGAGCGGACATTACGACACTCCGTTCAACGAAGCAAAAGACTAAGCGACGCCGCTGGAGCCGAAGCCTCCGTTGCCTCGGTCGGTTTTGTCTAGCTCGTCTACCTCTATGAGGTTGACCGTGGGGACTTCTTGGATGACGAGTTGGGCTATGCGGTCGCCATTGTTGATTTGGATGTTGTTGGAGGGATCCAGGTTGATGAGGATAACCTTGAGTTCTCCTCGGTAGTGGGCGTCGATGAGGCCCGGCGTATTGACTATAGACAGGCCCTGCTTGATGGCCAAACCGCTTCGGGGCTGGACGAAGCCGGCGTAGCCATCGGGCAGGGCGATGGCCAGCCCAGTAGAGACCAGACGGCGTTCGAAGGGCTTCAGAATGCAGTCCTCGTTGGAGCGCAAATCCAAGCCGGCATCGGTGGGATGGGCGTATTTGGGAAGCTCGACGGTGGGGTCGAGACGCTTTATGTTGACGGTAATGTTGGACATGGAATCACCTTAGCTTGTCGAGCTCTTGCAGAAACTCATCGACGTCTTTGAAATCGCGATAGACCGAGGCAAAGCGGATGTAGGCCACTTTATCGATCTTGGCCAACCGCTTAAGAACCATATCGCCCAGCTCATGGGACGTAACGGCCGTAAGCGTACGGGAGCGAAGCTCGACCTCAATATCGTCAATGATCTCATTGAGCTTTTTAGTGTCGATATCTCGCTTGATCGTGGCGCGCATCAAACCGACCAGCAGCTTATTGCGATCGAACCGTTGCTTGGATCCGTCTGACTTAATGACCTCGATAGGGTCTTCACAACGCTCAAATGTCGTAAAGCGATAATTGCATGAGCAGCATTCGCGACGGCGCTTGATGGTGTTATTAGATTCCTGCATGCGGGAATCAACAACGCGGGTATGTGCCTTGCCGCATTTAGGACAGCGCATGGTACCTCCTCTAAAACGATTACAAGGGTACCATGCGACGGTACTTAAATCTTAGGAACGTGCGGGAACTTTAAGATGCGCACCGGCATCGAGCGAGCCATGCTCCAGGTGATTGACGTTGCGGATCATATCAGAGGTCTCCTGCGTGGAAAGACCTTCAATCGGATGCTCCTGGGCAAGCGACCACAAGGAATCGCCAGACTGAACACGGACGGTCTCATAGGTAACGTTAGATGCCGACTCGGCATATGCGGCGTGACGAGCGCTGAAGATCGAGGTAGCAAGTACAAAGAAGAGCGTGAGCGCAACGGCCAGGGCGACAATCGTCGAAGCCTTTAGGGCAACGGGGGCCGAAGTCGTGGCGACGCACTGGTTGCGGACGGGCTTGCCAGGCAGTGTTTGGAAACCAGATCGGCCGCCTTTAACAACCGTGAAAGCCGGCGCCGCAGGCGTCTCGAGCTTAAGGGCGAGGTTTCCCTGGACCATATCCGTTGCGTTCATCATGTTCTCCTCTCGCGTGTTTTGCTGAGAACAGTTTTATCAAGCCGCGCGGACAAAAATGTCTAGCGCGAGAACGAATGTTCGGTTATTATTATCTTCGAACAGTTGTTCCTGTCAAGCAATAATCGAACATTTGTTTGACATTGGCAGAGAGGATCCCCTGATGGCTCGCAAAATTACCAAGCGTCAGCAGCAGATTTACGACTTCATCAAGGAATATCAGCAGGAGAAGGGCTATCCGCCCAGTGTGCGCGAGATGGCATCGGCCGTAGGCCTCTCCTCCCCCAGCACGGTGCATGCTCATCTCTCTGCCCTGGAGGCTCGAGGGCTGCTCAAGCGCGATGCCACCAAGCCTCGCGCCCTAGAGCTTTTTGATGAGGACGGATCTTCAGTCTCGATTTCCAAATCCGATGAACCCACAGCGCCCCGCGGAACGGTCTCGCTGCCGCTCGTCGGTCGCGTCGCGGCTGGGATTCCCATTCTGGCCGAGCAAAATATCGAGGACACCTTTACCATCCCGACCGAAATCGCCACAGACCAGGGCTCTTTTATCCTTGAAGTGCACGGCAACTCAATGATCAATGTCGGCATCTACAACGGTGACTACATTATCGTTCGCGAGCAAAAGAGCGCCATGAACGGCGAAATCGTCGTGGCCATGATCGATGGCTCGGCGACCGTCAAGACGTTCTACAAGGAGCAGGGGCGCGCGCGCCTGCAGCCCGAGAACGACACCATGGAGCCCATCTATGCGACGAACCCCGTTATTTTGGGTAAGGTTGTCGGTTTAATGCGCCGGTTCTCGTAATGCAAAAACGCATCACCATATTTGACACCGTCCGCGGGTTTACGATGCTATCGATGGCAGGTTTCCACGCCTGCTACGATTTGGCCTACCTATATGGATGGGATATACCATGGTTTACCGAAACGGTTTTCCAGGATATCTGGCGCGCTAGTATCAGCTGGGTATTTTTGTTTATCGCCGGTTGGATGTGCACGCTCTCGCGTAATAACGGTAAGCGCGCCCTCAAATACGCAGCCGCAGCCTTGGTCGTATGGATGGCAACTACACTGGTGTCAGTCGACGATTCGGTAAACTTTGGCATCATTTATTGCATGGCAGCGTGCACCGCGGTGGTTGCACTCACCCGTCCGCTACTCCAAAAATTACCGGGCTCGTGGGGCATCGCAGTGTGCCTTGTTCTTTTTACCCTAACCTGGGGCATTCCAAAGGCGGTCTACCCACTCCCCTACCTGGCATGGCTTGGATTCCCGGGCCCGGATTTTGTTTCGGGAGACTACTATCCGCTCATTCCATTTGTCTTTATGTACCTTACCGGCTTCTTTACTGCCCAGGCAGCACAAGCATCAAGCCACGAAGCGCCGGCATGGGCATACGCCAATCCCATCCCGGCGCTCGCAGTCCTCGGTCGGCATGCCTTACCGTTCTACCTACTTCATCAGCCTGTCATTCTAGGCGTGCTAGAGCTCGTTTATTCCGTACGATAGCGCTCAAGACGCGGCGCGATTCGGGCCGGCATCTTTGCCACAATGCGAACGCCGTCCTCTAGATATTCCTCATGCAGAAGGGTTCCCTGCTCATGCACCAGCGTAATGAGGGCGCCCTCGCGATACGGGATATCAGCGGAGAGCAACACATCGGTGGCAGCCGCCTCACGAGCAATACGGTCAACGAGATCGTCGAGCCCCTCGCCCGTCTGGGCCGAGAACAGCACGGCCTCGGGATAGCGACGATGGAAACTCAAGCGATCGACGCTATCGAGTAGGTCGATTTTATTGAACACCGTAAGCGTCAAACGCTCGCCGGCACCGATCTCGTCAAGAACGCAATCGACTGCCTCGAGCTGGCGCTCGTAGTCCTCGTCAGAGGCATCCACAACTTTAAGGATCAGGTCGGCACCAAGGACCTCAGACAGCGTGGACTTAAAGGCATCAACGAGACCATGCGGTAGCTTTTGAATAAAGCCAACGGTATCGGTAATGGTCATGCCACGACCACCGGGCAAGCGATACGAGCGCGTCGTCGGATCGAGCGTGGCAAACAATTTGTCCTGTGAAAGCACCGTAGACCCGGTCAGGCGATTGAGCAACGTCGACTTACCGGCATTGGTATAACCGGCTAAGGCAACGCGAAACGCCGGCGACTCGATACGACTCTTTGACTGGACAACACGGCGCTGTTCAACCTGCTTGAGCTCGCGACGAAGAGCGGCAATCTTGTTGCGAATCAAACGTCGGTCAACCTCGAGCTGGCTTTCGCCCTGACCAAAGCGCGAACCAATGCCACCGCGTGTCTGCTCTTTTGCAAGATGGCTCCACATACCGCGCAAGCGGGGCAACAGATACTGCAATTGGGCTAACTGCACCTGCAGACGGCCCTCACGGGTCTGAGCGTGCAGACCAAAGATATCGAGAATCAACGCCGTACGGTCGATAATCTTAACCGGTTCGCCCACGGCTTTCTCCAGATACGACTGCTGCGAGGGCGTTAAATCGTCGTCGAAGATAACAACATCGGCATCCATACGATGCACGAGCCCGCAAAGCTCCTCAACCTTACCGGAACCGATAAACGATTTTGGATACGGCTTAACCAGACGCTGTGACAAACGCGCCACGCACTGAGCGCCAGCCGTATGGGCCAGGCGCTCAAGCTCGTCAAGCGAGCGATCGAGCGGCCAGGCGTTATCGCGCCACTCAACTCCGACAAGAACGGCACGTTCGGGCGCAGGAGCCGTTGGAACGAGGGGAAACCGAGCCATTAGACCGCCTCGATACGGTGAAGGATATCCTCAACGACCTCATCGATCGTAAACTCGTCCATATCGAACCACACGATACGGTCATCGCGTTTAAACCACGAAAGCTGACGCTTGGCATAGCGACGCGAACGCGACTTGATGAGTTCGCGAGCCTCATCCATAGAAATCACGCCGTTAAGGGCATCGATAATCTCTTTATAGCCAATCGCCTGCATCGAAGTCAGGGCATCTCCCAGCCCCTGGTCCATAAGACCGCGAACCTCATCAACAAGACCCTGCTCAAACATCAGATCGACGCGTTGGTTAATACGCTCGTAAAGCGCCTCACGATTACGCATCAACCCAAACCACAGAGCGTGATAATGCTCGCGCGGAACACTAAACTGCGACTTTTGCTGCGCGTAGGACACACCATCATCGTGCATTTCGAGCGCGCGAATCACGCGACGAACATTATGGGGGTGGATGACCGCAGCGGACTCGGGGTCACGCTCGGCAAGCAGCGCGTGCAGCGCTTCCTCGCCAATGCGTTCGGCAAGCTCCTGATACCCCGCGCGGCGATCGTCCTCAAGCTCGCCTGAGGGAAAATCCATTTCATCCAGGGCGGCCTTGAGATACAGGCCTGTGCCCCCGCAAAACACCGGTAGGCGGCCCTCGCCCAGCAAGCGCTCAACATGCACACGAGCGTCTGCCTGATACAGCGCTGCAGAATATGCAACGCCCGGTTCAACAATATCGACCAGGCGTAGAGGCGCCGTGCATTCCTCTGGTGCCATCTTGGCAGTGCCGATATCCATGCCTCGATAGATTTGCATCGCGTCACACGACAGCACTTCGGACGAAAGGCGAGCCGCCAAACGATCTGCGACATCACTTTTACCAACCGCCGTCGGACCGACAATCGCAACGGCGGAAAGACCTGCCCCGGGAGAAATCATTAGCGCGGCTCGCCCACAACGGATCCGGACAGATACCACGTCTTGGCAACATCGATGTCAACATCGACAATCTTGCCAATCAACTGATCGATGCTGTAGCCCTCGGGAATCGGTGCATGAACGGTCTGATTCTTAGGACTCTTGCCCAGCAGCACCGCGTCATTCTTTTTGCTCGTACCCTCAATAAGCGCCGGCACAACGGTGTGGAGCTCACCTTGGTTATACTCATGCGCAGTGGTCTCGATAACCTCCACCAGACGGTTGAAGCGCTCAAGAATCACCTCATGCGGCGTGGGATCGTCAATCTCGGCGGCCGGAGTACCGGCGCGCTTGGAGTAGATAAACGTATAGGCCTGAGCATAACGGACCGTCTCGGCAAGCGAGAGCGTCTGCTCAAAGTCTTCCTCGGTCTCGCCGGGGAAGCCCACGATGATATCGGTCGAAAGCGCGATATCGGGCATGCGATTGCGGATGCGATCGACAAGCCCCAGATAATCCTCGCGCGTATAGCGACGGTTCATCTCTTTAAGGATGCGCGTCGAGCCCGACTGAACTGCCAGGTGCAGTTGCGGCATGACGGCAGGCGTCTCGGCCATAGCGTCGATGGTCTCGGGCAGCAGGTCTTTGGGGTGCGAGGAAGTAAAGAAAATACGCTCTACACCCGTATCGCCCACGGCGCGCAGCAGGTCGGCAAAGCGCGGCTTGCCAAACAGGTCGCGACCATAGGAGTTGACGTTTTGACCCAGAAGCGTAATCTCACGCACGCCCTGGCGTACTAGACCGGTCACCTCGTCGACAATCTCCTCGAAAGGGCGACTCTTTTCGCGACCGCGCACATACGGCACGATGCAATAAGTGCAGAAGTTATTACAGCCCGTCATAATGGGGACCCAGGCGTGATACTGGGTCTCACGATGCCACGGCATGCTCATAGCATCCGTGTCCTCGTGCTCATTGGTGCGAATATGACGCTTGCCGTCCAAGAATGCCTCGGCAATGAGCTCGGCCACATGCGCGATGGAATGCGTGCCAAAGATGACATTGACGTTATCGACGTTGGTGAGCAGTCCCTCGCCGTCGCGCTGTGCGATGCAGCCGCCCACGGCGACCACGCGCTTGCCCGAAGGCGAAGGCGGGAGGCTCTTACAAGAGTTGCACTGACCGTACAGGCGAGTATCGGCGGCCTCACGCACACAGCATGTCATGAAGACAACGATATCGGCATGCTCGGGATCGAGCGCCATGAGGCAACCATACGAATCGAGCAGACCGCTCACGCGCTCGGAATCGTGCTGATTCATCTGGCAGCCAAAGGTGCGGATAAAGTAGGTTTTACCGGCAAGAATATCGCGTACGGAACGCTGGTCCATGTGCATAAGTCCTAACGATGGAAGGGAGGCGAATCGAGGCAAGCAGAAGCTATGCCACAGGCTTAACATCATCCATGACGACGTTATCCATAGCAGCTCGATTGATCTGGTGAACGTAGATAGAAAGGCGGATGGCCGTGCGCGACTCCCCGTTAATGAGGATGTCGGAGAACACGGGCGCGCAGGAAATATCAAAACCGGTTGGAATCAAAAAACCGCGCGCGATAGCCACGGCCTTAATGGCTTGGTTGACCGCACCGGCGCCGACACACTGGATGTTGACGGGTACACCATCCTTGACCATGCCGGCGATGGCGCCGGCAACGGACGCGGGCGATGATTTGCTTGATACCTTCAGGCAATCCATGAAGAAACTCCTGCGTTTAAAAGTACGTTTTAACTGCAATAACTGTATCGTACCGAGTGGAATCGGTAAAGGCACTATTCCTCTTTGGCAAGATCGAAGGTCACGGTGATTCGATCACGCGAAACACGAATCTTTGGGTCGCCGCAAAGGTTGAGATAGTACCGGGCGGCAAGGTCATTAAAGTCGCGCTCCACAGCACGCGAAAACTGTGCCATGTCATCCTTGGCAATACGTAGCCCGCGACGATCCTTCGCGAGATCGACAGGAGCCGGCGCATGCGAGGACGAATCACGCTCGCGCAGCAGACGCGCAGTCACACCGCGAACGGGCTTAATCTGCCCTGCCAAAATGCGATGGGCCGTGCGCTCAGACATCTCAAGACCCAAACCCGAACAGATACGGATAAAGTCCTCGGCATCAGAGGCAAGTCCTAAACGGTCGACAACCGGAAGCTCGCTCTCGTCATCAATGAACAGGAGACGCGACGTATCGAGCCGACTTGACGCCTGAGCATAAAGGGTCGCGGCAATCTCAGACGGAGAACCAAGATAGACATCGCAACCACGCAACTCCTCGAGCGCAAACTCACAAGCAGCGCGAATAATATTATGCGGGCCGCGAGCACAGACATAACGTCCGTCCTCATCCTTGACGGCCTGGGGCCAGCTGGACTGATCGGCACGCTCACTGAGGCGGTCGGCCGCAACGCTCACCTTAAAGGCCGAGCCAAGGTCGACACCAGACGTGACCACACGGGCCTCGTCGGTGTTCTGCTTGATCGAAAACAATGCCATGCCACGACCGTGAACGCCCCAACGGTCCATCTTCATGCTCTCGAGCTTGGAGGTAACGCGGGCATCGAAGATTCGCTCTTGCATATCCTGCGGAACACCCGAACCGTTATCCAGAAAGACAAGCGTGCGGACGCCATCTTCCTTGGTCGTAGCGAGATAGACTTTGTCGGCGCCGGCATCGCGAGCATTACGGAGCATTTCGATGACGATATCCTCGACATGCTGAATGTCGTGCTTTGCCTGGCGCCGCTCGGCTTCCGAAACGCGGAGGCGGACATACCCCTCGCCAAGGTTCTCCTCGACGCGAAGGTTGCCCTCCCCCGACATCGACGCGATAAATGAGATGAGCTCGTTCGCGTCGCTCATGTTATTTAGCGATATCGACAGCGCGGCTCTCGCGAATCACGACGACGCGCACCTGACCGGGATACTCCATCTCTTCCTCGATCTGATGGGCGATATCGTGAGCCAGGACCGTGGACTGGGCATCGGAGATCTTGTCCGGCTGAACCATGACGTGGACCTCGCGACCAGCCTGCATGGCATAGGTACGCTCGACGCCTTCATGGGAGTTGGCGATCTCCTCGAGCTTCTCAAGACGCTTGATGTAGTTCTCGGCAGACTCGCGACGGGCACCGGGGCGAGAAGCAGAGACAGCATCAGCGGCCTGTACCAGGACATCGAGCACCGTGTTGGGGTCGACATCGGCATGGTGAGCCTCGATAGCATGAACGATAACGGGCTTCTCGCCATAACGGCGGGCAAGCTCGGCGCCAATCACAGCATGCGGGCCCTCAACGTCGTGGTCGATGGCCTTGCCCAGGTCGTGCAGAAGACCGGCGCGCTTGGCGGTCACAACATCCAAACCAAGCTCGGAGGCCATCACGCCGCAAAGGTCGGAAACCTCAAGCGAGTGCTGCAGCACGTTCTGACCAAACGAGGTGCGGTAGCGCAGAGCGCCCAGGGTCTTGACGATCTCGGGGTGCAGGTCGTGGATACCGGTATCGAAGGCGGCCTGCTCGCCGGCCTCGCGCACACGCTGCTGAACCAAGTCGGCAGCCTTGTGATACATCTCCTCGATGCGGGCGGGGTGAATACGACCGTCGGCAATGAGATTCTCGAGCGCCACACGGGCAGTCTCACGACGGACCGGATCGAAGCTCGAAAGCACGACGGTCTCGGGGGTGTCATCAATCACGAGGTTGACACCGGACACCTGCTCAAAGGTGCGGATGTTGCGACCCTCGCGACCGATGATGCGACCCTTGAGGTCATCGGAGGGAATATGAACGGAAGTAACGGTGACCTCGGCGGTATGGTCGGCGGCGCAACGCTGAATCGCCAGGGAGAGAATCTCCTGAGCGGTCTTGTGGCACTCGGCGCGGACCTGCTGCTCGGACTCGCGGATGATGGTGGCCGCCTCGTGGGTAACCTCGCCGCGGACCTTGTCGAGCAGCTCCTTGTGAGCGTCCTCGCGCGTAAGGTCGGCAATACGCTCAAGCTCGGAAGTCTGCTTGGCGCAGAGCTCCTCAAGCTCGCGAGAGCGCTTCTCGACCTGACCGGCCTGGCTGGACAGCTGATGCTCACGCTTGTCGAGCGCATCGTTGCGACGATCGAGCGATTCCTCGCGCTGCATCACGCGGTTTTCGAGCGTGCGAATCTCGTTCTTACGCTGCTTGTCCTCGGCTTCGGCGGCCTGCTTGTTCTTGATGATCTCTTCCTTAGCCTCGAGCAGAGCCTCTTTTTTGAGGGTCTCGGCCTGACGCTTAGCATCACCGATCAGGGACTCTGCCTGCGCGTGTGCCGACTGGATCTTTTCGTCGGCCTCGTGAAGACTACCCTGCTTGGCGGTGCGCATGTAGGCAATGGCGGCGATGGCACCCAAAACGATGCCAACGAGCGCTGCAATGATAGGCATGCTCACTCCTTTTTATGGATTCGTTACACAGCAAAGCGAACCGTCCTTACGAACGGCTCGCGACATTTGAGTAATATGGGCGCAGCTTATGCGGGTCGGATACAGATAAACATATAAACAAACTCATCACAGATGAGCACATATCACAAAGCAAATGACAGTAAATATCCTACGTTGAACCGCAACAACTGTCAAATAAACGCACCCGGCACGGCGCCAATCAAGCGGTGAACGGCAGGGGCGTACCATGCGCACGCTTACACGGCGCATTCCTCGCTTGAGGCATCGAGCCGCACCTTAACGGCATCGGCGGCGATGTGATACGAAAAGCCCTTACCCATCAAAAACCTGACGAGCTTTTCGAATGCACGCGCTTCGGGAACGCGACGTTTAGCGAGCAAGGCCGACGCACGAGCCAAGTCGTCATCCACGGCAAAATAATCCTCTGGATACCCGGGGATATCGTCAAGTACGACATGACGGCGCTTGAGTTCAGCCTCGATCTTACGCTGTCCCCAGCCGCGACGCTTACGCTCTTCAATAAAGTACGAACAAAAGCGGTTCTCATCCAAAAAACGATACTCGGTCGCTCGAGCAACTGCAAAATCGATCGCAGGCTGTCGAAAGCCATAGCGCGCCAACTTATCGCGCACCTCGCCCGTGGCATGATCGCGGCGCGAAAGCATCTCGGTCACCATGGTGAGCGCACATTTACGTTCGATAAGCTGCACAGCCTCGCGAAAGTCATCCCAATCACAGGGAAGATCGGGGCGGTTCTTAACGTACAGGCGCGCCACGCGCACGGGAATCCAAATGGAACGTTCAAAACCGCCCTCGAGATCGCAATCGATATGCGCGCAGGGCTTTTTAGACGCATAACCGCTCGAGAACGAGGAGGCCGCCTTCTTATCGGGAAAGACGACCGTGGCCTCGGTCACCGTATACGACATGTCGGCATCCGCTACTCGTCGTCATCGTCGAGCATCGCGGAACCATCGATGGCGTACAGCTCATCAAACTCCTCGGGGGCAGCCTGATCGGTCAACTCAACCTCGGAGGGGGCATCGTCGTCATACTCAAGACCGCAGGCAAGGCGAACCTTGTGCTCGATCTCGTCGGCGCAATCGGGATGCTCACGCAGGAATGTCTTAGCGGCCTCGCGACCGTTGCCGAGCTTATCCTCGCCATAGGCAAACCAGGACCCCATCTTTTTGCAGATGCCGCACTCGACGGCCATATCCAGAATCGAGCCCTCTTTGGAGATGCCGGTGCCATACATGATGTCAAACTCGGCCGAGCGGAACGGAGCGGCCACCTTGTTCTTAACGACCTTGGCACGAACGCGATTGCCGATAACCTCGTCCTTGAGCTTGATGGTATCGATTTTGCGAATGTCGATTCGCACGGAAGAGAAGAACTTGAGAGCACGGCCGCCCGTGGTGGTCTCGGAGTTGCCGAACATGACGCCGATCTTCTCGCGCAGCTGGTTAATGAAGATGCAGGTCGTGTTGGACTTGGCAAGCGAGCCGGCAAGCTTGCGGAGCGCTTGGCTCATCAAACGAGCCTGCAGACCCACCGTCGTGTCACCGATCTCGCCCTCGATCTCGGCACGCGGAGTCAAGGCGGCAACAGAGTCGACGACGATGGCGTCGATGGCACCGGAGCGCACAAGCATATCGACGATCTCGAGCGCCTGCTCGCCCGTATCGGGCTGGGAAATCAGGACCTCGTCGATATCGACGCCAATGCGCGCGGCATAGGTGGGATCAAGCGCATGCTCTGCATCGATAAATGCCACGACACCGCCCATGGCCTGCGCCTCTGCAAGAATCTCGAGCGAAAGCGTCGTCTTACCGGAGGACTCGGGGCCATAAATCTCGACGATACGGCCGCGCGGCACGCCGCCGATACCCAAGGCGGCATCGAGCGCCAGAGAGCCCGTCGGAATAGCCTCAACCTCGAGCTCGGGACCGCCGTCGCCATACCTCATAATAGAGCCCTGGCCGAACTTCTTCTCGATCTCGGCCTTGGTGGTGGCGATCATCTCGTCGCGCTCTTTACCCGTCGTGCGTGCATGAACGGTACGTACGGGACCTGAATTCTTGGCCATGAATAGCCCTCCTCTTAACAACCTGAAACGATAATAAACGAACGGCTGTTCGTGGTCAACCGTTCAGATTCATCATATTCACCCGACCATTCCAAAACCCGACCAAACGCCAACCAATCACCGACCAAACGCGTGACCACGCCAATCACAAATGCGAGTGCACGAACAAATTTATGCCATGTACCAGCGCAAACGTAATTCCCGTCAAAGGTCCCTATCTCCACAATTAAGGGGCCCTAAGGCCCCTTAAACCATGTCTATTCCATAGAATTGAGCACACGGACAATGCGTCCCAAAGCCTCCGCGACCGCATGGGCACGAACACACGACCGATCGCCCTCGTAATAACAGCGCGCAGACTCGACAACCGGCGCTACCCCATCGGCCGCGCGATACGCCCAGCCAATATAGAACGTGCCGGCGGGGTCTTGCTCGGTGCCACCACCGGGTCCAGCGTAGCCCGTTGCGCTTACGGCTATATCGCTCTGATAGAGGTCCAGCGAGCCCGCGGCCATCTCACGTGCCGTCTGGTGCGACACGGCGCTAAACCGATCGAGCGTTTCCTGCTCGACGCCGAGCACGCGATGTTTAATCTCATCGCAGTAGGTCACCGCACCGCCACGAAGCACCGCCGAGGCACCCGGGATATCGGCAATCGTCGAGGCGATCATGCCCGCCGTCAGCGACTCCGCCGTCGACACCGTCACACCACGGGCACTTGCGCGCTCGACAATATCGCGCGCCAGCTCCTCGTTGTTTGCGGCAATCTGCAAATAAGGCTCCGTCATACCCACCAGGACCTAGACCGAAAAGACGATCTTGCGGCAGTTCCAGAAGTACTGGGCGCCCGAGATAACGGTCAGGACAACGGCAACAGCGTACAGGAAGCGTGAGACGCCATAGACACCGAGCAACAGCTCCGCAGGCCCCAACTGGAGGCCGGTCATAGCAAAGACGCACAGGTAACCGCAGATGGAGACCATCGTGGTTGCCGTCTTGTACTTGCCGAGCTTATCGGCGGCAACGACCACGCCGGCAGCACTCGCGACCATGCGAAGGGCGCTCACCAGCAGCTCACGGAACAGGATAATGAACACGGACCACACGGTCACCGCGCCAAAATCCAAGAACAGCAGAAGGGCCGAGAACACGAGCAGCTTGTCGGCGATGGGGTCCAAGAACTTGCCGAAATCGGTAATCTCGTTGCGCGAGCGCGCCAGATAGCCATCGACCTTATCGGTGCACGACAGAATCGCGTACAAAATAAAGGCGGCGGCTGCAAGCGGACCGTCAAAGGTGCTCCAGTCCGTACCGGCAACGCTCGCGTGAGACAGGGCCGAGACGATCATGAACACCGGGATAAAGACGATGCGAACGCACGTCACGATGTTGGCGGGCGTCCAAACACTCGTCAGTTCCTTATTACTCTCGTTTGCCACGACGCTCTCCTACTCCACAACATGACCGATAAGCTCATAGCAGAAGCTATCGGTAAACTCGACGGTCAGAATATCGCCCACGGACGCCTCGCTGGCGTCCAGATGCACCGCGCCATCGGAATCGGGCGCCTGGAACCAGGCATGGCCGATCAGCTCGGCGCCGTCCTCGGCCTCCTCGATGCCATCGACGATCACCTGGGCGCGCTCGCCCACATGGGCTGCCGTGGCGGCAAAACCGAGCGACTCAGCCAGATCCATGGCCTCCTGGGCGCGCTCGAGCTTAACCTCCTCATCGACCTGTCCGTCCATCTTGGCGGCCAGGCTGCCCTCCTCACGCGAGTAGGCAAAGACGCTCGTGTAGTCAAAGCCGACGGTGTCCATAAAGTCGATAAGGTCGCGGAACTCGTCGTCGGTCTCGGTCGGGAAGCCGACCATGGCCGTAGAGCGAATCACGATGCCGGGGATGCGCTCACGAAGGTCGCGGAACAAATCCTCGAGCTCCTGGCGCGAACCGGAACGGCGCATGGCCTTGAGGATGCGCGCGTCGCAGTGCTGTACGGGGATATCGATA
This sequence comes from Collinsella aerofaciens, assembly GCF_015558785.1. Taxonomy (GTDB): domain Bacteria; phylum Actinomycetota; class Coriobacteriia; order Coriobacteriales; family Coriobacteriaceae; genus Collinsella; species Collinsella aerofaciens_P. The sequence continues at coordinate 62,800 of NZ_JADMOP010000012.1, forward strand.
TAGGGCAGCACCTCGGGCGTATCGCGAATCGTCTCGATAAGCTCGTCGGTCATGCCCTCGGGCTGCAGATAGAGCACGCGGACCCAAACATTGTGCGGACGTACGGCCTCGGCGACGGCACGCAGCAGCTGCGCCAGATTGCGAGGCGAGCCCTCGGCGACATCCTCGTCGGCAAAGTCGGTGCCCCAAATGCCTGTGTCCTGACCGATCAGCACGATCTCGCGCACACCGCCGGCAACCAGATCGCGCACCTCGGAGATAATGCTTTCGGCATTGCGCGAATGATAGCGACCGCGAATATAGGGGATCATGCAGAAGCTGCAAAAACGATTGCAGCCATCGGAAATCTTGACGTAGGCAACGGCGCCCTCGACGGTACGCTTGACCTGCGGGATATAGGCTGCAATCTCACGCTCCACGCCAAGCACGCCATCGATGACAGAAACGATACCGTCTTCCTCATCGGCCTTCACAAAGGCCGCGACCTCGGGAAGCTCGTCGGGCAGGTCATCGCCGTAACGAGACGGCACGCAACCGCACATGACGATAGGGCAGGCGCGAACGCCGTCCTGCACCTCGTTAGCGAGCTCGAGCGTGGTCTCGATGCTCTCGGACGTCGCTGAGGCGAGAAACGAGCATGTGTTGACGATAGCGATATCGGCATCCTGCGGATCGAATGCTTCCTCGTAGCCCGCAGCGGTCAGCAGCGAACGCATGCGGTCGGTATCGACCTCGTTCTTGGCGCAGCCAAGGGTGATATAGAGTACGGAACCCAACGGAGTATCCATGTTGGAGAGCGGTCCTTTCGAGTAAATTAGCGGTAGTTGGTAAACTGCAGCGGCTGACCGTAGTCCTGGTCGCGCAGGAACTGAATCACCGTCTGCAGCGCGTCCTTGGAAGCAGAGGAAACGCGCAGCTTATCGGCCTCGATGGTCACCTTGACCTTGAGCTTTTGATCCTTGATGTCCTTATTGATCTTCTTGGCGGTCGCCTGGTCGATGCCCTCGACGATATGGCCGAGCACGCGCACGGTACCGCCCGAAGCCGCCTGCGGCGCGTCCCAAGAGACAGCCTTGAGGTCGATGCCGCGCTTGATGAGCTTGGAGCTCAGCACGTCAATGATCTGCTTGGAAACAAAATCGGCCGGGGCATTGATCGTAAAGAGCTTGTCACCCTTCGAAAGCTCGATGGTGGCGCCGGAATCCTTAAGGTCATAGCGCTGAGAGATCTCGCGAGTGGTCTGCTGGAAAGCGTTATCGACCTCCTGCATATTGACCTCGGACACAACGTCGAAGCTGGAATCTTTAGCCATGGTTCTTCCTTTCGGTACGGGGAGCCTTAGTAGCTGTCGTACGAATAGTCAACTAATCGTTTGCTGCCTGGCCGTCGGATGCCGTGTCGGTGCCGTCGGCAGACTGAGCATCGGCGCCGTCGGCAGACTGGGCGTCGGTGCCGTCGACAGCATCGGTGCCGTCGGTACTCTCGCCGTCCTCGGAGTCTGTGGTCTCCTTCTTGGGAACGGTAATGGTCACGCGCGCCACGCCCGATGTCTTGGTGTCATAGCGAACCTTTTCGCCGTTCTTGGTAACCGTGACATCGGAGGGCTTGGACGTGGTGATCTCGATCGAGGACTCAGGCGTGTACTCCTGCTCAAAGGGGCCGGTCGCCTGGGCGCCGTAGACCGATTTACCGTCGACCTTGACCTCAATCCAGGCGGTCTTGCCCTTGGCAACGGAAACCTTGACCTTAATGACCTCGTCCTCTTCCTTTTTTACCGTCGCCTTGGCGGCATCGGAATCGGCAGAATCCGTCGCATCGTCGGTGCCTTCATCCTCGTCAACGGATTCGGTCTTCTTGGAAGACTTCTTGGTCGTCGTCTTAGTGGCCGCGGGCGTCTCGGGCGTCGACTCGGGTGCAGAAGAGCCGCAGCCACGCAGGAGGACCACGATGAGCAAAATCAGCAAAAGTGCCACGGCACCGATGCCGGCGTAGATGATGCGCGGATCGAGACCATTGTTCTGAGGAGCACGTCCACCGCCGCGCCCGCGATTGGAGCCGCCACGACCATTCCCCTGCGGCATACGGCCGCGACCGCTATCGGGACGACCACGATAGCCGCCCTGGCGCTGCGAGCCGCGCTGGCCCGAACGCGGCGCAAGCTCACCACGGTTCTGATAGCCACGCTGTCCAGAGTGAGGCGCCGAAGAGCGCTGCCCGTAAGGCTGCGATTGCGAACGGAGGCGCGGCGTCACCTGCGTGGTATCGGCGTCGGCGTAACCACCGCGGGAACGCCCGGCAGAAACTCCGCGATAACCACGACCGGAGTAGCCTCCGTCGCCGTAACCGGCGCGAGGATCGCGACTCAACCCGCGAGCGGCGGGAAGCGCACGGTCATCCGGCATGGGCGTACTGCGAAAGCGATCTCGCTGAGAACGAATCTCCTCGCTGGAGCCCGTCTCGGTGATGTAGCCCGCCTGCGGAGGACGTTGACCGTACCGCGTCGAGCGACCACCCTGAACCATCAGAAAGCGTCCGTTATCGACCGACGAACGCGAGTTAACGTAGCCGGCAGCATCCTGAAAACGACCGCCCTGCTGCGAGGTCTCGCGCTCGTATGCCATGAGGTCATCAAAATAAGCGTTGACGACCTCGCGCGGGTTAAGTCCCAAAAAGCGAGCGTAGCTCGAAATCATGCCCTGCGCATAGCCACGCGGGGGCATCGATGCAAAGTTGCCGGTCTCGAAAAACTCGATGATCTGCGGCCTGATTTTGATGGTGTTGGCGACCTGCTGGATGGAAAGGCCCATCCGGCGACGCTGCTCGAGCAGCATGTCACCAAAGCGTGCAGCCATCAGAATCCTCCAAACTCACGATCTTCACGTGCCATCTCGGCGTCGACAGACTCCAGCGCGGCGAGCCCCTCCTCGTCCAGCAGGACCTCGCGCGGCTTGGAACCATCGGGCGGGCCGACGACACCCTTTTCTTCCAGCATGTCCATAATACGCCCGGCGCGTGCATAGCCAACCTTGAGTCGGCGTTGCAGGCCAGATGTGGAGCCCAGCTGCGATTCCACCACAATATGGGCGGCCTCCCAGATAAGCGGGTCGTCATCTTGCGGCTCGGCAACGCCCGTGCGAACAATGCCGCCACCAGCCATGGACATGGAAGCAGGCGCCACGGCGGACAGAATCTCCTCGTGATAGTCGGGCTCGCTTTGCGACTTAACGAACTCGACGATCTCGTTGATCTCGTCGTCCGAGACAAAACAGCCCTGGATACGGCGGGGCTTGCCCCAGTCGACCTTGGAGAACAGCATATCGCCCAAACCGGTGAGCTTTTCGGCGCCCATCTGGTCGATAATGACGCGGGAATCGATGCCCGTAGCCACGTTAAAGGCGATACGGTTGGTGATGTTGGCCTTAATGAGGCCCGTCACCACGTTGGAGCTGGGGCGCTGCGTAGCCACGATAAGGTGAATACCGGCGGCACGGCCCAGCTGGGCGATACGGACGATCGAGGCCTCGACATCCTTGCCGGCGACCATCATCAGGTCCGAAAGCTCGTCGATGATGATGACCAGATAGGGCATCTTTTGCGGCGGGTTATCGTAATGCTCAAACTCGCCGGCGGCCTGCTTTTCGTTATACGTCGAGATCTTGCGAACGTTGAGGCGCTCGAACACCTTCAGGCGACGCTCCATCTCGGACACGGCCCACTGAAGTGCACTGGCAGCCTGCTTGGGCTCGGTCACCACGGGCACGTAGAGATGCGGCAGGCCGTTATAGCCCGCAAGCTCGACGCGCTTGGGATCGACCATGATCAGGCGAACGTCCTCGGGAAGAGCGCGCATGAGCAAGGTCGTGATGATGGAATTGATCATCACCGACTTACCGGAACCGGTGGTACCGGCAATCAGCAAGTGGGGCATCTTAGCGAGGTCGGCGACAACCGGCGTGCCCTCGGCATCGCGGCCGATGGCGAGCTCGAGCGGACCGCCCTTAACATAGGGCAGCACGTCGCCCAGATTGACGTTTTGGCGCTTGCGATTGGGGATCTCGATGCCCACGAGCGAGGTGCCGGGAATCGGCGCGAAAATGCGCACCGACTGGGCGGCAAGCGAAAGCGCGATATCGTCCTCGAGGCTCGAGATCTTGCTCACGCGCTCGCCCTCGCCGGGCTGCAGCTTAAAGGTCGTGACCGTGGGGCCGGCAATCCAGCCGACGACGCGAGCGCTACGGCCAAACTCGAGCAGGGTAGACTGCAACGACTCGGCAGTCTGTTCCAGTTCCTTATCAGAAGACGCGGAGGACGCCGACTGCGGATTGGCGTGCAGGATTTCGAGCGGCGGGAGCTTGAGGCCGTCCTCTTGTTCGCCCTCGACACCGGCAGCAGTACCGTCCGCTCCCCCATCACCGGCTGCAACAGGAGCAGCTGAAGTCGTAGAGCTGGAGGCATCGGCAACCTTGGGATGCTTTAGGAAGTCGGGAATCTGCGGAGCTGCCGAAACGGGATTCACGGCAAACGGCGGTTCTGACTCGTCAGCATTGTCCGGGTCATCTTCTATCGAAAACTGTCCGGTGACCTGTCCTGCCTTGGCACGGCGACGCGGCAGCAAGGTTGTCTTGGCGGTCTCGAGCGGAGTCTCGTCGTCCTCGTCATCGCCCTCGGTGAGTTCGATTTCGCTATCGGACCAAGACGGGTCGGGCTCGCTCGTGTTGAGCTTGGGCGCGGCCTTGCCCTTCTTGGCATGACGACGCGGCAGCAGCGTGGTCTTAGCGCGCTCGGCCTCCACGGCCTCGGACACGTCGACAAACGGGTCATTGTCCTCGTCGTCATCCAAAACCGGGTCGGCATCGCCTCCCATGACCGTGGTCACCGCGGCATCAGTTCCCTTCTGGCGCAGAATGCTCAGGTGCGGACGGGCGACGCCGGGAACCGACAGGGCCTCTTCGTCGCCCCACGGGCTCACATTGACATCGGCACGACGGCGCTCGGCAAAATCGGCGGCGCGATCGCGTGCGGAGCGCAAAACGCCGCCCACCGAAAAGCCGATAATGACCAGGCCAACGACGACAAGCCCAAGCAAGACAACCATGGCAATAGGTTTACCCAGGGCGTTTTGCAAGGTACTTGCGATAAAGGCGCCAATGTAGCCGCCCGACGCAGATAGGTTTTGCGGCGTAAACATGAGGTCGCACGAATCGCTCGTGCCCGGCACCATCAGCGACAGGATAGAGACAATGGCCACAAACACCACGGCGCCACCCGCGACCGAGCGAATGTTGAGCGGCGAGTCCTCACCCAAAAAGAGCGTGGCGGCAAACAGCAAGATGACGATCGGCAGCACGTAGGCGCCCAGGCCAAAGCCAAGGTGGTAGAAACCGGCAACCGCAGCTGTCACGGGCGCCGTTGCCGGGGAAATCACGGCAATAAAGGACGCAATCGCCAAAACGGCAATGACCACGCCGGCGATATCGCGATTGGCCGAAGGCTCGACCAGGGGCTCGAACTCATCGAACTCGGACTCGTGGCCCTTATTGGCACGCAGATGGGAACCGGCACCCTTAGCAGATGCCGGTTGGTTGTTGGCTTTGTTGCCTTTGGCGTTTTGTGCAGATCCGCGCGCCAAACTAAACCTCCATGACGACCGGGATGATCATCGGACGGGTGCGCGTACGGCTCCAGATAAAGTTGGAGAGCGAATCGCGCACGGCTTTGCGAATAGCATCGGAGCCGCTGCTGGTAAAGGTAAACTTACCCTTCTCGATCGTTTTCATGATGGCTGCTGAGGCATCCTCGGAGAACTGGTCGTCGATGGCAAACGAAACACCGCGGCCCGAGAACTCGATAGCCTCGATCTTCTTATGCTTGAGCGAGACGATGGCAACGGCCGTGACCATACCGTCATTGGCGAGCTTTTGGCGATCGCGCAGGACAATGGGGTCGGTGTCGCCGATGCGCAGACCGTCAACATAGACGACGCCGGACTCGACGGGCGTACCGCGCTTGACGATACCGCCACGCATCTCGAGCGTGTCGCCGTTATCGAGGATAAAGATGTGATCATCCTTGATGCCCATCTTACGAGCAAGCTGGGCATGGGCGCGCAGATGCACGGCCTCGCCGTGAACCGGCATAAAGTAGGTGGGCTTGGCCATGGCCATGAGGAGCTTGAGTTCCTCCTGGCTGCCGTGCCCCGAGACGTGAACGAGGGCGCGGGACTTATCCCAGACGTCGCAGCCAAGCTTGGCCAGGCTGTTGACGACCTGCTGAACGGCCTTCTCGTTGCCGGGAACGGGAGTTGCCGAGAGAATGACGGTATCGCCTTCGTGGATAGAAAGCGTCTTGTGCTCGCCGTTGGCCATGCGGGACAGGGCCGACAGCGGCTCGCCCTGCGAACCGGTGCACATGACGACGATCTTGTCGTCGGGCAGGTTATCGATATCGAAGGCATCAATGATATCGGCATCGTCGATGTTGAGGTAGCCCAACTCGCGCGCCACGCGGGTGTTGGTGAGCATGGAACGTCCAGTCACGACGACCTTGCGGCCGCACTTGCGGGCGGCGTCGCAGATCTGCTGCAGGCGATGGATGTGGCTCGAGAACGACGCGACGAACACGCGACCCGGGGCGTTCTTGATGGCATGCAGCAGGTTGGGACCAACCTCGGCCTCGGACTTGGTAAAGCCCGGAACCGTGGCGTTGGTGGAGTCGGAAAGCAGCAGGTCGATGCCCTGCTTGGCAAAGCGGCTGATGGCGGCATAGTCGGGCGTGACGCCGTCGATGGGCGTCTGATCGAGCTTAAAGTCACCCGTGTGCATAACGGTGCCCTGGTTGGTGCGAATGAACACGCCCAGTGCACCCGGAATGGAGTGCGTCATGGAGAAGAAATCGAGCGAGATGCCACCGAGATTGACATGGCTTCCGCCCTTGACCTCGCGGAACTTAGGTGCGCGGATGCGGAACTCGGAGAGCTTGCCCTCGATAAAACCGAGCGTCAGCTTGCTCGAGAAGATGGGCACCTTGTTGTTGAGATCCTGCAGCAGGTACGGAAGCGAACCGGTGTGGTCCTCGTGGCCGTGGGTGACGATGATGCCGCGGAGCTTCTCCTCGTTCTCCAGGACATAGGTGTAGTCAGGAAGCACCAGGTCGATACCGGGCTGGGAGTCATCCGGGAACATGAGGCCGGCGTCGACGAGCACCATGTCGTCGCCGCACTCGAAGACCGTCATGTTCTTACCGATGCCGTCAAGGCCGCCGAGCGGAATGATCTTCAAGGGAGATGATTTTTTAGCTGCCATAGGTGAGTGTTGTTTCCTTTCTTCGAAACGGGTCTGGAACAACCGACGGGGCGCTTCTGGCAAACCGACCGCCGGGAACGTACAAACATGCATCACAGATTCGACGCAGTAACCTCAGTATGATACCCATTTGCACAACAACAGACCACCCATGCATCAAAGCCCCATCTGAACTGGTCTATCCCGCCGGTCTGGGGCCATCGGGGGCCGGGGCGGGTTAAGTTTGCTGCTCTACAGTCCTGCGCAAGACGGAAAGCACATTAAGTGCTTTCCTTTGCGTGCGGAACTCGCGAC
>NZ_JADMOP010000013.1 GCF_015558785.1 Collinsella aerofaciens
GCGCCTTTAGACGCGAGCCCGGGGCCCGTGGGTTATACCCTAAGAGCAAACCACCCTTTTTAAGGGTGGTTCTGATTTCACTTCGCCGTTCGCCGATTTCTACATGACTAAACCTTATCAGTCTGATAATGAATTATCAGACAGCGAGATGCTCACATCCCAACGTTGTCGTACGCGTGTCGACGGTGTTCGTCTTGACGACAACCGTTGATATAGTTACCTTCGACGAGAAAAGGAGGGCGCGCCGATGCTGCAGAAGACATATTCGCGTCGCGTTGCCGCGCGCGCCCTGTATATGGCTCGGAGCCGCATATGAGCAGGTATGTTCACGGCTCCGGGAGAGACGACGCACAACTAAATAATCGACCGCAAAGCGGGTTCCCCAAAATTCCGGGTTTGAGCACGGCTGGGTTTTCGCCACCCACCGTGCAGCAATACCGTAGCTATTCATTTTTGATTCGAGAGGGGAACCGTCATGGCTGAAGAATTTGATTTCCATCCGATGTGGGAGAGCCTCGGCATGAATCTTGCCGACCACGACATGCTGCTGGGCGCCGTGGGCCAGATGTACGGCGATATGTTCCTGACGCAGAACAATCGCCCCAAGTCCACGTCCTACCTGGATTTTGTCGCCACCAACATCCACAGCGGCCGTATTAAGGAGATGCTCGACAAGAAGGAGGCCGGCGAGGCCACCAAGATCGTCGGTTCGTTCTGTGTGTACGTGCCCGAGGAGATCGTACTTGCCTGTGACGGCATTCCCGTTGGTCTGTGCTCGGGTGCCGACTGGGCGACCGACAAGGTCGAGGAGCATCTGCCGCGCAACACCTGCCCGCTCATCAAGAGCTTTGCCGGCTTTAAGCTGGGCGAGGTCTGCCCCTACATTGAGTCGAGTGACTTGGTGGTAGGCGAGAACACCTGCGATGGCAAGAAGAAGGCCTACGAGTTCTTTGCCACGCAAAAGAACATGTACGTCATGGATATTCCCAACGTGCACGACGAGTCGACGCTCGTGACCTGGAAGGCCGAGGTTAAAAAGCTTGCCGCCAAGATCGAGGAAGAGTGCGGCGTCACGATTACGCCTGAGCGCCTGAAGGCTGCCATCCACGCCGTCAACGAGAAGCGTCGCGCCCTGCAGCGTCTGGCTGCGACCCGCGCTGCCGATCCGGCGCCCATCAGCGGTCTCGACAGCCTGCTGACCGTTCAGGCCGCCTTTATGGATGACACGCCGCGTCTGACCGGCGCCATCAACGAAATGGCGGCTGAGTGCGAGCAGCGCGTTGAGGCCGGCGAGGGTGTGGCGCCCAAGGGCACCAAGCGCATCCTGTACACCGGTACGCCCATGGCCGTGCCCAACTGGAAGCTGTTCAACCTCATCGAGAAGGCCGGCGGCGTCGTGGTGGGCGAGGAGTCCTGCACGGGCTCGCGCTACTACAAGGACCTGGTCGACGAGTCCGGTGAGACGGTTGACGAGATGCTCGACGCCATCGCCGAGCGCTACTTTAAGATCAACTGCGCCGTCTTTACGCCCAACGACCAGCGTATGAAGGACATTGTCCAGATGGCCAAGGACCTGCATGCCGACGGCATCGTCGACGTGGCCTTGCAGTTCTGCACGCTCTACGAGATGGAGTCGTTTGCCGTGGAGAAGGCCGCCGAAGAGGCCGGCATCCCGTTTATGCACATCACGACCGACTACGCCGGCGAGGATGCAGGCCAACTGCAAACCAGGATTGAGGCTTTCTTGGAAACCATTTAGGGCTATCCGGTCCAGCGGCTTCCCCAAGCACCCGATCTTGCCGTTCAAACCATCGCTTGCATACCAAAGTACGCGGCGCTCCTCTTTCACGGCAACCTCGGGCACCTGGGAAAGCCGTTTCCTTGGTTGGTTAAAAGGTTTGTTAAGGAGTTATATGTCGGACAATATTGAGCAGCCGTTGCCGTCCACGTTTGAGGAGTTCAACGAGCAACGCAAGGCGGCGTTTATTCGCGTCAAGGATTATAAGCAGGCGGGTAATCGCCTGGTCGGTTTTCTGTGCAGCTACACGCCGCTCGAGATTATCGATGCCGCGGGGGCTGCGAGCGTGGCGCTGTGCGGCACGTCCGACGAGGTGATTCCCGAGGCCGAGAAGGTGCTGCCGGCAAACCTGTGCCCGCTCATCAAGTCTACGTATGGTTTTGCCTATTCGCAAAAGTGCCCGTTTACGTACTTTAGCGACATGATCATCGGTGAGACCACCTGCGACGGCAAGAAGAAGATGTACGAGCTGCTCAACGAGCTCAAGCGCACGCACATTCTGCATCTTCCGCAGGGCCGCGATCGAGCCTACGAGCGCGAGGGCTGGTACGAGGAGTGCCGTCTGCTCAAGGAGGAGCTCGAGAACTTCTACGGCATCACGATTACCGACGATGATCTGCGCGCTGCCGTCCGTCGTCGCAACCGCTTGCGTGCGGCCCAGCTCGAGATGTTTGCGCTGCAGGCCAACCAGCCGGCGGCCATGAGCGGCGTCGACCTGATGAGCACCATGTTTGCCGGTACGTTTAGCTTTGATATCGAGGCCTATACGCAGCAGCTGGAGCAAAAGGTTGTCAAGCTGCGCGAGGCCTACGACGCGAGCGAGCGCCCGGTTGCGGCGGATGCCAAGCGCATTCTGATCACCGGCTGCCCGGTGGGCGGCGTGATCAACAAGATCGGTCGCACCATCGAGTCCAACGGTGGTGTGGTCGTGTGCATGGACGACTGCTCGGGCGAGCGCACGGCGGCCATGATGATCGACCCGGAGGCTCCCGACATCTTGCGCGCCATCGCCGACCGCTACCTGGACATTAACTGCTCGGTCATGACGCCCAACGACGGTCGTATGGAAAACACGCTGGCCATGTGCGAGAAGTATCACGTCGATGGCGTAGTGGAGAGCGTGCTCCAGGCGTGCCACACCTTTAACGTGGAGAGTGCGCGCATGCAGGAGACTGTCGAGGGTGCGGGCATTCCGTACATGAAGATCGAGACCGACTACAGCAACGGCGACATGGGACAGATCGAGACCCGCATCGCCGCCTTCATCGAAACCCTCTAGCTTCCTCAGGCACCGGATCTTGCTCCTCAAACCGTCGCTTGCGTACCCAATGTACGCTGCGCTCCTCTTTCGGGTCAATCTCCGGCACCTGAGAAACCTAGAGCTAAGGCGCCTGAACGCGCCGCTACCTTTGATGTTTTGATTGGGAGAGAGCCATGATAGGGATCGGGATCGATATCGGGTCTACGGCGGCTAAGGCTGCTGTGGTCGATGGAGGGGGTTCGGTGGCGTGGACGTGCGTGCAGCCAACCGGGTTCTCCTCGGTCGATGCGGCGGAGCGTCTGCGCGGCGAGCTTGCCGCGGCCGGCTATGACGTGGCTGCCGACGACGTGCGCGTGATCGCGACCGTCTACGGTCGTGTCGCCGTGCCCTATGCGCATAAGGTCGTGACTGAGATTACCTGCCACGGTACCGGTGCTGTGCGCCTGTTTGGCGACCACGGCACCGTGATCGACGTGGGCGGTCAGGACACCAAGGTCATTCAGATCAAGGGCGGTCGCGTGGCCAAATTTGCCATGAACGACAAGTGCGCTGCCGGCACGGGGCGCTTTTTGGAGATCATGGCCGACCGTCTGGGTATTTCCCAACAGCAGATGGCCGACCTTGCGCGTTCCGGCGAACCCACCAAGATCAGCAGCATGTGCACGGTGTTTGCCGAAAGCGAGGTCATCAGCCTGATCGGTCGCGGTGAGCCGCGCGAGAACATTGCGCGTGGCGTGATCGACAGCGTGGTCTCGCGCGTGGCGACCATGGCTGGGCAGGCGGCGGGCGCCCCGTACTACCTGACGGGAGGCCTGTGCGAGAACGCATTCGTGGTGGAGCGGTTGGGCGAGCTACTGGGGTCGCCGGTGACCACCTCGCCCCAGGCTCGCTTTGCCGGAGCCATCGGCGCGGCGATTCGCGCACAGGCGCTCAATTAATGCATCCGCCGTAGGCTCGCATTCATGCGTATACTGGGAGGAAATGATTGACCGATGAGAGGAGGTATCGATGGCTGACGATCAGATTAAGCTCACGTCCATGACGGCCGCGAGCGGTTGAGCCGCTAAGTTGGCCCCCGGAGCCCTCGCCCAGGTCCTGGGCGATTTACCCAATGTGCATAACGACAACTTGCTCGTGGGGTTCGATACCTCCGACGATGCGAGCGTCTTCCGCGTAGGGGAGAACCTGGGACTCGTGCAGTCCATCGACTTCTTCCCACCGATGGTCGACGACCCGTTTCTGTTTGGCCAGATCGCCGCGGCCAACTCGCTGTCGGACATCTACGCCATGGGCGGGCGGCCGAGCCATGCCATGAACTTGCTGTGCATCCCGAGCTGCCTGGGCGTTGAGGTTGCCGGTCAGATTCTGGCGGGCGGCGCCGACAAGTGCGTCGAGGCCGGCTGCTCCATCGCGGGCGGTCACACCATCAACGACGACGAGCCCAAGTACGGCCTGTCCGTGAGCGGTTTTGTCGCGCTTGACCGTATGCTCGCCAACAGCGGCGCGCGCGTGGGCGATGTTCTGCTGCTGACCAAGGCCATCGGCTCGGGCATTATCACCACGGCCATTAAGGGCGAGCTCATCGAGCAGGACGAGGCCGCAGCCATGTTTGACTCGATGCGAACCCTCAACGAGGCACCGATTCGTCTGGCCGAGGGACTTGAGCTTCACGGCTGCACCGACATTACGGGCTTTGGTCTGATCGGGCACGCGTGCGAGATGGCCGAGGGCTCGGGCGTGCAGGTTGAGCTTGCATCGGGGGCGGTGCCGCTCTTTGACCAGGTGCTCGACATGGCGCGTCTGGGCATTATCCCCGCGGGCTCCTACCGCAACCAGGACTTCTTTGGCCCGCGCGTGGCGGCCGACGAGGACCTGGAGCCGGGCATGCTGGATGCGCTGTACGATCCGCAGACCTCGGGCGGTTTGCTTATTGCGGCGCCCGCGGCGGATGTGGATGAGCTTGCGCGTCGTCTGCATGCCGAGGGGCGCGTTGCCGCCGTCGTCGGTCGCGTTTGCGAGGCGGAGCCGGGCGGTCCTGCCGTCCGCGTTGTCCGTTAACGGTTTGTTTATTCAACTATCTATCGTTCTTGATTGATTCATTCGAAAGGAATTTACTATGTCTACCAAAATTGAAGTCAATGCCATGGGCGATGCCTGCCCGCTGCCCGTCGTCAAGACGCTTAAGGCACTCAAACAGCTTGACGGCGAGGGCGCCGTGGTGACCTCGGTCGACAACGAGACCGCCGTCAAGAACATCTCCAAGATGGCGCAGGAGAAGGGCTGCACGGCCTCGGTCGAGAAGATCTCGGACGCCGAGTGGCACGTGACCGTCGCGACTTCTGGCGCCGTTGCCGTGGCCGATCCCGAGCAGGATGGCGCTGCCTTCTGTGGTGCCAGCGCCAGCAAGGGCAAACTCGTCATTTCCGTCTACACCGATTGTATGGGCCGTGGCGACGACGAGCTGGGCCACAAGCTCATGAAGGCCTTCATCTTTGCCGTGACGCAGCAGGAGGAGCTGCCCGCGACCATGCTGTTCTACAACGGCGGCGCCAAGCTCACCGTCGAGGGCTCTCCGGTGCTCGATGATCTGAAGGGCCTGGCCGAGCAGGGTGTCGAGATTCTCACCTGCGGTACCTGCCTCGACCACTATGGCATTAAAGACCAGTTTGCGGTGGGCGAGGTCACCAACATGTACGTGATCGTGGAGAAGATGGAGCAGGCCGTGCGCGTCGTGCGCCCGTAGCATATTGGTTGGAGTTGTCATGAGGGAGAAGCGCCCGGCGCTTGTCATCACGTTTCCCACCACGGCGGCCGCCATGGGCTGCGAGTCCCTATGCATCGAGCGCGGCCTTCCTGGGCGAACGATTCCCGTGCCCGGGGAGGTCGCTGCCGGCTGCGGTCTGGCGTGGAAGGCGTTGCCTGCCGATGAGGAGCTGCTGCGCGGCGAACTCGCCGCGGCGGGCGTTCCCACCGAGGGCTATACCGTGATCGATATGTGGGAGGTCGTGCGATGATCTATCTGGATAACGCGGCGACGACCATGCACAAGCCGCAGGCGGTCATCGATGCCGTGACGCAGGCGATGTGCTCGCTCGGCAATGCCGGGCGCGGTGCCACGTCGGGTGCGCTTGACGCCGCGCGTACCATCCACGGCTGCCGCGCCAAGCTTGCGCGCCTTTTTGGTTGCCCGAGGGCGGACCATGTGTGTTTTACGCCCAACTCCACCGCGGCGCTCAACACCGCTATCAATGGCGTGGTGCGCCCCGGCGACCGTGTGGTCACGACGGTGCTTGAGCACAACTCCGTGCTGCGTCCGCTCAATCGCTTGGCGACGGAGCAGGGTGTGACGGTTGAGCATGCGGGCTGCGACGCGAACGGCGCGCTCGACTACGACGAGCTCGAGCGGTTGGTCACGCCCGGTACGCGTGCCGTGGTGGTGACGCACGCTTCCAATGTGACCGGCAACGCGGTCGACGTTTCGCGTGTGGCTGCCATCGCCCATGCGGCCGGTGCGCTGGTGATCGTCGATGCCTCTCAGTCTGCCGGTACGGCGCATATCGATATGCAAACCATGGGGCTCGACATTGTGTGCTTTACCGGCCACAAGGGGTTCATGGGTCCGCAGGGGACCGGCGGCCTGGCCGTGGCGGAGGGCGTCGATGTGGCTCCGTGGGCCATGGGCGGCACGGGCGTGCACAGCTTCGATGCTCTGCAGCCGCTTGGGTGGCCCACGCGCCTTGAGGCGGGCACGCTCAACGGCCACGGCATCGCGGGACTTTCCGCAGGTCTCGACTTTATCGAGGCGCAAGGCGGAGTCGAGGCGATCGCGGCGCATGAGCGAGCACTGGCGGATCGCTTTCTCGCTGGCGTGCGCGAAATCCCGGAGATCAAGCTCTACGGCGCCTTTGACCAGCCGTCGCGCTCGGCGATCGTCTCACTCAACGTGGGTGATATCGACTCTGCTGAGATCTCGGACGCGCTCATGCAAGGGTGGGGGATTGCGACGCGCCCCGGCGCCCATTGCGCTCCGCTCATGCACCGCGCACTCGAGACCGAGCGCCAGGGTATCGTTCGCTTCTCGTTTGGGTATTTCAACACGGACGAGGAAGTCGATACCGCGATTGACGCTTTGCGCGATTTAGCCTGCTAGAGCGTATATACTTGCGGGACGGGTGTTTTTGCCCGTCCCGTTTTTGTTTCGACCCGAAAGGTGTGCATATGGCCTCATCCGCTCCGCGCGGTTTGCGCTCCGACCATGTCGTTACCGTCGGCATTGCGCTGTTCTCGATGCTCTTTGGCGCCGGCAACCTCATTATTCCGCCGCTGCTGGCACTGCAGGCAGGTTCTGCCACGCCGGTCGCCATGCTCGGCTTTCTGATTGCCGCCATCGGCCTGCCCGTCATGGGTTTTATCGCCGTGGCACTTGCCGGAACGGCGCGCGAGCTTGCCGGCCGCGTGCACCCCAAGTTTGGTGAGTTCTTTGTCGCGGCGGTGTATCTGGCCATCGGCCCGTGCCTGGCCATTCCGCGCACGAGCTCCACGGCCTTCGAGATGCTGGTGCCGCTGCTGCCCGAGGGTGTTTCACTCGGCACGGCGCGCCTGGTGTTTGCCGTTGGCTTCTTTGTCGTCGCGTTTGCGCTCACGCTGCGTCCGGGCGTCATCACGCGCGTGCTCGGTCGCATTACGGGCCCCGCGCTCATTGCGCTCATCGTGCTGGTCGTGGGTGCCGCCGTGATCTCGCCGCTGGGACCGGCTGCCGCGCCTCAGGCTCCCTACGATGCCGGTGCTGCTGTGCAGGGCTTTCTGACCGGCTACCAGACCATGGACCTGCTCGCGTCGCTCGCCTTTGGAATTATCATCGCCGAGACCATCCACGAGCTGGGCGTTACCGATGACAAGCGCGTGGCCTTCGAGATTTCGCGCTCCGGCGTGATCGCCGGCGCGCTCATGGCCATCATCTACTGCGGCCTGGCGCTTGCCGGCACGCAGCTCAGCACCGTGATGTCCGATGCCACCAATGGCGCCGCCATCCTTGCCCGCTCTGCCTCCATGCACTTTGGCCTTGTCGGCACGGTCGTGGTCTTTGCGATCTTTTTCCTCGCCTGCATGAACGTGTGCATCGGCCTCATCAGCTGCTGCTCGCGTTACTTCTGCGAGACGTATGTGGTCGAAGGGGGAGCGGAGGCCTCCGAGGAGGCTATGCGTCGTCCCTTTGCGGTTCTTGCCTTTGTGTTCGCAGCGTTTTCGTGCGTGCTCTCCAACGTGGGCCTCGACGTGATCCTTATGTTCTCGGTGCCCATGCTCAATGCCTTGTACCCCGTCGCCATTGTGCTGGTTCTTATGGGCCTGGTGCACGGTTTTTGCGACGCGCATCCGCAGGTGTGGGTTTGGGTCGGCGGCGTTGTCGCGGTGCAGAGCGTGATCACCTCGGTTCGTGACGCGTTCTTTGCGAGCGCGTGGCTGCCGTTCGACGCGCTGCCGCTGGCGGACATTGGGGCCGCGTGGGCGCCGGTCGCCGTGGTGGCGTTTGTGATAGGCCTGCTCCATCGTCGTTTTGTTGCACATTCGAGGAGCTAAGGCATCAATGCTTGCACAGGCGGGGAGTCTCCCCTATAATTTCCTTCGCTTTGGGACACGCAAGGTTTAGACCTTAGCTGCTCAACACCTTCGGGACGTGGCGCAGTTTGGTAGCGCGCCTGCTTTGGGAGCAGGATGTCGCAGGTTCAAATCCTGTCGTCCCGACCATATCTTGCGGGCGTAGTTCAATGGTAGAACCCCAGCCTTCCAAGCTGATGACGCGGGTTCGATTCCCGTCGCCCGCTCCATAAGATAGATGAACGGCTCTGATTCCTTTTGGGACCAGAGCCATTTTCATATACATGCCGGGACCCCACATCCCCTCCTAAGTTGCGGTGAAATACGGACTGTTTTTCGGCTTTTATGGCCCATGTAGTCCGTATTTCACCGCAACTATTTGTAAGGTTGGATTTTGATGCCGTTGGGAGGATCGTAGCGACCGTCTACCGAGAGTGGAAATATTTTTTGAAGCTCTGACCTGCGACGTCAAGCTTTTGGTCAGCTTTTGGCAAGGCCTGCGGACGGAAGCATGCGATAGCGTAATGGTATTCTCTCCGCCGTGATGGTTATGGGGTTGGCCATGCTCGATAAAGGCAAACATTTTCCGCAGTCCTATGCAAGGATGCTATTCTCGGCCGTTGGAATTCATCAAGATGGACAGCTGCTTATAACAATTGATCCTTGGGATGAACGCCGTGCGCGCGAGCTTATGCAGGAAGAGCTCATGCTTCGTCTTTACAACCATGTATATGCGGATCCGGTCTATTGGAATAATCTTGGGGTTGAAGATCGTATCTTTCAGCTGGCATCCGCTATTGCGGTCGTTGAACCGGATGCTGTGTTTTGCGGAGCGACAGCAGCGCTGCTCTACGGCATCGGCTCGGCGTATACGCTTCTGGATAAAGTGCAAGTACTGCTGCCACGGTCTACAAGGCGTGATAAGTATGAGTTCGTTGAATACAAGCGCTGGCGGGCGGGCGAAGTGTGGCGGCTAGGTCTGTTTACACTGACGGATCCGTGTCGAACGGTTGTTGATATCGCTCGAACGAGCGCCTTTCGCTATGCGCTGGGCTATGTCGATGGCTTGGCCCGTGAGTACGATGTCGAACGCGAAGAGCTGCGAGCATATGCCCAGGCAAATTGCCGAGGGTTGCATGGCATCGCGCGTGCTTTTGACGTTTTTGAGTATATGGACGGCAGGTCAGACAATGGCGGCGAGTCTGAGGCGAGAGCAGCGATGATTCTCGCTGGGGTTGCCGCGCCCGAGCTTCAAGTTGAGATAACGCGACCGGGAAACGCTGGCTATTATCTAGCAGATTATGGCTGGCAGATGCCAGACGGCTCATGGACGCTGGCAGAGCTGCATGGGCTAGGCAAGTTTGAAGACGAGGCTCAAAATGATCCAGAGCGGGCGGCGGCAAAAATGTATCGAGCGGCCCTCATGCGCGACGCGAACCTTCGCTCCATGGGCCACAACGTCATTCATTTCAAACTCTCGGACACCTACGACGTAGAATCGTTCGGTGCCATGATTCGCGGCTACGGCATTCCGACAACAAAACCCTACGCCGAATCCCGATAGCGAAATCGTTCGCGGTCCACCTTCAATAAGTTGCGGTGAAATGCGGACTGTTGAGGCCTTTAAAGGCATAAAACAGTCCGTATTTCACCGCAACTTAGGTGGGGATGGGGTTAGCTGCGGGGGCGGTGGCGGAGCTTGTCGATGGTGGAGTCGGTGCTTCGGCTGCGGGCTTCGGCGGCGCGGTCGCGGGCGTCGGCGGCGGTTTGGCGCTTGCGGCGGCAATCGATCATGCCTTGGATGATGGGCTTGCCAAAGCTCACGACGTCGTCGTTATAGATGGCGGTTCGGGCTGCGAGGAGGCAGTCGGTAAAGTCCATATGGGTCTTGCCAAAGAGCTTGACGGCAAGGGCGACAACGGTGGGCTCGTCGACCATGACGTCATCGAGCAGCCTTTTCATGGCCGCAGCAATCTCAACGCGGGGAACCTTATAGACGTCGCGCAGCGTGACCACGACGCGCGTGATGATTTTGGGATAGACACGAGCGGTGCGCGTGGCGATGACCTTGGCGGCGCGCGGTGACAGGACTTCGTCGTCGTCAAGCAGGTAGCGTAGGATGACGGTCTCGTCGATGATGGTGCTACTCATGGATATCTACTTCCTCGGGACCCAAAATCGAATCGTCGCTTTCTGTGGCAAGGTATTCAATCCAGGCATTGCGCTCCTCGGAGCGGCGATTGGGGTCACCGTATGCTTTGAGCGATCCATAGGCGGCGGTGCCGTCCTTTGAGCGCACGGCGACCGGCTGAAAGGGGAGCTTGCGCATCAAAATGCTCTGCGCGACAAATAGACGGACGGCCTCGGCGAGCGATGTGCCCATGGCGTCGTAGAGATGTTCGGCATGCTGCTTGTCTTCCTCGCGAATGCGCACCTGCAGGATGGCTCGTTTTTGAGTCGATGACATCACTGGCCCCCTTAATGAGCGTGCAATATAGTCGGTCAAATGCGGCATGTGCCGATACTTGAGCATCTTATAACGATTACTTTATTTCGCTCAAGTAAATAACCATTAACTTGAATACAAGCGTAGTACATCTAAAATGAGAGCGCGTAAAAATCTCTGAGGCGTACGCATGTAATACACTCACCTTTATAGCTTCTAGAGAATAATTCCAACCTGCCAAAACCCCTGCAATACACCCGTATTGCAGGGCCTATGCTCAAGTTTGCCCCCTGCAACTGCGTATATTTAACCTGTATATCGTTGGAGGAATTCTATCGAAGTGCCTGTTTCGCCGCATGCACTCGATACGCCGATGCCGGACCACGGGCGGTCCGGGGCAACGTCGGCAGGGTCTCTCCGGCATGGGATTCAGGAGGGAGTGAACAACATGGGCAATAAACGAGTCGTGGCTGATTCTTCACGCTGCATTGGGTGCCAAACCTGTATGGCGGCGTGCATCGAGGCACACGATATTCCCGGCAACATCGCCGCACCTCGCTTGCGCGTAACGCGCACCTACGAGATTTCCGCGCCGGTGGCATGTCACCACTGCGAGGACGCTCCGTGCGCCAAGGCCTGCCCCACGGGTGCCTTGTTCTTTGATCCAAAGAACCATCGCATCGGCGTCAACGAGGACAACTGCATCGGCTGCAAGAGCTGCGTCATGGCCTGCCCCTTTGGCGCCGTGAGTGTGGCGACCACGCAGGTCCCCGTCTTGATGGGCGACGTGCGCGTGGGTTCGCAGACCAAGAGCTTCGTGCTCAAGTGCGACCTGTGCGTGGACCGTCCCGGCGGTCCGGCGTGTGCCGAGGCGTGCCCGACCAAGGGCCTCACCTTGGTAGACGAGGAGCGCCTGGCAGAACTGACTGCCGAGCGTGCCCGCGCCACCATCGAAAACGAGGCGTAGCCGGGCGGCCATACAGGCCCAACGATTGTCAAATACGTACCGATTAATCGGTAGCAGAGAAAGGAAGGAGGGTGTCATGGAGAAGCATAAAGTGATCTGCCCGTACTGCGGCGCCGGTTGCCAGTTTAACCTCCTGGTCCAAAACGGCCAGGTCGTGGGCACCGAACCGCTCAACGGCATCACCAACCAGAGCGAGCTGTGCCTTAAGGGCATGAGCGGCTACGACTTCATCAACGACACCAAGATCTTGACTCCTCGCGTACTGCACCCGATGATCCGCCGCACTAAGGGCGCGGATCTTGAGCGCGTAAGCTGGGACGAGGCACTGGATTTCACCGCATCTAAGATGCAGGCCATAATTGACGAATATGGTCCTAACGCTGTCATGACCACCGGCTCTTCGCGAGGCGGCGGCAATGAGGCGAACTACGTCATGCAGAAGTTTACGCGTGCGTGCATCGGCACCCACAGCGTGGACAACTGCGCCCGTACTTGACACGGCCCTACTGTCCTCGGTCTGATGGACACGGTTGGTTCAGGTTGCATGTCATGCTCCATCCCCGGTATGGAGGATGCGGGCTGCATTTTCCTCTTCGGCTATAACCCTGCCGATTCGCACCCCATCGTCGCAAGGCGTATCGTGCGAGCCAAAGAAAAGGGTTGCAAGATCATCGTCGCCGATCCGCGCCATATCGAAACCGCGCGTATCGCCGATCTCTACCTTCCGATCAAGAACGGTTGCAACGTTGCGTTCCTCAACGCCTTTGCCAACTGCTTGGTCAACGATGGCCTCTACGACAAGGAATTCGTCGCCGAGCACACGAACGGCTTTGACGAGTGGTGGGAGACCATCAAGAACTACACTCCCGAATCCGTACAGGACATCACGGGTGTCGAGCCCGCGTTGATCCACCAAGCTGCCGAGATGTACGCCACGGCGAAGCCCTCTGCCATCATTGGCTGGGGCATGGGCGTATGCCAGCAGAAGCAGAACCTGAAGACGGTGCACACCATCGCCTCCATCGCCTGCGTTGCCGGCCAGATCGGCAAACCCAATTCCGGCCTCGCGCCCGTGCGTGGTCAGAACAACGTCCAGGGCTCCTGCGATATGGGCATGCTGCCCAACCTGTACCCTGGCTACCAGAAGGTCACCGACCCGGCTGTGCGTGCCAAGTTTGCCAAGGCTTGGGGCGTGCCCGAGGAAAAGCTCCCGCTCGAGGAGGGCTACAAGCTCACCGACCTGGGCCACCTGGTCGACGAGGGCAAGGTGCACTGCTTCTACAACTACGGCGAGGACCCGGTGCAGACCGAGCCCGATTCGGCCGGTATGCGCAAGACGCTCTCCGAGCTGGATCTGTTCATTTGCCAGGACATCTTTATGACGCAGACGACCATGCTCGCCGACGTCATCCTGCCTGCCACCTCTTGGGGCGAGCACGAGGGTGTCTTTACCGCATCCGACCGTAGCTTCCAGCACTTTGACGCGGCCGTTCCGCCCAAGGGCGAGTGCCGTCACGACTGGGAGATCTTCGCGGACCTGTCTACGCGTATGGGTTACCCCATGCACTACGACAACACCGAGCAGATCTGGAACGAGTGCATCAGCCTGTGCCCCAACTTTGTGGGCGCAACCTACGAGAAGATGGCTCCCGAGGGCGGTTACGCCCAGTGGCCGGTCAAGAGCACCGATGTGAACGACCACGGTACGCCCGACATGTTCGCTGGTGGCAAGTTCACCACCAAGGACGGCCGCGCCAACCTGATGGCGCACGACTGGGAGGCGCCCTCCGAGCTTCCCGACGATGAGTACCCGCTCATTCTGTGCACCGTTCGCGAGGTCGGTCACTACAGCTGCCGCTCGATGACTGGCAACTGCAAGACGCTGGCGCTGCTCGCCGACGAGCCCGGCTTTGTCCGCATGAATCCCGCGGACGCCGAGGCACGCGGCATCAAGAACGGCGACATCGTCTCGATTCACAGCCGCCGTGGCCAGGTATACAGCCGCGCCGACGTGAGCGACCGCATCAACAAGGGCACGGTCTATATGACCTACCAGTGGTGGATCGGCAAGTGCAACGAGCTGACCATTCACAAGGTCGACCCGGTCTCGCATACGCCCGAGGACAAGTTCTCCGCCTGCCAGGTCGACGCTATCGCCGACCAGGTCTGGGCTGAGGGCGAGGTGGAGCGTCAGTACACCGAGCTCAAGCAGGCTCTGGTGGACGCCGCCGCTCCCCAGGACGTTGAGCCCGGCGCCGCCAAGTTCGATGACGAGACGCACGTGAACCAAATCGTGTAGTCCCGTTCTCGTTGGCTTTTTGGGCCGGGCGTCCCGTACGTTCGGGAGCCCGGCCCGTTATTTTGAAAGGAAGTGGGGATGAACCGCTTCATCGACATCAACCCGGAGAGGTGCATCGGCTGCGGAACATGCCAGTCCGCCTGTGCCGACGCCCACCGGATGCAGGGTCTTCAGGATACACCGCGCTTGGCGCTCGTGAAGACCGGCGGTATTTCGGCCGCCCTTGCCTGCCACCATTGCGAGGGTGCCCCCTGCGCCGAGGTTTGCCCGGTGAATGCCATCGAGCACGATGGCGATCGCATCCACGTCAAGGAGCAGGAGTGCATCGGGTGCAGGCTGTGCGCCATCGCGTGCCCCTTCGGAGCCATCCATCCCGATGGCACGTCTATCGCCGGTGTCGCAGGCATGTGCGACCCGACGCCTTCGTATCCTAAGTCCCTGAGCAGCCTGCTTACGTGGGCTCCTGGTCAGTACACCTGCGCTGTCAAGTGCGACCTGTGCGCATTCGATCCGGACGGCCCGCATTGTGTGGCGGCGTGCCCTACCAAGGCGCTGACCGTCATGGGTGGCGCGGCCGATCGCGAGCTCGACGAGGCCAAGCGCCTGCGCTCGATCGAAAACGGTCCGGTCGTCGACGTTACCGCTGTGGCCCAGGGCCTGTCCGAGAAAGCAGAAGGGAGCGTAAACAATGGATAGCATGACGCTGTTTATCGCATCGCTTGCCGTCTCGTGCATCGGTGCGCTCGCCTCGGTTCTGCTGATCAAGGCCGATAACGCCGCCAAGACCGCCGGCTGCCTAATCGGCGCCGTCGCCGCGGTGCTTTCGTTTGTGGCCGGTATCCAGGCCGTGCTGGGCGATGTCACGTCGGTCGACACCATCGTGTTCTTCCCGTTTGCCCATTTCCAGCTGCTGCTCAACCAGCTGTCCGGCCTGTTCGTGGCGCTCATCTCGGTGCTCGCGTTTGCCGGCTCGATCTACGGTCTCAACTACTTTGATGAGTACCCGGGCAAAAAGGGCCGCGCCGGCTTCTTCTTTAACACCTTTGTGGCGTCCATGATGCTCGTCATCACCGCCGACAACGTGTTTTGGTTCCTGGTCGCCTTTGAGCTCATGTCGCTGACCTCGTACTTCCTGGTCGTGATCGAGGAGAACGAGAACTCCATCCATGGCGGTTGGCTCTACTTTGTGATCGCGCACGTGGGCTTTGTGCTCATCATGGCGAGCTTCCTCACCATGACCAACTTCGCCGGTGGCTCGTTTGCCTTTGCGGATTTCCGCGCTACGCAGTTTAGCCCCGCGGTCGCATCCGTGTGCTTTGTGCTCGCCTTCTTTGGCTTTGGCGCCAAGGCCGGTATCATCCCGCTGCACGGCTGGCTGCCCAAGGCGCATCCCGAGGCGCCGTCCAACGTGTCGGCCCTCATGTCCGGCGGCATGATCAAGATCGGTATCTTCGGCATCCTCAAGGTGGGCCTCGACCTGCTCTCCGCCTCGGGCGTTCAGGTCTGGTGGGGCCTTATGGTCATGGTCTTCGGTGCGATCACGTCGGTCCTCGGCGTGGCCTTCGCCCTGCAGGAGCATGACATCAAGCGCCTGCTGGCCTATCACTCCGTCGAGAACATCGGCATCATTCTGCTCGGCGTCGGCGCCTCCATGGCCGCTATGGCGCTCAACTCGGTCGGCATCGCCGTCCTGGCTCTGATGGCCGCCCTCTACCACACGTTTAACCACGCGATGTTTAAGGGCGAGCTGTTCTTGGGCGCCGGTGCGCTGCTGTACTCCACGGGTACGCGCAATATGGAGAAGATGGGCGGCCTGTTCCGTCGTATGCCGGCTACGGCCATCTGCTTCCTTATTGGCGCGCTTGCCATCTCGGCCATCCCGCCCTTCAACGGCTTTGTGTCCGAGTGGTTTACCTACCAGTCGCTCTTTAACGCTGCCATGCAGGGCGACAAGGCCGTCATGATCGTGGCCGTGTTCGCTGCCGTCGCGCTTGCCATTACCGGCGCGCTGGCTGTCACATGCTTCGTCAAGGCCTATGGCGTCTCCTTTGCCTCCGCGCCCCGCTCCGAGGCCGCGGCCAATGCCAAGGAGGTTCCCGCCCCCATGGTGTTTGCGCAGGGCCTGCTCGCGGCCATCTGCGTCGTGCTGGGCATTGGCGCTCCCGTGATCGCGCCCGTGCTGGTCGATGTCGCTGCGTCCGTGCTGCATCCGTACGGTGGCGTGTTTGCCGCCGAGGGCATGGAGCTCATGAACCAGTACTCCGGCGCTGCCACCTCCACGCCCGCGATCGCTATTGCGCTCGTGGTGCTCGTCGGCCTTGCCTGCGGTTATCGCAAGCTCAAGACCGTCGGCAAGGTGCAGAAGTCCCAGCCGTGGGCATGCGGCTATGCTCCCAACGAGCATATGCCCGTCGTGGCCACGACCTTTGCCTCCGAGGTGTCCTGGTTTATGCAGCCGCTCTACACGCTGCGCGACCGCTGCACGGCCGTCTGCTGGTCCATCGCGCACTTCTTCCAGAAGCTCACCGGTGTGGCCGAGGCTGTGGAGCCCGTACCCGACAAGGTTCTCGTCGATGCCCCGCATAAGGGTGTCGAGAAGCTCGCCGACCTCGCGACTAAGCTCGAGGGCGGCAACTACAGCATCTATATCTGCTACATCGTCGCGGCACTCGTGGTGTTCCTCGTGCTCGCCGTGCAAATGGGTTAAGGAGGGGAGAGCATGAACAACATCGTACTTGCCGTTCTGCAGGGCGTGGTCGTTATGGCCGTCGCGCCGTTCTTCTCCGGTCTCGGCCGCGTGATCCGCGCCAAGATGCACAACCGTCGCGGCCCCAGCATCATGCAGGACTACCGCGACCTGGCCAAGCTCTTTGCGCGCCCCGAGTCCCAGAGCGAGGATGCGAGCTTTGCGCTGCGCATCATGCCGCCGCTGTTCTTCGCCGTCGCCTTTATGCTCGCGATGGGTCTGCCGCTCTTTACGGCACAAAGCCCCATCCCGGTCTTTGGTGACGCCATCACCATCATGTATAGCCTGGCGCTCGCCCGCTTCTTCTTCGCCCTCTGCGGTGTGGATTCGTCCAACGCCTACGCCGGTATCGGCGGCGTCCGCGAGCTGCTCATGAGCGTGCTCATCGAGCCGTCCATGCTGCTGGCGCTGTTTGCCGCCGCCCTGGTGTGCGGCTCCACCGACATCGCCACCATGGGCCAGCACATCATGACGGGCGCCATCGACGCGCCGGTCGCTGTGATCCTCGCCGGCATCGCCTTTGCGATTGCCTGCTACATGGAACTCGGCAAGCTGCCGTTTGATCAGGCCGAGGCCGAGCAGGAGCTCCAGGAAGGTCCGCTCGCTGAGCTTTCCGGCCCGTCGCTTGCGATGGCCAAGCTCGCCATGTCCATGAAGCAGGTCCTGGTCGTCGCCTGGTTCTGCGCGATCTTCGTCCCCTGGGGCGAGCCCGCGGCCGTGGGTATCGCGGCCGTTCTGGGCGCGGTCATCTTCCTTGTTAAGTGCCTGATCGACTTTGTCGTATGCGGCGTGATCGAGAACTCCTGCTCGCGCTCGCGTTTTAAGGTGCTTGGCAATCAGACCTGGGCCGTCGTGGGCATCGCCGTTCTGGCGTTTGTCTTCGTGGTCGTCGGCGTGTAGGAGAAGGGAGAAACAATGTCATTTGCAGTCAGTCTGTCCCTTCTCGGCTTGGTCGCTATCGCGGCCCCGATGGTGGCCTCGGTGCTCGTCGCCCTGTTCCCCCGTCCGTACGCCAAGTGGTTCAGCGTTTTGGGTGCCGCCGTCTCGACGGTCTGCACCATCGCCCTCGCCGCGAATTTCGCTGGCGCCGGCATGCCCGACACGCAGGTCCCCCTGATCTCGTTTGGGCAGACCCTCGTCATGGGATTCACCTTCGATCGCATGAGCACGCTGCTCGCGCCCGCCTTTGTGGGTATCGGCCTGCTTGTCGTGATCTATTCGATTCCCTATATGAGCGAGAATAACCGTGAGCATCCCGACGCACCGCGTCGTCGCTTCTACGCGTACCTCGCGACCTTCATCGGCGCCATGGCCGGTCTTGTGTACAGCTCGACCCTTTTGGGCCAGCTCGTGTTCTTTGAGATCACGGGTGCGTGCTCTTGGGGCCTCATTAGCTACTACATGACGCCTACGGCCAAGAAGGCCGGCATGAAGGCTCTGATCATTACGCATATCGGTGCGCTTGGCCTGTATCTGGGCGCCGCCATCGTGTTTGCCCATACCGGTACCTTCGCCATTACCGCGATTGCCGGCCTCGACGCCAAGCTCAAGGCTATCGTTCTTTTGCTCGTGCTGTTTGCGGCCTGGGCCAAGTCCGCACAGGTTCCCATGTACATGTGGCTGCCTTCGGCCATGGAGGCGCCGACGCCTGTTTCGGCCTACCTGCATGGCGCCTCGATGGTTAAGGTCGGCGTGTGCGTGTTCGCGCGTGCACTCGTCTCTGCCGGCGAGATCCCCGAGATCGTGGGTTGGGTCGCCATTATCGACGCCATGGTCACCATGCTCTTTGGCTTCCTTATGTACCTGCCGCAAAAGGACATGAAGCGTCTGCTGGCCTTTTCCACGATCGCCCAGCTCTCCTATGTGTTCTTTGGTCTGGGCCTTTCGGTCTTTGGCAGCCAGCTGGCCTTCGATGGCGCCGTCTGCCACATCTTTAACCACGCTTTCGCCAAGACGCTGTTCTTCCTGATCGCCAGTTCGTTCTCCTTTACGCTCGGCACGCGTATGCTGCCCAAGCTTCGCGGCATCGTAAAGAAGTACCCGATCTCGGGCGTGGGCTTCGGTGTCGCCGCGCTCGCTATTGCCGGCGTGCCGCCCATGAACACGTTCTTCTCGAAGTTCCAGATTATCGCCGGCGGCTTCTCTGTGGGTGCCGGCAACGTCGCGATCCTGGTGCTCGTGTGCATCATGGTCGCCGAGACCGTCGCCACCTTCGCCTGGTTCCTCAAGTGGATGGGCTATTGCCTGCCCGGCGAGCCGAGCGACGAGGTCGCTGCGGGAGCCCCGCTTCCCCGCGCGATGGCGTTCGTGTTCATCGTGCTCATCATCATGGTCATCGTCAGCGGCCCGCTTTCGGCCAGCTGGATCGGTTAGGAGGTAGAACGACATGGGTTATTCGATCGTCAACATCCTTGGCGGCCTTCTGATCGTCACGTCCACCATGGTGGTCGTCTCCAAGAACATCAAGCACGCCATTCGCTGGTATGCGGTGCAGTCGCTGGTGCTCGTGGGACTGCTCGCTACGCTCGGTGCTACTACCGGTGCGCAGGAGCTGCTTATGTGGGCCGGATCTGCCTTTATCACTAAGGTCGTCCTGGTCCCTTACATCCTCAACCGCGCATACAAGAAGATGGGCGAGCCGAGCGACGCATCGCTCAAGGCCGGCCTTAAGCCCGCGTGGGCCATCTGCATCATCGCCGTCGAGGTCGCGATCTGCTTTGCCGTTGTGACGCAGATCAGCCTGCCCACGGCCGAGGTCGCAACGCCTGCGCTCGCTATTAGCTTCGCTCACTTCTTCGTGGGCCTCACCTGCATCATCTCGCAGCGCAACATCATGAAGCAGATCTTTGGATACTGCCTTATGGAAAACGGCAGCCACGTGACGCTCGCGCTTTTGGCCCCCACCGCTCCCGAGATCATCGAGATCGGTATCGTCACCGACGCCATCTTTGCCGTCATCATCATGTCCATCGTCGTGCGTCGCATTTGGGACGACTCCCACTCGCTCGATGCGCGCGACCTGTCCGAGCTGAGGGGGTAGTCCATGGAAACGTTGATTCTCGCCCTGCTCGCGACTCCTTTGGTGTTCTCGCTGGTCATGGCGTTTTTGCCCAAGAACACGTCCTATAACGTGTTTGCCGGTCTCAACCTGGTCTCCGTCGCAGCCGTCCTGGTGCTGTCGATTATGACGGCCGGCGACGTCCTTATGAGCGGCGAAACCGCGAGCGCTCTTGGCCTGTGGTTCCACCTCGATTCGCTGGGCGCCATCTTTGTGCTGCTCATCGGCTTTATCGGTTTTCTTACGGGGCTGTTCTCGCTGCCCTATGTAAAGGCCGATATCGAGGAGGGCTCCATGCCCGCCGAGCGCGCCAAGCAGTATTTTGCGCTGTTTAGCCTGTTTGTGTTCACCATGCTGCTCGCGTGCCTGTCCAACAACATGATCCTCACGTGGGCCGCCGTGGAGGCAACCACGCTTTCCACTGTGTTCCTGGTGGGTATCTACAAGACCAAGACGGCCCTCGAGGCTTCTTGGAAGTATGCGATGGTCTGTACCGCCGGCGTGGCATTTGGCCTGTTCGGTACGCTGCTGATCTACGCCAACGCCGCCGACGTGATTCCCAACGCCCACGAGGCCGCATTCCTGTCGTGCGTGCTGCCGTATGCCGACCAGTTCGACCCGACGCTCATGCGCCTCGCCTTTGCGTTTATCGTGATCGGCTTTGGCACCAAGGCTGGCCTGTTCCCCATGCACACTTGGCTGCCCGATGCCCACTCTCAGGCTCCGAGTCCTGTCTCGGCCCTGCTCTCGGGTGTTCTGCTTAAGTGTGCCATGCTTGTGATCATGCGCTTCTACGGCTTTACCATCCAGGCCGTGGGTGCCGAGTATCCGCAACTTCTGCTGTTGATCGTCGGCACGCTGTCCATTTTGGTGGCGGCACTCTCGATGTTTCGCCAGGACGACCTCAAGCGCCGCTTTGCGTACTCGTCTGTGGAGAACGTGGGCGTTATCGCCCTGTGCCTGGGTATCGGTGGCCCGCTGGGTATCGCCGCGGCCCTGCTGCACTGCGTGTTCCACGGCTTTACCAAGACGCTTGCCTTCTGCGTGTCCGGCAACATCCAGCACGCCTTTGGCACGCGTAGCCTGGCCAAGATCCAGGGCGTCGTCGAGGTTGCGCCCGCAACCGCCGCGCTCGCCATCCTGGCGCTGCTCGGCCTTGCCGCCTTCCCGCCCTTTGGCATGTTCATCTCTGAGTTCCTGACTTTTGTCGCCGGTGTTACCGCCGGTCCCATGTGGCTGGTCGTCGTGGTCGCCCTCGGTCTTACCGTGGCCATCTCCGCGCTCACCCGTATCGCACTCAAGTCGGTATTCGGCCATGCGCCCCAGGGCATGGGCAAGCATGAGGCCCCGGCGCTCATGCTTATCCCCGAAATCATCCTGGCTGTCATGATCTTGTGGTTTGGCATTGCCACCCCGCTGCCCCTCGTGCACGGTGTGGAGACCGCTACTGGCATCGTGCTCGAGCAGAGCACCGAGGAACTTCACGCGACGCCGATGTACCGCGCTGTGTTCGGTACCGAGACCGCTCAGAGCGAGGTGGAGTAACGAATGATTGAAACTGAGAACAAGGTGTATGCCCGTCGCTGCGAGAGCCATGTCGAGGCCCTGCGCCGCGCCGTTCCGGGCTGCATCGAGAAGGTCGAGTGGCAGTGCGAGGACCAGCTGACGATCACCGTCAAGCAGGACAAGCTGCCCGAGGCCGTCCACTACCTGTACTACGAACGCCACGGCTGGATCCCCGTGATCATCGGCAACGACGAGCGCAGCCTGTGCGGCCGTTATGCCGTGTACTACGTCATCTCCATGGAGGGGGAGGACCCCGGCTGGGTGACCGTGCGTGCCGAGGTCGATCCCGCCAAGATGACGTTCCCGTCCGTGACGCCGTTCGTTCCCGCCTGCGTGTGGGGCGAGCGCGAGCTGCGCGATATGTTCGGCCTGATCCCCGAGGGTCTGCCCGATCGTCGTCGCCTGGTGCTGCCCGACGATTGGCCCAGCGGCCTGTACCCGCTGCGCAAGGACTCCATGGACTACCGCTTCCGTCCCGCTCCCGCGAGCGACATGGAAAACTACGAGTTCTTGGCCGATACCAAGGGCAAGGAGACGACGCTCGTTCCCATGGGCCCGTTGCACATTACCTCCGACGAGCCTGGCCACTTCCGCCTGTTCGTTGAGGGCGAGACGATCGTCGACGCCGACTACCGTCTGTTCTACGTGCACCGCGGCATGGAGAAGGTTGCCGAGACGCGCCTGAACTATGACGCCGTGACGTTCCTCGCCGACCGCATCTGCGGCATCTGCGGCTGCGCCCACTCGGTGGCCTACGCCGAGGCCGTCGAGCGCGCTCAGGGCATCCATGTCCCGCCGCGCGCCCAGTACATCCGCGCCATCATGCTCGAGGTTGAGCGCCTGCACTCGCATCTGCTCAACATTGGCCTGGCGTCGCACTACACGGGCTTCGACTCCGGCTTCCAGCAGTTCTTCCGCGTCCGCGAGAAGTCCATGGACCTGGCCGAGAAGCTCTCCGGTCACCGCAAGACCTACGGCCTCAACGTGATTGGCGGCGTGCGTCGCGACATTTTGGCTGAGCAGAAGCTCTCCACGCTCACGACCATCCACCAGCTGCGCTCCGAGGTTCAGGAGCTCGTCGACGTGCTGCTCTCCACGCCCAACTTTATTGAGCGTACGAGCGGTATCGGCATCTTGGACCGCAAGATTGCACGCGACTTCTCGCCGGTCGGCCCGCTCATGCGTGGCTCGGGCTATGCCCGCGACGTGCGCTTTGACCATCCCTTCGACGGCTACGCCGATCCGGACGTCCAAAAGATGCACGCCGCCACGGCCGACACCTGCGACGCCTTCGGCCGTACCGCCGTCCGCATCCAGGAGGTCTACGATTCGATCGACATGATCGAGACCATGCTCGAGAACTGCCCGTCGGGCCCCATCCTCACCACGGATTGGGAGTACACCCCGCACAAGTACGCCATCGGCGCCACCGAGGCGCCGCGCGGCGAGGACGTGCACTGGGCCATGCTCGGCAATAACCAGAAGTGCTACCGCTGGCGCGCCAAGGCCGCCACGTACAGCAACTGGCCGGTCCTGCGCTACATGTTCCGCGGCAACACCGTGGGCGACGCGGCGCTGATCGTCGGCTCGCTCGACCCGTGCTACTCCTGCACCGATCGCGTGACGGTGACCGATGTCGCCGCCAAGCGCGACCACGTGCTCGACAAGGAGCAGTTCGAGAACGTCTGGCGCGACAAGTCGCCGCTTGCGGGCGAGGGCACCTTGGCCGCTCCGCTCGATGAGGAGGCGCTCTAATATGCTGAAGCTTTGGAAGGTTAACGCCAAGGCCGGCGACGCGACGGTCAAGTACCCGTTTGCGCCGTTCCCCACCAATAAGGACATGCGCGGCAAGCCCGAGCACAATGCCGAGCTCTGCATCGCCTGCGGTGCCTGCGGCGTGGCGTGCCCGGCCGATGCCATTCGCATGGACACCGACCTTGCGGCCGATACCATTACCTGGTCGATCGACTACGGCCGCTGCATCTTTTGCGGCCGCTGCGAGGAAGCCTGCCCCATGGAGGCCATCAAGCTCACCGAGGAGTTTGAGCTTGCCGTCATGAGCAAGGACGACCTCACCAGCAAGAGCGTCTATACGCTCGAGCACTGCTCGCGCTGCGGCAAGCCGTTTGCCCCGCACAAGGAGATCGACTACGCAAAGCGCCTGCTGCAAAAGGCCGGCGGCATGGAGGCCGAGCAGGCTGCCCGTACCGTCGGTATGTGCCAGGAGTGCAAGCGCGAGCTCGACGCCCTGCGCGCCGCCTCGGCCGTAAAGACCGGCAACGCTGCCGGCATGGCTGCCAACGAGACGCTTGCGTCCGGTGAGCCCCAGGGCCCCGGCATGGAGTATCTGGGCGGCCACGGCGTGAACCCGGAGTATATCGACCGCGAGCTCAACCCCGATGCGCCCGAGATTCCCGCCGGTCCGGCGCCGGTCGAGGGCATCATCATGGATTTTGAAACGAAGGAGGAGTAACCATGGCCGAACCCACGCTTTTGCCCGAGCGGCTCCAGTACCGCCCGACCAAGATCGAGCTCGACGAGAGCATCGAGAAGGCCAAGGCGACCCTTCTTAAGAAGATCAAGCGCTCGGTGTACGTCTACCGTGTTGACTGCGGCGGCTGCAACGGCTGCGAGATCGAGATCTTCGGTTCCATCACGCCCGTCTTCGACGTCGAGCGCTTTGGCATCAAGGTCGTGCCCTCGCCCCGTCACGCCGATGTGCTGCTGTACACCGGCGCCGTAACGCGTGCCATGCGCATGCCGGCCCTGCGCGCCTTTGAGGCCGCACCCGATCCCAAGATCGTGGTGTCCTATGGCGCGTGCGGCTGCACCGGCGGCATCTTCTACGACAACTACTGCGTCTGGGGTGGCACGGACAAGATCTTGCCGGTCGATGTCTATATCCCCGGCTGCCCGCCCAGCCCCGCGCAGACCATCTACGGCTTTGCCATGGCACTTGGCCTGCTGGACCAAAAGCTCCATGCCGAGACCACGGTGGAGGCCGCCGGCGAGCAGGCCGATATCCTGCACCCCGGCGTGCCGTACAAGCTGCGCGTTGCCATCGAGCGCGAGGCTCGCGCCATGAGCGGCTACCGTTACGGCCGCGACTTGGCCAACGAGTTTATGGATACGCTCGAGGGCGCGCCCAAGGGCGATATCCGCGGTGCCATGGCGCTGCTCATCGACAAGCAGGATGATCCTCGCCGCGTTGAGGTGTACTCGGCGTTACAGGATCTGGTACTGGCCGGAGGTCGCTAGATGGAGCTCACGGACCGCTCTGGTTACTTTGCGGGCCCCGGCATGCTCGGCGGCTCTTTTGGCGATGCCTCGCGCGCAAGCGACGAGGCCGCCGAGGGCGTCGCCGACCCCTGCCTGGGCCATACGCCCGACCAGGTGGTCTTCTATGAGCTCACGCGTAAGTTTGTGGAGACCGAGGAAGACGTTCCCCAGGAGGCCTGCGACGTGCTGTACTACACGCTCGCCGTGGGCCACCACACCGGTGTGCTCGACTGCTTTGAGCCGCGCCTGTCGGTGCCGGTGAACGTGTTCTATACGCTTATCGACGCGCTGCCGGAGGGGGAGGCCAAGACCAAGTTCGAGGCCATCCGCTCCTTTGGCGAGTGCCAGCTTGACAAGGCGGCGGTGCCGTCGCTGCTCGAGGCCTGTGACACGCTGCTCGACGATCGCGGTTTTCGCGGTTCGGCCAAGGCCGGCATCTCGGTGTTCGATGACGACTTTGGCCTGCATGCCCAGCAGGTTGCGTTCTTAATGAAGTTTCGCGATCTGGTTGAGCGCGTGCGCGATGTGTCGGGCGTGTATCTGACGGGGAGGTTGCAGTAATGGGTCGCGTTGTGGATGGCCGTGTGAACGACGCCCCGTTTGCGGGCATTGTGCTCACGGCGGGAAGCGTGCTGCGCGCCGACGATGCCGCTGGCCCCGTGCTCTCCAAAAAGATGGAGGACACGCCCATCGCCGGTTGGTACACCATCGACGGCGGGCAAACGCCCGAGGATGACATCATCGAGGTCAAGCGCGAGCGTCCGCCGCGTTTGGTTTTGGTCGATGCCGCCGACATGGCGCTGCCCGTCGGCGCCATCCGCTTGCTCGACAAACGTGACGTGGCCCGCAAGTCGATGTTCACCACGCATTCGCTCCCTTTGTCGATTCTGATCGAGGAAATCGAGCAATCGTGCGAAGATATCGTCTTCATAGGGATTCAGCCGGGCGATACGGAGTTTTACAACCCTATGTCCCCGGAGGTCTTTGACGCCGTCGACGCCGTGTACGACGCCGTAGCCGCCAACGACTTTTCCCACTTTGTCCGCTTGGGACAAGAGCAATAGGAGCGCTTGTCCCTGCTGATTAGGAAAGAAGTGATTGACATGGCAGATTCCAAGGCGGAGTACCCCGCTCCCGATTGCCTGGCGCCCGCCGCGATCGAGGCCAAGACCGAGGCCGCCGGCGTGACCAAGGCTAACCTGCCGGTCGCAAAGGCCTTTGTTTTGGCGATGTTCGCCGGCGCGTTCATTGCCTTCGGCGGCCTGTTCTTTACCGTGTTCTTGAGCGATAGCACGCTGGGCTGGGGCGCCCAGCGCGTCGTGGGCGGCCTGTGCTTTTGCCTGGGCCTGGTGCTGGTGCTGGTGTGCGGCGCCGAGCTGTTTACTGGCAATTCGCTTATGGTCTGCGCACTCAAGAGCAAAAAGATCACCCTGGTCCAGATGCTCAAGGCTTGGGTCGTCGTATGGGTCGGTAACTTTGTCGGTGCCCTGTTCATCGTCTTTTTGGTGTACATGGCCGGCATTTACAAGCTCAACGGCGAGGCGGTCGCCAATTCCATGGTGAGCGTCGCCGCCGGCAAGGTGACGATCGACTGGGTGACGATCTTCTTCCGCGGCATCCTGTGCAACATCTTTGTGTGCCTGGCCGTGTGGATCGGTACCGCCGGCAAGACCGTGGTCGATAAGGTTGTGGGCATTCTGCTGCCCATCGCCGCCTTTGTGGCCTGCGGTTTTGAGCACTGCGTCGCCAACATGTACTTTTTGCCCATGGGTGCCGTGATGCATGCATGCGGCTACGGTGCCGACGTCGCCGGCGCCGATGCACTCAACGCTGCGGGCATTGCGTT
Source organism: Collinsella aerofaciens (assembly GCF_015558785.1). Taxonomy (GTDB): domain Bacteria; phylum Actinomycetota; class Coriobacteriia; order Coriobacteriales; family Coriobacteriaceae; genus Collinsella; species Collinsella aerofaciens_P. Next base: position 26,862 of record NZ_JADMOP010000013.1, read on the forward strand.
TAGCCTGTCCGCCGCCACGTTGGGCAACATCGTGGGCGGCGCGGCTCTGGTCGCGCTCGGCTACTGGTTTATCTACGCCAAGAAGTCCGAGGCGTAAGATACCGTCTGTTTGACGTTGGGCCTCCCGCGGGGCGTTGCCGTGCGGGAGGCTTTTTGGGTCTGGGGCTCGTTGCCGGGCTGTTGGCCTGTTGTGTTTGGCTTGTGAAAGGGGTAATCGAGATGGCATCTGCTGTGAAGCGTGACGGTCGCGCCGTGGTGACCACATGCGGGGGATGCTATGCCGATTGCGCCTTTGCGGCACGAGTTGAGGACGGTCGCGTGGCGGCCGAGTTGCCGGTGCCAGGGCATCCGTGCGCGGCGCGTGCCCTGTGTGCCCGCGGACGGCATCGCCTGGCAATGCCGTTTGACGAGCGCGACCGCATTGTGCACCCCATGCGCCGAAGAGCTGATGGCTCGGGGTTCGATGTGATTTCGTGGGACGAGGCGTTTGCTCAGATTGCCGAGTGCCTTTTGGGGATTGTTGACGGGCATGGTCCGCGCGCGCTGGGCATGACGCTCGGCGTGCCCTCGTTCGACCGTTACTGGGCGTATCGTTTTATGCATGCGCTGGGCTCGCCCAACGTATACGGTGCCGACGGTGCCTGCGAGGTAAGCAGACTTACCGGCTGGGAGCACAGTCTGGGCTACAGCCCCGCCTCCGACCTGGCGCATACCGATTGCATCATGTATCTGGGGCGCTCCATTGTCGATTCGTCGACGATGGGGGCCGTTGATGCGCTCAACGATGCCCGTCGACGTGGGGCTAAGATTATCGTGGTTGACCCCCGGCGCAGTGGCTCGGCTGCGCTTGCCGACCGCTGGTTGCGCGTACGTCCTGGATGCGATCTGGCGTTGCTGTTGGGTATCGCACATGTGCTGGTAGCCGAGGACCTGTACGATCACGAGTTCGTGGACCGCTACGCCACAGGCTTTGACGAGCTGGCGCAGGCGGCCAGTGCTTGGACACCCGAGTGGGCCGAATCGATGTGCGACGTGCCGGCCGCAGAGATTGTCGCCACGGCGCGCGATCTCGCTGCCGCCGCGCCTGCCGCTGTGGTGGATGCGGGTTTTCATGGTGGCATCGGCATCGCGTATGCCAATAGCACCCAGACCGCACGCGCTATCTGCTTGGTCGATGTGCTGCTGGGCTGTATTGGACATGCGGGTGGCGCGCTCAATCCGCCCACACCGCTTTCACTGGGCGACCTCGATCCCACTCGCTTTGCGACGCCGCCGGTGCCGCGCGAGCCCAAGCTGGGGTCCGAGCGCTATCCACTGGTCGATCCGGTGCGAGGGCTGTGCACGACCATCGGTCAGTCGATTCTTGCCGGCGATTTGCGTGGGCTCATCGTCTATGCCAGTAACCCCGGTGCGGGCTATGGCAATGCGCAGCTTGGTTGGGTATTTTGCAGCAGCTCGACTTGCTTGTGACGATTGATATTCGTTGGTCCGAGACGGCGCGTGCTTCTGACTTCGTGCTGCCCGACGTGACGTATCTGGAGGCCGACCGCGGTGTGGGCACAGTCGTGGGCGCCAACGATTCGCGTGTGTTCTACCGCAACGCCGTGCTGCCCGTGCAGCATGACGGCACACGTCCCGGTCGGGAGATTTTTGCCGGTCTGGCGCAGGCGTGTGGCGTGGGCGAGTATTTCCAGTTTACGTCTGACGATCTGGCGGCTGTCCAGGTGGCGCCTTTTGGGATCGATCTGGACGAGCTCAAGGAGCGCGGCTGGGCCGATACGGGCGTGGCGCTGCCGTCGCGCACGGGTGAGCCGGTGATTCCGCTTGCCGGCGGCAAAATTGCGCTGGCAAGCGACGTATGGGAACGAGTCGGCATGGGTCGTGTGCCCAACTGGATTGCGCCCATGGTGGAGCCCGGCCCGGGGATGTTTCGCCTTATTAGCGGCAACCGTCCCTTTGAGTCGCACACCTCGCGCAGGCTTGCGGCTCAAGGTGCCGCCGAGGCTGGATCGGACCTGGATGCCGTGCAGATGAATGCCGATGCTGCTGCGCACATGGGCATCGCCGACGGCGAGATCGTCGAGCTCGTGAGCGATATGGGCCGCGACCGCGTGCGCGTGGAGACGACGCCGTATCTGCATCCGGCGTGTATCTTTACGTCGGCCGCCCCCGGCGGACGTTCGTTTGGCGCCGATGCCGGCGGCGCTCAAGCCTTGGGCGTCGGCCCGCTCGACCATACACCGTTGCGTTGGGACCCGTTGACGGGCGCCGCGCTCACTCAGGAAAACGCCGTTCGCGTGGAAAAGATCGCGGCGCGCGAGGATAATAGCGATTGATTGACTCAGCCGATCGAATTGGCTGATAGTTTGACGTTCGAACGATTGATTCACCTTTAGTTTTGAAAGGCCGCACATGAGCGATAGCCAGAACATGTCCGATGAGGTACGCGCCCGCCTTCGCGCTATTCCTTCCGTCAACGAGCTGCTTGCCGAGTGGCCGGTGGTGAAGGCGGCGGGGGAGACCTGCGACGCGGTGGTCCATGCTGCCGTGACGGCCGAGCTCGACGAGGAGCGCGCTGCGATTCGTGCCGGTGCCGCCCCGCGTTCCAAGCGCGACCTGGCCTCGGCCATCGAGTGGCGTGCGCATCGCTCTGCGCTGCCGAGCCTGCGCCCAGCAGTTAATGCCACGGGTGTGGTCATCCATACCAACTTGGGCCGCGCCCCGCTCGCGGAGTCGGCGGCAAAGGCCGTGGCCGAGGTCGCGCGCGGGTACAGCACGCTCGAGTACAGTGTGGACACCTGCTCGCGTGGGTCGCGCAAGGAACATGCCGCGCAGCTCATCCGCTCGCTTACCGGTGCCGAGGATGCGCTGGTCGTCAACAATAACGCGGCCGCCGTGCTGCTGGTGCTGGCGACCCATGCCGCAGGCAAAGAGGTTATCGTCAGCCGCGGCGAGCTTGTCGAGATTGGCGGCAGCTTCCGCATCCCCGATGTCATGGCGGCTTCGGGCGCCAAACTCGTCGAGGTCGGCGCCACCAACCGCACGCACTTGGGCGACTACGAGCGCGCCATCACGCCCGATACGGCGATGATCCTTAAGGTCCATCCTTCCAACTATCGCATCGAGGGTTTTTACGAGGAGGTGGGCTCTCGGGAGCTTGCCGCTCTGGCCCACAAGCATGGCCTGCTGTTCTACGAGGACCAGGGGTCGGGCGCGCTGTTGCCCGATGACATCCTGGTGCGCGGCGGCGAAGAAACCACGCCGGCTTCGGTAGCGGCGGGGCTCGATCTGGTGTCGTGCTCGGGCGATAAGCTGCTCGGTGCCGCACAGGCGGGCATTATCATGGGCCGTCGCGATCTGGTCCAGGCCTGCGGGTCGCATCCGCTTATGCGTGCCCTGCGCCCGGGCAAACTGGCTCTGTCGGCGCTCGAGGCCACGCTGCGTATCTACATGGACGGCGCCGATGTTGCCCATCGCGATATTCCGGTGCTCAGCATGCTTACGCTACCGCAGGCCCATTTGGAACGACGTGCCCGCAAGCTGCGCGATCGTATGGTCGCCGGGCTCGATAAGGCGGGTTGCCCGTGCGCCGTGCAGGTGGAGATCGTCGAGGAGTCCTCAACGCCCGGTGGCGGCTCGTTGCCTACCGTGGAACTGCCGACGATGTGCGTTGCCGTGCGTCTTGTTGACAAGCGCCTGACGGTCGACGCGCTCAAGCGCTCGCTTGTCCAGGACTTCGACACGCCGGTCGTCACGCGAACCTCGCACGATCGCATTTTGTTTGACGTCCGTACGCTTGTGGGCGACCGCGATATCGAGACGGCGGCGTCGACGCTTGCCGCATGCGTTGAGAAGGCGATTGCTCGATGAGTGAGGTTCAAGCGCTGGTGGAGTGTCCCGTTATCGTTGGCACGGCGGGTCACGTTGACCACGGTAAGTCGGCACTGATCGAGGCGCTGACCGGCAAGAATCCCGACCGTCTGGAGGTTGAGCGTCGCCGGGGCATGACGGTGGAGCTGGGCTTTGGCGAACTGGCACTGCCGAGCGGCAAGATCGTTGGCCTTGTCGACGTGCCGGGCCACGCGCATTACCTGCGCGCTATGGTGCAGGGTGCGACAGGCATCGACGTTGCCGTGCTGGTGGTCTCTGCCGTTGAGGGCGTAATGCCGCAGACCCGCGAGCACGTGCATGTGCTGGAGCTGTTGGGCGTTACGCATATGGTGGTCGCGCTGACGATGTGCGACCTGGCCGACGCCGAGATGACCGAGCTTGCCGAGCTCGATGTCGATGACTTTTTGTCGGGTACTGTGTTTGCGGGCGCGCCAATTGTGCCCGTGTCGTCTAAGACGGGCGAGGGGATTGACGGGCTGCTTGCGGTGCTCGACGAGCAGGTGGGTGTCTGCTGGGATACCTGTCGCGAGCGTGCCGAGCGGAGCGATGCCGCGCCGCGCCTGCCGATTGACCGCTGCTTTACGATCAAGGGCGCCGGCACCGTCGTGACGGGAACGCTGCACGATGCGCCGGTTGCGGTGGGCGACGAGCTGATGGCTTTGCCGTCGCGTACGGTCTGCCGTGTCCGCGGGATTCAGGTGCATGGCGATACGCCGCGCGCGCTGCCTGGGCAACGCGTGGCGCTCAACCTGGTTGGTGACGGTGTCGCGGCGCTTGACCGTGGCGAGATGCTGGGCGTGGCGGACCGCTTTGGTCAGACGTTGCGCTTTATGATGACGTTCACCTACCTGGGCCGCGAGGGCGCCAAGCCGCGCGTGCTTGAGTCGGGCGCGCGCGTGCATGTGATGGCGGGTACGGCCGAGGTTGTCGGCCGCATCATGCTTATGGAGGGCGAGGCCCCCATGGCGGTGGGCGAGACCCGTACCGTGCAGGTGCGCTTGGAGGAGCCGCTGCCGCTGCGAGCCGGAGACCATGCTGTGGTGCTGTCGTATTCGCCCGTTATGCTCATTGGCGGCGGGCGTGTGCTGCTTTCGCGTTGCCGTCGTTCGCGCGAGCTTACTGAGGGGGAGCGCGCGCTGTATGCGGCGCTTGAGGCCGGAGATATTGCGGGCGCGGTGGGTGCGTGGCTGGCGCTGCAAGCGCTGCCGGTTGCGGCTGCCGATGTTACCGCGGCGCTCGATCTTGTTGCCGGCAAGGCTGAGACAGCGTTGCGCGAGTTGGTGGCGAAGGGCGCTGCTTGCGCGCTTGCTGGCTCGGATGGCTCGCTGTATGCAGATGCTTCCGCGCTCGATGCCGCGATGGGCACGCTGGCGGCGACCCTGTCAGCTATGCATGCGGCGGCTCCCAAGGAAACGGGCTTTACGCCCGGCGCCGTTGCCCATGCTGCTTGGCCTACCGCTGACGATGCAATTGCCGCAGCCCTGATTTCCGAGGGCTGCTTGCGCGGCGTGTGCGCCTCTGAGGGCGCCGAGGTGTTCGATCCGCACTCCGCTGCCGCCGCGGCGCGCGTGGTGCGCGAGGCCTGCGAACGCATCGTTGCCTTGCTGGACGAGGCCGGACTCGATGCGCCGACGTTGCCTGAGGTGGGCGAGCAGTTGCAGCTCGATCGCGACACCATGACGCGCGCCCTGCGCGAGCTTTCGCTCAACCGTTCCATCGTGAAGGTCGAGCGCGACGTGGCCCTGTCCGCTGCCGCCGAGGCCCATGCGCGTGAGCTCGTCGCAGCTGCCATTGAGGCGGCCGGTGGCGCAGCCACAACGAGCGTGCTGCGCGAGGCCCTGGGCGTGTCGCGTAAACGCGCCATCAGCATCTTGGAGCACCTGGATGCCGTGCGCTTTACGGTGCTCGACAAGGAGGCCGGCGGCCTGCGCTCCCTGCGCTAGATTGGCTGCTTGGTTTGGTAAAATACCTCCGCACTTGGGAACGGATGGGCTCCGGTGGGCTCCGCGGTCCTCAAAACCGTTGCGAGGCGTGCAAAACGTCTTGGATGTGTTCGATTCACATACGTTCCCGCCATACGCTACCAGCGCTTTTGTGCTCGCGGTCTTGCTGCGTGCCGCAAAGGCGCTGTTTTGTTTTTGCACGAGCTTTTCATAGCGCTGCTATTTCGGTGGCTGTATTTAGCTTCGTGCACCGGGTTTCGAGCATGCCGATGGAGGTGTTTTGCCGTATGACTACCGTAAGACGTGCCGATCTTTCTTGTGTCGTCCAAGCGGGTGGGCTGTCCTCGCGCATGGGCTGTGATAAGGCTCGCATGGCGTTTTGCGGCGAGCCGCTCATCGAACGCGTGCTGGGTCGGCTGGCGCCAGTTGCCGGCGAGTTGGTCGTGACGACTTCGCGTCCCAGCGAGCTTGCCTACCTTGAGGAGCGCGCGTTTGGCGGCCTGGTGCCGCGAATAGTGTCGGACCTTGAGGGGCCGGCGGGCGCCATGCGCGGCATCGCGAGTTCGCTGACTGCGGCCCGGCTGCCTCTCGTTGCTATCGTCGCCTGTGATATGCCGTTTGTCTCTTCGGAGCTAATCGGTGCCCTTGCTGGCTGTGTTGAGGCCGAGGCGCTCGACGTGTGCGTGCCGCGCGAGGAGCGGGGAATTGAGCCGCTTTGCGCCGTCTGGCGCCGTGACGCGTGTGCGCCGGTTGCCCAAGAGCTGCTCTCCTGCGACCGACAGCGCATTCGCTGCCTGATCAATCGCGTTCAGGCCGGTTATATGGATGAGCCGCAGATCGTTAAGGCCGCGGACTCGACGCTCTGCTTCGAGAACGTCAATACGCCCGAGGAGTTTGCGGCGGCCGAGTTGCTCGCCTAGATCTGCACACATCAATGACGGGAGATGCCGTGTCACATGATATTTGCCCCGATACTGGGGAACCTTGCACTTGCGATGGGTCCGAGCCTTGCACCTGCGGCTGTGGCAGCTGTGGACATACGGCCGAGGAAGAGGCAGCGGCGGCTGCGTATCGCGAGTCGCACCGCGAGGCCTCGTTCGGCGATGCCTCTGATCACGAACGCAAGATCATCGTTTCGTTCGATAGCACCTTCGATGTGATGGAATGCGAACAGCTGTGTCTTGCCGCCGGTGTGCCCGGGCGCATCATGCCGCTGCCCGGCTCCATTACCGCCGGCTGCGGGCTGTGCTGGGCCATGCCGTTCTCGGGCGATGCGCTCGCGGCCTTCCGCGCTGCCACCGAAGGCCGCGTAACCCCCGCCGACTATCATCAGCTCGTCCTCTAACCACCAACATCACCACAAAGGTGCCTGTCCCCAATGTGGTGGTTTGGAACATGTGGACGAAACAGCTTCGAAACACGCGATTTGCGCGTTGGGCACTCAAAAACGCTTCTACCTGCATCGTAATCAAAACGAAACATCTGCTCGTCGGCTTATGCGAAACTTTGCTGCAACAGTGCGATATTATCCATACTCGATAAAGTTCGCGACGCATAGGGTGCCGCGACCAACATTTTCGTTTCCCATCAATTGGAGGAAGCATGAGCTACACGCAGAAAGTTCTCGACGAGCTCAAGGCCTGCTATCCCGAGCAGCCTGAGTTTATCCAGGCCGCGACCGAGATCCTCGGCACCATCCAGCCGGCGCTCGACGCCCACCCCGAGTATGAGGAGGCCGCCCTGCTGGAGCGCCTCGTCGAGCCCGAGCGCATCGTTATGTTCCGTGTTCCCTGGGTCGACGACCAGGGTAAGGTCCAGGTCAACCGTGGCTACCGCGTCGAGTTCAACTCTGCCATTGGACCCTACAAGGGCGGCCTGCGCTTTAACCCGACGGTCACCTTGGGCATGCTCAAGTTCCTGGGCCTAGAGCAGATCCTCAAGAACAGCCTGACCACCCTTCCCATGGGCGGCGGCAAGGGCGGTTCCGACTTTGACCCCAAGGGCAAGTCCAACAACGAGATCATGCACTTCTGCCAGTCCTTCATGACCGAGCTCTATCGCCACATCGGCCCCAACACCGACGTTCCCGCCGGCGACCTGGGCGTTGGCGGCCGCGAGGTTGCCTACCTGTTCGGTCAGTACAAGCGCCTGACCAACGAGTGGACCGGCGTCCTCACCGGCAAGGGCCTCTCCTTTGGCGGCTCGCTCGCCCGTACCGAGGCCACCGGCTACGGCCTGGCCTACTTTGTGGACGAGTACCTCAAGAGCCGCGGCGACTCCTTCGAGGGCAAGAACGTCGTCGTTCACGGCTCCGGTAACGTCGCCATCTACGCGGTCCAGAAGGTCTCCCAGCTCGGCGGCAAGGTGCTGGCCTGCTCCGACACCCACGGCTGGGTCGAGGATCCCGACGGCATCGACTACACCGTGCTCGAGCACGTCTACAACAAGAAGCGCTCCGGCCACGACAAGGGTGTCACGCTCGCCATGTACGTTGACGAGAAGCCCAACGCCGTGTGGCACGAGGGCGACGGCCGCGGCGTGTGGCAGCTGCCCTGCGACATCGCGCTGCCCTGCGCTCGCGAGAACACGCTGCTGCTCGAGGACGCCAAGGCGCTCGTCGCCAACGGCTGCAAGGTGGTCGGTGAGGGCGCGAACATGCCCACGACCATCGAGGCTACGACCTACTTCCAGGAGAACGGCGTCGCCTTTATGCCCGGTAAGGCTGCCAACGCCGGCGGCGTGCTCGTGTCCGGCCTGGAGATGAGCCAGAACGCTGAGCACCTGTCCTGGACCTTCGAGGAGGTTGACGGCAAGCTCGAGCAGCTCATGCGCGGCATGTTCCACAACGTGGATGACACCGCCAAGGAGTATGGCCAGGAGGGCAACTTCGTCATGGGCGCCAACATCGCCGGCTTCCTGAAGGTTGCCGACGCCATGCTCGCCCAGGGCGTCTGCTAATTCTTCGCTCGACATAGCATGTGATGAGGCTCCCAGCTATCCGGCTGGGAGCCTTTTTCTATCCGGGAGGACTCCTCATAACTTGCGGTGAAATACGGACTGTTTAGCGCCCCAGAACGGCTAATCAGTCCGTATATCACCGCAAGTTATGTATGGGTGGGTGGATTTTGTCCTAAAACGGTGTGCGGCCCCTCGTTTGGTACACTTAAACGTACTGGACAAGTGGAGAGATGGGGGAGAACGTGCTCAAGTTCGGTACCTACGTCCGTGTTGGAAACGCGGCCGAAGCCTATGAGCTCTTACAGAAGAACCGCAACAACAAGATTGTGGGCGGCGGCATCTGGATGCGCCTTGGTTCGCGTCGCGTGGCGACGGCGATTGACCTTTCGGCCTGCGGACTCGATCAGATCGAGGAGACCGAGACCGAGTTTCGCATCGGTGCCATGTGTACCCTGCGCCAGCTCGAGCGCCATGCCGAGCTCAACGCGCTTGTCAACCATGTCTTTGAGTTCGCCGTCCACGATATCGTGGGCGTGCAGCTGCGCAATACCGCCACGGTGGGCGGCAGCATCTACGGTCGCTTTGGCTTCTCGGACGTCCTCTCCGCCTTTCTCGCGCTCGATTCCTATGTTGAGCTGACGGGCGCCGGCCGCGTGCCGCTCGCGGAGTTCGTGGACATGGGCTACGTGCGTGACGTGATCGAGCACGTCGTAGTCGTCAAGCACGATTACCGTGCGAGCTACGAGGCCGTGCGCAAGGCCGCGACGGACTTCCCCTCGCTGAACGTCACCGCCGCCTGGTGGGACAACAGCTGGCATGTCACCGTGGGCGCCCGCCCGCTGCGCGCGACCTTGCTGCAGGGCGAGTCGTGTGGCCTGGTGAACGAGCGGCCTTCCGAGGACGAGCTTCGCGCCCTGGCCGCGTCCGTACGCGCACTGAGCTATGGCACCAACCTGTGGGGCTCGGCTGACTACCGCCGCCGCATCTCGGCACCGTTGGCGATTCAGGCCGTGCGCCGCGCCGCCGGCATCGAGCTTTCTGCCGCGCTTGCCCGCGAGCTCGAGACCGTGCAGATCCCTAAGTTCGCCACGGACGAGTATTCCTGCCGCCGCGTGCCCGGCGTCGATTCTAGCGAGGTGCGCTAATGGCTGCCAAACTCATCGATCTTTCCTTTACGCTCAACGGCCGTAAGGTCAAGGTTCAGATTGCCCCCGACACCATGCTCTTTGCGCTGTTGCGCGAGCAGGGTTGCGCGTCGGTGCGCTGCGCCTGCGAGACCACCAACTGCGGCCTGTGCACGGTGTGGCTCGACGGCGACCCGGTGCTGAGCTGCTCGGTTCCCGCCGCCCGTGTTGAGGGCCGCTCCATCACCACACTCGAGGGTCTCAAGGCCGAGTCTGAGGCGCTGACCCGCGCAATGGCTGCCGAAGGCGCCGAGCAGTGCGGTTTTTGCGCTCCCGGCCTCATCATGAACGTGCTGGCGCTTGCCCGCGCTGCCAAGGAGGACCCGAGCCTCGTCGCCACGCGCGAGGAGCTCTCGCGCCAGCTCGCCGGCAACCTCTGCCGTTGCAGCGGCTACGAGAGCCAGCTGCGCGCCATCGTGCGCTTCCTCAACGAGTCCGGCGTGCAGGTGGGCTTTGAGATGCCCGAGCTGCCGGTCAACGACACCAGTTCTGACGGCGTCTCCTATAAGCAGATCACTCATAAGCAGCCCAAGAAGGACTCGAAGGCCCTGCTCGAGGGGCGTCCCGTCTACACGGGCGACCTGGTGCCCGCCGGCGCCCTGATCGTCAAGCTCAAGCGCAGCCCCTATGCCCGCGCCAAGATCCGCTCCATCGATACGTCGCGCGCCCTGAAGGTGCCCGGCGTCGTGGGCGTCTACACCTACGAGGACGTGCCCAAGCGCCGCTTTACCATCGCCGGCCAGAGCTATCCGCAGCCTTCGCCTTACGACCGCCTGATTCTCGAGAACCTCGTCCGTTACCAAAACGAGGAGGTGGCGATCGTCGCCGCCGAGACCGAGGAGGCCGCCGACAAGGCGCTCAAGCTCATCAAGGTCGACTATGAGGTGCTTGAGCCGCTGCTCGACTTTACCCAGGCGCTCGATAACGACATCGTGGTCCACCCCGAGGGCGACGTGACCTTTATGTTCCCGCAGGGCGGCGACGTTGCTCGCAACCTGGTGTGCAGCGGTACCAGCGATTATGGCGATCTGGACGAGGCCTTCGCCCAGAGCGACATCGTCTTCACCCGCACCTACACCAGCCAGGCCACGCAGACCTCGCCCATGGAAACTTTCCGCGCCTTCGCGACGACCGACGCGTTTGGGCGTATCTCGGTGACTACCTCCACGCAGGTGCCCTTCCACGTGCGCCGCATGGTCGCTCAGTCGCTCGATATCCCGCAGTCGCAGGTGCAGGTCATTAAGCCGCGCATCGGCGGCGGCTTTGGCTCCAAGCAGACGGGCTGCTGCGAGATCTTTGTGGCGTTCGTGACCCAGCAGACCGGCCGTCCGAGCTACTGCTGCTACACGCGCGAGGAGACCATCACCGCCGGCAACTCGCGCCACCAGATGCAGATGACCGTTAAGCTGGGCGCCATGAACGACGGCACCATCACGGCCATCGACCTGCATACGCTGTCCAACGCCGGCGCCTATGGCGAGCATGCCACCACGACGATCGGCCTCTCGGGCCACAAGAGCCTGCCCATCTACAACCATGTGAAGGCGAGCCGCTTTAGCTGGGACGCCGTCTACACCAACACCAACCGCGGCGGCGCGTATCGCGGCTACGGTGCCACCCAGGGCCAGTTTGCCGTGGAGAGCGCCGTTAACGAGCTCGCCGACATGCTGCACATGGACCCCGCCGACCTGCGCCTTAAGAACATCGTGCGCGAGGGCGAGACCATGCCGCAGTACTACAACGAGAAGCTCAACGCCTGCGCGCTCGACCGCTGCCTGCTGCGCGCGATGGACATGATCGGTTGGCGCGACAAGCCGCTGGCCGTGGACCTTGGCGACCGCGTGCGCGCCCTGGGCTGCGCGCTCACCATGCAGGGCTCGGGCATCTCCAACGTGGACATCGCCGGCATCGACATGCGCCTGGAAGAGGACGGCTTCATTACCATCGGCACCGGCGCCACCGATAACGGCATGGGCGTCGACACGATCCTGGCGCAGATTGCCGCTGAGGAGCTGGGCGTGGAGAGCTCGTTGATCGTGGTGCGCGGCGTGGACACCGACGTGTCGCCGTTCGATGCCGGCTCGTACGCGAGCTCGGGCACGTACGTGACGGGCCTTGCCGCCAAGAACGCCGCGACCGAGCTGCGTGAGAAGATCTGCGCCAAGGCCGCCCAGATGTGGGACGTGGACGCCGCCGATGTGGTCTTCGATGGCCAGTACGTGCGCCTGTCCGACGAACGTGCCGCGCGCGAGCAGAACCGCTACCTCACGCTGCGCGACTTTGCCAACCTGTGCGTTAAGAACATTGCGGGCGGCGACGCGCTCACCTCGCATGCCTCTGCCTGCCTGCCCGTTTCGCCCCCGCCGTTTATGGCCGGCATTGCCGAGGTCGAGGTCGACAAGGCTACCGGCAAGGTGACCGTGGTGGACTACGCGGCGGCTGTGGACTGCGGCACCGTGATCAACGAGGCACTCGCGCGCGTCCAGGCCGAGGGCGGCATTGCCCAGGGTATCGGCCACGCGCTCTACGAGATCGTCGAGCACGACGACCGCGGTCGCCTGCGCACCGGCAACTTTATGAGTTACAAGCTGCCCACGCGCCTGGATATCGGCAGCATTCGCGTGGCCTTTGAGCCGAGCTACGAGCCGACGGGTCCGTTTGGTGCCAAGTCGATCGGCGAGGTCGTCATCAACACGCCGCTCGCCGCCGTTGCCTCGGCCGTGGCACACGCTACCGGACATCAGGTTCGCTCGCTGCCGATCACGCCCGAGAAGGCCCTGCTGGGGGAGTAGCGGGTCGGCGAACAAGTCGTAATGGGCGGGGCGGGGCAACTCGTCCCGCCTTTTGCACTCGTGGTGAGGTCGTGAGTCTGTAAAACGTGTGCGTGCGCTTGTCGCTCGTATCTGCTATCATTCCTAATCTGTGCGCTCATGCGGGCGTGGCGGAATTGGTAGACGCGCCAGATTTAGGTTCTGGTGGGATTCCCGTGAAGGTTCGAGTCCTTTCGCCCGCACCATCGCACCTGCGTCGGCCTTGGCCGTCGCGACACTTTGTTGCATAAAGGTACCAGCACCTCAGATAAGCTGGGCAGTATGAGGAGGAACGTGTTGAACATCACCGCTTCTGACGTCAAGGACGCCAAGCTCACCGCTACGGTCACCATCCCGGCCGCCGACGTCGACGCCGCGATCAAGAAGGCCTACAAGGACACCGCCAAGAAGTACCGCTTCCCGGGCTTCCGTGCCGGTAAGGCTCCCCGTCCGGTCATCGATTCCGCTCTTGGCGCCGAGGCTACCCTCGCTCAGGCCACCAACGACCTGATCGCCGCCAACGAGCCCGCCGTCCTCAACGAGCTGGACATCGTCCCCACCAAGAACGGTGACTACAAGGAGCTCGACCTCGCCAAGGATCACGAGGACTACACCTACACCGTCGAGTTCTCCCTGCGTCCCGCTGCCGAGCTCTCCTCCTTCGACGCTGTCGAGATCGAGATGCCCCCTGCGGAGGTCACCGAGTCCGAGATCAACAACCAGGTTGAGATGCTCCTCAACTACCGTGCCACCTTCGAGGACGTCGAGGGTCGTGCCGTCGAGGCCGAGGACTACGTCACCGTCGACCTCAAGGCCGTCGAGAACGCCGACAACTTTGCCGCCGAGGGCCGCATGCTCATCGCCGGTAGCGACAGCAACCCCAAGGAGTTCAACGAGGCCCTGATCGGTGCCAACGTTGAAGACGTCAAGACCGTCACCTGGACCGACGAGGTCGAGGAGGGCGAGGAGGCCGAGACCCACACCGTCGAGGTCACCGTCAAGGGCATCAAGGTCCGCAACACCCCCGAGCTCACCGACGAGCTCGTCAAGTCCGACTTTGGCTTTGACAGCATCGACGCTATGCGCGACGCCATCAAGATCGAGATCGAGCAGGACAAGGCTTCCCGCCTGCCGGCCGAGAAGGAGAACCGTTGCGTCTCCGCTCTCGCCGAGCGCCTGCAGCTCGACGAGATGGACGCCGACTACGAGCAGTCCGTCTTTGAGGAGCTTGGCCAGAACTTCCTGTCCAACCTCGCTGCTCGCGGCATGACGCTCGACACCTGGCTGCCCGCTTCCGGCCTGACCATGGAGCAGTTCATCGGCGACCTGCACAAGCAGGCCAACGACGTTGCCCGCGAGTCCCTGGCTCTGGACGCCCTCGCCCGTGAGCTCAAGATCGAGGTCACCGAGGACGACGTCAACGCGGAGTTCGAGAAGGCCGGCGTCAAGGACGTCGAGGCTTCCAAGGCCGAGTTCATCGCTGATGGCCGCATCCCTGCTGTCCGCGAGTCCATCCGTCGCTCCAAGGCCGTCGACCACCTGGTCGAGAACGCCAAGGTGACCGAGGTCGACGAGACCGCCAAGGACGCCGAGTAATTCTCGCCACCTTGCCCGCGAGCGCATGCGTGCGCCCGTGATGGGGTAAAGTTATACACCGGTTATCCGGTTGCTTCGTACGGTGCCAGCCAATGCATAGCATGCGGGCACCGTACGTTTATCTAGAACCAATTTGGTCCGCAAGAGAGAAATGGAGATGCGTATGATCGCTAAGTTCGATTCCGCCCTCGTGCCATACGTTATCGAGCAGACGCCGCGCGGCGAGCGCAGCTACGATATCTATTCGCGCCTGCTCAACGACCGCATCATCTTTTTGGGCGAGGAGATCAACTCCGTCAGCGCCAACCTGGTCGTTGCCCAACTGCTGCATCTTGAGAGCCAGGATGCCGAGAAGGATATCTCGCTCTACATCAATTCGCCCGGTGGCGAGGTTTACTCCGGCCTGGCGATTCTTGACACCATGAACTTCATCAAGCCGCAGGTCTCCACCATCTGCGTCGGTATGGCCGCGTCCATGGCTGCCGTGCTGCTTTCGGCCGGCGCTAAGGGCAAGCGCTTCTGCCTGCCGCACTCCAAGGTCATGATTCACCAGCCCAGCGGCGGTGCCCAGGGTCAGCAAACCGAGATTGAGATCGTTGCCGAGGAGATCAAGAAGACTCGCCGCGAGCTCAACCAGATCCTGTCCGACGCCTCGGGCCAGCCCATCGAGAAGGTCCAGGCCGACACCGAGCGCGACAATTACCTGACCGCTTCCGAGGCCCTCGACTACGGCCTGATCGACCGTATCGTCACCTCGCGCGACCTCGCCGCGAAGGACGCCTAGGATGGCAGGTAACATGCAGGACAACTTTGACGAGAACGGCAACCCCATCCGCTGCTCCTTCTGCGGAAAAGAGCAGGGCCAGGTCCGTCGCCTCGTAAAGGGCCCGACCAACATCTTTATCTGTGACGAGTGCGTCGCCGCCTGCTCCGAGATTCTGGAGGAGTCGCTTGCTTCGGACTTTATGGACGCCGCCCGCAACGGCAAGCTGCCGGGCTTCCTCAACGACCACGGCCAGACTGCATCCCAGCCCGCCGTGGATCCCGAGACCGAGGGCTTTGAGCTCGAGGACGACGCCCGCCAGGTCATTACGCATGTGCCGACGCCGCACGAGATCTATGACGAGCTTTCGGCCTATGTTATGGGCCAGGAGGACGCCAAGCGTGCCATGTCGGTTGCCGTGTACAACCATTACCGCCGCGTGATCGAGGGTGGCGCTGCGCTTTCGGCCTTTGACGACGGCTTGGACTCGCAGCTCGACAATGATATGGACGAGGTAGAGCTCGCCAAGTCCAACATTTTGCTGCTCGGTCCCACCGGTACCGGTAAGACGCTGCTCGCCCAGACGCTCGCACGTATCCTCGAGGTGCCGTTTGCCATCGCCGACGCCACCGCGCTCACCGAGGCCGGTTACGTGGGCGAGGATGTGGAGAACATCCTGCTCAAGCTCATCAATGCCGCCGATGGCGATATTGAGCGCGCGCAGGTCGGCATTATCTACGTGGACGAGATCGACAAGATCGCCCGCAAGGCCGAGAACCTCTCCATCACCCGCGATGTTTCGGGCGAGGGCGTTCAGCAGGCGCTGCTTAAGATTCTTGAAGGTACGGTGGCAAGCGTTCCGCCCACCGGCGGCCGCAAGCATCCCCAGCAGGAGCTGCTGCAGATCGATACGACCAACATCCTGTTTATCTGCGGCGGTGCCTTTGTGGGTCTGGACAAGATCATCGCCGACCGCGTGGGCAACAAGGGCGTGGGCTTTAACTCCGAGATCGCCGGCCCCACCTCGGTCGACGAGAACGACCTGCTGCGCCAGGTGCTCCCGCAGGACCTCAACGCCTTTGGCATGATCCCCGAGTTTGTGGGACGTACGCCCGTCGTCACCCAGACGCAGGCGCTCGACGAGGACGACCTGGTGTCGATCCTGACCGAGCCCAAGAACGCCGTGGTGCGTCAGTACCGCAAGATGTTCCAGCTCGAGGACGTTGAGCTCGAGTTTGAGGATGCCGCCCTGCACGAGATCGCCCGCATGGCGCTCGCCCGCAAGACCGGCGCCCGCGGCCTGCGTTCCATCTGCGAGGACGTGTTGCAGCAGACGATGTTCGACCTGCCCAGCGAGGAGGGCGTTTCCAAGGTCATCGTGACCGAAGCCTCCGTAAAGGGCGAAGAACAGCCCCAGCGCATCTACGGCTAAACCAGCCAAAAACGTGCTTGCAAATAGCCTCCGACCACCCGCGGTCGGAGGCTATTTTATATATACGCGATAACCCCAACTACCTGTGTTATTCTGTGTGTTTGTTTAAGCCTCAGCGAAGTCATATCAGACTGAAGGAATCGATACCTAAGGGGAGGAATGTAGGCCCTGGCGGGCCTACATTCCTCCCCGGCGGGACAGGGAGAGATATATGGAAGAGATGCCCAAGAACTACGATCCGTCGACCAACGAGCCGGCGATCCTGCAGAAGTGGCTCGACGGCGGCTACTACAAGCGCCGTGAAGGCGTGGGCGACTGCACCGTCACCATTCCGCCTCCCAACGTGACTGGCAAGCTCCACATGGGCCACGCCACCGATGACTCCATCCAGGATGCCATTGTCCGTATGGCCCGCATGCGCGGCAAGTCCACGCGCTGGGTGCTGGGCACCGACCACGCCGGTATCGCCACGCAGACCAAGGTCGACAAGAAGCTCAAGAGTGAGGGCATCAGCCGCCTGGAGATCGGTCGCGACAAGTTTGTCGACGCCTGCTGGGACTGGACCCACGAGTACGGCGGCATCATCGTCGAGCAGATCAAGCGCATGGGCTGCTCCGTCGACTTCGACAACGAGCGCTTCACCATGGACGAGGATTACGCACAGGCCGTGCGCAAGGTCTTCTGCGATTGGTACCACGACGGCCTGATCTACCGTGGCAAGCGTATCGTTAACTGGTGCCCCAACTGCACCACCGCCATCTCGGACGACGAGGCCGAATATAAGGACGAGAAGGGCCACCTGTGGCACCTGCGCTACCCGCTGACCGAGCCGGTCAACGGCCAGGATTACATCGTCGTCGCCACCACGCGCCCCGAGACCATGCTCGGCGACACGGGCGTCGCCGTCTCCCCGAAGGACCCCGAGAAGGCCGCTTTTGTGGGTAAGACCGTCAAGCTCCCCATCGTGGACCGCGAGATCCCCATCTTTGAGGATTGGCACGTCGATGCCAACTTTGGCTCCGGCTTCGTCAAGGTCACCCCGGCTCACGACCCCAACGATTACGCCATGGGTCAGGCCCACGACCTGCCTCAGATTAATATCTTCGATGAGCACGCGGTGGTCGTCGAGGGCTACGGCGAGTTCACCGGCATGACCCGCGAGGAGTGCCGCGAGGCCGTCATCAAGTGGTTCGAGGAGCACGACCTGCTCGACCACGTCGAGGACCTCGATCACTCCGTCATGCACTGCTACCGTTGCGACGCCGCGCTGGAGCCGTGGCTGTCCGAGCAGTGGTTCGTCGCCGTCGATAAGCTCAAGGGGCCGGCGCTCGACGCCGTCAACTCTGGCAAGGTCACCTTCCACCCCGCGCGCTGGACGCAGACCTACACCACCTGGATGGAGAACCTCAAGGACTGGTGCATCTCGCGCCAGCTTTGGTGGGGCCACCGTATCCCCGTGTTCTACTGCGAGGATTGCGGCTGGGAGGACGCCCTTACCGAGGACACCGATGTGTGCCCCAAGTGCGGCGGTCATCACGTGCACCAGGACGAGAACGTGCTGGACACTTGGTTCAGCTCGCAGCTGTGGACCTTCGCCACGCAGGGCTGGCCGCAAAAGCCGGAGCTGCTCGAGGGCCATCACCCCACGACGGCGCTGGTCACCGCGCGCGACATCATCGCGCTGTGGGTCGCCCGCATGGTCATGAGCTCGCTGTACTTCCTGGACGAGGTGCCGTTTAAGGACGTCGTCATCTACCCGACGATTCTGGCCAAGGACGGCAGCCGCATGTCCAAGTCCAAGGGCAACGGCGTTGACCCCATGGACCTCATTGGCATGTACGGCGCCGACGCCATGCGCTACAACCTGCTTACGCTGTGCACCAACAACCAGGATGTTAAGTTCGACGCGAACATCGACAAGAAGACCAAGAAGCTTATCGACAGCCCGCGTACCGAGCAGGCCAAGTCGTTTGTGACCAAGATCTGGAACGCTAGCCGCTTCCTGCTCATGAACATGGAGGGCTACACGCCCGGCGAGCCTGCCGTGGAGACGCCGGCCGACGCTTGGATGTTCAGCCGCTTGGCCAAGGCCGTGAAGATGGTCACCGAGGGCATTGAGAACTACACCTTTGGCGACATGGCCCGCGGCGTGCAGCAGTTCTTCTGGAACGAGGTCTGCGACTGGTACGTCGAGGTCACCAAGGCCCGCCTGAAGGGCGAGGGCCGTCTGCAGGCGCAGCGCAACCTGATCTTTGTGCTCGACACCTCCATTCGCCTGATGCACCCGCTTATGCCGTTTGTCACCGAGGAGATCTGGGACAACATGCCGGCGAGCGTGCTCGATCTGGACGCCGAGGGCAACGTTGACCGCGCCGAGGCGCTCATGATCGCCAAGTGGCCTGAGTCCGCCGACTACGCCAAGTATGTCGATGAGCCCGCCGAGCGCGCATTTGAGCTGTGCCGCACTGTCGTTTCCGCCGCCCGCGCCACGCGTTCGCGTTACCGCTTGAGCCCCAAGGCCGAGCTCGACGTGGTCGTGCGCGCCGGTGCCGAGGACATCGAGAAGCTCGAGAGCCTGCGCTCGACGATTGAGCCGCTGGCTAACACCGCCTCGCTGGTCATGGGTACCGACGTTGAGAAGCCTGCCGCGAGCATCGCCGTGGTCGACAGCGGCGTCGAGGTCTTTGTGGTGCTCGAGGGCAAGGTTGATCTTTCGGCCGAGAAGGCGCGTCTGGAGAAGGAGATCGCCGCGGCCCAGAAGGAGCTCGCCGGCTGCGAGAAGACGCTGGCCAATGAGGGTTTTGTGGCCAAGGCTGCGCCCGCGGTGGTCCAGAAGAAGAGGGACCGTGCAGCTGAGCTCAAGGAGATCCTGGCGGCGCTGAACTCGCAGGTTGCTGACTTCTCGTAGGTCTAACTTGGGGGCGCGTCCCGATGCTTTGCTCTCCGCTGCGGACAGTCCTGCGCAAGACGGACAGCACATTAAGTGCTGTCCTTTGCGTGCGGAACTTGCGGCGAGCAAAGCATCGGGCCGCTCCTAGTTCGCTTACGTGGTTGTTTGCAACTGGTAGGTTGGGGCCACCTGGTTGTGGCCTTGATCTTGCTGCAATCGGGTAAAGGCTGAAATTGTCAACGCGAGGGGCTCATTCTTTTTGATGAGCCTCTTTTTCTATTATGGGGGACTTTGGGTTATGGCTAAGCGTTCTGGGTCGTATGTCGTTCCTTTTTCGTTTGATTTGCTTTCGTTTGATGAGGCTGTGGGGTTGGCTGCTGATACGGGATGGATTTCTGGGGATGCTGGGCCTCTGCTTGAGACGGTTGTCGATATGCTCGATGAGCTGGGGCGTCCGGACGAGTACTTTGATTGCATTCAGGTTGCCGGTACCAATGGCAAGACTTCGACCACGCGTTTTTCGGCCGCCATTCTTCGCGGCGAGGGGCTCAAGACCGCGCTGTATACGTCGCCGCAGCTGGTGCGCTATCCCGAGCGCATGGAGGTCGATGGGCGTGTTGTGAGCGATGAGGCGTTTGCCCGTGGCGTTTCGGCAGCTGTCGAGGCGGGGCGTCGCGTGAATGCGCACCGTGTGGCGGCGGGGGAGCGCGCCTATACTATTACGCCGTTTGACCTGCTGACGGCTGCCGCACTGGTGGTGTTTGCCGAGGCTCGCGTGGATGTTGCCGTGCTCGAGGTTGGTATGGGCGGGCGCTGGGACGCCACGAGTGCGACCGATCCCGTCGCCGTTGCCATTACGGGCATTGGGCTCGATCACACACGTATTTTGGGTGATACGCTCGAGGCCATTGCGGGGGAGAAGGCTGCGGTTATTAAGCCTGGGCGCCTGGTTGTTTTGGGCGAGGGCACGCACGAGGCGAGCGTTCAGCGCGTGATGGATGCCCGCTGCCGTGAGTGCGGTGTCGTGCCGCTCGTGGTGAGCCACGCCACGACTAAGGTGCCGGCGCGTGTGGGCGACACGGTTGAGTTTAGCTGCACCACGCCGCGTGCGATCTATACGACGAACATGGTTAAGCCGGCGTATCAGCCGCAGAATGCCGCATGCGCGATTATGCTGTGCGAGGGGTATCTGGGTCGCGAGCTCGACCACGATGCGCTGGATGCATCGCTTATGGGCTGTCCCACGCCGGGTCGTTTTGATGTGCTGGGGACCGATCCGCTCAAGCTGATTGATGCCTGCCATAACCCTCAGAGCTGCGAGAACTTTGTGAGCGCGCTGGACGAGATCGATCCGTGCGTGGAGAATCGCCCCACGCTGCTGTGTGCCGCGCTGGCCGACAAGGACGTGGCGGGCATCGTTGACGTATTGATCCCTGCCTTTCCGCGCGTAGTCGTGACCCAGACCGATTCCGATCGCGCCCTGCCGGCAGAGGAGCTTGCTGCCCTCGTTGATGCCGATAAGCTCACGGGAGTATATCCGAGTGTGTCCGAGGCCCTCGCTGCCTTCGATGTCGCAGACGAGCCTTTCGTAGCCGCCGGCACCATCACCCTAGCCGGCGAAGTAGCCGGTCTGCTCCGCTAACCCATCCCCTCATCAGTTGCGGTGAAATACGGACTGTTTTACAAGCCAGAAGCCTCAAACAATCCGTATATCACCGCAACTCAAAAGCAGCCAATTTGGGACGGGGCTTTTTTAGCTGCCCTGTACCCCGAGTTGACTCGCTTGTCACGAAATGGGCCTATCTACTACGTTTGACAGGTTACCCTCGACCACACGGAACATCGCGAAATTAAAACCGCAGGTAGACGGCTTGCGTATTTTGCGAAAACTCGGTTATGGTCGACCCATGCGGGTTAAACGTAGTAGATAGGCCGTTTTTGTGGCGCGACGTAATCGCAATGTGACAAAGGGGCTGTCCCTTTGTCACATTGGCTAGTCTAGGCGGAGCGGATCGTGGGGGTAGGCGTTGAGAATCTCGACGCCGGTCTCGGTAACCAGGGCCAGGTCCTCGATGCGGACGCCGGTGCGGCCGGGGAGGTATATGCCCGGCTCGATGGAGAACGTCATGCCCGGCTCTACGACCTGCTCGTTGACGAGTGAAACGTCGCCCGGCTCGTGGTCCTGCAGGCCGATCGAGTGACCCAGGCGATGCGTAAAGTACCGCCCATAGCCCGCGTCTTCAATCACATCGCGCGCGGCGCGGTCCAGGTCGCACATGCGCACACCCGGTGCGATGAGTGCCTCGGCGGCCTCGTTGGCGCGGCGCACGATGTCGTAGATGCGCGCCGTCTCCTCGTCCGGATCGCCCCAAAAGAACGTGCGCGTCATGTCCGAGCAGTAGTTGCGATGACGCCCGCCAATGTCGAACAGCACTACGTCGCCGCGCTTGAGCACGGTGTCGTCGGGCTCGTGGTGCGGGTCGCCGGCGTTAGCACCAAAGCTCACGATGGGCGGAAAGCTAAAGCCCTCGCAGCCGTGCTTGCGATACAGGCCGAGCATCTGGTCGGCAATCTCGCGCTCCGTCACGCCTTCGTGGACGAGCTTGATGACGTCGGCCATCACGGCGTCGTTAGCGGCCGAGGACGCGCGCATGAGCGCCTGTTCGGCGTCATCCTTGTGGGTGCGCGCGGCGGTGACGGCAAAGTCGCCCAGGAAAAACTCGCTGGCTGCGTGGCGCTCCATGAGTGGCATCAAAAAGCCGGAACGCATGACGGTGTCGATGCCGAGCGGTTTGTTCGGATCGACCTCGCGAACGATGGCGTCGGCCACTACGTCAGTATCGGTGTGATAGGCCACGCGGGCATTGTCGTACTCGGGTCGCTGATGCAGCGCGTTGACCAAGATCACAGGTTCGCTATCGCGTGCGAGCAGCACGCCGCAAAAACGCTCGAACATATCGGCATAAAAACCGGTCAGATAGTAAATCGACCACGGGTCGTTTACGAGCAGCTGTGCGCCGGGGTGCTGAGCCTCGAGCGCATCAAGCACGTGCGCCACACGCTGGTCATCGACATGTGCCATGAAACATCCTTTCGCTAGGTTGCCACCATGGTATCCCCAATGCCAGGGTAGTCAATTTGGGACGGGGCTATTTTAGCTGCGTCAAACTTGCGGGCTAATAGGTAAAAGTAGCTAAAAGAGGCCCGTTCCAAATGGGCTGGTTTCAAAAGTATGGCGGATTACGGGGCTGGACCTGTATTACTTGACCATGGGAAAAATCACTAAATTAAAACCGCAGGTAGACGGCTTATCAAAAATCGAAAATTGCCGGTATGGATGGGGGTCTCCGAATTAGCCCCGTAATCCGGCATAGTTTTGAATTGGTACTAAAGTAGGCACAAGCTAAATACCGATTCCAAGGATGGTTGCGGTGGAATAGTTCCTGGATGCCGGGGTTTGGCGGAAATCAGGAACTATTTCACCGCAATTGAGGAGGGGCGGGGTGGATGGTGGGGTAGCTACAAGAGCCCCGTCCCAAATGAGCTACTTAGGCAGGGTCGATGTCCATGCTGGCGATGAGGTCGATATTGGTATTGAGGAGGTTCTCTAGCACGACGTCGCCCATGCGGATGGGGGCGTTGACGACTAGGCCTCGGATGAGGTTCATGGCTTGGGCGTGGAGTGCCAGCGGGATGGCCTCAGCCGTGCGCACAGGCAGCAGCGTCTCGTCGCCGCCGGAGACGGCCACGGTCGTCGTGAGCACGCGCGTGGGACAGGTGAGCTCCTGATGCGCGAACTTATCGCCGCGTGGGCAGTTGTTGCCGGTCACGGAGTGCACCTCTACCAGGGCGCCGTCTGCGTCACGCTCCACCTCTACGGTTAGGAGACACTCGGACGGGCAGGTGGTGCAGTTGAACTTGAGCTTTTCGATTGCGTTCGTGCTCATGACTCTACGCCTCCTTAACGGGTTCGACGGAAAGGATAATCTCGCTGGCACCCAGGTCGAGCGCTTGTTTGATGACCTTTGCCGGTAGCGGGAAACTCTCCATAACGCCCGGCTTAAACGCGCGGACCTTGCCGGTGAACAGTTCCTCGCCGTCGGCCAAGATCCTCACGCGGGCGGCGTCGACGGGTCGGCGCACGCGGAAGTTCAGTTTGGTGAGCGCCACGGCCGTAATGCGTCCCGGCAGCGCGTATCCCGCAATGCTGGCAGGGGAGACCGTGAGCTGGCAACCCGCGCCTGGAGCGCCCGCCTCGGCATCCGCGCCGCCGCCCAGCGCGTACGCCGCCGCAGCCGCGCCGGCATGTTCGGACTCAGTTGTCACGTTGTCGGCCAGGTCGTGCACGTGCAGCACGTTGCCGCAGGCAAAGATGCCTGGTACGCCCGTCTGCAGGCTCTGGTCCACCACGGCGCCGCGCGTGCGCGGGTCAAGTTCAACGCCCGCGCCCACCGAAAGCTCGTTCTCGGGAATCAGACCCACCGAAAGCAGCAACGTGTCGCACGGAACAACGCGCTCGGTCCCCGGAATGGGTGCCAGGTGCTCGTCGACCTTACTCACCTCGACGGCCTCCACGCGGTCGTGTCCGATTACGCGTGTGACGGTAGTAGACAGGTGAAGCGGAATGCCAAAGTCGTCCAGGCAGTTCTTGACGTTGCGGCGCAGACCGTTGGCGTACGGCATGAGCTCGTACACGCCCTCGACCGAAATTCCCTCGAGCGTACAGCGGCGCGCCATGATCAGCCCGATGTCGCCCGAGCCCAAAATGACGGCGCGCGAGCCGGGCTTGAGGTTTTCGATATTGATGTATCGCTGCGCCAGGCCGGCCGTAAATACGCCGGCGGGGCGGCTGCCGGGGATCTTGATCTCGCTGCGCGTGCGCTCGCGGCACCCCATGGCAAGGACGACCGCGCGTCCGGTGAGCTGAAGCATGCCGGCGCGGCTCATGAGCGTGACGGTATGGACTGCGGTGGCTCCCGAGGCCTCGTCCACGCCCGACGCGCTCGCGCCCGCGCCCTCGCCCGAATCAATCCCAATCACCATACTGCCCAAGAACAGCGCAACGTCGGTTGCGCGCACCTGGTCGATAAAGCGTTGGGCGTACTCGGGGCCGGTGAGTTCCTGCTTAAAGTGCGAAAGGCCAAAACCGGGGTGGATGCACTGGCGCAGGATGCCGCCCAGATGCTGCTCGCGCTCCACGATGGCCACGTGGGCGCCGGCATTATGTGCGGCAAGCGCAGCCGCCATGCCAGCAGGTCCGCCGCCGATGACGACCACGTCGAAGGCCTTCGTCGACACCGACGCTACAGCTCCGGCTTTCGCGCGTCCGTCGCGCATATCCAACGTCGCCATCCTAGCGCACCCCCTTCAGCGGTCCCTCGACCAGCCAGGATCCGGCATCCTCCAACAGCACTTCGCTGGGGTCGCAGCCCAGCTCGCGGGCAAGGATCGCCACCACGCGGCTCTGGCAAAAGCCACTCTGACACCGACCCATGCCGGCACGACAGCGGCGCTTGACGCCTTCGACCGAAACCGCACCCGGGCGGCGTCGGATCGCGGCCACGATCTCGGCCTCGGGTACCGTCTCGCAGCGGCAGACAATCTGCCCCCACGCGGGGTCGGACTCAATGAGCTCTTCCTTGCGCACAAGCGGGGCGCGGTCAAAGTCATCCGGCGCGCGGCGTATCGGGTCCCAATCGTTCCGTTCGCGCAGGACCACGCCGGCATCGCGCAGCACCTGCTCCATGCGCTCGGCAATGGCTGGCGCGCTCGCCACACCCGGCGACTGAATGCCCGCCGCCTGAAACAGCCCCGGCACCACGGCCGACTGCCCAATAAAGAAGTCGTTAGTCCCCTGAATGACCGGACGCCCGCCGGCAAACGCGCGCACCACGCGGCGCGTGTCCAGATCGGGAACCAGCTTGCGCGCGCCCGTCAGCAGCGCGTTCACATCGCTTGCATAGGTCTGCGTGTCGCCTGGCTCGCGCACAGCGGCGGTCGCGGTAATCACGGTGTTGCCGTGGACCGTGCCCGTGACGATAACGCCCTTGGAAACCGGCGTGGGCACGGGGTAGAGCGGCATGAGCGCGCGCGGCTCCTTGTCCAGTACCACAATGTTTCCCTGGCGCCAGACCATCTGGAACTCCTCGGCGCCGGTCACATGCGAGATGTCCGCGGCGCCGTTGCCCGCGGCGTTGATCAGGTAGCGGCAGCGCACGTTGCCAGCGGGGGTCGCCAGCGTAAAGTGCGCGTTGTCGCCCGAGCCCGCGACTTCAATTGCTTCCACCGACGCGGACCGCATAAACGTCACCCCGTTGGCCACGGCGTTCTCCAACGCGGCGATGGCAACCTCAAACGGGTCGACAAACCCAGTCGAGGGGCACCACAACGCGCACGTTGCATCGGCACTGGCGCGCGGCTCTAATTCGTGGATGCGATCGGGTCCGATGATCGACAGCTCGGGCACACCGTTGACATGACCGTTGCACCGCAGCTTTTCCAGTTGCGCGCGGTCCTCATCGTTAAATCCCAGCACCATCGACCCGGTGCGGCAGAACAGAAAGCCCAGCTCCTGCGCCCACTTACCGTACAACTCGCAGCCACGGGCGTTGACCTGCGCCTTAACCGTGCCCGGTGCCGGATCGTAACCGGCGTGCACCAGGCCGCCGTTGGCCTTCGACGCGCCCAGCGCAATATCGTTAGCCGCCTCGACCACGCAAATGGACAGGTCAAACCGCGCGAGCTGCCGTGCGATGGCGCATCCGGTGATGCCCGCGCCGACAATCGCGATATCAAACGTTTCTGCCACGGTGCCTCCAAGACAAGTTGACAGGATGTCAATAAGACTATCCTACGGTCTGCACACCCCCAACGCGGCGGCAATGCGGCGAACAGCCCCGCAACACCCGCCAACGGCAGACGAGGGGAGACCCGGCAACGTCGGCAACCTCGTATGCCACCTTCGGTGTCGGAGATTTGTCTCAATCTGTAACATCTGGGACTGTTTTTGCCGAGTTACTGTTACAGATTGAGACATTCGGTGCGGACGGCTTTCTTTGTCTCAATCTGTAACAGTTAGCTGATGATTTGGGTTCTAGATGTTACAGATCAAGACGAACCTTCCGGCGGATTTTGGATGTCTCGATCTGTAACAGTTAGACGAGGATTTGGGTCCCAGATGTTACAGATTGAGACGTTAGTCTGACTGGTAATCCGTTCGTCTCGATCTGTAACATCTAGACCCGGTTTCCGCTTCCACCTGTTACAGATTGAGATGTTTGTGTCCGCGCCAGCCCCGTACCCAGCCGTAGTCCCATAAAAACAAACCCCGTGGTAAACTTGACCGGACTGTTAATATTCCGAAAGGTACCCGTAATGTCCAAGTACATCTCCGAGCTCATGTCGCCGCAGCTTATGGGCGTCGTCTATGCCTTCGTTGGTTTTATCATCGCCCTGTATGTGCTGTCGGTCGTCTATGTGTTCATCGACGCTCGCCGCCGCGGTGCCAGCGCCTACGTGGCATGGGGCATCATCGCCCTCATCCCGTTTGTAGGCCTCATTGCCTACCTGGTCCTGCGCCCGCACTCTTACGCGTCCGACCGCGAGGAGCAGGAGTTGGACATGGCCCTGCGCGAGCGCCAGCTTGCGCAGTACGGCACCTGCCCGCAGTGCGGCGCGCCCATCGAGAAGGACTTCGTCGTCTGCCCGGTGTGCGATACCCAGGTTCGCAATGTCTGCCCCAGCTGCCATCGCCCGCTCGATGCGCACTGGAAGGTCTGCCCGTACTGCCGAACTCGCATTCAGTAACGCATCCATCGCCGGGCCGGCCGCAAGCCATGCGCGCCCCACACCCCGCCCCACACGATGAAGCATGCGTAGAAAATCGCCCGCCGTGCCATTAAGGTGCGGCGGGCGCTTGTATACCAAGGCAACCTGCCTATAATGATGCAAGTCAAAAACGCCGAGCGCATCGCACGCACTTGCATCAGGCATCCGAGAGGAGAAAACATACCCATGAAGGCACTCTACAATGACGGTTCGGTGGCCGAGCTCCCGCAGGACGAGGTCACGCACGTCATCCGCCACTCCGCCGCGCACATCATGGCGCAGGCCATCAAGCGCCTCTATCCCGAGGCCGACTTTGCCTACGGCCCCGCAACCGACAACGGCTTTTACTACGACGTCGACCTGCCCGAGGGCGTCAAGATCAGCGAGGACGACTTCCCCGCGATCGAGGCCGAGATGAAGAAGATCGTCAAGGAGAACCTCAAGTTCTCCGTGTACGAGAAGCCCCGCGCCGAGGCCATCGCCCTTATGGAGGAACGCGGCGAGAAGTACAAGGTCGAGCACATCGGCGACCTGGACGATGACGCCCGCATCACCTTCTACCAGCAGGGCGACTACATCGACATGTGCGTCGGCCCCCACATCTGCTACACCAAGGCGCTGAAGGCCTTTAAGCTCACCGGCGTCTCGGGCGCTTACTGGAAGGGCGACAAGGACAACAAGATGCTCACCCGCATCAACGGTGTCGCCTTTGCCACCAAGGAAGAGCTCGACGAACACATGCACATGCTGGAGGAGGCCAAGAAGCGCGACCACCGCAAGATCGGCCGCGAGATGGACCTCTTTATGATGCGCGACGAGGCCCCCGGCTTCCCGTTCTTCCTGCCCAACGGCATGATCCTTAAGAACACGCTGCTGGACTACTGGCGCGAGATCCACCACAAGGCCGGCTACGTGGAGATCTCCACGCCGCTCATCATGAACAAGCAGCTGTGGAAGACCTCGGGCCACTGGGACCACTACAAGGACAACATGTACTCCACCGTCATCGACGACGAAGAGTACTGCATTAAGCCCATGAACTGCCCGGGTGGCGTGCTGGTGTATGCCTCCAAGCCGCACTCCTATCGCGAGCTGCCCATCCGCGCCGGCGAGATTGGTCTGGTGCACCGTCACGAGCTGCGTGGCGCCCTGCACGGCCTGTTCCGCGTGCGCTGCTTTAACCAGGACGACGCCCACCTGTTTGTGCGTCCCGACCAGCTGACCGACGAGATCGTGGGCGTGGTCAACCTCATCGACTCCGTGTACCAGAAGTTTGGCTTTAAGTACCACGTCGAGCTTTCCACCCGCCCCGAGGACTCTATGGGCTCCGACGAGGATTGGGCGCGCGCCGAGGAGGGCCTGCGCACTGCTCTGGAGAAGCTGGGCATGGACTACGAGGTCAACGAGGGCGACGGCGCCTTCTACGGCCCCAAGATCGACTTCCACCTGGAGGACTCGCTCGGCCGCACTTGGCAGTGCGGTACCGTCCAGCTCGACTTCCAGATGCCGCTCAACTTTGATCTGGAGTACGTGGACGCCGACGGCACCAAGAAGCGCCCCATCATGCTGCATCGCGTGTGCTTTGGCTCCATCGAGCGCTTCATCGGCATTCTGATTGAGCATTTTGCGGGCAAGTTCCCCACTTGGTTGGCCCCCGTGCAGGTCAAGGCACTTCCGGTTTCCGAGAAGAGCCGCGATTACGCCCACGAGGTGTGCGCCAAGCTGGAGGAGGCCGGCATCCGCGTGGTCTGCGACGACCGCGACGAGAAGATCGGCTACAAGATCCGCGAGGCCCGCTCCATTGACCGCGTGCCCTACATGCTCATTCTGGGCGAGAAGGAGGTCGAGGCCGGCAACATCTCCGTCCGCGATCGCTCCAACGAGACCGTTCAGATGAGCGTTGACGAGTTTGTTGCCAAGGTGACCGAGGAGATCAAGACCCGCGCCTAAGGCAAACTTTACAACAATTAACAAAGGCGACCGTCTACACAGGGCGGTCGCCTTTTTTCATGCCGAAATAAGAAAAGCCGCTGGTTGAGCGGCTTTTTTTGTTGCACAAAAAGGTACAGGTTTTTATAGAGGGGTATGGAGATGCACCTAATGGCAGTACATTTTGCGCAATCTGGGCAAACGCTGATTAATTTCTGGTATAATGTCATCTGTTGAACGATACAAAAACCTGTACTTTTGCGACTGCGCCTAGCTGCGAGCGAGAAGCCTGTTCTAAACGCCCCTGCATTTGCGTGCATCGCAAAGCCAAAAGAGGGGGCGAGGACATGGAACAGACGGCACGGCGCCAAGAGAAGCTGCCAGGCGCATTTAACGGCGTCACCACCAACAGCCAGCACGGCCGTGTCCGCTGGTATCTGGTTCACACCCCCAATGGAAAAGAGCGCGAGACCTGCGAAAGGGTTCGCTGCATTATCCCGCACGAGCTGATGCAGGACGCTTTTGTGATGCAAAAGGAGTTCTGGTTTAAGCGGGATGGCGCCTGGTCGCTCCAAACCAAACCCATGTACAAGGAATATTTCTTCGTCGCCACGCACGATGCCGCCGCGCTCGATAGGGCTTTGGCCCAGTTGAGCTTTGGCTGTCGCATCGCCGGCAGCAGGGAGCGGGCGTACATGCCCATGCCGGACGATGCGCAGGATTGGTACCGCAGCGTTCTGGACGACGACGGCGTGGTGCGCAACAGCGTTGCGCGCATAGAAGACGGCGTGTTGCACATAGAACAGGGTCCCTTGGTGGGGCAAGAGGCCAGCGTTAAAAAGATCGACCGTCATAAACGCTGGTGCCTGGTAGACGTGGGCGAGGGTGACTCCACATTTAGGGAGCTGCTACCGCTTGACGTTCCCAGCAAAACGTAAGGGAGACGTTGCACCAGCTATTCGTTCGCATTTTTGAATTTACCGATTGGGGGATCCCTGGGGAACGGGGACGTAAGTTTGACTGTGGCTGCTAAAGAAGTAAGAGAGAACTGTGCATCAATGGAGGGTGCACTGGCTATCGATCAGATAAAACCGAGTGGTACGCTTGGCTATCGCTTTCTTAAGAGGCTGTTCGACCTAGCCTTCAGTCTTTTGATGAGTGTTCTGCTGCTTATTCCTCTTGCTGTAGTGTGTGCGCTCATTAGCCTTGAATCACCCGGCAGCCCTATGTATACGCAAGAGCGCGTCGGCAAGGGCGGAAAGACCATCAAGATCTTCAAGCTTCGTAGCATGGTTGCCGATGCGGGTGATGTGCAGAAGTATTTGAGTCCTGAGCAGCTACATCAGTGGGAAGTCGAACGCAAAGTCAACGATGATCCCCGCATTACCAAGATTGGTCAATTCATTCGTAAATGTTCCATCGATGAGATGCCTCAGTTTCTCAATGTGCTGAACGGCGATCTTTCAGTCATTGGTCCCCGTCCCATTACAAGGGATGAGCTTGAACAGCATTTTTCGGATGAAGAAAAGGCTGAGCTGCTCTCAGTTCAGCCTGGAATTACTGGTCTTTGGCAAGCGACTGATCGTAATGAAGCGACCTTTGAGAGTGGTCGGAGGCAAAAGATAGAACTTCGCTACGTTCAGAACCGCTGCTTCCGCATGGATTTGAAGTGCTTTACCGGCACCTTCGGTGCCATGTTCGGCAAGAAGAGAACGGGGCGATAGATGCAGACAAACCTTACTTCTTCTTATAGTGTGTTGATGAGCATTTACAAAAAAGAAAATCCTGCCTATTTAATTCAGGCTTTAGACAGCGTGCTGAATCAAACGGTTTCTCCTGCTGAGATCGTCATGGTCAAGGATGGCCCGCTTACGCATGAGCTTGAAGACGTGCTCCAAGATTATGACTCCCTGCATCCTGGACTGTTCAATTTTGTTTCGTATGAAAAAAACCATGGACTTGGGTATGCATTGCGCCAAGGCATGCTTGCTTGCTCTAACGAAATTGTTGCACGCATGGACACTGATGATATAGCTCGTCCGGATCGTATGGAGAAACAGCTTGCCGCTATTGATGGCGGGCTCGATATGGTCGGAAGCGATGTTATCGAATTCGTCACGTCTCCCAATGAACCTGTTGCGGCCACGGACCTTCCCAAGGGCATCGATGCTATACGTTCTTATTCCAAAAGGCGAAATCCCTTCCGTCATCCTCCCATGACGTTTAAAAAGTCGAAAGTTATGGAGGCTGGTAACTACAGTTCCGACTTTCTCTACTTTGAGGATTGGGATCTTTTTAACAGGATGCTCGCATGTGGCTGCAAGGCGGATAACCTGAAGGAACCGCTTGTTGCGATGCGCGTTAGTGAGGATTTCTATGCTCGTAGGGGCGGCTCGCAGTATCTTAAGTACGCTAAAGCATTTAAGCAGGCTCAAGTTGAGCGTGGCTATTTCACAAAACGTGATTATATCTGTTCTTATTTGCCGCATGCCGCTGTCTGTCTGATGCCAAATTCCGTTAGAGCGTTGATATATCGTTATTTACTCAGGAGGTCCTAGATATATGGCTTCTGATGTTGATAAACCTCTGGTTAGTGTCATTGTCCCCATGTACAACGTGGGTATGTTCGCGCTTCCTTGCGTAAACTCATTGCTTGGTCAGACTTATTCGAATATCGAATATATTATCGTGGATGATGGATGTACTGATAATACTATCGATCTTATTGAAGATGCCGTTGGGTCAGACACGCGATTTAAGATTTTGCATAAGGAGAACGGCGGTCTTTCTTCTGCGCGTAACTTTGGTACTCAAAGGTGCCACGGTGATTATGTCATGTATGTTGATGGGGACGATTTGATTGATTCGCGAACTGTTGAGTTGATGGTCGAAGCGGCTGACAAATATCAAGTTTCGCTCGTTATCGGCTCCTTTGCGAAGACGCCTGTTCTTGATAGCTATAAGATGGGGCAGAATGTAGAATTCCATGTTGAGTCTGGAATTGAGCATTTTCGAAAACTACTTTTATTAAGCGGTGAGAATGGCTCTGCGTGCGGGAAGCTCTTTGAACGATCTCTTATTAGCGACCTTGTCTTTCCTGAGGGGCAGCTCTTTGAAGACATGGGCGTAATCGCTAACATTTGTTCCAAAATTAAAAAGGTTGTATTTTCTGATGCGTGCTTCTATGCATACGTGACGAGACCTGGTTCCATTACAACGCTCAGGAAGCAGGGTTCCAAGCATGCTAAAGACATGGACAGGACTATTGAGACTGTTCGACAATTTGCCTGGCCTGAATTTCAGGGCGAGTTTGAGTGCTTCCAGTCATTCTGTACGCTTCGCGTTGCAATGAGGGTTGATCCGGACGGATTTGATGATCAGGCTGAAGCCCAGAATTATTTGAGGAAGGCTCGAGGGCTTGCCTGGAGGGCATCGAAGAACCCATATGCTTGTTCAAAATGGAGGCTACGCTGTGCTCTCTTTTCTATCTCTCCTAGGGTTCATAATGCTTTCTATGCGTTATATGCTGCAATTTCTGGTAAGGCAATCGGGTAACCCCCATGATAAAAGGTTGATAAGGTGAGTTTTTCAATTAGCGCACATCTGTTTAACGTTACTGAATGCAGCGGCGGCTTTTTGTATAAGATCTATTTTCTAGAAGGCTTTAACTGCTATGTAGGTGTTTTCGACACGGTTTCGGCCGGAGAAAAATCAACGGTTTACAAACGATATGCAAAGCAGGTGTAGAGATGCCAATCTACTTCATTGCCTTTGTGTCCCATATTGTATTGCTATATTTCTCAGTAAAGATAACTAATAAGCGCGTCAGTTTTCTTCTCGCGGTTATCTCGATTCTTCCCCTTTGCTTGGTGGCAGGGCTGCGCGATGCATCTGTCGGTACCGATACCTCTGCATATCCCCTCAGGTGTTTTTACGCCTCGCAGTATTATTCGCTCACAGGTGCTATGGGTGCTTGCTCAGATCAAGAGCCGCTATTCGTGATTCTCTTCTGGATCCTGGGGAGACTGACTAGCGATTTCCACGCTGTTCTTTTTCTTTGTGAAGCCATCGTTCTCCTTCCCTATATTT
The DNA here is from genome assembly GCF_015558785.1 of Collinsella aerofaciens. Lineage (GTDB taxonomy): Bacteria > Actinomycetota > Coriobacteriia > Coriobacteriales > Coriobacteriaceae > Collinsella > Collinsella aerofaciens_P. The sequence continues at coordinate 60,174 of NZ_JADMOP010000013.1, forward strand.
TAGTTGTTAGGAAGTTGTATCCTCGCGGGTATCCTATCGTAGGTTTCTTTCTTTGTTTCGTTGTGTTTGGTTATACGTTAAACATAATTAGGCAATGTCTTGCTACTAGCATGCTCGTCATGATGGTTTATGAGCTGTTCCGCGAGAAGCGCGTCTCCGCTATTGTTTATTTGGTTCTTGCAGTTGGCTTCCACAAGATGTCTGTCATGGGACTTTTTATTTGGATTATTTATATTTCATGCTTCAATCGCAGGCACGAACGTTCGTACAAGACCGTTGCACTTCTTGCATGTGTTGGCGTTATCATTTTTGCCATTTGCGTGATTATGATTGGCCCGGATGTAATGGAGTTCGTATCTCAATTTACGTCGTCATATAGCTTTCAGATCAAACACGCTGGTTTGGGTTCATTTAATACCACAATGCTTATTTATTTTCTGTTTTGCCTTGCTATATGGATGCTGGGTAGTAAGGGTTTGAACACGAGCATTGATCGATGGACGCTAAATTTCTATACGACCAACGGTATAATTTCTTCCTTGTTCGCTCAATTTGCGAGCATCAGTCCTGAGCTAATTCGACTCAGTTTCCCTTTTCTTTTCATTTCAGGTTTTGTTTACCCCTTTTTGTCTGAAAACCTTGGCAGAGAGCGGTTCCTAACCGGGGTTCTGGGTGTCTTGTTTTTCATGTTTTATTTTGTCATTACGTTTGTATATGGCGGCAGTTGTGATCTTTTTCCGTATTCGTCGGCACTATTAGGAGTTATTTATGCATGACGAAACGCCTGACATCAGTATTGTTGTACCGGTATATAACACCGAGCGTTTTCTCCCCGCTTGTCTGGAATCTATTGATATTCAAGGAACCGGTTCTTTTGAGGTAATTCTTGTGGATGATGGTTCCACCGATGGATCTCCTGATATTTGCGATGCTTATTGCGATAAGCGTGAGAGAGCCTTCGTTATTCATAAGGACAACGAAGGTCTTCTCGCTGCACGGCGAGACGGTCTTCGCGAGGCGAGCGGGCGTTATATTCTTTCGCTCGACTCCGATGACGCTCTTCTTGAAGGTTGCATCAAAAAGGTATGCGATGTAATTGCCTCGACTGGTGCTGATATCATTTCATTTGATTTCACTATGGGATTGATGCCTATTAAACCCTCGCTAAAAGTTGATATCTGTTCTGGTATGCACACGGGTGAATCTTTTGATGCCGTTAAAAGCCTGTTGTGCGGATGCGATTTCAATAGCGTTTGGAATAAAGTCATTCGGAGAGATTTATTTGCCAGTGACGAGTGGTATTCGAAACGAGTTGGTCTTATGCATGGTGAGGATCTCTGTCAACTTCTTCCTGTTTTCGATATTGCAAAGAGTTTATTTCACATTGACGAACCGCTTTACTACTATCGTCAGCATGACACTAATAGTACGAAGCAGTTTAAAGAGGATCAGATAACTGATTGGAGCTTTGTAAGCGACGAATTGATTCGCTATGCGAGTGAATGGTCGAGTGATTCAGTCAAAAATGCCAATAGGGGTATCTGTCGACATTATTGTGATCTTGATGAAGTTCTTTGGCATTGTGAAGCGGATAAAGAGGTGAAAAGACAATTTGATAAAACAATAAAAAGCGAGTATCGGAGGCGAATCAGCAATTGTCCGGACTTAGTTCATAGTCTTGTTTTGTCAAATTTCAGTATTGTTTCTTTTGCTGCTCGGCACATACTGAGCTGCTTTAAATGCCTTCGTCGTCTCTTTGTATAATGTGGGTCATTATTGCTTTTTCTAATATGTTTAGATGGAGCATTATTCTTCTTGACCGAGCCTGCCTTAGCTTTCGGCTAAGTGGCGAGCATTTACGATTGAACCGACATCGAGGATCTGGTCCTGTCGCGCGGTATATTCATTCCTAGGGCTTTTGTTATTTCGGTTGATGCTTAGAAGCTGCTCTTTGCACGTTATTTCAAAGAAAATCTCCAACGTCCCTATGTTTTGGGTGAGGCAATAGACGCTTACGTTTGTGATTTTTTGTTTGTAGCCTATTCCTCTAGGGGGTTCTGTCTGCGATTGGTCTTGTTGATTGCATGATAGGGCATCATGACTTAAATATTCGAATCGATGGAAGCGCATATTTATTCGACTTTAAAGATAGGAGGAGTCAATTGTTGCAGATTCTTAATTTAATTAAGAAAGCTATAAAACTTATACTTTCCAGCCCTATTTATGATGGCTTACTCAGGTTAAGTCGTCGTTCCGATGCTATATCCTATGCGTCTAAGGCGAAGCTGGGTATGGTTTCCAAGAGACCATCCAATATGTTCATGCCTATTGTTTTTAATGAAGGCGTATCTTACGACATTTCTATTATTGTGCCTGTATATAACGTTGAAAAATACCTTAAACCCTGCCTAGAATCCATTGTGACTCAGAAGTTTTCTGGCAAGTTTGAGGTTATTATTGTCGATGATGGGTCTAAAGATGATTCTGGTGCAATAGCCGATTCGTATGGACTAATGCCCAATGTTCTTGTAATTCACCAGGTAAACGGCGGCCTTTCCGCAGCGCGCAATGCGGGTCTTAGGGTTTCTCGCGGTAAGTACATCATGTTCGTGGATTCTGATGACATGATCGGGCCAGGGTATCTTGAGGCTATGTGGAGCAGACTCGATCAAACATCTGCGGATTTCGTTACATCGACTTTTAGATATATGTCTGATGATGGTTTGGTTGGCGAGATAGAGAACGATAGAGCTAGTTGGATGGTGCCGTGGGGCAGACTATATCGTCGTGAAGTCTGGAATCGACTAGGTTTTCCCGTAGGTGCATGGTATGAGGATTTGATCCATCCGTTATGGATAGATTGTCGCTTTAACGATGAACCTTGTTATGATTTGAGTGGCTATTATTACCGAATCCGTCCTGGGTCCATTATGCAGTCTACCCCTACGAATGTTAAAGGGCTTGATTCGTATTGGGTTCTCGATGAATTGATTTCTTATCGTTCGAAGCTTGGAATTTCTTACTCTCAGGAAGACTTCGATCGTATTTTTCCTCTGTTCGGGCCGCTTTTGCTTGGGAGAACCGTTGCCTTGGACAACGGCGCACGTAAAACTATGTTTACTTGTTGTTGCGACACGTTCAATTCAATTGATGAGTTCAGTATGGTGAGTACTTCGATGAACGGTAGATGGAAGGATATCGAGAGGGCTCTGCGTACTTCGGATTACAGCCGCTATCTTCTCGCATCGCTTTCTCTAGCTGCTGATGGGGTAACTGGACTTAGCCTTTCAGATGCAATCCATATTTGGGTGAACAGGAACAGATAAATAATGAAGATTGGAACGATTACTTTCCACGGTGCTTTAAATTTCGGGTCTGCACTCCAGTCTTATGCGCTTCAAGAAGTCTTGAAAGGTATGGGGCATGAGGTGCGAATAATTGACTATCGCTCTCGCGATTATGAGCAATATAGGTTATTCCAACCTCGCCACCCGAAGATGACGCTGCGTGCAATGCGCTGTTGGCGTAAGCGGTTGTCTAGAAAGACTGCATTTACGGAATTTTCTAAAAAGTATTTCAGGCTGACGAAGAGACCGTATTTCTGGAAAAAAGAAAGTGATATGTGCGAACTCGCAGAGCTGTTTGATTGTTTTATTTGCGGAAGCGATCAAATTTGGAATCTCGATTGCACACAAGGTGTTGTTGGCCCCTATTTCCTTTCATTTGCCGGAGATAGTCGACGAGTTGCTTACGCCCCCAGCCTTGCTCACACTTTCTTTAGACCGGAGAATTTTGATGAGCAGCTTGTATCCGATTTACTTTCAAGGTTTGATTTTTTGTCTGTTCGCGAGGAGGAGACGGTTCCGCTATTTCAGCCACTTGTCGATAAGCCTATCGATGTTGTTTTAGATCCCACGCTTTTGTTGGAATCCGATGACTATACCGACATGGCATCTAAAGATGTCTTGCAGGGTGAATATATTTTCATGTATCTTTTGCGCGAATGTCCTGAGCTCATTGAGAGTACCGTCGCGATGACGGAGGCAACAGGCATGAAGGTGGCTTATATATCAGAGAATAATCTAGATATTCCAAATTCAATTAACCTGTTTGGCGTTGGCCCTGAAGAGTTTGTTTCGCTTATCGCGCATGCAGACCTCATCGTTACCAATTCCTTTCATGCGACTGTATTCTCGGTTCTCTTTCATAAGCCCTTTCGCGTATATGCAACAGATAAGTCTGGTGCGCGCATGCGCGACTTGTTGGGCAATATCGGTCTGTCTGACCGTTGCGTCAGCGATATGTGTTCCGACGATGTTGCCCCTTGTGACTGGGGTGCTGTGGATACTCTCCTTGACTCTCTGCGTGAGCATTCATGGGCCTATCTTAGAAAGGCGCTTTCGTAATGGGAGAGGCAAGTCGACTCATCAAAAATACCGGCATTATTGCAGTGGGTGGAATGGCAACCAAACTCGTCTCGTTTCTTCTACTGCCGCTCTATACATCGGTTCTTACAACTGCCGATTATGGCACTGTCGACTACATCAATACCATCGCTCTATTTTGCGTTCCTGCGGTCTCGCTGCTTATGGACGAAGCGCTGTTTCGGTTTCTTATTGACTGTCGCATCGATGAGGAGCGGTCTCGGGCGGTGACGACCTCCTGTGTTGTTCTTCTTGCCGGGTGTGTATGCTTTGCCTTTTTGGCAATTCTAGCATGGTTGATTTTCAAACCAGAAAATCTTGGCTGGGTCGTGGGACTTGTTGTTGCTGGCGCGCTTCTTCAGATGGCTTCTGCGGTCCTACGTGGTTTCGGGGATACGGTGGGATATTCAGTCATGAACTTCACCGCTAGCGCGCTTACTATCGTGCTCAACGTTCTGTTTATCGCCGTGTTGCGTTGGGGCGTTGTGGGCATGCTTTCTGCCACGGTCATTGCGCAGGGCGGTGTTGCCTTTTCGTTCATGGTCATGCGAAAGCTCTGGCGTTATATCGATCCGTCAGCTTTTTCTGTATCCTATGCTCGAGATCTTCTGCGCTATTCTTTTCCGCTCATTCCCAACAAGGTTTCCTGGACTATTAATAACTTGCTGGATAGGCTAATTATTATGAATACGCTCGGCGCTTCTGCCGCCGGTGTGTATGCCGTGTCGTACAAGTTTCCTGGCGTTATGGATCAGGTGTATGGCTTCTTCTATCAATCTTGGAAGGAGAGCTCTGCGCGAGCCCTTAACTCTGATGAGGATGAGTCGGTTTTCTATAACTCTGTGTACCGAGCGCTAAGGCGTTTCATGATGAGCGTCGTTCTACTTATGTCTGCGCTCATGCCTCTCGTGTACGGAATCCTGATTAAAGGTTCATTCGGCGAGGGCCTCCTGTATGTGCCGATATTGCTCCTGGCGACGTATTTCAGCAACATCTCCGGCTTTTACGGCGGGATCTTCACCGCTCATAAGGAGACAGGAATCATGGGTACCACCACTGCGGTGTCTGCTGCCCTTTGTGCCGTGTTGTGTGTCGTGCTGATTCCACATTTCGGCCTTTATGGTGCATCTGTTGCGACGCTCTTGGCAATGATCGTGGTGAATGAGTACCGCAGAATTAAGGTTGCTAAGTTTACTAAGCTTGTCGAAGACCGTGTTGAACAAGTTTTGACTTTGATTTCAATTGTCGGCGTGTTCGCTTTTTATTATCTGTCCGCCTACGGTGCGGGCATTTTGAGCGCGATCGTCTGCCTTGCAGTTGCGCTGGCTTTTTTCGTTTATATGAATGCCGATGTTTTGCGCAAGCTCCTTTCGGCTCGCAAATAGGGGGATAACTGCATGTCTACCGTGAAAAGGGGCGAAGTTCCCACACTGTTTGAGTCGCCGTCGCATTGCTGCGGATGTGGGGCGTGTGCCGCTGGTTGCCCAAAAGGCGCAATCACCATGGCAGAGGGTAGGGATGGGTTCGTTTTTCCTGTAATTAATAGCGATCTCTGTATCGGCTGCGGCGCGTGCACGAGGGCGTGCGGCCTCAATCGGGGGATAGGCTCTAATTCCGTCGGACCGTTCTTTGCCGCCGCCGGTAGGGACGATGTCTCGGAGTCCGCCTCCGGTGGCGTTTTTGGTGCATTTGCGCGTGAGCTTATTGCTTCTGGTGGGATCGCATATGGCGCTGCCTATGAGCGCGAGGGGAGCATCCTTCGGGTGCGGCACCGTCGCGCGGCGAGTGTTGACGGGCTTCGCCCACTGCTTAACTCAAAATATGTGCAGAGTGATGCCGGAGCTTGTTTTGCCGACGTTAAGGCGGACCTTCGCGAGGGGAGGCAGGTTCTTTTCTGCGGTACGCCTTGCCAAGTCGCCGGCCTTAGGGGCTTTCTCGGAGGCGATTATGAGAACCTGACAACCGTTGACCTAGTCTGCCACGGCGTCCCTTCCAGCCGCATGTTCGCGGACTGCGTTGAGGGCTATGGCAGACAGCTTGGGTCTCCCGTGGTTGATTTCCGGTTTAGGTGTAAGCGCGAGGGGTGGGACAACTCTCTTCTTCTTTTTCTTCTTCTTGAGGACGGAAGAGAGGTCACCATTCCTGCGGCGAAATCCCCCTACTACGACATGTTCCTGGACCTCAAGACTCTTCGCGATAGCTGCTATAGGTGCCCCTATGCAGGGAGATTTCGCGCCGGCGATCTTACCATCGGCGATTTTTGGGGCGTCGACGTTAATAGGCCCGACGTTTTGAAAGATGCTGAGAAGTTTAATCAGATGAAAGGTGTCTCCTGCTTGCTGGTGAATAACGACCGCGGCAGGGAGTTTATTGAATCCAGCAACGCTCTGGACTTGTACCCTGTCGAATTTGACGATATCGCTAAAGGCAATGATCAGCTCCGCCACCCGAGCGCCCTTCCAAAAGACAGACAGCTCTATATTGACGCATTTGTCGAAGGTGGTTGGCATGCCATTGAGTGTATGTATAAAAGGCGAGAGCGGGGAATATTTTTTTATACTAAGAAAATAGCACGAAGGCTTCTCCCTGAATCAATTCGGGAGATTGTCAAAATGTATTTGAAAGATCTTGCAGACTAGGTAAGGACCCACGCCTGGGCGGGCCCCCCGTTGGGCTCGTAGAGCCATACCGTGTTGCCCTCCGAGGTCCGCTGCCCCCGGTCGTCCAGCGCCAGCCCGGAGGCGGACGTGAATGAGTAGCGGCCTCCGCCCAGGGCCGAGACGCGCCACAGCTGCGAGGCGGAGCCTGGATTGGCTACACTGATGTGGACAGTTCCGGGAGGGGCGCAGGAGACGGGAGGGCCGTATATGAGGGACCCCAGGC
>NZ_JADMOP010000014.1:0-4102 GCF_015558785.1 Collinsella aerofaciens
GCCTGGGGTCCCTCATATACGGCCCTCCCGTCTCCTGCGCCCCTCCCGGAACTGTCCACATCAGTGTAGCCAATCCAGGGCGTCCTCTCGTCGAAGGCGAGCCCGTGCCTGAGCAGGAACTTGGAGAGCCGCTGCTTCGCGCGAGAGAGGTCGTCCCTCGCGTCCTCGAGCGCCCTGGTCAGGTCGCGGGCGGCCTCGCACTCGTCGTCGGGGACCCACACCTCGACCACGTTGCCGACCGACAGCATGCGGGCGAGGAACTCGGCGTCGTTGCGGTCGTTCTTCCTGCGCCTGTCCGCGCTGGGCTTGATCATCTTCGAGACGGCGCCGACCACGCAGTCGACCCCCAGGCCGGAAAGCCTCTTCTGCAGGTCGAAGCCCGTGACCCCGGACTCGTACACGCACCTGGCCCTGGGGTCCACGGAACGGACCCACTCCGCGACGGCGCCGGCGTCGTAGCCGAAGGTCGCGGCACGTACCTCCCCGGTCATGACGTCGAGGGAGACGGCCTTTATCGAGCGGGCGTGGACGTCGAGGCCGATGAAGGTGGTAGTATCGAGCATGGGAGCCCCTTCCATGAATGCGGCGTGGCCGCCACGGTTGGATTAGACACTCACCATTGTCGGCCTAATCCGCGGTCTTTCATGCAGCAGGGGCTCTCAATGTTTTTATGTCCTGCTCATATCGTCTGTGCCGGCACTTTGGGACACTCCTTGTCAGGAGAGTGATGCAAGGTGCTCGTCCTTTACTTTACCGAGATAAAGTGAACGTGCAGATTCGTAACCCACTCGCAACCGTTCTATGGCACGATATTGAACGAATGTATGCTATGCGCCCAAATCTTTTGGGCAGAGTGGGAGACAGTATGGTTAAGCTGTACGAGGACGGCATCTACCTGCGCGGTGGCAGCGAGGTTGTGCCTGAGGCCGAGGCTGCCGAGCGCGGTATTACGCAGACGCCCGAGGATGCCAAGCGCGGCACCATCGCGTATTCGATCCTCCAGGCACACAATACGTCCGGCGACCCCGAGGCGCTCAAGATTCGCTTCGACGCCATGGCGAGCCACGACATCACCTTTGTCGGCATCATCCAGACGGCGCGCGCCTCGGGCATGGAGCAGTTCCCGCTGCCCTACGTGCTCACCAACTGCCACAACTCGCTGTGCGCCGTGGGCGGCACCATCAACGAGGACGACCACGTCTTTGGTCTCTCGGCTGCCAAGAAGTACGGCGGCATCTTCGTCCCGCCGCACATCGCCGTCATCCACTCCTTTATGCGTGAGAATTTCGCCGGCTGTGGCAAGATGATCCTGGGCTCCGACTCGCACACCCGCTACGGCGCTCTGGGCACCATGGCCGTGGGCGAGGGCGGTGGCGAGCTGGCAAAGCAGCTGCTGCGCGACACCTACGATGTCGCCTATCCCGGCGTCGTTGCCATCTACCTCACGGGCGCTCCGCGCCCCGGCGTTGGCCCGCACGACGTGGCGCTCGCCATCATCCGTGCCGTCTTTGCCAAGGGTTACGTTAAGAACAAGGTTATGGAGTTCGTGGGCCCCGGTATCGCGAGCATGACGACCGACTACCGCAACGGCGTCGACGTCATGACCACCGAGACCACCTGCCTGTCGAGCATCTGGGCCACCGACGAGGACACGCACGCGTTTTTGACCATGCACGGTCGCGGCGAGGACTACCGCGAGCTCAAGCCCGCCGATGTTGCCTACTACGACGGCTGCGTCGAAGTCGATCTGTCGAGTATCAAGCCCATGATCGCGTTGCCGTTCCATCCTTCTAACGGCTTTGAGATCGACGAGCTCAACGAGAACCTCGAGGACATCCTGCATGAGGTGGAGCTCGAGGCCGCCAAGATCGGCGAGGGCAAGACGCACTTTAGCCTGCTCGACAAGATCGTCGACGGCAAGCTGCACGTGCAGCAGGGCGTTATCGCCGGCTGCTCGGGCGGCAACTACGACTCCGTGGTCCAGGCTGCTCGCGTGCTCAAGGGCGCTAACACCGGCTGCGGCGAGTTCTCGCTGTCGGTCTATCCCACGAGCCAGCCCGTGGCACTCGAGCTTACACGCCGCGGCTACATCTACGACCTTATGGAGGCCGGCGCGATTGTGCGCACGGCATTCTGCGGCCCGTGCTTCGGCGCCGGCGACACGCCTGCCAACAACGGCCTTTCGATCCGCCACACCACGCGCAACTTCCCCAATCGCGAGGGTTCCAAGCCGGGCAACGGTCAGCTGAGCGCCGTGGCCCTGATGGACGCCCGCTCCATTGCGGCGACGGCTGCCAACGGCGGCGTCCTGACGCCGGCGACCGACCTGCCCGAGGAGACTTGGGACGAGGCCTGCGAGTACACCTTTGACGACGCGCCGTACAAGAAGCGCGTGTACTGGGGCTTTGGCAAGGCTGAGCCGGCCGACGAGCTGGTCGAGGGCCCCAACATCAAGCCGTGGCCCGCGATGGAGCCTCTCGGCGACGACATCCTGCTCAAGGTGTGCTCCAAGATCATGGACCCGGTCACTACGACCGACGAGCTCATTCCCTCGGGCGAGACGAGCTCCTTCCGCTCCAACCCGCTGGGTCTGGCCGAGTTTACGCTCAGCCGTCGCGACCCTGCCTACGTGGGCCGCTCCAAGGAGGTCGACGCGGTGGAAAAGCGCCGCGTTGCCGGCGAGGCAGCGGGCGACCTGGCGGCACTCGATGCCGAGCTTGCCAGCGTGTTTGAGGCGCTGACCGGCGCGGGTGTCGCGGCCGATGCCAAGGCGACTGAGTACGGCTCCATGCTCTATGCCAAGAAGCCCGGTGACGGTTCTGCCCGCGAGCAGGCCGCGAGCTGCCAGCGCGTAATTGGCGGCCTGGCCAACATCGTCCACGAGTACGCCACCAAGCGCTATCGCTCCAACGTGATGAACTGGGGCATGGTGCCCTTCCAGATGGAGGCCGAGCCCAGCTTTGAGGTGGGCGACTACGTCTTTGTGCCGGGTATCCGCGCCGCGCTCGACGGCGACCTGAAGGACATCGCCGCTTACGTGGTTCGCGCCGATGGTGCGGTCGAGCAGATTGAGCTCTACATTGCCGATATGACGGCAGAGGAGCGTGCCATCGTCAAGGCTGGCTGCCTGATCAACTACAACAAGTTCAAGGCCGCTGCCGAGTAACGCACATACTTGTCCGCCCCGGTTATACCTTTCCCTGCCGCTCACGCGCTTCGCGAGGGTCGCGTCAGAGAAAGGTATAACCGGGGCTACTTGTTAAGTGCTGCTCGTTGGGTCTTGAGGGCGCTAAAATCGAGGTTGCAACTCTCCTCTATGGGGGAGTGCGCCTTTGTTCATATGCTATCTAGAATTGACAGTATGAAGTTGGCGCTTTAAAGTGAGCTCAAAACACTCTCGTTTGTGGAGTTGAAGATGAAGCATTGCACTTCTGTTTTGTTGCTGTTGGTGGCTTGCGTCGTCGCTGCTGCGGGCGTGGTCCTATTTGGCTCGCTTATCTTCTATGGGCCGAGTGGGGTTGAGCAGACGGTTGAGATGGCGTCCCTTGTTGCATCGATGCCCGGGCAAATGATTTCGGACGTTACAAAGCCCGATGAGATAACGCTCGATATCGAGGAAACGCCGGGCATTCTAAGCATAAGCAACTACCCCATGATTGAACTTGGCTCGTCTCGCTATACCAAGGACGAGAAGTTGTCCCGACAGGCGCTGGACTTGCTAAACGGGCGTTCGTTCAAACGCTGGGACGGTTGGGATGCCTATGAGCGCCGACGTGGTTCTGTGAACGGTGGCTACTATACAACGCTGAAGTTGTATTCATCTGATGGCAAACTGATGCGCACCGTTAACTACAATCCGGAATACGCAAAAGCCGGAGGTGGGGACGGCGTCTATATCCAAGATGGCGGCGTGACCTACATTCTTGAAGGCGACCAGCAGCAGGTGATCGATTTTTTGGATCGTTGCGTGATGGACGCGTACGACCAGACCTGCCTGCCCGACCCGCAGACTGCACGCGATGGTGGGTCTGCTCGTACATGGCTATTCGAGGATGAGATGCCCTGGAACGCCGAATCGGGAAGCACGGGCTCGGCAAAAGAG
>NZ_JADMOP010000014.1:4198-25836 GCF_015558785.1 Collinsella aerofaciens
GGTGGGTCTGCTCGTACATGGCTATTCGAGGATGAGATGCCCTGGAACGCCGAATCGGGAAGCACGGGCTCGGCAAAAGAGTAGAGAACGCGACCACCACAAAGGTGCCCCTTTGCGGTGGTTTTCAGTCTGTCTCGATCTGTAACATCTGGGCCGTTAAAAGTGGGCTTGGTGTTACAGATTTAGATTATCGATTCGGGTGTCTTCTGTTTATCTCGATCTGTAACAGATGGACCCTTATTTGCCGAGTAGTTGTTACAGATTTAGACAAACGGGCGCTGCCGATCATTTCATCTCGATCTGTAACATCTGGGGTCAAAAACGGCCGCTAGATGTTACAGATCGAGACAGATGAGCGCCGGAGTCGAAAATCACCACAAAGGTGCCTGTCCCCTTTGTGGTGGTGGGGGGGCGGGCTCGATGTTATTGTGATCGCTGGGCAGCATTTTAATGAATGTCTCTACAGGATTTCATCTGGGGTGGCGGGTTTGGTTGTTTTGGGGATGCCGAGTTTGGACGACGCGAAATCGTCAACATTGTCCTTAATTCCGTCTTTGGTGTAGACGGTGACCATATAGGTGCTGTGTCCGAATTCGCTCTTGTCGCGTGTTGCCCAGGCCTGCCAGTAGGCGGCCCCACTTCGCCCTTCGATTTTTCCGACACGGCGGAGTTCTGTTCGCTTTAATTTCTGGTTGCTATAGATGGTTCGACCGTCCTCCTCGGTGAGCCCGCACTGTCCAAGCATCTTGTCGAGGACTTGGTTCATGTGGCGCTCATCGGTGTTTGGTGCGTAGTCGTAGGCGAGGGTGATGGAGTCGAGTGGCTGGTCGTCGATCAGATAGTTTAGCGCCTGAGGTTCAAGGCAGAAATGGGGGGAGCATCCGTCGATCTGACCGAGCAGTGGCAACTTTGACTGCCAAAATCCGGTGGGAATTCTATCTTCGTAAAACACGCCGCGGCAGATAAAGGAGAGCGAGGTGGCACGCGAGCCGGCGTCGACCATCCCGCACAAATCGAAGGGCGAGGCGATACCGAGAGAAAAGGGCGTGATGACGATAAGGAAGAGCATCACGATGGGTACGGCGAGAATGGCGATGACGTTGCGACCGGTGGAATGAGACGGCTTCATATGATCTCCCCGAAACAAAAAGCTGTTGAGGATAGATAGAAATAGATAAATTCAGATAACAAATTAAGTTTAATCTCATGGCGTGAGATGGTCGACCGTTAGCGTCGAAACCCACCACAAAGGTGCCTGTCTCCTTTGTGGTGGTGGGGAGCGAGCGGCTTCTTTTGGTGATAGTGTTAGCTGACGGTATCATTAGGGCAAATGACGCAGATCTGCATTGCGAGGTGTTTTGCTGTGAGTCGCTCTGCCCGTATTGGATTGATTGCTCTGGCGCTTGCGATCGCCGTGGTTGGTGTGGGCGTTGTCGGTATGGCATTTCTGCCTGCTGCGGTGACGGAGCCGGTGGTTAAGCCTGTGACTCAATCAGTCGAACTTCTGACCGGCGACGAAAAACCCGAGACCATTACTGTTGATTTTGATGAGAAACCGGCAGCGCTGGGCATTAGCAATTATCCGCGCATTCAGCTTGGGGCCATGCGCTACACCATGGACGCGAGCCTAATCAGCAAAGCAACCGAGCTGCTCAAAGGCAAAACCTTTAAGCGTTGGTACGGATATGCGTCCTATCGGGCAAAAGCGAACGACATGGTTGGCGGATGCCACTCTTCCATCGAGCTGGATACCGCGAACGGCGCAAAGCTATGTGATGTCTCGTACGATCCGGGTTACGAGGGCAATGAGGGTCCGGGCATCTACATCATGGACGGCGATGTGGCCTATGTCATGGAGGGCGACCAGACCGAGCTCAACGAGTTTATGGGTCAGTGCATTCAGGATGCCTATGAACAGACCTGCTTGCCCGACCTGCAGGCTGCACGCGATAGTGGGTCTGCTCGTACATGGCTATTCGAGGATGAGATGCCCTGGAACGCCGAATCGGGAAGCACGGGCTCGGCAAAAGAGTAGAGAACGCGACCACCACAAAGGTGCCCCTTTGCGGTGGTTTTCAGTCTGTCTCGATCTGTAACATCTGGGCCGTTAAAAGTGGGCTTGGTGTTACAGATTTAGATTATCGATTCGGGTGTCTTCTGTTTATCTCGATCTGTAACAGATGGACCCTTATTTGCCGAGTAGTTGTTACAGATTTAGACAAACGGGCGCTGCCGATCATTTCATCTCGATCTGTAACATCTGGACCCAAAAACGGCTGCTAGATGTTACAGATCGAGACGGTTGGTCGTCGGGGATGCAGTGGGTCGGCGTCTCAGTACCCTATCCTTCAATCACTCAGAAAATCTTATATATAGAGACTTAGATTTGTGTATAAGATCGCGCAAAGCTGGCAACAATACTTCTCGAACAACGTGAAGCCGCCCCGTAGGGCGGCCGCCCCAAGAGAGGTGATTCCATGAGAATCGATAAGCTAGCAATGACATCGCGCGAGGCGCTGCAGACCGCCATGAGCACGGCTGCCGATGCGCAGGCCGGCGCGGTGGAGCCGATTCACCTGCTGTCTGCCCTGCTCGGTGCCGGTGAGCGCAATATCTCCGTGATCATTGAGCGCATCGGTGCCGACCCGGCCCAGCTTGCACGCTCCACACAGGATGCCATCGACCACGCGCCCAAGGTTTCGGGCGAGGGCCAGCAGATGGGCCTGTCCAATGAGCTCGTCCGCGTCATCGAGAAGGCCGAGAAGAAGGCCACCAAGATGGACGACAGCTTTGTGGTGACCGAGCATCTGCTGATGGCGCTTGCCGAGGACAAGGGCGAGGCGGGCCGCGTGCTGCGCGACGCCGGCGTCACCAAGGAGCGCATCGAGCAAGTCTACGAGGAGCTGCGTGGCGATGACCGCGTGACGTCTGCCGAGGACAAGACTCAGTTTGAGGCGCTGGAGCAGTACGGTCGCAACATCTGCGATCTGGCCCGCGCCGGCAAGCTCGACCCGGTCATCGGCCGTACCGACGAGATCCGCCGTACCATCCAGGTCCTGTCCCGCCGGACCAAGAACAACCCCGTGCTCATTGGCGAGCCGGGCGTCGGCAAGACGGCCATCGTCGAGGGCATCGCCCAGCGTATCGTGGCCGGCGACGTACCGAGCACCCTGCGCGACCGCGACCTCATCGAGCTCGACATGAGCGCGCTGGTCGCCGGCGCCAAGTACCGCGGCGAGTTTGAGGACCGCTTGAAGGCCGTGCTCAAGGAAGTGCAAAAATCGGAAGGCAAGGTCATCCTGTTCATCGATGAGCTCCACACCATCGTGGGCGCGGGTGCCACCGAGGGCTCCATGGACGCCGGCAACATCCTCAAGCCGGCGCTCGCCCGTGGCGACCTGCACGCGATCGGCGCGACCACGCTCGACGAATACCGCAAGTACATCGAGAAGGACGCGGCGCTCGCCCGTCGTTTCCAGACCGTTATGGTGAGCGAGCCTACCGTCGAGGACACCATTTCGATCCTGCGTGGTCTGAAGGAGAAGTACGAGATCTTCCACGGTGTGCATATCACCGATAGCGCGCTCGTGGCAGCTGCCGACCTCTCCGATCGCTACATCGCCGACCGCTTCCTGCCCGACAAGGCCATCGATTTGGTCGATGAGGCGGCAAGCCGCCTGCGCATGGAACTCGACAGCATGCCGGTCGAGATCGACGCCACCACGCGTCAGCTCACTCAGCTGCAGATCGAGGAACAGGCGCTCATGAAAGAGACCGATGACGCCTCCAAGGAGCGTCTGGAGGCCCTGCGCCAGGAGATTGCCGAGGTCCAGGAAAAACTCAACGTGCAAAAGGCCGGCTGGCTCAACCAGAAGAACGCCATCGACCACGTGCAAGAGCTCAAGGGACAGCTCGACGAGGCCAAGAGCGAAGAGGAGCGCGCGACGCGCAATGGCGACCTGGGCCGTGCGTCCGAGCTGCGCTACTCCGTGATTCCGGGCCTGCAGCAGCAGATTCAGGATTCCGAGGCTGCGCTCGAGGCACAAAAGCAGCAGGACGGCGAGGGCCTCAACGAACAGGTGACCTCTGATGAGATCGCTGAGGTCGTGAGTGCCTGGACCGGCGTGCCCGTGTCCAAGATGATGCAGGGCGAGCTCGACAAGCTGAAGGGCTTGGAGGGCGAGCTGCATAAGCGCGTCATCGGCCAGGACGAGGCGGTCTCCGCTGTCGCCGCGGCCGTGCGCCGCAGCCGTGCGGGTCTCTCCGATCCGGACAAGCCCATCGGCAGCTTCTTCTTCCTGGGCCCCACCGGCGTGGGCAAGACCGAGCTCGCCAAGGCGCTGGCCGAGTGCCTGTTCGATGACGAGCGCGCGCTCGTGCGTATCGACATGTCCGAGTATATGGAGAAGTTCAGCGTCCAGCGTCTGATTGGTGCGCCCCCGGGATACGTGGGCTACGACGAGGGCGGTCAGCTCACCGAGGCCGTGCGCCGTCGTCCGTACTCTGTGATCTTGCTCGACGAGATGGAGAAGGCTCATCCGGATGTCTTTAACGTGCTGCTGCAGGTACTTGATGACGGTCGTCTGACCGATGGCCAGGGTCGCCAGGTGTCCTTCAAGAACACGATTATCATCATGACGTCCAACGTGGGCTCCAAGGCCATCGCCGATCTGTCCGGTAAGGACGAGGAGGAGATGCGCCATCAGGTCGACGCTGTCATGGCTCAGACCTTCCGCCCCGAGTTCCTCAACCGTATCGACGATATCGTGGTGTTCCATCCGCTCGGCATGGCGCAGATCGAGAAGATCGTCGACATCCAGCTTGCCGACGTCCGCGCGCGCCTGGCCAAGGAGCGCATGACGCTTGCCATCACCCCGGCGGCCAAGCAGATGCTCGCCGTGGGTGGCCTTGACCCCGTGTTCGGTGCCCGTCCGCTCAAGCGCCTGGTTCAGCGCGAGGTCGTGGACGCCATCGCCGCCGCCATTATCGACGGTACGGTGCGCGAGGGCGATCAGGTGACGGTCGATGTCGACAAGGACGGCGGCTTTACCGTCGTGTGCGACAATACGCCGGCGGCCACCTACGAGGTTCCCGAAGCCGAGTAGATTTTGGGCCATGCCTTAAAATCTGCCAGTCGTCTCTAAACGCCAAGGGCGGCGGATCCAATCGGGTTCGCCGCCCTTTTTCGTGCGACAATCGATGATGTTGAACGGATGCGATGCAAGGAGCTATGCAGATGAAAGACGAGAACAAGACGAACGCACCGGTGGCTGAGGCGGCACCCGCCGCACCCAAGCCTGCGCCTAAACCGGCGCCCAAGCTGCGCGACCCCTACATCCGTGCCGAGAACGAGGACGACGACGGCTACGATCCCTACAGCGATCGCCGCCCCGAGCGCGAGCCAATGTTCGAAGCTGACCCGTGGCGCTAAGTGCCACCCAAAAGGCCACCAATAAGTTGCGGTGAAATAGGGACTGTTTTGCGGTTTGACCAGCAAAAACAGTCCCTATTTCACCGCAACTGCGTTAGGGATTTTTCTACAGGGGGAGGGTAGTCAAAAAAGCCCCGTCCCAAATTGTGAACTGCCTCCCATTTCTTGGACATGAGAAATGGGAGGCTTTTGGAGTGGGTATGATGAATTGGACACCTAGTTAAGAGCGAAAGGTGTTCAAGATGACCCAAAGAAGAAAGCGATACGACAGGCAGTTCAAGGTCTCGGCGGCAAAGGTGGTCCTGTCCGGGGAAATGACGGTCAAAGGCCTATCGGAGGAACTCGGCATAAAGGATTCGACGCTGAGAAGATGGGCCCGCGAATACGAGGAGATGGGAGACGGCGCGTTCCCCGGAAACGGCTCCCCGAAGATCAACAAGGACTACGAGATCGTGAAGCTCAAGAAGAAGGTCGAGGAGCTCGAGCGCGAGAACGAGATACTAAAAAATTTCCGGGCCTTCTTGAGTCAAGACCATGCGTGAGATTCGAGTTCCTCAAAGAGCATAGGGGCGAGATTGGCCCCATCAAGAAGGCATGCGGGCTGATGAAAGTCTCGAAATCCGGTTTCTACGAGTATCTCGGCCGGAAGAAGTCCGACGCCCAGATAGAGCGGGAGGCGATCGAAGGTTTCGTCGTCGAGGCCTTCGAGCGGCATAAGGGCCGTTACGGCTACCGGCGCATCAACCGCGAACTGCGAAAAAGCGGCATCGTCGTGAGCGAGAAGCGCGTGCTCCGCATCATGCAGAAGCTCGGACTTGCCGGAAAGGGCGCGACCCGAAAACACCGCATCCAGAAGAAGGTCGAGCCGGGAGACCCTCGGTTGAACCTGGTAGAGCGCGCTTTCACCGTGGGCGAGCGCAACAGGCTTTGGGTGGGCGACATCACCTACATACCCACAAGAGAAGGGTGGCTCTATCTCGCAGCCGTGATAGACGCCTTCTCCCGCAAGGTCGTGGGCTGGTCGATGTCCGAGCGCATCACCGAGAAGGTCGCGATCGACGCGATGGAGCAGGCGGTCGGCAGGGAGGGTCCGCCAGATGACGGCAGCCTCGTCTTCCATGACGATCAGGGCGCGCAGTACACCTCCCGTTCCTTCCAGCGGTGTCTGGACTCGCATGGCATAGTCCAGTCGGTATCAAGGCCCGGCACGCCGCTGGACAACGCGGTGGCCGAGTCGTTCTTCAAGACGCTGAAAAGGGAATTGGTGAAAGAGAGGAGCTATGGGACGAGGGACGAGGCCAAGCAGGACATCTTCAAGTACATAGAGCTCTATTACAATAGGGTGCGCATGCATTCCACCCTGGGCTACATGTCTCCAGTGGAATACGAGCGGCAATACGCTTGAGGATCCTTAAAAGAAAGTCCAGTTTATCCTTCCCACTCCACTAGTCGCTATTTAGGGCGTCCAAGATTTGGGGCGCAGTTCATTGACTGCTCGGGGAGTCGCATTCGAGCTCGGTTGTCCTCTTAGCCACTCGATATCCTTCGGAGCAATAACGGTGATAAACTTGCTTAAGTGTTAATCAAGCTACACACAATCTTGCTCTCTAATTAATCAAGAATCGGTATAATTTTGATTAGCTAGAGAGCAAGATTGGAGAATCATGGCATTCAACGACTTGATCGCCCAGAAAATAAAGGACTTTGAACAGCAGGGGGTTCCGCAGGTCTTTGAGCGAGACCTTGATCTAGGAAACCCACAGGAGCCAAAGCGCGACAACATCGTAAATGTGATTGTGGGGGCCCGCCGTTGTGGAAAGACGTATCGCCTGTATCAGGAGATGCGGCGGCTTCAGAGCCGGGGCGTCGAGCTTGACCGGATGCTTTACTTCAATTTTGAGGATGAGCGCTTGCGCCCGTATGAGCCATCGCTGCTGGCGGACGTGCTCGACACGTTCTATGCGCTGTATCCTGTTGCTCGAACCGAGGGCGCTTACATTTTCTTTGACGAGATCCAGGAAATTCCCGAATGGGGTGCGTTTCTGCGGCGTGTAGTCGATACGGAGAAAGCGACCGTCTATGTGACGGGATCTTCTTCTAAGATGCTGTCCTCAGAACTTAAGAGCGAGTTCAGGGGTCGTTCTCTTGTGCGAGAGCTTTTTCCGTTGAGTTTTTCGGAATACGTTCGATATAAGACGGGGAGCGTTCTCGAGCCAGATGCGACCTTTTCCCCGAGCGATGCAGCGCTGCTTCGACATCATCTGATCGGGTATCTTGAACAAGGGGGATTCATCGCGACACTTGAGCAGACGCCCACAGACGCGATTCAGCTGCTACAGGAATATGCTTCGCGAACGGTCGCTATGGACGTCGTTGAGCGTTACGACGTCAAGAACCCTCGCCTGGCATCGCTGTTCTTGACGCGGTGTATGGCATCTTCGGGACGAGAGCTGTCAGTGAACAAAGTGTACAACGAGTTCAAGAGCAGACAGATACCCGTCAGTCGTAATTCGCTCAGCGATTTACTTGAGTATTATGAGGACGCCTACCTGTTATTTTCTGTGCCGGAGTTCACGCGTTCACTGGCAAATAACATGCGGTCTGCGTCTAAGGTCTACGCTGTCGACCCTGCGATGTTTGGAGCATTCTCTCCCGCATCAGCATTGGACCAGGGCCAGAGGCTCGAGACCGCAGTGTTCAATGCGCTAAGAAGAAAGACTCCCGCGGTGAGGACCGGCTCGGTCTGCCGCCTGCTGATCAAAGAGAAGAGCAAAAGCCATGAGGTGGACTTTGTGGCTGGGGACGCGCTTCTCATGCGGGCTTATAGCCTGATTCAGGTGAGTGCGGATATGGCACGTGAGAAAACGCGCGAGCGCGAAATTGCCGCGCTTGATGCCTCGATGGCCCAGTTCGATCTTGGCGAGTCGGCAATCGTTACCATGGATGAACAGACCGATATTTCATGCGAGCACGGTGTGGTCCACGTTGTGCCCGCATGGAAGTGGCTCCTTGCCTAATCATCTATGGACCTGTGGGGTCAGGACCTCCTGGCTCCCTCATCACGGTTGGGGAGCACCTTGCTGCGCCAGGCTAGTCCTGGGCTTTGATACTCGGCATCAGAATCTGGGCGAGGTAGTCGGTCTCGAGTTTGGCGGCGGCGTCGGCCTTGCCGTCTTTGCCGACCAGCACGTTCTTGATCTGGCTATAGGTATAGCGGTTGCCGGTCGTAAGCTCGACAAGCTCAATGGCCGTGTCCATGGGGTAGGTTGACACGGGGTTCTGCGTCTGTCCGTTGATGGTCTGGGGCACCACGTACGGATAGACGGGGCCGCTGGCGTAGACGGTATAACCGTTGCCTAGATTGGCCGCGCCCAAAACCGTATCGCCTTCATCGGGCGTAAAGCTCTCGCCCTCGCGCACCGCGACGAGCGTCACGAGCGGCGTATTGGCGTCGTCGCCCAGATAGATGCATAGCGTGCTTCCGTTTTGCCAAGTTGCGACCTTGCCGTACCACTCGACGGGAATATCGAGTTGGTAGAGGTCGGTTGCCTTGTGGCGAGCGTCAGCATCACGGGATGCCTGTGCCTTTTGCGCGCTCACGGCATTGACGGCGGCGTCGCGCCGCGCGGTTGCTGCCTGCTGGAGCACTTTGGCAGCCGCGGCGGAGCTCGCACCGCCCTCCTCGGCATACTTGGCGGCGGCATCGATCTGGTCGTCGGTCACCGTGTCGGCTGAGGGCACCTTAAGCTTAAAGGTGGCTTGAGCGCGCAGATCCTGCCCGTCATTCTTGACCGTAACCTGGGCCTTGGTGGTCGGGACGGTGTAGATGGTGCCGTCGGCCGCGATGGGGGAGGCGGCGATGGAGAACGTGTAATCGCCGGGCAGCAGCTTAATGCCGCGACCGTGCTCGTCAACGTAGAGCGTTTCGCTCACGGAAGAACCGTCGGAATCCTGACCGCTCACCTGCACGGGAATCTTGGAGCCAGTTGAGCAGTCGAGGCCCGCGGCATGCACGCCAATCTGCACCGACATCATGGTATGGGCGTTTGCGGCAAGCACGGCAGCCTGCTCTTGTTGATATCCGTTCCAGGCAGCATAGCCTGCGCCGCCGGCAACAAGCGCGACGGCTACGACGCCGGCAACCATCAGATTGCGGCGCTTGGGCGACATTTTGCGATGGCGAACCTCGGCCTCATGTGCCGAGGGAACGGACGGCAGGGGAATATCGCCCATGGCGATGGTCTCGTCCACGGCAGGCGCGGAGCCCAGGCCGGGAAGCTTGCGGGTCAGCGAATCTTCGGCCGGTAAGCTGTCGAGCAAGATGGTTTCCTCGCTCGTGTCGGATTCGGGCTGGTCGTCGGCCTCGCATTCGGATTCCTCGCGCTCCGTCTCGTCTTCGGTGGGCGCGGCGCCATCGGCTTTTGCATCCCGATCATCGGGCTGCGCCTCGATTTCCGGCTCATCCTGCACATCAACGCTCGAATCGTCAAACGCAATCTCGGCCAGCGCGATCTGGTCTAGGCTCTCCAGGGCCTCGGCACACGCTTCTGCATCCTGGGCCGCGTCCTCTTGGCCCATCGTCTCATCTTTCATATATCCCCCAAGCTCAATATCGGGACAACAATGTACCCAAAATTGGGGTCACATAGAGCTGTCGGGCGGTTGGAAATCTGATTTTATCTGTGAGAGAGGTTTTGCATATGTGCGTGAATGCGCGCAACAACAAAATGCCCCGGAAAGCGGGCGAATCGCTTTCCGGGGCTGCGCATGACGCGCGATTGCGGCGTCGGCTAAGTTTGCCTACATCCAAATGTGGACGGAATAAACGCGTTACTCGGCGTGTGCGTAATCAACCTTGGCGCGGCGAGCGGTGGCCTTCTCCCAATCGCTGGTGCCCTCAAAGACATCCTGCTTGTAGGGGTTGCGGCCGAGCTTCTTGGCGCGGTAGGCGATGTAGATGATCGCGGCGACGTTGGCGACCAGAGCGGCGATCGAGACCGCGGTAGCGGCGCCGGGGTCGAGCGTGGAGTGGGTCACAAAGATGGACTCCTCCTGGAAGTACGGGAACACCTGGGCAAACATGCACCAAATGGCCAGCGTAAAGGCGCGGTTCTGGATCCAGCCGCCCTTGTTCCAGATAAAGGCGGCGACGGTGGGCGCCAGAAGCAGCGCAAAGCCGCAGAACCAGGAGTGGGTGGGCAGGCAGTTGTAGGTGTAGCAGAAGTTCCAGATATCGTAGGCGATGATGTAGACCCAGGTCATATCGGGCCACAGCATGTCGGTCTGATCCTCGGAGGCGTAGACGCTCCACCAACCGGTCATGCAGAAGATGTTGATAATACCGGCGATGCCGTTGAACACGTTGTTCCAGCCGGCCAGCTGCGTAGCACCTTCGGAGGTGACCCAGGTGGACTCGCCCAGGACAAAGAAGTGATAGGCGCTCTCAAAGTCGGACACGACGGCGATCATGATGTTGATGGCGACGATCACAAACGGCCATGCGCGGAACCAATGCGCCTTGCCAATCTTGCCCCACTGGTACTTAATGGCAATGAAGCCCCAGCAACCGGCCAGCGCCGCGTATACCTTGGCGTAGTGGAACCAGCTGTTCTGGTACACATGGGTGGGGTTGGTGAGCGCCCACTCGGCACCCTGCGAGACGCCGATGGCGATGGCGACGCAGTAGATGGTCATGGCCAGCGGAGCCACGCCAAAGATGATTGCCGCGCCCAGCTTGGTGCGGCGGCCGACCTCGTTGAGCACGATCAGGCCAATAAAGACCATGGCCCAGCCGGCCCAGTGGATAAGGGTATCGCTACCCCAAACATCGAACAGCATGCTGCTCTCCTTTCACACGCCCGCGGCCCCTCTTCTGATCGCGGGCAGTTTGGCCAAATGTCGTCAGTTCTGGGGCTTGCGCTCCGGATACTTGGCGGTATAGCCCTCGATGTGGAGTGTCGAGGCGATGATTTCCTTGACCGTCTCGTCGGGCACATCGGGGTGCGTGCGGATATACATCAACAACCCCATGATGAGGGTGTAGAACGTCTCGTAGACATGGTCGATGCGTAGCTCATGATGGGCGGCAAAATCCACCACGGTGGTGTCGCAGATATACTGCGCCACACGCTGGACCACGTTGTGCAAAAAGCCGCCGTAGAGCGCGCCGCTGCTTGAGGTGAGCGTACTCGGCAGCTCGTGGCCGCTGACGACCAGGCGCTTAAAGAGCGGGGCGACGGTGTCGAGTGCGCCCTCGATATCACCGACGGTGCGGTTGGCATTCCACTGCTCGAGCTCGGAGATAAAACCGTCGATCGCCTCGTCCATGACGGCGGTGACAGCGGCGTCCATGTCGGCAAAGTAGTGGTAGAACAATGAGCGCGTGCAGCCGGCTCGCTTGGTCACGGCCGAGACGGATAGATGCGACACGCCTAGCTCAGAGCTCACGGTGCGCACGGCGGCGAGGATCTCGCGACGGCGTTCGTCGCCCGTCAAGCGCTTTGCCGCGCTATCGGATGCGGGGACGGCATTGACCACAGAGGTATCTGCTGTGTTGTTGCTCATGTTTTGCCGCCTTTCATCCTCTTTTGCCTGACCGTTCGCCTAACAGTCTTGAATATTGTTGACGGTTCGTCAATACTATTTTTGACACAATGTCAACTAATGGCGGGTGAACGGCATGGGGGCATGCCCGGCCTGCAAAAAAGAGGGGTGCCGCGGTCTCGCCGGGCTGTGGCAAGAGAAGGGACAACCATGATTCTCAACGGACCGGGGATTAGCTACACCGAGCCCGACATCGGTTCGGAGTTCGTGCCGCCGCTGCCGGAGCATCCGCGCGAGGCCATCGTCAAGCTGTGCGAGCACTGCACCAACCGTCTGCTGCATCGCGATGAGCTGCTGGGCTACGAGTACTGGTCGTTTGCCGAGGCCGCGACTGACGAGCAGGCCGAAGTGCTCTGCAAGATGAAGATGCGCCGTCCCTATACGCTGCCCGAGATGGTCAAGCTCACCGGCATGCCCGAAGCCGATATCGAGAAGATGCTCGACGATATGAGCTACACGGGCCTGCTCGAGTACAACTGGGAAAACCCCGAGCGCGCCAAGCAGTGGGTGCTGCCCATGCTGGTGCCGGGTTCCGCTGAGTTTCTCAACATGCGCGTGAGCCAGCTCGAGGAGCACCCGGTCTATGCCAAGTTCTTTGAGCAGGCGTCCAAGGGACCGCTGTCCAAGGCCACGCCGATGGTGCCGCCCGGTGGTGCCGGCATCGGCATGCATGTCATTCCGGTCGAGAAGGCTATCGATGCCGCGAGCACGTCGGTGCCGATCGAGCATATCGAGCATTGGCTCGACAAATACGATGGCAAATATGCCGCTGGCACCTGCAGCTGCCGCGCGAGCCGTCGCGTGATGGGTGAGGGCTGCGCCGACGACCCGGCCGATTGGTGCATCGCCGTGGGCGATATGGCCGACTACGTGGTCGAGACCGACCGCGGCCATTACGTGACGCGCGACGAGGTTTACGACATCCTGCGCCAGGCCGAGGACAACGGCTTTGTGCACCAGATCACCAACATCGACGGCGAGAACAAGATCTTCGCCATCTGCAACTGCAACGTCAACGTGTGCTATGCCCTGCGCACCTCGCAGCTGTTCAACACGCCCAACCTGTCGCGCTCGGCCTATGTCGCCAAGGTCGAGAAGGACAAGTGCGTGGCCTGCGGTCGCTGCGTTGAGGTGTGCCCGGCCGGTGCCGCCAAGCTCGGCCAGAAGCTCTGCAGCAAAAAGGCCGGCGGACAGGTGCCCGATTATCCGCGCCAGGAGCTGCCCGATGCCACCAAGTGGGACCACACCAAGTGGTCGCCCAACTACCGCAACGATAACCGTATCGAGACGCACGAGTCCGGCACCGCGCCCTGCAAGACGGCTTGCCCCGCGCACGTTGCCGTCCAGGGCTACTTAAAGCTCGCGGCGCAGGGCCGCTATGACGAGGCGCTGGCGCTCATCAAGCGCGAGAACCCGCTGCCCGCTATCTGCGGCCGTGTGTGCAACCGCCGCTGTGAGGATGCCTGCACCCGTGGCCGTGTGGACGCCGCCGTGGCTATCGACGAGGTCAAGAAGTTTATCGCCCAGCGCGATCTTGATGCCGCGACCCGCTATGTCCCACCCGTGGTGACGCCGACGCGCGCCGGCGGCTTCGATCAGAAGATCGCCATCATCGGTGCCGGCCCGGCCGGTCTGTCCTGTGCCTTCTATCTGGCCGAGAAGGGCTACAAGCCCGTCGTGTTCGAGAAGAACGAGCACCCGGGCGGCATGCTCACCTATGGCATTCCCAGCTTTAAGCTGGAGAAGGACGTTATCGAGGCCGAGGTCGAAGTTATTCGCCTGATGGGTGCCGAGTTCCGCTATGGCGTGGAGGTCGGTCGCGATGTGACGCTCGACGAGCTGCGCGCGCAGGGCTTTAAGGCCTTCTACGTTGCCATTGGCTGCCAGGGCGGCCGCCTTGCGGGCATTCCGGGCGAGGGTGCCGAGGACGTGACCGTGGCCGTCGACTTCCTTCGCGAGGTTAACAGCGGCAAGATCGATTCCCTGTCCGGCCGCACCATTGTGGTGGGCGGCGGCAACGTGGCTATCGATGTCGCGCGCAACGCCTGCCGTCTGGGTTCCGAGCACGTTGAGATGTTCTGCCTGGAGAGCGATGCCCAGATGCCTGCCAGCGAGGAGGAGCGTCGCGAGGCCATTGAGGATGGCGCGCACATCAGCTGCGGATGGGGCCCCAAGGAGATTCACCTGGACGAGGCCGGTCGCGTGTGCGGCATCACCTTCAAGCGCTGCACGCGTGTCTTTGACGACGAGGGCCGTTTTGCGCCCGAGTACGACGAGAACGATCTGCGCCGTGTCGATGCCGACCGTGTCGTCATGTCGATTGGCCAGTCCATTGTGTGGGGCGACCTGCTGGCTGGCTCCAAGGTGGAGCTCGGCCGCGGCCAGGGCGCCCTGGCCGATCCCCAGACTTACCAGACCGCCGAACCCGACATCTTTGTGGGCGGCGACGTCTACACCGGCCCCAGCTTTGCCATCGATGCCATTGCCGCCGGCCACGAGGCTGCCGTGTCCATCCATCGCTTTGTGCAGCCGGGCTCCACGCTCACCATCGGCCGCAACCAGCGCCGCTACACCGCGCTCGACCGCGACGATGTCGTGATCGAGAGCTACGACAACGCGAGCCGCGAGGTTGCGCATGTGGACCGCGAACGCGAGAAGGCTGCGCCGTTTAGCGAGTATGTTGAGACCTTTACCGAGGAGCAGGTGCGCGCCGAGACCGCCCGCTGCCTGGGCTGCGGCGCCTCGATCGTCGACCCCAACAAGTGCATCGGCTGCGGCCTGTGCACCACCAAGTGCGCGTTCGACGCCATCCATCTGGATCGCGACCGCCCCGAGTGCTCCACGATGGTCAAATACGAGCAAAAGCTTCCAAGCCTGGGCAAGTACGCGCTCAAGCGCGCCATCAAGATTAAATTCGGGAAGAAGTAAGAAACGCAACAAGCAGGAGAACGGCGCAGAGAGCGGTTGGACAGCGAGCGAGTCCCAGGCGTGGCGAGGTGCCTTGAAAGAGGAGGGCATAGGGCTTTTGCCCATGCCCGACGATTGAAAGGCAGATCGCCCGTCTGGGGCTCGCGCAGCGTCAAGCCGACCGCCGTTCGGTAGAACGGCGGAAGGAATTAAAAGTGCACGAGCTCGGAATCGTCTATCACATCATTCGCGATGTTGAGAATGTGGCGCGCGCTCATGGCGTGCGTCGCGTTTCGAGCGTCACGCTGCTGCTGGGCGAGGTCTCGGGCGTCGTCCCCGATCTACTACTCGACGCTTGGCGCTGGGCGGCGGATAAAAAGCCTATCACGCAGGGCGCGGAGCTTATCGTGGAGCCTGTCGAGGCCGTGACGCATTGCGAGGCGTGCGGCCGCGACTACGCGACGGTCGAGCACGGCAAGACTTGCCCCCATTGCGGCAGCGGTGAAACATACCTGCTGCAGGGCCAGGAGGTCATGATCAAACAGATCGAGACCCCCGACGAGGACCCGGCAGACGCTGCTCCTGACGGCCTCTCCGACGCCCCCGATGCCGTCGACGCCGCCAACCCTCTCCACATCGCCCAACATCTAATGTCTACATGGGCTAGAGTTCTAAACATATTTGCTTCGGTTAGTCAAGTCATGTCTGTTTAAACAAAATGGTGGCACGCAGACGCATTGGGATTCACCTAAAAGCGGTCTTAACGAACGGTGCACCTTTATATGTCTTTGAAAACAATCAGCAAATCACGTTTTAGCAGGCAATGAGCTATAAGCCAGCAACGTAATCAACTTGTAACAAACTTAGACGTTTAATCAAATAATGCAACCTTTTGCGAATTTAGCTATAATTCCACAATCCAAATAGGTATACTCCTTTCATGTCGTGTAGGAAATACGTAGACAAAAAGGAGGTTATGTGATGGTAAGTATTGTTCTTGCTAGCCACGGGGACTTGGCAGCTGGAATCAAGCAGACGGGCTCGATGGTCTTTGGCGATCAGCCGTCTGTTGCCGTGGTCTCGCTCGAGCCGAGCATGGGCCCCGACGATTTCCGTGCCAAGGTCGAGGAAGCAGTCGCTTCCTTCGAGGACCAGGAGCAGGTGCTCTTCCTCGTTGATCTGTGGGGCGGCACGCCGTTCAACCAGATCAGCGGACTCATCGAGGGCCACGATTCCTGGGCTATCGTCACCGGTGTCAACCTGCCTATGCTCATCGAGGCATATTCGCAGCGCTTTGACGCAAAGAACACTGCACATGCGATCGCAAAACATCTCGTGACTGAGGCTAAGGCTGGCGTGCGCGTCAAGCCCGAGTCTCTGGAGCCCGAGGAGAAGAAGCCGGCTGCGGCCGCCGCTGCTCCTGCAGGCGCTATTCCTCCGGGAACGGTCATCGGCGACGGGCACATCAAGATTGCCCACGTCCGTATCGACACCCGTCTGCTTCATGGTCAGGTGGCCACCACGTGGACCAAGCAGATCAACCCCAACCGCATCATCGTGGTTTCCGACGGCGTTGCTCACGACGAGCTCCGCAAGACCATGATCGAGCAGGCTGCCCCTCCGGGAGTCCATGCCAACGTCGTGCCCATCAAGAAGATGGCCGAGGTCGTCAAGGACACGCGTTTTGGTGACACCAAGGCCATGCTGCTCTTCGAGAACCCGCAGGATCTGCTCAAGGCCATCGAGGCCGGCGTCGACATCAAGGAAGTCAACATCGGTTCCATGGCTCACTCCAAGGGCAAGGTCGTCGTCACCAACGCCGTCGCTATGGGCGATGACGACGTTAAGACCCTCGAGGCCCTCAAGGCCAAGGGCGTCAAGTTCGAGGTCCGCAAGGTTCCTTCGGATGCCTCCGAGGATCTCGACGCCATGTTGAAGAAAGCTAAGGCCGAACTGGCCGCTCAAGCATAGTAAAGGAGGGTCCGATACATGTCTGCAATCACTATTCTGCTTGTTGCGATTGTCGCGTTGCTTGCCGGTATGGAAGGCGTTCTGGATGAGTTCCAGTTCCATCAGCCGCTCGTGGCATGCACGCTTATCGGTCTCGTAACCGGTCACCTTCAGGAGGGCATCCTCCTGGGCGGTTCGCTCCAGATGATGGCCCTTGGCTGGGCTAACGTCGGCGCCGCCGTCGCGCCTGACGCCGCTCTGGCCTCGGTCGCTTCTTCGATCATCATGGTGCTCGCCCTCAACGGCGGCGCCACTGATTCGGCCAAGGCCGTTACCGCGGCCATCGCCGTCGCCGTCCCGCTGTCGGTCGCTGGTCTGTTCCTGACCATGATCTGCCGTACCATTGCTACCGCTATCGCTCACGCCATGGACGGTTGCGCCGAGAAGGGCGACTTCTCCGGCATCGAGCGCTGGCAGTACGCTGCCATCCTCATGCAGGGCCTTCGTATCGCCATCCCGGCAGTACTTCTGTGCGTCATCCCGGCCGAGGCTGTTACCAACGCGCTTAACGCTATGCCCGACTGGCTGTCCGGCGGCATGGCCGTCGGCGGCGGCATGGTCGCTTCCGTCGGTTACGCCATGGTCATCAACATGATGGCCACCAAGGAGACCTGGCCGTTCTTTATCCTCGGCTTTGTCCTTGCTGCCATCCCTCAGCTCACGCTGATCGCCCTTGGCCTCATCGGCATCTCCCTTGCCCTCATCTACCTTGGCCTTAAGGATCTGGCCAAGCAGGGTGGCGGCATGGGCGGTGGCTCCGGCGACCCGCTCGGCGACATTCTGAACGATTACGAGTAGGAGGGGAGTGATACATATGGCAGAGAACAAGATTCAGCTCACCAAGGCTGACCGTAAGAAGGTTTGCTTCCGTCATCAGTTCCTTCAGGGCTCGTGGAACTACGAGCGTATGCAGAACGGCGGCTGGTGCTTCGCAATGATCCCTGCGATCAAGAAGCTCTACACCAGCAAGGATGACCAGATTGCCGCTCTTAAGCGCCACCTGGAGTTCTATAACACCCACCCCTATGTTTCCGCCCCCGTCATTGGCGTTACCCTCGCCCTCGAGGAGGAGCGCGCCAACGGTGCTCCGATCGATGACGTCGCCATCCAGGGCGTCAAGGTCGGTATGATGGGCCCGCTCGCCGGCGTCGGTGACCCCGTCTTCTGGTTCACCCTTCGCCCGATTCTGGGCGCTCTGGGCGCTTCCCTGGCCATGTCCGGCAGCATCGTCGGTCCGCTGCTGTTCTTCTTCGCGTGGAACATCATCCGTTACGCTTTCCTGTGGTACACACAGGAGTTTGGCTACAAGGTCGGCTCCTCTATCGCCAAGGACCTCTCCGGCGGTCTGATGGGCAAGGTCACCGAGGGCGCTTCCATCCTGGGTATGTTCATCATCGGCGCCCTGGTCGAGCGCTGGGTGTCCATTTCCTTCACCCCGATCGTCTCCACGGTCAAGCAGTCTGCTGGCGCCTTTATCGACTGGGCTAGCCTGCCCTCCGGTTCCGAGGGTATCAAGGAAGCGCTGACGATGTACAACTCCGTCGGTGCTACCGCCCTTGATCAGATGAAGGTCACCACGCTCCAGGGTAACCTCGATCAGCTCATCCCCGGCCTTGCCGCCGTGTGCCTGACCCTGCTGGTCTGCAAGCTCCTCAAGAAGAAGGTTAGCCCGATCGTCATCATCCTGGCTCTCTTCGCCGTCGGCATCATCGGTCGCTTCTGCGGCTTCATGTAAGCACGCTTCGGCTTAAGACCGAGAGTTGCTAGGTAAGGGCTTTTGAGCCATTGAAACGGACCGCACCCGGTGGGTACACTGGATGCGGTCCGATTGTTTTTATTGGAGGGCGAGGCGCGTATGGCGCAATCTCAGAACAGCAAGGTCGATCTGGCAACGCCGGCAACCTGCCTGATGGGGCTTACCAGCCACGGTAACGTGATGGTGGGCAATAAGGCGTTCGAGTACTATAACGAGCGCAATCCCGAGGATTATATTCAAATCCCGTGGGACGAGGTCGACTATATTGCCGCCGAGGTTTTGCGCGGCACCAAGAAGATTACGCGTTTTGCCATCTTCACCAAGGACAACGGTCACTTTACGTTTTCGACGCGCGACGACAAAGAGACGCTTCGTGCGGTCCGCAAGTACGTCGACGAGGATAAGCTCGTGCGTTCGCCCGACTTTATCGACGTGACCGCTAAGGGCGCCAAGAGCATCCCCTCCGTTATCAAAAACCTTTTCCACAGGGGTGACTAGTTGCCTGCGATAGATGGCGGAAAATGCATCCCGGAATTTATTCTCATTCCGGGATGCATTTTCCTTTTGAGCGCCAGTCGGGAAATTTCCTTTTCATGTGGTTAGAGGAAACTCCATCCCATTTTTTCGCTTTATTCTTTCCGATATTGAGGATTATCTACGGCGACAATTCGCTATAAAGCCTTCTTGATGAGTGGACATGCGCTACATGGCAAAGGGGCAAATCTGCTACACTAGTACAACATGCCTCCGTAGCTCAGGGGATAGAGCACCGCTCTCCTAAAGCGGGTGTCGACGGTTCGAATCCGCCCGGGGGCACCAGGGAATATGACGGCGTCGCGGGAGCGGCGCCGTTTCTGGTTTGCGGGGGCCGCCGTGCTGCTCGCCCGTGGGGGATGGGCATCTGTTTCCTGGAGTGTGCTGCGGTAAATCTTTCTCGCGTCGTCCAGCGTGAGCTTCTTGAAGCTGCCGAAGAGCTCTCCGCGGTTGATCTTGAGGTCCGGAATCATCTTTTCGATATCGTCCTCGGTGACTCCGAACTCCGATAGCGTGCGCGGCATTCCCAGCGAGACGTTGAAATCCTGCAGCTCGTCGATGGTCGCTTCGACCGCGTACTCGATTGCCTGCTCGGGGGTTACCTCCACATCGAGCTCGTCCGCGTCCGAATCGACGGGTTCGACGCCAAAGGCCTGGGCGCTGAACTCCAGGAAGCGCTCGGGGTGCTCTCGCCATGCGTAGCGCAACCAGGCGGGGAAGATGACGGCGAGGCCGGCGTCGTGCGTGATCTTGGTGTCCAGTGCGGACAGCTCGTGCTCAAGGACGTGGCAGGTCCAATCGCCGTCGCGCAGGCCGAGGACACCCAGGCCGCAGCCGGCGAGGCCGTTATGGGCGAGCGTACCCACCCACATGATCTCGGCGCGGGCGTCGTAGTCATCTGGGTTCTCCATCACCTTGGACGCCGCCTCCATCGCAGCGCGCACTGGCCCGCAGGCGCTGTTGTCGGTTACGCCCACGGCGGGCTCGCCGGAGAAGAGTCGCTCCATGTATGGGCGATCATGTCGGTCACTCCCGCGGCGGTCTGGTAGGCGGGCAGGGTGAAGGTCAGTTCCGGGTCGAGGAAGGCGATGGCTGGGCGGTTGAGGTCCGTGTTAATGCCGCATTTGAGGTGCTCCTCGTCGTTGCTGATAACGCAGGAGTTAGAGGCCTCGGACCCGATGCGGGGATGGTCGCCACGCAGGCGACGTCGATGCGGTCGGCGGGAACGGCGCGCTTGCGGAAGAAGTCCCATACGTCGCCGTCGTATACCGCCCCCAGCGCGATGGCCTTCGCGCAGTCCATGGCTGAGCCGCCGCCCACGGGCAGGATGATGTCGACGTCGTTTTCCCGTGCGAGCTCGACGCCTTCTCGCACCAAGCCTATTTCGGGGTTTGGACGCACCCCTCTAAGCTCGATGTGCTCCACGCCCGCGGCGTCGAGCGATGCCTTCACGTGGCCGAGCGTTCCGCAGCGGACTACGGAACCCTTGCCGTAGACAATGAGCGCTCGGCGGTGGCCGGAGACGGACAGGGTCTCCCCAACCTTGTCGGTCACTTTTCGTCCAAAGACAAAGCGGGTGGGGGAGTAGAGGGAGAAATCGTTCATGGAGCTCCAATCTGGCGTTTCGCCCTACATGCGCGGAGGAGTTTTTCGGGCGCATCGCCTGCATTCGCGTCGCAATCTCGGCGGCGCGGTGCGGTCCGTGGATTCCATCGTATCGCCCGCGGCATCCCTTACCGACGATTGGGGCGAGTCTGCATTTCGCGGCGCGACGTCCACCTGGCGGACGATATCCGTTCGCGACACGTGGCCGTCCCGGTCGCAATAGCGTATGCGCACCGGGTCGCCGAGATGGGCCTGTGACCCCTTCTCCTGATGCGAGCGCGCGAGACGGACGAGCAGCGGCGCGAGCACCTGCTCGACCGTCTCCTCCCGATACCACGCCGCCACGGGCAACCCGTTCACGTCAAACCCGTACGTTCGCCATGCCATTCGCCTCGCCGCCTTCGCCGAACGAAACCGCGTATCCAGACCGCCGGTCCCCAACCCAGCACTTCGACGAGCCTTCGCGCGCACTTCTGCGGTCGGGATGCGCCCGTGAGGCGCTCGGCAGGCAGCGCCATTGCCGCTCGCTGTGTCGAGCGCGAGTGTCGAGAAGTCGCCACATGCCACTCAGATGTAGCATGGAGTGCCGAAGCGCACGCGCCCGTGACGAAACACTGGCGCCAACCCGTTCCGCGCACCACCCCGCCCGTAAGGTGTGTGGCGAAAGGAGGACCAGCCGCATGAACATCCCCGAGACACAGAGCCTACCTCGATCGCATTCCGCACGAGCTTCTCTGACATTTCCGCCCATTACCACGTGGAGGTCCCCGTCACGGAGATCGCCTACGCATA
>NZ_JADMOP010000014.1:25936-62031 GCF_015558785.1 Collinsella aerofaciens
GCATTCCGCACGAGCTTCTCTGACATTTCCGCCCATTACCACGTGGAGGTCCCCGTCACGGAGATCGCCTACGCATACGACTACATCAATTCCCGGCATGCCCCTCGCAGGCAGGCCACGCTGAACGACGGGTCCGCGGCCCGGCAGGAAGAATGACGCGCCTCGGCACAGGCCATGCCGAAACGCGTCACGCAAGCAAAGGAAGGAAGCCAACATCACATGAGCATCATCGCAGCACGCATCGACAACCGCCTGCTACACGGCATAGTGGCAACCCAGTGGGTACCCGAGTTCCGTCCGCAGCGTCTCATGGTCATCGATGACATCGTCGCCAACGACCCGACCAAGAAGGCTGCCATGCGGATGGCAAAGCCCTCGGGAGTCGCCCTCTCCATTATCAACAAGGAGACGGCTCTCGCGAACTATCGGGCGGGCAAGTACGACGACCACACGGTCTTCATCGTGGCGCGAGACCCCCAGACCATCCTCGACGTCATACAGACGGGCCAGGTTGTTCCCACACTCGTGGTCGGAGGCACAGTCTTTCCCGAAGAGGGGTCAGACGCCGTCCAGGTGAGCAGTCGCGCCTACGTCACCAAAGACGAGCTGCCCGCATATCGAGCGATTGCTGGCACCGGCTGCGATATCACCGTTCGCTATGTGCCGGCCGACAAGCCCGTAGAGCTCTCCAGCATCATCACGCTTTAGCAAGGGAGTGAACTTATGACACCATCCATCATCCAGATAGCCGTCGTTACACTCATCGCCTTCATCTACGGAGCCGAGAAGAACGCGGGACAAATTCTCACGAACATGTCCGTCACGCCAGCATGGTTCGTCGGACTTGCGCTCGGCGACCCCGTAACCGGCCTCGCCGTCGGCGCCATCGTCCAACTCATGAGCCTGGGCGTGGCGGCCATGGGAGGAGCCTCCGTCCCCGACTATCCCACTGCCGCCATCATTGGCGCCGTCGTTGCCATCACCTCGGGTCAGGAGGCGAGCGTCGGCGTTGCCGCCGGAATCGCAGTCGGCATGCTCGGCCTTCAGCTCGACGTCATCGCCAAGACGGCAAACGGCTTCCTCGGGCGTGCCTCGCAGCGCTTTGCCGAAGAGGGCAAGTACTCGCAGATGAAGAGCGTACTTTTCCTCGGTCCGGTCTTCTATGGCCTTACGGCGGCCATCCCCACGTTTGCCGTACTGCTCTTTGGCGCCGATGCCGTCAACGCTTTCCTCTCCGTCATGCCCTCCTGGTTCACGACCGGCCTCTCCATCGCCGCCGGTATCCTCCCCGTCGTCGGCCTTGCGATGCTTCTGTCCTTCATGCCAATGAAGAAGTTCATCGCCTACGCCATCGTTGGCTTCGTTCTGGCCGCCTACCTGCAGATAAGCATTCTCCCCATCGCCCTGCTCGGTGCCGCCGCGGCCATCGAGTACTACAAGTCGCACAGCAATCCGTCCGTAAACGCCCTCGACGCTGGAGGTCTGGAAGATGAGTAACGAAGTTAACGCCACCAAGGCAAACGAAGCGCCAACCTGCCTGGCAGACGGAACGTACCAGCCAGTCCTCACCGTTTCCGATCTCGACCGTTGCGGCCGCCGCTGGATGCTCGGCGCGTCCATCTATAACTATGAGTCCCAGTGTGCCCCGGCGGTCATGTTCGCAACCGAACCCGCCCTGCGCAAGATCTATGCAGGAGACGAGGAGGGCTACCGCAGGTCACTTCTGAGCACCTATCGCTATTACAATGCGACTCCCCAGGTAAGCGGCCTGCTCCTCGGCGCCGGCCTAGCCTTGGAGGACAAGGGGCACAATGACGCCATCGACGCGGTCCAAGACCTTAAGATTGGCCTCATGGGCTCCCTCTCAGGAGTCGGCGACACGATCTTCGCCATCCTCATTCCCACCATCTTCGGCTCCATCGCCGCCTACATGGGACAGGCGGGAAACCCCGTCGGCGTGCTTCTCTGGCTTGCCGTCGCCATCGCCATCTTCGTATGGAAGCTCTTTGACTGGCGCATAGGCTATAAGTTCGGCGACAAGCTCTTCACGACCCTTGCCGAGAAGATGTCCGTTTTCACCGAGTCGACGTCGGCACTTGGCATGATGGTCGTCGGTGCGCTCATCCCCACCGTCATCAAGGTCTCGTGTGGTCTCACGTTCACCATGGGTGAAGTTACGCTCGACGTCCAGACGGGCATCCTCGACCAAATCATGGTCGGCATGCTGCCCGTAATAGCCACAGCCATCGTCTACGCCCTCGTCAAGCGCAAGGTCAGCATCAACAAGATTGTCCTCGGCATCCTCATCATCTCGTGGGTGTGCGCGGCTTTCGGCATTCTTGCTGCCTAGCCTAGGGCTAGACCAACCCACAAAGGACGCATTATGAGGCACATCATCATTGCATCGCACTACGGCCTGGCAGCCGGACTCGGAGACACGCTCAAGGCCATCATAGGACCGGGGCACGACATCAGGGTTGTCTGCGCGTTTACAGACGAAACCCCGCTCGAGGAGAAGCTCGCCAGCGCAT
This sequence comes from Collinsella aerofaciens, assembly GCF_015558785.1. Lineage (GTDB taxonomy): Bacteria > Actinomycetota > Coriobacteriia > Coriobacteriales > Coriobacteriaceae > Collinsella > Collinsella aerofaciens_P. Next base: position 28,468 of record NZ_JADMOP010000014.1, read on the forward strand.
TCGAGGGCATCGCCGAAGATGACGAGACCCTCGTTCTCACCGACATCCTTCAGGGCAGCGTAAACCAGCTCGTAGCCTGCTCGGCTCCGCGAGGCGCGTTCATAGTGACCGGCGTAAACCTTCCCGTGGCCCTCGAGCTCTCGCTCCACGCCGGACAGCTTACTCCCGATGTGGTGAGGCATGTCGTCACCCAAGCCAAAGAGCAGCTCGTCTACCTCGGAGATCTGACTCCGGACGTTGACGAAGAAGACGAATAGGAAAGACGCGACAGTAAGGAGGACGAGACATGCGCAAAGTCCCGACCAATAACCAGCACCTGTTCTACCAACCGAAGGACGTGTGGGTGGGAGACGTCATGCCCTTCGGCAAGGACGGCACGTTCTATCTATACCACCAGCGTGACACGCGCGACCCCGCTCCGCTTGCCGAAGGACAGCCCTTTGGGTGGTCGCTCGCGACCACCCAGGACTTCGTGACGTACCAGGAACACGGAACGGCGATCCCCCACGGCGGAGAAGACGACCAAGACCAGTTCATCTACGCCGGAACCGTCTACGAGGCAAAAGGGGAGGTACGCGCTTTCTATACCGGGTTCAACCGCAACTACCTGCGAGAAGGCAAAACGTCCCAGGTGCTCATGCAGGCGAAGGCCTGCTCGGATGATTATGCGACGTGGAAAAAGACGGGTGTTGCAGCAGAGCTCACGCCTCAGCCAGGATACGATGGGCGCAACTGGCGCGACCCTTTCGTAATATGGGATGACGACCGGAAGGAATACCTCCTCGTACTGGGCACGCGTAAGGGAGACGACCCCTCCAAAACCCTCCAAACTGGCAGGCTCGTTCACTTTACGTCGAAGGACCTCGAGCACTGGCAGTTCAAGGGCGACTTTTGGGCCCCCGGCCTCTACACCATGTTCGAAATGCCAGACATTTTCAAAATTGGCGATTGGTGGTACCTGGTCTACTCTGAGTACAGCGACGAGAACAAGATCGTCTACCGCATGAGCCGCGATCTCTACGGTCCGTGGGAGAAGCCGAGAGATGACGCCTTCGACGGGAGGGCGTATTACGCCGGACGGACCGCCTTCGACGGATCGCGCAGGATTCTGTCCGGCTGGGTCCCCACGCGCGAGAACGACGATGACCGGGCCAACTGGCTTTGGGGTGGCTCGTTTATGCCCCATGAGGTGTACCAGCGCCCCAATGGCACCCTCGGCGTTCGCCCTCCCCAAAGCATAAGGGATGCGTTCGAGTGCCCTGATGCCGTCCCGGATATCGAGCTTCGCGGAGACCACGAACGAACGGAGTGCGTAATCACCGAAAACGCAGGCGAGATCTTCTGCTTCGAGGCAGACGTGACGTTCAGGGACGCTTGCGACTTCTCAATTCGAGCCTACAAGAATCTCGAGACCGACGAGTCGTACGAATACCGCTTCGACCTCGACGCGAATCGGCTCTCGTTCGACAAGAGTCCCTGTTACAAGTGGTTCCGCGTAATGGATAAGGGGCTTTGGAGGCCAGTCTGGCTCGAGTCCGGGCGTTCTTACCACCTGCAGCTCATCGTTGACGACAACATCCTCGTCCTCTACCTCGACGGTACCGCACTCACGACACGCGTCTGCGAGAAGTTCGGCCACTCGCTTGCTGTTACGGTAACGAATGGCGAACTCAAACTGTCCAACATAGCCTTGGCGAAGGGGCTGCGCGAACAGGAAAAGTAAGCCAGTGAACCCCGTCGCCACAGCGACTCCCCCAGCAAAACATGCGAACAACGGGTCCGGCCGCATTTCGGCGACCGGACCCGTCCTGCGCCCTGATGGCACATGGCCCCAGGCTGCCGACAGCAAGGCGGCCTTAGGGGCCTCGCTTACAGGTTGCGGAGCGCGTCGACGAGGGGGCCTTGTCCTCGGCGACTCGTTGGCCTGCTTGATGACCTTCGCGGACACGCCGGTCACCACGGCACCGGCCGGCACGTCCTCCACGCATGCGGCACCGGTGGCCACCGTGGCGCCCTTGCCCACGCGAACATGCGCATGATGTTGGGGTGGGCGGCCAGACGCTCCACGTTGGCCGCGCTGATGCTGCAGCCGGTGCGCCCGGGGATGTTGTAGATGATGCAGGGGATGTCCACCGCGCTGGCCGTGTGAACGAGGCACTGGTAGATGTCCTCCTCGTTGGACTTGTTGCAGTACGGCGAGATGATGAGCGGGGCGTCGGCGTTCAGCTTCTAGTACGTGAGGCTCTTGCGCGCCTGCGTGGCCGTGCAGTTGGAGCCCGAACCGGCGATGGCCGGCACGTGCCCGGCCACGTGCTCCACGACTAACTTGACGACCTCGTTGTTTTCCTCGTCGGTCATCGTGGCTGACTTGCCGGTGGTGCCCAGTGTGAGGATGGCGTCGGTGCCGCTCTCGATCTGGAGTTCGAGCAGCATCTCGAGCTGGGCAAAGTTGACGGAGCCGTCCTCGTCGAATGGCGTGACGAGCGCGATTATGGAACCCTCGAGCTTGCGGACGTCCATGGTTTCCTGCCTTTCCGAGCCGTCCGGGCGCGGGGCGTCCGCGCCAGCGGCAGAGTCGGTTCGAGCGATGTAGCCAGAGACGGAGCAAACGGCGAGGCGCTCGGCGGACAGCGCCGTTGCCGCTCGCTGTGTCGAGCGCAAGTGTCGAGAAGTCGCCATATGTCACTACAGATGTATCATGGAGTGCCGAAGTGCACGCGCCCGTGACGGAACGCGGGCGCCAACCCGTCCCGAGCACCACCCCGCCCGTAAGGTGTGGGACGAAAGGAGGACCAGCCGCATGAACATCCCCGAGACACAGAAAGACCTGCTTGCCTACCTCGATCGCATCACGCGCGAGCTTGGCAGCACGCGGGGCGGGCGCATCCAGAACCGTCTCGACCACTTCACCACGGCATCTATAACCGACTCGCTCGCCATCTCGCGCAGCCTGGCAAGTCAGTATCTCAACGAGCTCGTGCGCGCTGGCCTCGTGGTGAAAGCAGGGGCGCGACCGGTGTGCTACTTCCACCGCCGCTCCCTCGAACGCTTCTTCCAGTCTCGCATTGAGCGTAGCACCTACCCTTCGGTCGAGCAGCTCTTCGCCACGCTCGGAAACGGCGAGCGACTCGACTTTGACCGCGCAATCGGTCACGAGCTGAGCCTTGCGCCCTGCATCAGCCAGCTCTGCGCCGCGCTCAAGTACCCGCCAGCTGGCCTGCCCATCCTGCTCTGTGGCGCTTCGGGAACCGGCAAGGGTCTACTCGCCGAACTTGCCCTCGAATACGGCAAGAACGTCGGCGTCCTGCAGCAGGAAGCCAAGCTTGTGAGCATCGACTGCTCGCATTACGCAGACGATGCCCGCGCGCTCACTCACGATCTGTGCGCAGATGGCGGGCCTGCAGATCGGGCGAGCGGCGGCATCGTTTATCTCAAGGACGTCGACACCCTCTCACCCGCTGCCCAGGACGCGCTCTTGGAGTGGGCCTCCGCACAGGCGGGCGCCATTGTGCCAGCCCCTGCTGCGCGCCTTATCTTTGCCACCTCAAACGAGGCAGACAGTACCGAGTGCCGCAGCCTCACGCGTCGCATCCCCATGTCCGCCCAGGTGCCGTCTCTGCGCGAGCGCACCCAGGAGGAGCGTGAGGAACTGACTCTCCACTTCCTCAAGGAGGAGGGCCGACGCATAGGACGCGACATCCTCATAAGTCGCGGAGCCTTCCGAGCCCTCGCCGGCACCAACTTCGAGGAGAACGTACGCGGCCTACGCGACTGCATCACCAACTGTTGCGCCGAGGCCTATCTAGACACGAAGGGTGACAGCCTGGAGATTCGCACCTACCAGCTTCCCTCCGCAATCCTTGCCGGCTCCGCACTTGAGCGCAGCGAGAACGATATGCAGCTCATCGACACCACCCGGAGCATCCAAAGCCAGGCGGACGACCGCGCACGGCATGTACTCGACGCCATGCTGGAGCCATACGAGAGCTATCGCGAAGGCACGCTTGATGGGAGCGCGTGCAGCGCTCAGCTGGTGGAGCGAGCCCGCGACCTTGAGGACTACCTGGCGTTCGGGCAAAACCCGGGCCGCTCGAAGTCCGACGCATACGAGCAGATCGCCGACAGCGTCGTCACTTCCGTGAACGAACTCTACTCGATCGATTTGTCCCGAAAGAGCTCGCATCTAATCGCCCAGGGCATCTGCCTCCAGCTGTGGCCGCCCGCAAACCTCTCGCGTTGGAAGAGCTCCCATGCAAGCGAGCTTTCCGGCATGCGCGGCGTCGTGGCCCAGCGCAACCGCTTTGCCGTTACTGTCTGCGCCTGCATCGCTGATGAACTCAAGGCTACGCTCGGCATCGCGCTCGACGATCTCACGTGTCTGCTCGTCCTTGCGCATGCGGCACTCGCACTCGACCCGTCTAAGCGTCGTCGGAGCGTCGGTATCGTCCTCAGTCATGGCTACTCGACCGCCACGAGCATCGCCGACGCTGCCAATCGGATTCTTGACACGAGGGTCTTCGAGGCCATCGATATGCCCTACGACCAGAAGGTTACGGACGTCGCTGCTCCTCTTCAGCAAATCATCGACCGCTTCTCCTACGCAGACGAGGTCGTCATCCTCGTGGACATGGGATCGCTCCAGGATATTTATAAGAGTCTGGAATCCACCTCCGGCATGACACTCGGCATCATCAACAACGCCTCTACCGGCCTTGCGGTGGAGGTTGGCGCCGGACTTATCGCGGGTCGCTCCGTGCGAGAGGTTCTCGACGATGCTGCGGCAGCTTGCACCTGTAATTATCACATCGTGGCGCGCAACGCCCGACCGGACGCGATTGTCTTCTGCTCCGAAGGCGGACTTGACGCAGCTGCGCGGATCCGCGATCTCGTGGCGCAGAGCCTGCCTGGCGAGTCCCCCGCGCGGCTTGTCGCCGTTGGCTGGCGGCAGCTCGCCAATAACGGATCTGAGGATGCCGCCTTCTCCCAGTACAACGTGCGCTCGGTCATCGGCACGGACAATCCGCACGCCGACGGAGTCCCGTTCATTTCGCTCGAGGAACTCATCGCCGGCGAAGGAACGGCCCAGATAGACCGCGCCTTCGCACGCTTGCTCGACGCTGACGGCTTGCGCACGTTCCACCAGAATCTCGTCAAGAACATGACCCTCAGGAACGTGGTCGAGTCCATCACAATCCTTAACCCCAACAAGCTCTTCGGCGAAATCGAGAGTGCCGCGGAGCGGCTCCAGCAGCTCACCGGAGACGTGATTGGCGCTCGTGTGAGCATGGGGCTCTACGTGCACCTGTGTTGTCTCGTGGAGCGCCTCGTGACCAGAAGCCCCATCGAGAACTACGCAGACGAGCAGCGCTTCGCCAATGAACACAACGATTTCGTCGAGGCATTCCGCACGAGCTTCTCTGACATTTCCGCCCATTACCACGTGGAGGTCCCCGTCACGGAGATCGCCTACGCATACGACTACATCAATTCCCGGCATACCCCGCGCAGGCAGGCCACGCTGAACGATGGGCCCGCGGCCCAGCAGGACGAGTGACGCGCCTCGCAAGCAAAGGAAGGAAGCCAACATCACATGAGCATCATCGCCGCATGTATCGACAACCGCCTGCTACACGGCATAGTGGCAACCCAGCGGATACTGGAGCGAACGGCGAGCCGCTCGTCGGCCGGGAAGCAGTCAAAGGTGGCAAAGTAGTCGCGCGGCTCCTCGGCGCAGCGGATGAGCTGGCCCGACCCGTCCGGACGCATCAGCACCTCGGCACGCTTGAGCCGGCCGTTGTAGTTGTAGCCCACCGAGAACCCGTGCGCGCCCGCATCGTGGATGACGAGCAAGTCGCCCTCCTCCACTTCGGGCGGGCGCCGGTCGATAGCGAGCTTGTCGTTGTTCTCGCACAGCGACCCCACCACGCCGTAGGTGTGCTCGGCAGCACCGCTATGCGGAACGCCCCGCGATCTCGACCGAGAGCACGTCGGAGAACGGGATGTCTAATTGCTGGGGCCTGTCAGCTTGGGGCCTGCCGCCGCGGGTGTAGCCGGACTGCATGCGTTCGGCGCTGCTAGGCACGATGTCGGGCATCGCCGCGGGCAAGACGGCGGGTCTCACCGTGTTCGCCAAGCGCGAGGAGCGTTTTGGTTTTTCGCAAGCAAATGCGGACGAAATCATCGACCAGATTCCCGATCTGCTCAAACATGCAGGGCCCCTATGTGTTTAACCTCATTTTTCCGTGTGCGGTAGAATGGAGTAGTTGAGATCGCGAACGCCTTAAAGGGAGAGTTTTTGTGGATACGCATCTGGATGGGGGCTCTTCCGCCCCGCTGTATCAACAGGTGCTCGATTTGCTCAAGAGCGATATCGAACAGGGGACATATCCCGTTGACTCGCAGATTCCAACGGAACTTGAGCTTTCTAAGATGTACGGCGTGGGAAGGGTCACGGTTCGTCGCGCAATAGAGGAGCTTGTGGGCGAGGGGTATCTCACCAAGCGGCAGGGGCGTGGTACGTTTGTGACCGCGACAAAGATAATTCGCAAGGTGCATCAGAAGGACGATGTTCAGAGTTTTACCCAAGCATGCGCTGAAAACGGCATGAAGGCGGGCGCTCGCGTCGTTGCCCGCAAGACCGTTGCCGCCGATCGCGACCTCGCTTCTTTCTTTGGCTTGGATGAAGGCTCTGACCTCATCTTGGTCTCACGCGTGCGTACCGCAGACGGCGTGCCGGTCCTGTTCGAGAACAACTACTATCCTGTTGACGGATTCGAATTTCTCAAAGATATCGGTCTCTCCAATTGCTCGATATTCGAGGCCGTGGGGGAGCGTACGGGTAGGTATCCCTGTTCATCCGATCCCTGCAGGCTAGAGATCGCCCGTGCGGGAATTGATACCGCCCGCGAGCTCAAGGTCCCAGTAGGGGAGCCGCTATTCTTCATGAACGCGGGCTTTCTCGATTCCAACGGAGAGCGCTTCTGCTATGGCAGGCAGTACTACGTGGGTTCGCGCTACAGCTTCGATATCTAGCGGCTCTGTCTCGCGCAGCGCTGTTCTCGCCATCGCCGCAACAGGTCCGTTTAGCGCGTAAAAGTTACCACTTATAGAACAACCTAATATGTTTCTTGACCGGCACCTTCATGCAGGTTATACATAGGACAACCTAAGATGTTTGCTTATACGTGAGGGTTTTTTGGCAAGCATCGTTGCTCTGACAGGAGGTTAAGAATGTCGGATGCCAAACAGGAGAAGCCCAAGCGCAGATTCCATCTCCAGCTTCCCCATGTGTACACCATCGCGTTCATGCTGATTGTGTTCTTCGCGGTGCTCACATGGATCGTCCCATCGGGTCAGTTCGACCGTCAGACCATTCAGACGGCCGCGGGCGAGCGAGAAGTCGCCGTAGCCGGAACGTACCAAGAAGTCGACAAGGTCTACACCGATTCGGAGACGGGGGAGACCGTCGATCTGCGACAGGGCATCGATGCCGTCCTGCAGGCTCCCGCCAAGGGCATCCAGGCTGCGGCCGATGTCGTCGCGTTCGTCCTGCTGATCGGCGGATCGTTCGCCATCGTCACCAAGACCAACGCCCTAAACGCCGGTATGAGCCGCGTGATCAAGAAGTTGAAGAACAAGGACATCTTGATCATCCCCATCTCCATGGTCCTGCTCTCGATCTGCGGCACCACGTTCGGCATGTCCGAGGAGGCGCTGCCGTTCTACGCGATCTTCATCCCCATCATGCTGAGCATCGGGTATGACTCCATGACCGCATTCATCATCTGCTTCCTCGGCCCCAACCTTGGTTACTGCGCATCCACTATCGATCCTTTCAACGTGCTGATCGCCCAGGGCGTTATCGGCATCGAGGGAAATCCCCAGCTTTGGCTCCGCGCCATCCTGTGGGCCATCTTCACCGCCGCGGGCATTTTCTGGGCCATGCGCTACGCGCGCCGCGTCAAGCTCGATCCCAAGTCCTCCATCACCTATGAGGACGATAAGCAGAAGCGCATCGAGTTCTCTGTCACCGACGCCTCTATCGAAGAGGAGTTCACGCTTCGCCACGAGCTCGTCCTCATTGATTTCGCGGTCGGCATGGGCGTTATCGTGTGGGGCCTCGTTACCCAGGGCTGGTATATGGACGAGATCTCTATGGTGTTCCTGGCCATGGGCCTTCTTGCCGGCATACTCGGCGGCTTGGACGAGAAGACCATTGCGGAGGAGTTCGTCCGCGGAATCGCCGACTTCGCCTACGCAGCCTGCATCATCGGTATCGCCCGCGGCATCCTGGTCGTTGCAGAGGGCGGAATGATCATCGACTCTATTCTTAACTGGCTCGTCGGACTCCTTGCGGGCGCTCCGTCCTTCATCTATACCACCTTCATGTACATCGTCCTCGGCCTGCTTTCGCTGCTGGTTCCTTCCAGCTCCGGCCTCGCTGCACTCACCATGCCAGTCATGGGCCCGCTGACCGAGCTTATGGGTCTCAATCCCGAGGCTGCCGTCACCGCTCTGCAGTTCGCGAACCAGACCATCAACACCATCAGCCCCGTTGCGGGCATGACCGTCGCGGGTCTCGCCGTAGCGAAGATCTCCTTCGGGCAATGGTGGAAGACCATCTGGAAGTTCTTTATCTTCATGGTCCTGTTCGGATTGGTCGCGACTACGATCTCCGGCCTACTGCCGATGTAGGAGGTGCCCGGTGTTTGATCGTTCGCTAGTATTGCTGTCCCGCAGCATCTTTACCGGCCTTTCCGATGAACCGATCGACGGATATGTTTCGATTCGCGGTAATCGCATCGAATCCGTGGGCGCCTCTGATCGGGCTGCCGAATATACTGCGCATGCGGACGAGGTTCGCGACCTTGGCTCCAGAACCGTCATGGCAGGCCTTGTCGACGTGCACACGTTCTTTACCGGCTGGGTGCTCCGTCGCATCGGCGCCGATCTTATCGATGCGACCTCGGCAGATGATGTTTTCACCGCGATGTCGAATTGGAAGGAGGAGCGGCCCCAGGCCCCTATGGCGTTGGGCATGAACCTTCCGGAGACCCTTATGGGTGACGACTTGGTTGATATGTTGGACGAGAAGTTCTCATCCACGCCTGCCGTCGCCTTTACTGCCGGCGCGGAGACCTGCGTGCTCAACTCCGCCGCATCTGCGCGCTATGGTTTTACGCCCGAGGCTTGCTATGCCGAGATGATTTGGCACCTTATGCGCGATTATCTACCTCTTCAGGAAGTCCGCGATGCGTATGGCGACTACATGACCATGCTTAACTCCCGTGGCGTCACCGCCATCAAGGAGATGTGCTTTGACGATTATTACGGATTTGCGGACGAGATGTATCGCCGCGAGCAGGAAGGCGAACTTACGGTTAGGGTCGACATGATGAGCCAGCCCGTCGGGCATGGAGCCGACCTTGATTACGCCTGCTCGGCGCGCGACCGCTTCCAAGGAGACTTCGTCAGGTTCTCCGGCTTCAATCGCATGACCGATCGCGGCGTGTGGTGCGGCCTGGCCGAGATGATCGATCCCTACGAGGAGGGGGCCGATGCGGGTGCCGGCGGAAAGACCGTGGTCGAGGAGCCCGAATGGGACCTCATCTCTCGCGAGCTGTCCGAGATCGATGCCCAGGGATTCCGCTACTCCCTGCATTGCCAGGGGGATGGGGCCGTTCGCAAGACGATCGACCTGTATGAGCGGCTACCGCGTGATGAGTCGGGAAGGCTCGCTCGCAGGCATTCGATTACGGACCTTGAGAACTCCGATCCAGCTGACCTGGCGCGCATGGGCGCCATCGGCGGTATCTGCGAGGTCTATCCCCAGATCCTTACTCTTGATAAGCGCGAGGATTGCCTTTCGACCATGCGTCGCCAGATAGGAGAGAAGAGGCTCTCCCGCAGCTGGAACCGTCGCGCCATGGTGGATGGCGGATGTGTGCTGTGCTGCGGAACCGATCTTCCCCTCCTTATCCCGCATCTAGGAGATTCGATCTACAGCGCCTGCGGAGGGTACTTCGCCGACGGTTTGGACGTCAACCCGCAGAATACCGTTAGCGTTGCCGAGCTGCTGCGGGCATGGACTGCCGGGGGTTCCTACGATCTGGTTCGCGAGAACGATTTCGGCACCCTCGAGGCGGGCAAGCTCGCGGACATCTGCGTTTTGGACCGCGATGTGTTTGCGGTGGACCCCAAAGATGCCAGAGACATCCAGGTCTCGCTCACGCTGAGCGATGGTCGGGTCGTGTACGAAGATTGCTAGGAGAGGAGATGCCCAGCATGGATTTAAACGCTTCCGCGCCCCGCCTGCGTCGCGAGCAGGTCGCCGGCATGAACATTCACTACATCATGTGGTCGCTCGATTATTTCCTTGATGTTCAGCAGCGCCTTGGCTTCAAAACCATCGAGCTTTGGGCGGCCGAGCCGCACGTGACGCTGGACCACACGGGGTATTTCGAGGCCGACAAGCTTCGCCGCAAGATCGAGTCCCGCGGACTCTCCGGGAGCTCCCTGTGCCCGGAGAACGTGGTGTATCCGTGGCAGTACGCTGCCAGAAAGCCCCTCCACGCGCAGCGGAGCCTCGCTTACTTCAAGCACGGCATCGAGCTCGCCGAGGTGCTCGGCGCCCCGTATATGTCCATCAACTCCGGTTGGGGCGATTGGGACGAGGACCGCGAGGAAGCTTGGAAGCGCTCTGCCGAGCACTTGGCGATTCTTGCGGACTATGCCGGCGAGCACGGCGTGACCCTCTGCATGGAGAGCCTGAGGCCGGAAGAGAGCAACTTGGTGGTTACACTCGCGGATGCCAGGCGCATGCTTGACCAAGTAGCCAACCCGCACCTTACTCCAATGGTGGACACTACTGCTATGGGAGTCGCCGGCGAGAGCCTTGAAGAGTGGTTTGCCGAGTTTGGCGATGGTGCCATAAGGAACATGCACTTCATTGATGGCGACCCATACGGCCATCTGGTTTGGGGCGATGGAAAGCACAGCATGGACGATTTCGTGCGTGTCCTCAACGCGCATGGGTTCGAGGGCTATCTTGGCCAGGAGATCACCGATGGAAGGTATTTCGATGATCCCGCAGCAGCGGACCGGCGCAACATGGACGCCTTCGAGAGGTATTTTGTCGACTAGCGCGTAGCTCCCATTCGCGTGGGGCAGTCAACACGCTTGACGAGAAGACTTGCAGTAAACGTTGGCGGATTCGTCCGCCGTATCGAAAGGAAGAATAACAATGAACGCACATGATCTCATCGCCGACGCAATCGCCGAAAAGGGCGGTTTCGATAGCGTCTTCTGGGTTGCCTGCGGCGGCTCCCTCATCGACCTGCTGCCCGCCCATGAGCTGCTTAAGCGCGAGGCGACTACGTTTGCCAGTGAGGCGTATACCGCCCGCGAGTTCGATATCATGCGTCCCAAGCGCCTGGGCGAAAAGTCCCTTGTTATCGCTTGCAGCCACTCCGGCAACACTCCCGAGGTAATCGATGCGTGCTCGATCGCCAAGGCGGCGGGCGCAACCGTTATCGCACAGACCGACAACGCCGGCTCCGGCATCGATAACGGTGAGTGGACGTGCTGGGTATATCCGTGGGGCGAGGGAGTTCCGCAGGCGGAGGTACCCGCCGGCATCTCTTTGGCTCTCGCTGCCGAGCTCTTGGATCAGCAGGAAGGTTATGCTGACCTTGCCGATATGTACGAAGGCATCGCCAAGATGGACCGGATCCTGCCTGCGGCTCGCGAGAAGGTCAACGCCGAACTTTGCGACCGTTTCGCTGCCCTGTGCCAGGACCACAAGTTCCTGTATATCTTGGGATCCGGTCCCGTGTTTAGCCAGACCTATGGCTTCGCTATCTGCTCGCTTATGGAGATGCAGTGGCAGAGCTGCGCCTATATCCACTCCGGCGAGTACTTCCACGGCCCCTTCGAGGTGACCGAGCCCGGAGTCTTCTACTTCCTGCAGATGTCTTCCAGTGAGTGCCGAGCCATGGATGAGCGCGCCCTCGCATTCCTCGAGACCCATACCGACACTCTTATGGTGCTCGACGCCATGGAGTACGGCATGGACCAAGTACCGGCAAGCGTTCGCGCGTTCCTTGATCCAATCCTGTTCTACGCGATGAACTGTGAGCTGCGCTCCGCTCGCGGCAAGGTGTTCGACCATCACCCGGACGTGCGTCGTTGCATGGGCATCGAGAAGTACTAGCGATTTTAGAACGGGGCGCGAAGCGCGTTGAGACGTGCGAATCCTCGCGCCTCTTCTGCTCGCCGTAGCCACGGCGGTTTACCTGAATGGAGATAACCATGGCAGCCTATCCTATAAGCGTGCTCGGCTTTGGAGACAACGTTGTCGATAAGTACGAGCATATCAAGACTATGTATCCCGGCGGCAACGCAGTCAACTTCGCCGTCTTCGCCAAGAAGCTCGGTGTCGATCGCAGCGCCTACATGGGAATCTTCGGATCAGATGAGGAGGCCGAGCACGTTATAGCATCGCTTGAGGACGAGGGCGTCGAGCTTCTTCGCTGCCAGCAGGTCCTGGGCGTCAACGGCGCCGCTCGCGTGACCGTTGACAAGACCGGGGACCGTATCTTCCTGGGCTCCAATGAAGGCGGCATACGTGGCGACATGCGCTACGTGATAGACCGCTTCGCCGCCGAGTACGTCAGCGGCTTCGATTTGGTGCACAGCGGCAACTACTGCTTCACCGAGCGCGAGCTCCCCAAGATCAAGGCTGCCGGTGTGCCTATCAGCTTCGACTTCTCCGATGACTCCACCGACGAGTACTTCGAGCAGATTGCGCCATTTGTGACGTACGCCTTTATGTCCATGGGCGACGCTTCCCTGGAGGATATCAAGGCGAAGCTCGAGTGGGTGAAGGCCCTTGGCCCTCAAATCGTATGCGCGTCGCGCGGGAGCAAGGGTTCCGTCGCCTATGACGGCGAAAACTTCTACGAGCAGGGCATCAAGCCCGTGGCGCCCGAGGAGCTCAAAGACGCTATGGCGGCCGGCGATTCACTGCTGACGGCGTTTTTGGTCACCTATCTTTCCAAGAAGAAGGCCGGCGAGTGCGGCGAGGCCGCAATTCGCGAGAGCTTGGACTTCGCTGCCGGTTTTGCGGCGCAGACCTGCAAGATCGAGGGCAGTTGGGGCCACCCGCTGGTCTACGAGAACTAGTTTTTTGTCGTGGCGGGGTGTCTTGGGGCGCCCCGCATTGCGTTGGGAGTCAAGATGTCCGTTCGTGCCTGCGCGGCAGGATTTTGCTGTGCCGATGTCTACCAGAATCTGGATCCCCTGGGTTGCATCCAAGGGGGCCTCTCAGGAGCGCTTCGAGGGGTGCTTCTTGAGTATATGAAGGCAAAAGGGATATGCAATCTTCATATACGGCCTTCTTTTAGAGGGCGTTGTCCTTACTCTTTCATCTCCTTGCTTCTGGACATTTTGTCTATAGGCAAGAGTCCATGGTCGAGACCATGGTGAAGTTCTGCGGCTAGTAATTACTGCATCACATATCTGTTGTTACCTGAGAGGCTCGCTTTTGCGGGCCTCTTTGCGTTGCTATGGAGCCCTGGCCTGTCGATAAATAACGCGCCCGCTTGCTGGGGAGCAAGCGGGCGCCGTTGAGCGAATATGTTTGCGGCCATAGCCGCTGCAGGTGATGGGTTGTCGACTAGTTAGTCGTCGTGTCGGAATCGTCACCCGAGGCAGAGCCAGAAAGCGAAACCGTCAGCGTGATCGTGCTGTCGGTGGACTGCTTGCCGGTGGGGGAGACGCCCGTAACGGTGGCGTTTTCGTTGCCGCTCACGGGGTTGCCGTTCTGATCGCAGAATGCGATGTTGTAGAAACCGGCGTTGTTGAGCGCGGTGACGGCGGCGGAGATGCTCTTGCCGTACAGGTTACCCGGGACGCTGGCCTTGCCGGACTTCTTGGCGATGACGACGGTGATCGTGGCACCGGGCTTCTGCTTGCCGCTAGGGTTCCAGCTAATTACGGTGCCCTCGGTAACCGAGTCGTTTTCCTGGTAGCTCACGTCGACGCCAAAGCCAGCCATGTCGAGAGCGTTGCGTGCCTGGGCCTCGGTCATGTCGGTCAGATCGGGGACGGAGGTGGTGTCAGGACCGCTGGAGACCTTATACGAGATGGTCGTGCCCTTCTCGACTTCCTTGCCGGCATCAGTGCCCTGCTCAAAGACCTGGCCTTCGTCGGCCTCGTTGGCCTCCTCGGTTGCGTTGCCCTTCAGGCCCACGCTTGCCAGCGCGGCCTCGGCCTGGTCCTTGGTTAGGCCGACGAGCTGCGGAACCTCAACTTTCTCGGAGGGCTTGGGGCCCTTGGAGATCACCAGGTTCACCTTGGAGCCCTTGGGCTTCTTAGTGTTGCCGTTGGGGGTCTGCTCGGCAACCTTGCCCTCGTCGACATCGTCGTTATAGCTCTGGTCGACAGTTCCGACCTCAAGGCCGGCCTCCTTGATCAGCTCGATAGCGGTCTGCTGGTCCTTGTTAAGCACATCGGGCACCGTAACCTGCTCGCCCCCAAAGAGCCCGGTGGCGAAGGCCACCACAACGCCAACCACGGCGATTGCGGCGACTACGGCGGCGATAATCTTGTTCTTGTTGGACTTGGGCTGATCGACCTCGTAGGAACCGGTGGAACCCGAGACGGCGCTGCGGGGGTTGGTCTGTCCGCTTACGCCCGATACGGGGCGAACCATAGCGCGCGTGGAGTCAGACAGCTCACGGGTCTTGGTAGCGCCCAGGTCGCCCGCGGCGCCAATGATGCGCGTGGGCTCGGAGACGTTGACGGCGCGGCCGGACAGGTAGTTGTTGAGCACCTGGCGCAGCTCGTCTGCCGTCTGGAAGCGGTTCGCCGGGTCCTTTTCCATGCACTTGAGGATGATGCGCTCCAGATCGGCATCGACGCCGGAGTTGACTTGGCTCGGCGGAACCGGCAGTTCGTTTACCTGCTTGAGCGCAACTGAGATGGCGTCGTCGCCGTCAAAGGGGACGCGACCGGTGGCGCACTCGTACATGACGACACCCAGCGAGTAGATATCCGAAGTGGGACCGAGGTCCTGGCCGCGCGTTTGCTCGGGGCTTACGTAGTGGGCGGTGCCCAGTACATTGTTGTCCTGCGTGAGGTGGCTGTTCTTTGCGCGCGCGATGCCAAAGTCCATGACCTTGATGTTGCCGTCGGGCAGCACCATGATGTTTTGCGGCTTAATGTCGCGGTGGATGATCTCGTGCTTGTGGGCGACCGAAAGCGCGGAGCTGATCTGCGAGCCGATCTGCGCGACCTTCTTTGGATCGAGGGCGCCGTGGCTCTTGATGCCGCTCTTAAGGTCGGTACCGCGCAGGTACTCCATGACGATGTAGTAGGTATCGCCATCCTTGCCCCAATCGTAGACGCCCACGATATAGGGGGAGGAGAGACCTGCTGCTGCCTGGGCCTCCTGCTTAAAGCGGGCGGCGAAGGTGGCGTCGCCGGCATACTGCGGCAGCATGATCTTGACGGCAACCGTGCGGTCGAGGACCTGATCTTGCGCACGGAAGACGGTCGCCATGCCGCCCGTTCCCACCTTATCCTTGAGGAGGTATCTTCCCCCGAGGACCCTCTGTTCCATTCCTGCTCCTAACTAACTTATTCGCTCAACGATGTGTGTAGTACCGAATGTGTGGCCGCTGGGGCCGTGTGGCGCGTTGCCGCTAGCTCATAGGTCGCGGCGCGCCCCAAGTATCCGCTTCGATCACGGGCATCACGCTCCTTGGGCGGCAAGTGCCGCGGTCAGGACGATGCCGGCGATCTTGGCTGCCTTGACGTCGTGTTTGTCGTAATCCTCCAAGGCCACCGAGATGGCGACCGTGGGTGAATCGTAAGGTGCGAAGCCGACGAACATCGAGTTGACGTTGGTGCCGCCGGTCTCGGCCGATCCGGTCTTGCCGGCGACCTTGACGCCCGGAATCTGGGCATCGGTGCCGGTGCCGGACTGGACAACCGCGAGCATGGCCTGCTTGACCTGATCGGCCGTGGTGGCGCTGACGGCCTGGCCGAGCGAGCGGGATTGCGTGGTCTTGACCACGGTTCCGTCGGGGGCGAGCACCTGGGCCACGAAGAACGGGTCCATGACCACGCCGCTGTTGGCGATGGCCGCCGCTATCACGCAGTTTTGCATGACGGTGGTCTGCGGACCTGGCGTGTGGTCCATGCCGACAGGCTGGCCGGCGCCTGCCCAGGCGGTCTCCCACTCGGTCATAAGCGACGGGTCGGCCATGATGGAAGCTGCGGTGGTCAGATCCTGACCGAGCTTTTGACCGTAGCCAAAGGCGTTGGCAAACTGGACGAGCGAGTTGGCGCCAATCTCGTTTGCCACCTGGCCAAAGACGACGTTGGACGACACGGCGAAGGCCTGCTGCAGGCTGATGGTGCCGTAGCTCTCGTTGGCAGAGTTGGTGACCGGCGCGTTGCCAATATCCATGGAGCCGGGCGCCTGGTACGTGCTGGTAAGGCTGGCGGTGCCGGTCTCGAGCGCCGCGGAGAGTGTGACGACCTTAAAGGTCGAACCCGGGGTGTACAGCGCGTCCATGGCACGATCGTACATGGAGCCGTCCTCGCCGCCGCCCGACTGGAGCAGCGCATCGATGTTGGTGTTGTCATAGGTGGGCGAGCTTGCGCACGCAAGGACCGCACCGGTGCGCGGATCCATGACCACCACAGCGCCCTTAAAGCCCTTGAGCGCCTGCTCGGCGGCCGTCTGGATGCGCGAGTCGATGGTGAGCTTGGCGGTATTGCCCGGCTGGGTCTGCCCCGCGAGCGACGCGATGGCGTTGTTCCAGCTGGAGTAATCCTTGGAGCCGGTGAGCGTATCGTTCATGACGCTCTCGATGCCGGCGGTGCCGTATTGCTGGCTCACGTAGCCCACCACGTGCGCGGCCATGTTGCCGTTGGGGTAGGAGCGGGCGTAGGTGCCGTCCTCCTGCTGCAGCGACTCGGCTAGTGTCACGCCGTCGGACGTGATGATGGAGCCACGCTGGATGTACTTGGAGCGGGCGATGGTGTGGTTGTTGGTCGGCATGTCCTGGTAGTCCTTCGCCTTGATGACCTGGACATAGGTGAGGTTGCCGATAAGGATGGCGAACAGCGCCGTAAAGGCGAGCACCGCGCGGGTTAGACGGTTGGCGAGCGCCACGCGGCCGAGCACACCGGATTCAGGTGTGTCGAGCAGGCGACGGCGCATGCGCGAGCCGACGGAATGGCTGCCGCTGCCGTAGGAAGACGAGGTGGCAAAGCGCGTGCCCGTCGGGGCGGCGGCAGATGCGACCTGATCATCGGTGATGGCGGCCATGGTGCCGGTGCCGGTAAGCTCGGCCTCGCGTCCGGTCGCCTCGTCACCGGCGCGCAGCAGGAGCGCGACGATGATAAAGCTCGCCAGCAGAGAGGAGCCGCCCTGGCTCATAAAGGGCAGGGTGACGCCGGTCAGCGGGATCAGGCGGGTTACGCCGCCAACGATCAAGAAGGCCTGGAAGCTGATGGCGGCCGTAAGGCCCGTGGCGCTAAAGGCAGCGAGGTCGGATTTAGCGCGGGCAGCCGTGGTCAGGCCGCGAACGGCAAAGAGCATAAAAAGGATGAGCACGGCGCCGCCGCCCAAAAGGCCCATCTCTTCGCCGATAGCCGAGAAGATAAAGTCGGACTCGACGACAGGGATGTTGTTGGCCATGCCGTTGCCGATGCCAACACCGACCAGGCCGCCATCGGCAAGCGAGAAGAGCGACTGGACGATCTGGTAGCCCTGCCCCTGGGCGTCCTTAAACGGATCGACCCAAACTTGGAAGCGCACCTGAACGTGAGACAGGAACTTGTAGGCGCCCACGGCTCCGACGGCTAAGAGCGCAAGGCCGATAACGACATACGAAAAGCGCCCCGTGGCAACGTAGAGCATCAGCAAGAAGATGGTGTAGAACAGCACGGCCGAACCCAGATCGCGTTCGAAGACGACGACGAGCAGGCACACACCCCACACGGCAAACAGCGGCAGCAGCAGTCGCAGGCGAGGGATCTTAAAGCCCAGGATCTTGCGGTTGGAGATGGAGAGCAGCTCGCGGTTCTCGGCCAGGTACCCGGCCAGGAACAGCACGATAAAGACCTTGGCGAACTCGCCAGGCTGGATGGTAAAGCCCGCGATGCGAATCCACAGTTTGGAGCCCGAGATCGTGGTGCCGATAAAGATGGGCAGCATCAGCAGGATGATGCCGATAATGCCAAAGGTGTACTTGTAGCGCATGACCACGTCGAGGTTTTTGACCAGTGCGAGCGTTCCCACCATCAGGGCCACCGAGACAAACAGGATGATGAGCTGTGAGATGGCGAGAGCGGGGGCGAGACGCGTCACGAACGTGATGCCGATGCCCGAAAGCACAAAGACAATGGGCAGGATGGCGGGGTCGGCACCGGGCGCCAAGATGCGCACGGCAATGTGGGCCGCGGCAAAGGCGGCAAAGAGGCCGATCGGCACGGCGAGCGTCTCAAAGGAGATGGCGGCGCCCGCGGTGAGCACGTACATCGCATATAGCAGGATGACGGGGAACGCCGAGGCGATGAGCAAGAGCAGCTCGGTGTTGCGGCGACTCATAAGCGGCACTCCCTTTCTAATTCTTATCGGAGGCTTCGGCCTCGGCGGACTGTTCGGCGGTTTTCTCGGAATCTGATTCGGAGGTCGATCCCTGATTGGTGTTGTCGCGAATCGTTTGCGCGTCGATCACCTGGCGGGTCTGCTCCTCGTCGATCTGGTGGCGGTACTTGGATATCGTGTCCTGCGCATCGTCGACACTTGTTTGCGGAATGCCCGCCTTGAGGCGGTTTTGCGTGTCTTCGGGCAGGTCGGACAGCTTGATGCTGGTTTCGCTTTCGAGCCAGTGGAGCTTGAGTCCGAGTGGCTTGCCGGGCAGGCCGCGCCAGACGGCGACATTGCCCTGGTAGGTACCAAGGTAGTACGAGCCGGTGACACCCGTGTAGGCCCAGATGCCAGCTGCCAGCACAAAGACGAGGGCCAGGATGGCGGCGATAGTAACGTTGCGGCGACGCACGCGTTGCGCCTCGCGCATGACGCCATCGTCAACCAGGTCAACGACTACTACGGTCACGTTGTCGTGGCCGCCGGCGGCAAGCGCCGCGTCCACTAGGTTGTCGACGCAGATTTGCGCGGTTGAGGACTGCGTGGCGATGTTCTCGATATCGCTATCGGGAATCATGCTCGAGAGGCCGTCGGAGCACAGGATCAGGCGGTCGCCTTCCTCGATATGCAGAGTGAAGTGGTCGGCATACATGGTGGGGTCCGAGCCCAGCGCACGGGTGATGACCGAACGGTTGGGGTGGACGCGAGCCTCGTCTGCCGTGATCTCGCCGGCGTCCACGAGCTCCTCCACGTAGGAGTGGTCGCGGGTCACGCGGATGAGCGTGCCCTCGTGGAGCAGGTAGGCGCGAGAGTCACCCACGTGAGCGATGGCGAGCGTGTCGTTTTCGATATAGGCGCAAGTGGCTGTGCAGCCCATGCCGGGCTTGCCCAGGCCATTCAGGGCCGCCTCGATTACGGCGGCGTTGGCTGCCTCGACGGCTGCGGCCAGGCGTGCTGCGTCGGCAGACTGCGGGGCCGTCTTGGCGATGGTCTCGACAGCGATAGAAGAGGCCACCTCGCCGGCGGCGTGACCACCCATGCCGTCGCATACGCAAAAGAGCGGCGACTGCACCAGGTAGGAATCCTCATTGTGCGGACGCACGCAGCCAACGTCGGAGCGGGCGCCCCACATGAGTTGCGTGGTGGTGCCGGCATCATAGGTCGAGTCGGTCTCGATGCGCTCCTCGGTCAGGGGCTCAAAGCTCATGGTCGAGCCGGGGTCTTTGAGCTTGGCCTCAACGGCGGCAACGTCGATCTCGGCGGTGTCACCGGGAGAGACGGTGTCGGTCTCGGCGTTTGATTCGGAATCGCCGGTGTCCGGGGAGTCGGGCTCCTCGGAAACGCGGGCGGTCGACTCGTCGTCTTGCGGGCTGACGTCTATAGGCTCGGGCGCCGGCGTAGACGCGGGCGCAACCTCGGATGCCGGGGCTATGGGAAACGCCGGCGCGGCGGGCTCGGGTGCCGCAAACGCCGCAGCGCTCTCGTTGATTGCCGCGGCGACGGGCTCTGCAAAGTGAGCTGGCGCCGGGGTTGCTTCGGGCGCTGTGGGCTGTTCCGCAGCATGTGCGCCGATGGGCGCCGCTGCGGCATCATCTTCGTCCTCGTTATCGGCGAGATCCGAAATATCATGCGTTACATGCGAAAGAGGCAGGGAGAACACGGTGTCCTCGGGTTCCACGGGTGCGGAGCCCGCTGGAGCGGCGTGGGCCGGCGCAGCTGTGGCGGCGGCCGGTGCCTCGGTCATAGTTGCGGACTTGTTCTCCTCGTCGATCATCGACGGTTCACCTTCATGACCACGTCGCCAATCTGGACTTCGTCGCCTTCGCGCAGCGTCGCGGGCTCCACCAGCTGGCGGCCGTTGACGAGCGTGCCGTTAAGCGAGTTGAGGTCCTCGATGATGAGCGCCGGGCCCTGCAGCGAAAAGCGCGCATGCGAGGCCGAGACGAATGGTTCGTTGATGCAGATGTCCGAAGATGGCGAGCGACCGACGATGACGGGGCCGAGCATGTCAACGTGGATGCCGCGGATACCGCGCGGACCCTTGTCCACATCGATCGTCCAGATAGCCGAGTCGCGGCGCTGTCCGCGCACAAGTCCCACGCCGGTCTTCATGACGGCGAATAGGAAGATATAGAGCAGGGCGACCAGGACGATGCGGCCTGCAAAAAGGACGATATCGATGTTCATAAGCGACTATCCCCTAAATTCAAAGGTACTCAGGCCAAACGTCAGCAGATCGCCGTTGCGCAGCGGGCAGCGCGTAATGCGGCGGTTGTTGACGAGCGTGCCGTTGGTGGAATTGAGATCCTCGATCGACCAATCCGAGCCCGTAAAGGTGAGCTGGGCGTGGCGGCGCGACACGTTGGGGTCGCGCAGGGCAATGTCGGAAACTGAGCGCTCGCGACCGATGGTCACCTGTGCGGAGGTGATGCTATGGCTCTCGCCGCTCACGACGTCGACGAGCTGGGCGAGCGGGCGCTGCGGGGCGCGAGTGCTCGCCATGTTGGAAGCGATGCCGGCTGCGGCGCCTAGGCCCACGGCGGCACCGGTCGCGGCGGCTCCGCCCATGCCGGCAAGCGCGTCGCGCGAGACGGTCTGCGGCACCGGGATGGGTGCGGCGGCGGGGTCGGGGACGCTAGGCGCGAAGGGGTCTGCCACGGCAAGCGGGTCGGGAGCGGCGGCGCGAGGCGTCGGCTGCTGCTGGGGCATGGCGGCGGGGCGCTGCTGCTGCGGGGCGGCAAACTGCTGCTGGCCGGCGCGCGGGGCGCTGGCGGCGCGGCTTGCGGCCGAGTTGTTCTGTCCCAGGCCGTTTTGGTAGGCGCGCTCTTCCTCGTACAGGCGGCCGAGCGTGGGCGCATCGACGTTCTCAGCAAAGACCGAGAACTTGCCGGCGCGCAGCTGCGGATCGATCATAAAACGCACGAGGGGCTCGCCGACAAAGACATAGCGGCGCTTTTCGGCCTGCGCCTTCACAAACTCGCGGACCTCGCGCGAAAGCTCGGGGTAGAACGGGGCGAGCATGGGATCGTCGTCGGCGGCGATAAGGATGGTATAGAGTGCCGGCGCCGTGTTGACGCCGTTGATCACCAGAGTCTGATCCTCCATGTCGCGAGCGGCCTGCTTGGCAAGCTTCTTAAAGGAGAACGGGGCACGGGTGGCACCGAAGATGCCGGCCACGTGGTCCTCGAAGATGTTCAGGAAGTTCACGAAAGATCACTCTCCGTATAGGTTCTTTGGTATCCGAGCAAATATAGGCATATCCCAACGATTATAGAGGATAGGGTTCCCGCAACCGCCGCCTTGGCGATGACCGCGGCTGCAAGGCTGGCAATTTCCATATGGTGTGCAAGACAGGACGCCGCTGCGCAGCCGATGCCGGTGACAGCGATGGCGGCGATTGCGACAAGGTTTGAGCCCTGATCGGCACGCTTGGCATGGGTATTGAGCAGCGCAGATGACGCTGCGGCAGTTGCCGCGACCAGCACAAAGGCAGCCCAAAGGAGCGGGTCTCCCAGCGCTGCGGCAACGTTACCGAGCCCCAGCACGCCTCCGGCTGAAAGCGCGACCGTGGCCAGACGGGCAAAAAGCGCGCCCATGCCCGTTGCCGCGGCGGCGCTTGCCGGGCCGAGCCAAAATGACGCGACGCCGGCGGCGACCCCAGCTGCCAGGAAGGTATTGCCGGTCAGACAGCCAAGCGCGAGTGCACAGGTGAGCGCGGCGCTCGCGGCAGCCTCGGTGCGACCCCAGGCAATCCACCAACCGGACATGGCGGCGGCAAAGATCACCGCGACGGGCAACATCGACAAGATGCCCTGCGCCTGCATGGTGGCGTTGGCCATGAGCACCAAAAAGCCCACAGCCGAGATGGCCGAGCCAATCTGGGGGGCCAGGCCAGCCGCCGCTCCGATCGCGATGGCCGCAATGACCAGGCCGGGAAGCGCCGCGACCCCGGCCGTTTGCATCAGCAAAAAGCTATAGGTGCCGCACGTTAGCGCCGAGATAGTGCGCATGGTGTAGTCGCGCGCATGGCTCCAGCGCGTGCCCGCCCAGCCGAGTGCGGGGTCGACCTCGATGGCGTCGTCCTCGTAGTGCGACGGCTCGATATCGTCGAGCTCCTGCTCGTCATCCGAAAGTTCGCCAACCATTTGCTCCAGGCTGCGACGGCCCTCGCGCACGCTGCCCAGACCGGCAAGGAGCTGGTCGCAAAATGCCTCGATGCTGTTGGGGCGGTCCTGCGGCATGGGGGAGAGCGCGCTCATGAGCGCGGCCTCGGCTCCCGGGGGGAAGTGTGGTATCAGCTCGCTGGGATAGGTGGCGCCGCCGATGATGCGGCCGAGCGAGCCGGCGGGCGTGGCCGCCATAAAGGGAGCGCTGCCGCACAGGCCCTCGTAGATCACACAGGCGAGGGCAAAGACATCGGCGCGCTCGTCGACCGTGCCGGTCTCGATATCGAGCTGCTCGGGCGGCATGTAGCCGATGGTGCCGCCGCGCGAGCCGCCAAAGCCGCCGGCAGACGACAGCCGCGCCATGCCAAAGTCGGTGAGCTTTACATTGCCCGAATGGTCGATAAGCACATTGGCGGGCTTTATGTCCAGATGAAGCACGCCGTTTGCATGGGCAAAGGTGAGTGCCTGACCCAGCGCGTCGGCAATGGCCGCGGCCTCGTCAAAGGTGAGCGAGTGGCCGTCCACGCGATGCAAAAACTCGGCCAACGACATGCCGTCGACATACTCCATGACCAGGTAGGCATAGGCGGTGTCGTGCGTAAAGTCGATGACCTGCACGATGTTGGGATGTTGAAGCATAGCGGCAGTGTGCGCCTCGCGCAGGACATCCATGATGTCGCTGGCGGGCATGCCGGCACCGTTGATAAGGGGGATGCGCTTAATGGCGACGCGGCGGCGCAGGTGCGTGTCGCGGCAGATCTCGATGGAGCCAAAACCGCCGGTCGCAAGTGTCTCGAGCGGCTGGTACCGCTTGAGCAGCTCGCGAGAGCTGGTGCCCTCCAAAGGAACGTCCGGCGAGAACCGGGCGGTATGTTGCGAGAAAAGCGGCATGGCCAACCCTCGTGCGTTTAAAGTTCGTTTGCGAGCGGCGGGCGCGGAGCCGAGCCGTTCGCGGTGGCATAGATGCTGCTAGTGTAGCACGCGCGGGTGGGCGACATTCAATTTAAGCTCCGTCTGGGGTCTGGACCCTGCGTCCGGCCTAGCGCTTCTTCTTGTTCTTCTTCTGCTTGCGCTGCTTGCCCTTGGTCTCCTGGGGCTTGTCGCCCTGCTTGGCCTCGGCGGCGGCCTTCTCGGCCTTCATTTTCTTCTTCTTGGTCTCGATGCGGAGTTTTTTGTTGATGCGGGCCTTGAGGAAGGGACCGAACTGCTCGGCATCGCCACGGACGAAGGTGTCCTTGGGGATCGTCACGCCCTGGTCGGCGAACATGGCCACAAAGATGCGCTCGCCGTCGAGTACGTGGTCGAGCTTGTCAAACGGGAAGAACTGCGACTTGCCGCTCTTGCCCCAAACCATCAGGCCGTCCTCGTTGGCGGCGACGCGGCGATAGCGGCCACCCATGGACTCGTCGGCCTCAACGGCGTCGATAAAGTCGCGGGCGAGGGTGTGGTGCAGGTTTTTGCTCCACCAGGCCAAAAAGGCGCCGAACACGATCAGGACGACGCCAAACTTGATCCAGTTGCCGCCGGCCACCAGCATGCCGATGCCGATGAGCGCGGCAATTGCCGCGGCGACATACAGCGAGCCGCGACGCCTGGGCGAGGCGACCAGGCGGGCGAAGTCGGTGACCAGGTCGTTTTCGTACTGGTACTCGTTGAGGTACAGGATGCCGTCATCGGCCGCGGCCTGCTCCTCGAGCGCGACCTCGACCTGGTCGGCTGCTTCGGAGGGAACGAGGTTGCTCTCTGCGTCTGCCATGCTCTTTAGACTCCTATCGCGGCGGGCTCGCCGTACGGGTTATTATGAATGCAGTATGCCGTGCGACCGCATGGCCGTCGCGGCAACAAGTCTCAGTATACCCGGGGGAGCACCCATGGAATCGTTGTACCGAAAGTATCGCCCGCTCACCTTCGACTCCGTGGTGGGCCAGCAGCATATCGTCTCGACGCTCGAGCACGCCATCACCGAGGGGCGCCTGTCCCACGCCTACCTGTTCTGCGGACCGCGCGGCACGGGCAAGACCACCATGGCGCGCATTCTGGCCAAGGCGCTGCTGTGCCGTAATGCCGAGGCAGCGCGCGCCGAGGGCGCAAGCGGCTGCATGCCCGACGGTACCTGCGAGGAGTGCGAGCTCATCGCCGAGGGCAACCACCCCGATGTCTACGAGCTCGATGCCGCAAGCCGCACGGGCGTGGACAATGTGCGCGAGGAGATCATCAACTCCGTCAACTTTGCCCCGGTTCGCGGCAAGTACAAGATCTATATCATCGACGAGGTTCACATGCTCACGACGGCGGCGTTCAACGCGCTGCTCAAGACGCTCGAGGAGCCGCCGGCGCACGTGATCTTTGTGCTGTGCACCACCGATCCGCAAAAGATTCTGGAGACCATCCTCTCGCGTTGCCAGCGCTTCGATTTCCACCGCATCGGCAACGAGGATATCGAGCATCGCCTGTCCTATGTGTGCGAGCAGGAGGGCTTCGATTACGACGACGAGGCGCTGGCCATCGTGGCGCGCCATGCCAAGGGCGGCATGCGCGACGCGCTTTCCACGCTGGAGCAGCTGAGCGTTTTTGGCAACGGAGCCGTGCACGCGGACGATGCCCGCTCGCTTTTGGGCGAGGTTTCGGACCAGATCCTGGGCGAGTTTGCCCGCGCTATTGCCGAGCGTGATATTGCTGAGCTCTATGGGCTCATTCGCGCACAGGTCGAGGAGGGCAATGACCTGCTTGAGCTGACGCGCGACTTGGTGGCGCATATGCGCGACGTGTATGTGGCCTGCGTTGCCGGTGCCCGTGCCGAGCTGTTTGAGGGCGGGGCCGAGCAGGCCGAGGCGTTTGCTGCCGAGGCTGCTGCCTTTGGCGAGCATCCGGGCGACCGTCTGGCCCGCGTGCTGACGGCGCTCGACGATGCCGCGCTGGAGATGAGGGGCGCGAGCGACGTGCGCCTGGTGCTCGAGATCGCCTGCACGCGCCTGGCACGTCCCGAGGCCGATTTGACGATTGAAGCCTTGGCCGAGCGTGTGGCACGCTTGGAGGCCATGGTCGCCAACGCCGCGGTGCCGGCGAGCGTGGCTGCTGCTCAGGCCGCCGCGCCTGCAGCACCCGTACCCGCTGCTGCCCAGCAGCCGACGCTAATTTCGGGCGCCCGTGCTGCTACTCCTGCGGCGACCGCCGCCCCCGCTGCTACGTCCGCGCATCAGGGCGGCATGCCTTGGGACCGCGGCGCTGCTGTTCCGGCTGCCCAGCCTGCGCCCAAGTCCGCGGCTCCTGCGCCGGCGCCTAAACCTGTAACGCCTGCACCTCAGCCCGTTGCGGCTCCGGCTCCCGCGCCTGCTGCATCGACCGTGCCGGTGTCCAAGCCCAACAATGCCGCCCAGGTTGCCGCCGCCGGTGCTGCCGAGACGCCCGCGGTCGAGGATGCCGGAGAGCTGCAGCGCAAATGGGCCGAGGTTGTCGAGCGTGTCAAGGCACGTCAGGCTTCCTACGCAGGGCTTTTGCTCAACGCCCGTGCCACGGCCGACGACGGCTCCAAGCTCACGGTCTCGTTCCCCGCGGGTTCGACTTTTGCCATTAAGATGCTCGGTCGCGCCGATACGCAGTCGGTGGTCCTGCCGACGGTCTGCGCGGTCTTCGGTCGTCGTACCGTCGACTATATCCTGGATGGGGGTGGCACGCCGGCTCCTCAACATGAGGAGCATTCTCCATCTGCACGGGCTGCGGCATCTGCGGACCCGCAACCCGTGTCCTCGGCGGCCCCTGTATCCTCGAGCGCCAGCGCGCCGCAGCAGCAAGCGGCGCCGGTAGCGGCATCGACCCCGTCGGCGCCTAAGCCCGCGGCGCCCAAACCGGCTGCTCCGACACCCGCGCCCAAGTCGTCCGACCTGGGCAAAGCCCCCTGGCTACGCTCCGACAACCCCGCCGGCGCTCCTGCCACGGGTAAGCTCCCGACCGAGCCCGCGCCCCGAGCGCCCGAGCGCGCGTCCGCTCCCAAGGCTCAGCCTGTCGCGCCGCGGGAATCCGAGCAGGTGCCCTACGACGACGCTATGGTCGGCGGCTTCGCCGGCGATGCGAGCGGGGACGATCTGCCTCCGTTCGACGTGCCGGGTGCGACGCCCGCGCCCAAGTCCGCTGCGGCGGCATCCACGGCCCCCGCAAGCGACGACGCCCCTGCGGCTCCCTGGGAGTCCAACCCCGGTGCCGGCAGCCCCTTCGGCCACCAGGGCGCAGCCCCGAGCATCCCGCAGACCGAGGACGAGGCCAAAGACCTCATCCGCAGCGTCTTCGGTCAGGCCACCATCTTCAAACCGGTGGAGTAACCGTGCGGGCGGGTATGCTGCTCAAGAAGAGGTCTCTTTGTCCGGGCGCATCTGTATTTCGGACATGTGCAACGTGGTGCCGCGTATATCGCATTCGAGCAGACAAGTGCGTGACGGTCGGTCTAGGATGCTGAGGTCGATACGATACGTCGCATGGCTGTCCGTGTATTCGACTTGCTCGGCGTTGACGGTTGCTCCGATTGTCGATAAAGAGCCCGGTTCGGCATCGACAATCTTGAAGTCCTTTATCTTGACCTTGAACTCTTGGTAGAGGGACGGGCTGTTGTAGTAAACGGTTCGGGTTCCGTCGGTGCACTCATCGGTCGCTTCCCATTTGACGGTGGGCTGGTCCGAGTTGGCTATCAGCAGTTCTGCTCCAAAGGCTATAGCATGGGTGATGACAACCAGCAATGCCCAGCCGACAAAGAGATAGAGAACCACATATGCGACGGGGTGTTTTGAGCGGATGTTTTGGAGCGCGTCGGGGACATTCATGGGGCACCTCCAAATTGCTATCTATGACAATCAAATTATACCCTGCCGCCATGTGCGCCGCCTCGAGCAGCGGTTCGGCATTTAGCTATTTAGTGGCGCACATGAAATGCCGGATTCGGCTCTACTAGATTGAGTGTGCGATATTATGCAACCTTGCATAATTCGACCTTGCATAATCTTGGGGGCGCATCACGCTCCAGGACATGTATATCGACTGAGGTAGTGTGTCCGCCCCGCTTGCTTGCCCCGCGCCGTGGTACGATTTTTGAGTTTGAAAGTCCCGCCGTGCTCCGGCTGCCCTTGCAGCTTGTCGCGCGGCCGCACGTAAAGGAGCCATCATGGCCGGTATGAACATGCAGCAGATGATGAAGCAGGCTCGCAAGATGCAGGAGCAGCTTGCCGCCGCGCAGGAGAACCTCAAGTCCCAGACCGTCGACGCCTCTGCCGGCGGCGGCATGGTCAAGGTGACCGTTAACGGCGAGATGGAGCTCGTCAACCTCACCATCGATCCCGATGCCCTCGATCCCGAGGACGTCGATATGCTGCAGGACATGATCATGGCTGCCGTCAACGAGGCCGTCCGCGGCGTCAACGAACTCGCCAACAAGCAGATGGGCGCCATCACCGGCGGCCTCAACATCCCGGGCATGCCGTTCTAAGACACACATATATATGAGTGCGAATCACAGTCTGCAAAAACTGCTCGATGAGCTGGGCCGTCTGCCGGGCATTGGTCCCAAGTCGGCCCAGCGCATCGCCTATTACCTGTTGGAGGCCGACGCCGAGGAGGCGCGCCGCCTGGCCGAGGCCATCCTGGAGGTCAAGCAGGAGGTCCACTTTTGCAGCCGCTGCTTTAACTACGCCACGGCCGACGAGTGCTCCATCTGCCAGGACCCGATGCGCGATACCACTCGCATTTGCGTGGTGGGCGAGCCGCGCGATGTCCAGGCGATCGAGCGCACGGGCAGCTACCACGGCCTCTACCACGTATTGGGCGGCGTGATCAGTCCCATGGACAAGATTGGCCCCGAGCAGCTGCACATTCGAGAGCTGCTGGCACGCTTGGGCCACGAGGACATCCACGAGGTCATCATCGCCACCAACCCCAATATTGAGGGCGAGACCACGGCGAGCTATCTGGCCCGTACCATCAAGCCGTTGGGCGTCGAGGTGTCGCGTCTGGCAAGCGGCCTTCCCGTGGGCGGCGACTTGGAGTATGCCGACGAGCTTACGCTTGGCCGCGCCATCGAGGCCCGCCGCGCGATTTAGGTGGCGAGCCTGCTCCTGCCGTATGTTTTCCTCGCGACGCACGGGGTAGTCATAATTTCCCCGTGCGACTGTGAGTTTGTTGTGCAACAAAGATGCTTCGTATCCGCTTATCGCATGGATGCTTCCGCTCGCATCCTTAATTTGTCCATTCGTTGCGCAACCTTTTTGGTTCGCTGATACACTCAAATATGGATTCGAATGAATGCGCCGCTCCCGAGCGGCGTGTTTTTGTTGGAGGAGAACGCATGCGGCCCGGTGGCACTCAGACAAAGCGCGGCGCCGCGGTGCGCATACGACGCCGACTGGGCTTGGCGCCGCGGGCGTACGCACTGCTATCGTGCTCGCTGGTGCTGGTCATAGCTGGCGTTTCTGCCTATGGCATGACCGTGCCGTCCATGATGCAGGCGCATGCCGCACGCGAACCGCGCGTGGGGCATGAGGTCAAAAGCGATCTGGGCACCACGACTGGATATGCTTGGGCAAGTGTGGTCGGGCATATTGTGTTTGGCACCGACGATGCGGACGGCGCCGAGGCCCCGGACAACGAAGTCACGCTTGCCAATGGCAAAACCATCGTGCTCACCAACACCAAGATCATCGATCGATTGTCCAACAATAGCGTGGCGGCAACGGTGAATAAGGTTGAGCAGCAAAAGGAGCAGGACGCCCAGCAGTCCGGAAAGCCCGGTAGCTCGGATACTTCTGGCTCCGGCTCGGATTCATCGAGTTCGGGCGGCGGCTCTGGGTCGGGTTCCTCTACCGGAGGGCCTGGAAACGGCGGCTCGACGGGCGGCAACACTGACAACGATGCAAACTCCGGCGGCCTTTCCGCTGCTGAGGAAGAGAGCATTCACAGTTGGCTTGTGACCAAGTACAACATGCTCGACGGCTATGTTTCTCGTGCCAATGACGTGGTCTCGACCTATAACTCTACGGGAGATCCCAGGCCGTGCGACAGCCTGGTCGGGGAGATGTTTGTCATTCGAGCCGAGTTCGGTCGTCAGACATTCTCGCCCCGGTCAAGGTGGTATCAGCAGTATGCCAATCTGTGGGGCTGTTACACCAACCTATGTCAATGGGTCGGCCATTACGGCGATGATGACGTCGCGCTCGGTAACTTCAACAATAACGTGGCGGCGCTTGCCCTATGATGACCGATCTTGCATCCACCACACCACAATCGCTCGGTCGCGATCCCATGGTCGGCCTGCGCCTGGCGCGTGTCGACGGGTTTGAGCCGGCCATTGCGCTCGGTCAGGACGAACTGCCTGCCTATCTGCGTCGTTTTACGATACTGTTTGCCGACGATGCCACCATGCGCCGTGGCGGTATCGGCCGCGTGACGCGTGCTGTCAACGCCCAAGGCGAGGACGTAGCACTCAAACAGCTCATCTTGCCGACGCGCGATGAGTTTGACGACGATGCCGCCCATGAGTCGCTGGTCGCCAAGTTCAAAGCGGCATTTCGCGAGGAATATGAATGCCATCGCGCCCTTTCGGGCCTTAAGGGCTTTCCCCGCCTCTATGGCTGGGGCGAGGTTGATGGTGTGCCTGCAATTGTCATGGAATGGGTCGAGGGCGAGACGCTCGCCCGCTTGCGTTCGCGACTCGCCGTGGACGATGCCGGACGCCTGTCGCCGCTTGTGGCGGCGCGTCTGGGTCGCGACCTGTTCGATCTGCTCTGCCGTATGAGCCTGGTGGGTGAAGGCTTTGTCCATCGCGATATCTCGCCCGCTAATATTATGGTGCGCACGGCGCGTCTACCGCTTGACCGGCAGCTTGCCGAGGGCACCTTTGACCTGTGCCTGATCGACTTTGGCTCGTCGCTGGCGCTTGAGCCTGCGTCGGCCGTGGCCGGTACCGGCGGCAAGGCATCCTTTACCGAGCGCTATGCCACGCTGCGTCGCGCGACGGTTGCCTATGCCCCGCCCGAGATGCTCACCGACGATATTCCCGATCTGCGCGCTTTGCGTATGTCGCCGGCGATCGACGTCTATGCCGCGGCAAGCACGGTTTACGAGCTCATTGCCGGCGTCGCGCCATACGAAGCCGCGCCGAGCACTTCGGGCACCTCGGGTTCGCGCAAAAAGACGCGCGACATCGCGAGCCCCTACCGTCTCAAGATGGACACGCGGCCAGACTATCCCATTGGTGCCCATGCGCCCGGTTGTGATTTGACTCAGCTGCTTCGTCGTGAGCCCGATGTGGCGCTCGCCGCGGCCGAGCAGGCCCAGCAGCTAGGGCTTGAGCCGGATTCCGAAGAGCTACGCGATGCGCTGGCGTTTGTCGATGCCCAGCTGTTCGACGTGGTGATGGCCTGTCTGTCCAGCCATCAAAAAGATCGTCCCGAGCCGGCGGCGGTCGAGGCGGCGCTCTCAGCGTTTTGTGACCACTATGCGCAAAATGTCGGCCGTTCGCTCCGCGGCGAGCCGCTCACGCCGTGCCCCATGGATGCGTCTGGCCGCGCGGTTCGTCGCGCGCTGATGGTCGGCGCGACGGTCGTCTGTGGCGTGGTTTGGGCTGTGGTCGTGGTTTCGGCCGCGCTGCTGGCGTCGGGCGCTCGCGTGACGGTGACTTTGGGGTCGCTCGTGTGGTCTGGGTCGCTACCGGGTATTATTGCCGCACTGGCGTTGGCACTGCCAGGCATAGCCGGCGTTGTCACGGGGGCACTTGCGCGCAATCGGCGCTCGGGGTTCCTGCAGGGTGTGCTTGCGCTTTCTGCCTGCGAGGTTCCGGTGTTGGTTGTGGCTGCATGTAGCGTATTTTCCCAACGCGCCGTGATGGGCGGCCTTGTTGCCGCTCTGGTTGCAACCTATACGCTTACGTGGTTTTTGCTTGCGATGGGCTTTGCCTTTGAACTTCCCGTTTCGGCACCGCGACGCACAAAAGCCCAGATGGCGACTCCGCTTGCCGGTGGAGCCGCAGCTGCCCGTACTTTTGGCGGACCTGTCGAAGTATCGTCCGATTCTATTTCTACGACCAAGGAGGCCTAGGTCATGGCATCTCAAGTTGAGCTCACCCCATGCGGGGCCATGTTTGACATCTTTAAGCGCGCGGCGCATCTGAGCCATATCGAGCTGTGCGGCTTGGTGCTTTCGTCCCGTCCGCTCGCCGACGGCCGCAGCCCGCAGAGCCGAGCCGCCGATCGCTCTTGGGTTTCCCGCTTTATCGTTCGCGCGCCGGTCGGCACGCTTCAGCAGCGCTACTTTGCCGAATACGGTACCTCGGCTGCGCGTATTATGTCGCAACTGGCCCTGCGCCAGCGCAATCCCATGGACTCCACGGCTGTGATCAATATGGTGTGCGGTCCTGCAGGTGAACCGATGGTACGCGCGCTCGAAGAGTGCCACCAGGACACGAATCTCTATCGCAACGCGCTCGATCGCCTGTCCCAGGCGGCGGAACTCATGCCCGCCGAGCGCGCCGAGGCCGTGCTGGTGCTGTTTGTCGCCGTCGGTTGTTCGGCGGATGTGCGGTCCTCGGTGAACTATTCCATCGACTACGCACACGCGACCTGTGGCGGAGGCACATCCACGCCGCGTTCGCTTGGCATGTCGCTGGCTGCGGGCGAACGCGAACCCGCCCCGGCGCACCCCTTGGGCTTGCTGCGCGTGCAAAACAGTTTTGTCGTGAGCGCCCCGCGCTGGATTCAGCCGAGTGAGCAGGGTGTTGAGATTGGCGCGCTGGCCACTGGTGAGGGCGATATTACCGACGTCGGCGACGATGTCTCGGCCCGCCATGCCCATATCTGGTGCGATGCTCAAAATATCTGGCACGTCGAGGACTTGTCGTCCACCAACGGAACCGTGGTGGTAAACGGGGCCACGCGCGCCTGCATTCAGGTCGAGCCCGGCCGTTCCGCCCAACTCAATCCCGGCGACGAGCTCAAGCTCGGCGAATCCACTACCTACGCCATCCTCTTCGGTGCCCTCTAGCCGGCAGATAGGGACGTTCCTTTTCTGCCGCCACTTGGGGACGCTCCTCGGCGCGCCAGAGCCAGTCGCCCGGGGATGGAGGGGCCATTTTGGCCCTTGGCGGTCAGTCGGGGCGAAACTGTTGATGTTCACTAAGAAGTGGTCCGAGTGATCACTGGGAAATGAGCACCGTGAGCACGAAAAATTGAGCAGTTTAAGCAAGAGGGCCGCGCCCCGGGGACCGGGGGCGCGGCCCTCGCCGTATGGTTTCCCCGGGCGGTTACTTTGGCGAGCCCGCCCGGGAAGGATGGAGGAGATGACCGTGCCCCTGGACACAGTGAATGATATACGGTCGATGGATGCCGCCGGGCGCTCGAGGTCCGAAATCGCCAGAGTGCTCCACGTGAGCCGGAACACCGTGGCGAAGTACGCCGACATGGAGGACATGTCGCCCGCCGCGCCGATGCCCCGGAGGAGGGGCAGGCCCGCGCTCGAGGGCAACGAGGAATGGGTCGCGGGCGTTCTCGAGGCCGACCTCGGGGCCCCGAGGAAGCAGCGCCACACCGCCAGGCGGATCTACGACAGGCTCGTCGCCGAGCGCGGCTACGGCGGCTCTTACTCCACCGTGCAGAGGTTCGTCCGCGAGCTCAGGCTCGCCCGGTGTTAGCGCCGGGCGATTTTAGCCGCTAATAGTCAAACTATTTTGACCAATCCCGGTCACCGAATAATGGCCACCGT
>NZ_JADMOP010000015.1 GCF_015558785.1 Collinsella aerofaciens
GCGCCTTTAGACGCGAGCCCGGGGCCCGTGGGTTATACCCTAAGAGCAAACCACCCTTTTTAAGGGTGGTTCTGATTTTCAAACAACCGTCTGCAATTCCCGTTTGAACCAGAGCTTTGCGTTCTGCCTATGGCCCTTACGGGTACAATATCCAAGATATTTTGACTGTTAGAAGGAGTCTCATGACGGAGTCCTCTCAGCATACGTCTAAGCCCCAGGTCGAGGTTGAGGCCTCGGGCGGAGATGACAATAAGAGCGCACGCCGCGGCGCCATCTTTATCGGCGTCGTGCTGGTAGGTTATATCGTCTATCTGGTGGTAACCGGGCAGATGGGGCAGTTCTGGGCCGCTATGTCGAGCGTCCAGGCGTCATGGCTCGTTGTCGCGTGTCTTTGCATGTTCATGTACCTGTTCTTTGGCATTGTGGCCTATGCGATCGCCGTCTGGCTCGACCCATATTCGCCCGTCGGCATCCGCGACCTGATCTCGGTCGAGGCGAGTGGCATCTTCTTTGGCAACCTGACGCCCATGATGATGGGCTCGACTCCCGCCCAGATCTACCGCCTGACCAAAGCGGGCCAGAATGTCGGCGAGGCCGGAGCAACGCAGTTCACGCGCTTTATCGTGTACCAGTTTGGCCTCGTTGCCTGGGGCGCTATCCTACTGCTTGCTCGCATGCCGTTTTTTGCCGAGCGCTATGGCGACATGACGCTGCTGTGCGTCTTTAGCTTTGGTGGGCACTGCTGCATCTTGCTGGGCATCTTCGCCGTCGCGCTCATGCCTAAGACCGTCACGCGCGTCGCCCATTGCATTATCAATTGGCTTGAGCGCATTGGTGTCTCGGCCACTAAGATCGAGGGATGGCGCACGTTTGTCGATGGCGAGATCTACTCTTTCTCCGAGAAGTTCAAGCTTTCAGCCGGACATTTTTCTTCCATGCTGCTCACGGTGGTCATCACCATGCTGCAACTCGCGTTTTTCTACCTCGTGCCGTATTTCCTGATGCTTGCCTTTGGCCACCACGAGGTCGACTTTTTCTCGGTCATGGCCGCGAGCGCCTTTGTCCAGCTGCTGAGCTCTGCGGTCCCCCTGCCCGGTGGAACTGGTGGCGCTGAGGGCGGCTTTGCATTGTTCTTGGGTCATTTCTTTGGGTCGGCTTCGACCGCTGGCTATCTGCTGTGGCGCCTCATTACGTTTATTGCGCCGACCATTTTGGCTGCGCCCCTGCTGGGCCTTAAGAGCGCCCACAACGAGAGCATCCATGCGCGCTGGGATCGCGTGATGCGCAAGCTCGGCCGCACGCCTCAGACGCCCTCTGCGCCCACTAAGCCGCACCCCGCGAATGCTGTTACTGTTGATCCCAAGAAGCAGGCTCAGAAGGCTTCTGGGACCGCTAAGCCGGCTCATAAAGCCTATGTGCGCCAGACAGGCGATGGTATTCGCGTATCTCCGTCGGTACTCAATAAGAAGAAGCACCCTAAGTCGCAGTAGGGCAGTCGTGCGTTCTTCATGATGCGGGGCATATTTGTGCTGTATGGGGGATAATCCTCTTACGTAGATTATCTCTCATCTGTTGATGAATGCTCGCATATCGAAGGGACACGCCCATGGCAACCAGCAAACCGCGTCTTGATCGTCGCATCGTTCGCAGCCGTAATGCCATCCTTTCGGCTTTCGAGCGCCTGCTCATGGAAAAGCCGCTGGCAGACATTACGGTGAGTGCCATCGCGCGCGAGGCCAATGTCGACCGCAAAACCTTCTACGTGCACTTTGGCACGGTTGACGGCCTGCTCGATGCCATTGCCGTCGATGTGGTGGAGATGATTGTCGACTCGGTCGAGAAAACGCTTGCTTCAATGGACGGCGACACCAACGAGCGCGCTCTTGGCGCGGCGGCGACCTTCTTTAAAACCGTTAACGAGGCACTGTGCAACAACTTGGTGCTCAATCGTCAGCTGATCGAGAACATTCCGCTCGATGATTTTATGGCTCGTCTTCGTGCGCCGCTCGAGCACGAGATTGCCGAACGCGATCTGCTGCCCCAAGGTCTCAAGGACGAGATGTTCGACTACTATCTGGCGTTTTTGCTGTCGGGTATTATCGGTATCTATCGCACGTGGGCGCTGTCTGACGGTTCGGTTCCCATCGAGCGCGTCTCTGAGGTCGCCAACGATCTGACTCTCAATGGTCTGTCGAGTCTGGAATCTCGCTTGGATTAGGCCTAGTTGGGCTCGTCGGCGTGGAAATTCCTGTTCACGAGGTTCTCCGGCGCCTTGTAGACCTCGCCGGCGTAGGAGCTGTAGCCTGAGGATCCTTAAAAGAAAGTCCAGTTTATTCTTCCCACTCCAAATGGGAATCCTCCGATGCGCCTTCGCACGCTCGCATGACCTCGATACCATGCGATCGTGCGAACTCGACGAGCTCTGCGTTGCGGGCGTTTATGGTGCCGAAGGCAGCGGGGCACACGATAAGGCGCGCGCAGTGGACGAGGAGCTCTTTGGCGCGGGCTATGGTTTTATCCCCGATCGGCTCGAAGGCGCGCTCGGCCACGCATTCCGTCGCCAGGTCGCGCGCGAGCTCGCAGTCGATGTCCCCTTCGTGCAGAATGCCCGCGTAGAACGCCTTGCCCTGCCGGATGAGCTGGCGAAACACAGCTGACCCCGTACCTGCGCCGGCGATGACGAACGTGTGCGCATCGCCGTGTGGGCGCCCAATTTCCACGCTGCCGAAGCGCTCGTTGAAGGTGCCATGTTGAAGGCCGTAGAGCTCGCCAATCGTCTCGCGCGTGAATATGTCCTCGGGTGCGCCGGCGCGGAAGACCCGACCGTCCTTCACGCAAATCACCTTGTCGGCGCTTTTCTGCGCGAGCTCGAGTTCGTGGATGGACATGATGACAGCCACATTCCGCGATTTCGCAAGGTGGCGAAGTATTCGCAGCAGGTCGATCTGGTAGCGGATATCGAGATACGATGTGGGCTCGTCGAGCACGAGCACACGCGGATCCTGCGCGATGGCGCGTGCGAGCATGACGCGCTGGCGTTGCCCGTCGCTTATCTGCATGAAGTCGCGCTCGGCGAGCTCTTCCACATGTGCGGTTTTCATGGCCTCGTCGACCCGACTATGGTCGTTAGGCGAAAGTGTTCCCATTCGCCCGGTGTAGGGATGCCTTCCTGCCTCTACGATATCGCGGCAGGTGAGGAGCTCGGTCCGGGGTCGATCTGTCAGCATAACGGCAAGGTTCCTTGCGAATTCCGCCGTCTTCCATCGGGAAATCTCCCGCCCGTCGAGCTCGACCGCGCCGGCAAGCGGTGCCAGATGGCGCGTGATGGTTTTTAAGATGGTCGACTTGCCCGAGCCGTTCGGCCCGATGAGCGCCACGACGTCGCCCGCGCGAACCTCCAGATCGACGCCTTCGACTACGACCTTCTTGTCGTAGCCCGCCGACAGGTCGCTTATGCGGAAAAGCGGCGCTCCGTCAGCCTGCGTTTCGACCGGGGTTTCGAGGTTCGACTCCGCTCGGAGGAGGCGTTCCGCGTGCAGTTCCGCACGAGCCGAAAGTGCCTTCTGGCGCTTTCGTGCGAGCTTAGGACTGTCTAAGCACGGAATGTCCCTTCCGAGCGTTTTGGGCTGCGGCACGAATTTCCCCATCTACCTCACCCGCTTCTTCAACATGAGTGCGATAACCACCGGCGCGCCGAAGATGGCGGTGACGGCGCTGATGGAAAGCTCGACGGGGGAGAACAGCGTGCGCGCGATCAAATCGCAGCCCGCGCAGAAGATGGCGCCTCCCAAGAAGCACGCAGGAATCACGCGGATGGGCTTCGACGACTTCAGCGCCGACTTAACGAGATGCGGAACCGCGATGCCTACGAACGACACCGGACCAGCGAACGCGGTCACGCAGGCGGAGAGCATGCTCGCTAGAAGGACGAGCACCACGCGGAAGCGTGCGACGTTCACGCCGACGCTTTTCGCGTAGGCTTCTCCCAGCTGGAAGGCGGAAAGGGGCTTCGATATCGCGAATACGCATGCGCTCACGGTGATCACCACGACCACGATGACCGCGATGTCGTCCCAGCTCGAACCCGAGAAGCTACCCAAAGACCAGTTGTGCAGGTTCACGATGGACTGGTCGTCGGCGAAGGCGATGAGAAAGTTCGTCGCCGCCGAGCAGATGTATCCCACCATGACGCCCGCCACGATGAGCATGGCCATGGAACTTATGCGCCGTGCGATGAGGAGCACGAAGCCGATGGTGATAAGCGATCCCAGAAACGCTGCGGCCACCATGGCCGGCGAGGACATGGCCTGGTTCGCGCCCAGAAGCACGATCATCGTAAGCGCGACGACGAACTTTGCGCCCGAGGAGACGCCTAAGATGAACGGGTCGGCGATGGGGTTGTTGAAAAACGTCTGCAGCAGGAACCCGGAGAGCGAAAGTGCCCCGCCGAGAAGCACGGCTGAAAGCACGCGCGGCAGGCGAATCTCCCAGATGACTTGGCTTTCCATGAAATTGGCCGCGCCGCCCGAAAGGATTCCGGGGATGTGGTCTGCGGGCACGAGCACGCTCCCGATGCACAGGTTGGCCCCGACGAGCACGATGAGGACAACAGCGAGCAGCGCCGTCACGACGCGACACCGCGCGGCGCGCCCCGATTCGTCGTATGTCATGGAAAGCCGGCTTCTCATGACGCTAGCCAAGCTTCCTCAGATAATGGAAGTCGCTCGCGTCATCGCCGGTGAACGTCCCGTGCAGCTCGTCGATAATGTCGGCGGTAGAAGTCATCTGCTGGTACATGTCGGCGCTTGTGACCCAGACGTTGCCGTTCTTTACAGCTTTGAACTGCGACAATAGCGCGTTTTTGCCTACGAAGTCTTTCAAGGTGGCAACCGATTCGTCGATGGTGCCGTTGTAGACGATGATGTCGGCATCCTTCGCCGTCGCGTAGAAGCGCTCCATTTCGAGCGTTACTGACGAACCTGACGTCGACGCCGTCTGCGCGTCATCGAGCGCGTAGTTGCCGCCTGCAAGCTCGATCATCTGCGCCACGTAGTCGCCCGCCCGCCGCGTGACGGCGGCCCCGTTCGAGTTAATGTAGAAATACGCCACGGTTTTACCTGACGACGCGAGCCTCGACGTTTGCTCGACGCGGGCCTTCTGCTCGTTGAACAGGTGCGCGGCCTCGTCTTCCTTGTCGAACAGGACGCCGAAAAGCTTAATCCACTCGACGCGCCCGAGTGCTTCGGGCTCGCTCGACGACTGTTCGGTGAGCACGACGAGCCCGAGCTTCTGCAGCTTTTCCTTCACATCGGGCGTGTGGTTGATCATGGTGTTCTCGATGGCGAGCGTGCAGCCCGAGGCCGATATTCGCTCGTAGTCGGGCGCGCTGTACTTGCCGCCGTAGGCGATCGCCCCACTTTCGAGTGCGCTTTTGAAGCCCGCGACCGAGCAATCGTCGGCCTTCGTGCCCGACATGAGGATGTTGTCGTTCGCATCGAGCGCGTCGACCAGGCACATCGTCGCCGACGACACGAGGTACACCTTGTTGGCGGGACGCCTTATGACCGCGATGTCGGAGCTCAACCCATCAGGTACCTTCGCATGTTGCGGTACCACGAGGAAGCGCTCCCCGTTCGAAATGCAGATAAGCCGCAGGCCGCCTTCGTACTCGTCGACAGTGAAGTGCTCGGCGTATTCAAGCTGAAGCGCCCCCGTCGGCTCCCAGCCGCAGCCCAAATCGGCGTTGTGGAAGTCGGCCGCGGCGCTTGAAGCCGTTCCCGCAGGGGAGCCGCCGCTTGCATCGTCGCCCGATTTCTCCTTCATGGTGGATGAGTCGAAGTGGAGCGTGTAGTCGATGGTGTGCGGCGTCGACATGGCGACGGTCTCGGCCGACACGGCGATGTCCTCGTCGAGCGTGACGGGTATCTCGAACGTGGAGTTGCCGCCGTCGTTTACGGGCGCGTAGTCCACGCCGTTGACGGTCATTTTGTCGTAGTTCGAACTCGACCAGGTGATGGTCGCGGTGTAGGTGTCGCCATCCTTCACAATTGTGGTGGGTGAGGCGATGCTTGCGCGCCCTGACCCGCCGGAGAGCGAGACGCTCACAGTGTATTCCTGAGAGCCTGCCGTGCCACCGGTCGCGTTCGGGCTCGCACTGCACCCCGCGAAGGGAAGCGCGAACAGGGCGACGAGAACGCAGGCGATCGCGCGCACCGCGATGCTGCGACGCTTCCTGCTTTCCCCCTTGGGAAGAATCGACCGCATGGCGTTACTTCAGTGCGTCGGCGCGCAGATCGACGCCGGCGGATTCGAACACGAGCGTGCGGTCGTACCACTGCTCTTTTCTAATACTCCACGCGGCGCAGGCGGTGTCCTCGTCGAGCGCTTCAACGGGCACGTCGTAGGTGTACTTGCCTTCCGCGTTTTCCACATAGGGGATGAAGTCGGCCTCGCTCGCGGCGGCAGCCTCGTCGCCCGTGCCCATGAAGAGCTTACCGTAGCCCGTGCCGGAAAGCGTCATCACGCAGTGCATGGAGCCGTTTTCCACGATGAGCTGGGCGTCCACAATCCTGAACATGTTCGAGCTGGAATCTACGGTGATCGGATAGGTGCCGTCGGCCACCTTGTCGGCGGTGATGGGGGCAGCGCTTGCGCCCTCGGGTGCATCGGCCGCCTGTTCGGTCTTTTCCTGGGAATCGGCATCGCTTGCCTTTGCGCTGTCGATTGAATTTCCGCCGCAGCCGGCGAGCGAGAACGCGAAAAGCGCCGCTGACAGGGCGAAGGCGAGGGTTTTCTTCAACATGGAGGGGGTTCCTTTCAATCGCTTCGACCGCCCGCGCCGTGCGGTGGGCGGGCGGGATGCGAATGCAACGGGCATGCGCCGTCAGTCGGGGAAGGCGCATGCCCGTTGCACGGGGACGCGACCGGCGCCCCCGTGCGCGGCGAGTTTACAGCTTGGCGATGGCGTCGTCCACGTGCGAGACGTAGATGTCGTCGACCGCGACGTTCTGTCCCAGACCCTGGAGCAGGCACGTCACTTCGAAGCCGGCGGCCACGAACTTCGCAGCCCAGCTGTCGGGGTCGGTCTCGTCTGCCATGTCGTTGTTCGCGTGGTCGCCCGCGACCACCATGAACGGCGCGAGCACGGCCTTCTTGTAGCCTGCGGCGCTCGCGGCGGCGATAACATCCTCGCAGGTCGGTTCAGCCTCGACGGTGCCGACGAAGAACTGCGTCAAGCCCTCGTTCTTGAACACTTCCTGCATCTTGGTATAGTCGGCGTTGGAATCGGCTTCGGTGCCGTGGCCCATGAGGCACAGCGCCGTCTTGCCGTCGTCGAAGGACGCCATGCTCTCCTTAATGGCTGCGGCCACCTTCTTGTAGTCGTCGTCGGAGGTGAGCAGCGGGTCGCCGAGCGAGATTTTGTCGAACTTGTCGGCGTACTTGTCGAGCTCGTCTTTCACATCGGTGTATTCCAGGCCACCCATGAGATGCGTCGGCTGCACGACGATTTCCTTCACGCCGTCTTCCACGCAGCGGTCGAGCGCCTCGGTCATGTTGTCGATTGTGATGCCGTCGCGCTTCTTCAGCTTGTCGATGATGGTCTGCGCGGTGAAGGCGCGGCGGATGTCGTAGTCCTGCCAGTACTTCTCGCGGATAGCGTCTTCGATGGCGCCGAT
The DNA here is from genome assembly GCF_015558785.1 of Collinsella aerofaciens. Classification (GTDB taxonomy): domain Bacteria; phylum Actinomycetota; class Coriobacteriia; order Coriobacteriales; family Coriobacteriaceae; genus Collinsella; species Collinsella aerofaciens_P. The sequence goes on from NZ_JADMOP010000015.1 coordinate 7,677, forward strand.
GGTGATGTGGCGCGAGTCGTTGTAGCTCGTGCCGAAGCTCGTGACGAGGATGACCGGCTTCACGGCCTTCTCCTTTTCACTCGATTTCTCGGAACTCGCGGAGGTGTTGGAGCAGCCCGCGAGCGCGACTCCGGCGAGCGCGACGGCTCCGGTTGCTGCGGCGCCCATGAAGCCGCGGCGTGACATCTGGTCGGACATGGTTTTTCCTTTCCTCGGTTTGCCGGTCCCCCGGCGACAGTTGCTTGTCGGCACAAGCGAAAGAAAAGCGCACCCCTCGGGGTTCACAAGGAGCTAACGCCACGGCGATGCCGTGAGGAAAAGGCGAAGCAGTCTGGCTTGGGGCGCGAGGCGGTTCGCCCGCGCGTCCTATACAGTAATGTCCCTTGCCCAGGATTCCCACCTGGTTCCCTCCGCAAGCCAGCGCGGGCTGTGCGGGCGCCGCGCCGGTCATTTCCTTTTATCCGATTGTCATATGCTCGTTGCCGAATCTTTTACTATGATAGTGGGCACTTGTGAACGTGTCAAAGCCAGGGCGGGCGGCATTGCGCCTCCTGCCTGCGTATTTGCGCCGATTGCCGCCGCAGGCGCCGTGTTTTGCCCGCTGCGCGAAGGGCGGCGTAAACGGTTGCGATGAGAAACGGGAAGGGAAGGCTCGGATGATTCATATCGTTGGCGCAGGCTCGGGCGCCGCCGACCTTATCACGCTGCGCGGGGCGCGCCTTCTGCGCGCGGCCGACGTGGTCGTTTGGGCGGGAAGCCTTGTGAACCCCGAGCTGCTCGCCGAGTGCAAGGAATCCTGCATCGTCTACGACAGCGCGCACATGACCTTGGAGGAAGTGCTCGACGTGATGTGCGCGGCGGATGCGCGGGGCGAGGAAGTGGTGCGCCTGCACACGGGCGACCCGTGCCTGTACGGCGCCATCCAGGAGCAGATGGACGCACTCGACGCGCGCGGCGTGGACTACGAGGTGGTGCCCGGCGTGTCGAGCTTTTGCGGTGCCGCGGCGGCGCTTCGCCAGGAATACACGCTGCCGGGAATCAGCCAGTCGGTCGTGATCACGCGGCTTTCCGGACGTACCCCCATGCCCGCGGGCGAGGGCATGCGCACCATGGCGGAAAGTGGCTCGACTATGGTCATCTTCCTGAGCTCGGGTATGCTCGCCGAGCTTTCCGCCGAGCTTTTGGCCGCGGGCCGCAGCTCCGACGAGCCGGCCGCGCTCGTGTACAAGGCGACCTGGCCTGAGGAGCGCGTGGTGCGATGCACAGTGGGCACGCTCGCCGATGCGGGCGCGCGAGAGGGCATCGACCGCACGGCGCTCGTGGTGGTGGGCCGCGTGCTCGGAGCTCGCGGCGGGTTTTCGCACAACGGCGCGCAAGCAGAGTCGTACGAGCGCAGCAAGCTTTACGACCCTTCGTTTGCCACGGGGTATCGGAAGGCGAGCAGCTAGCGTGGCCTTCGAGCACTACATATATACCGGGACGACCCGCCTGCGCTGCGGCTACACCACGGGGAGCTGCGCCGCGCTCGCGGCGAAGGCGGCCTGCGAGATGCTTTTGTCACGAAAGCCCGTCGGCCGCGTGTCGATCGTCACCCCCGGCGGGCTGCCCGTCGAGGCGAACGTGGTCGACGCATGCATCGGCGAGGGGTGCGCCCAGTGCGCCGTGCGAAAGGACGCAGGCGACGATGCCGATGTGACTGACGGCGTACTCGTGTACGCGCACGTGGAACATGCGGGGTCGGGCACGGGTGCTGCGGGCAGCAAGGACGTGCCCGCGCGCGAATCGGAAGTTTCCGTCGATGGCGGCGTGGGCGTGGGGCGCGTGACATTGCCCGGGCTCGAGCAGCCGGTGGGGGCGGCCGCCATCAACGCGACGCCGCGCGCGATGATCACTTCGGCGGTGCGCGAGGTGTGCGCCGCGCACGGCTTTTCTGGAAATATTGCTGTGACGATTTCGGTACCCGAGGGTGTTGCCCTTGCCAAAAAGACCTTCAACCCGCATCTGGGGATAGAGGGCGGCATCTCCATCCTGGGCACGACGGGCATCGTCGAGCCGCGCAGCCTCGCTGCCTTGCGCGACAGCATCGAGCTCGAGATCCGGCAGCATGCGGCTATGGGGCGGCGCGGAGTCGTGCTCACGCCCGGCAACTACGGCGGGCAGTTCATCTCGGGGCATTTCCACCTAAACGGTGCGCCGGTGGTCTTCATCTCCAACTTTGTGGGCGATGCGATTGACTGCTGCGTTCGCGAGGGATTTACCAATGTCCTTCTTGTGGGACACATCGGCAAGTTGGTGAAGGTCGCGGGCGGCATCATGGACACCCATTCGCGTACCGCCGACTGCCGCGCGGAGATTCTGGCCGCCCACGCGGCCATGGCCGGCGCGGGCGCGAAGACCGTGCGCGAGATCATGTCGTCCGTCACGACCACGGCGGCGCTCGAGGTAATCGAGGCCGCCGGCGTTGGGGACGCTGCGCGCGCCTCGCTCGCTGCGGCAATTGAGGACAGGTTGCGCCGACGCGCGGCGGGCGCATGCGACATCGCCGCGGTCGTGTTCGACGCCGAGCGCCGCGAGCTTTTCCGCACGTCGGGCGCCGATGCAGTTATCGGGAAATTGGGGGCGACGTATGAGTAAAGGCGTTCTGTACGGGGTGCGCCGTGCAATCGGCTGGCCGGGGACGAAGGTGGTCATGAAGGCGCGCCGCTCGCTTGCGGACACGAAGCGCTTCCTTTGCGAGGAGGGTGCCTTCGACGGTGCCGAGCTTGTAGAGGACTGTGGGCTTCCGGGCGAGCGCGTGTACCGCTCGCTCGACGATGTGCCCGATCGGGGCAGCTACTTCTCGACGATGGTGGTGCGCTAGATGAGGGTTTCCTGCATAGCGTTCACTGAGAGGGGGTATGCGTTGGCGGTGCGCACCGCACACGCGCTTTCCGATTGCGCGCAGACAGGTGAAGACGACCCTGGCTGGGACGTTTCCGTTTCGCGCGGGTTCGGCGAGGGGAAGGCCGACCTGCGCGCATGGACGGCGCTCGCGTGGGAAGCGTCGGACGCGCTTCTGTTCGTGGGCGCGGCGGGCATCGCCGTGCGGGCGATCGCGCCGCATGTCGCCTCGAAGGCAAACGATCCCGCGGTTGTGGCGATCGACGAGGCGGGGCGCTTTGCCGTCCCGCTTTTGTCGGGGCATTTGGGCGGTGCGAACGAGCTTGCGCAAACTGTGGCACGCGCGGCAGGGGCCATCCCCGTCATCACCACGGCGACCGACGTCCGCGGCGTGTGGGCGGTGGATACGTGGGCGCGCTGTGCGGGGCTCGCCGTTTCGAATTCCGAGGCCATCAAGCGAGTGTCGGCGCGGCTGCTTTCGGGCGGGCGCGTGGCGCTCTATTCCGACATGCCGATTTCGGGACAGCCGCCTGAGGGGGTTGACATTGCGTCCGACCGCGCTCGGGCCGATATCGTCGTGTCGCCGTTCGCTGGCGCGAATGCAGGTGCGTCCGTTCGTGCGGCGGAGACAACGGGCGAGGTCGTGCCCGCCGGTGAGACGGGGAAGCCGGCGGGCGTGCGGGCGCAGGCGCCTGCGCCCGAGCCGCTTCGCCTTGTCGTGCCCTGCATCGTTGCGGGCATAGGATGCCGTCGCGGTGCGTGCGCCGAAGCGATCGAGGAGGCGTTTCTTCTCGCGTGCGGGCAGGTGGGTATCTCGCCTTCGGCCGTGCGCGAGGCGGCGACGATCGACGTGAAGGCGCACGAGGAGGGTCTGCTCGCCTTCTGCTGCGCGCGCAATATCCCGCTTGCGACGTATTCCGCAGAGGAGTTGTCGCAGGTCGAAGGCAGCGTTTCGCCATCTGATTTCGTGCGCGCGACGGTGGGGGTCGACAACGTGTGCGAGCGGGCAGCGCTCGCGGAGGGGGGCAAACTTATCTTCCCGAAGCTCGCTCACGGCGGCGTGACCGTCGCGTTTTCCAAGGTAACTATTAAACTTTCGTTTAAGGAGCGGTGATGGGAAAGCTCTTCGTGGTGGGAATCGGCCCGGGCGGCCCCGACGGCATGACGATTGCGGCTCGGCGTGCGCTCGAGGCGTCCGACGTCGTTGTGGGTTACACGAAATACGTGGAGCTCGCGCTCGCCGCCGTGCCCGACGCGGCGCATCTCGCGACGCCGATGATGCACGAGGTCGAACGGTGCCGCCTTGCGCTTTCGCGCGCGCAGAGTGGAGACGCCGTGGCGCTCGTGTGCAGCGGCGACGCGGGCGTGTACGGCATGGCGAGCCCCGTGCTGGAGCTTGCGGAGGACTACCCCGATGTAGACGTGGAAGTTATCGCCGGGGCCACCGCGGCTCAGAGCGGGTCGGCGGTGCTCGGCGCCCCGCTTGCCCACGACTTCGCGGTCGTGTCGCTCTCCGACCTGCTCACGCCATGGGAGGTCATCGAGCGCAGGCTCGCCGCCGTGGCGAGCGCCGACTTCTGCATCTGTTTGTACAACCCGCGCAGCAGAAAGCGCGCCGACAGGCTCTCACGCGCGGCGAAGATTATGCTCGAATGGAAGGCCCCCGACACGCTCTGCGGCTGGGTACGCAACATCGGGCGCGAGGGGCAGCAGTCGGGCATGTGCAGGCTCTCTGAGCTGGGGGAGATCGACGCCGACATGTTCACCACCGTGTTCGTCGGCAACGCGGACACGAAGCTCGTAGGCGGCCGTATGGTCACGCCACGCGGGTATCGGGAGATTCCATGCGAAAGGTAACGATCATCGGGGCGGGGCCCGGAAACCCCGACTTGCTCTCGCGCGCGGCGCTCGACGCTATCGACTTCGCCGACGTGGTCATCGGCGCTCATCGCGCGCTTGCCGGCATCGACGTGCCGCCCGACGTGGTGAGATGTGAGCTCGTGAAGACGGCGGACATCGTCGCCGCGCTCACCGATGCGGCGTCGTGGCGGCGCGCCGTGGTCGTGATGACGGGCGATGTGGGGCTGTTCAGCGGCGCGCGCCGCCTGGTGGAGGCGCTCTCCGGCGACGCGCAGGTGGACGTGCGCGTCGTTCCCGGCATAAGCTCAGCGTCGTATCTCGCCGCGCGCCTTGCGTGTCCATGGCAGGATTGGCGCTTCGCGAGCGCTCACGGCGTGGCGTGCGACATCGTGGCCGAGGCCGAGCGCGCAGGTGAACTCTTCCTCGTCACGTCGGGCGGGGAAGACCCCTCGCGGCTTTCGGGTGAGCTTGTGCATGCGGGCTTCGGGGACGCGCGCGTGACGGTGGCCGAGCGCCTGTCGTACCCCGACGAGCGCATTACCTGCGCGACCGCAAGTGAAATCGCAGGTCAGACGTTCGACGACTTGAACGTGATGCTTATCGAGTTCGCAGGCGGCGCCGGGTCGCCTGAGGGCTCTAGCGCAGCCTCCGAGGCGCCGGCCGGCGCGTCTGTGCCCGCGGCGGACTCTGCGGGCGCATCCCGTGCCGCGAGCTCTCGCTGGCCGTACGCTTCCTCGGGCATTCCCGACGAGCTCTTCATCCGCGGCGACGTTCCCATGACCAAGCAGGAGGTGCGCGCCGTCGCGCTCGCGAAGCTGTGCCTTACCGCGACCGACACCGTGTGGGATGTCGGCGCCGGCACGGGGAGCGTGTCGATCGAGGCGGCGCTCGTCGCGCGAGCGGGATCGGTATGGGCGGTCGAGCGCAACGCGGCCGGCGTGCGGCTCATCCGAGAGAACGCGGATGCATTCGGGTGCGGCAACGTGCATGCGGTCCCCGGTGTCGCCCCCGAAGCGCTCGCGAAACTGCCCGTCCCCGACGCCGTGTTCGTCGGCGGGAGCGTGGGCGAGCTTCCCTCCATCGTGGAGGCGGCGCTCGAGAAGAATTCGCAGGTTCGCCTGTGCGTGCCATGCGTCACCGTTGAGACACTCACCGAGGCGTGCGCGCTCCTCTCGGGTTCGCGCTTTAAGGGGTTCGAGGCGTGCCAGGTGTCGGCCGCCCGCGCCGAGGCTGTAGGCTCGCACCATCTTATGAAGGCGCAAAATCCCGTGTTCCTCGTCAGCGCGCGTGGTGCAGGTGGGGAAGGCGGTGCCCGGTGAGCACGTCCATCCCGCGCTTCATGGTCGCTGCGCCCTCGAGCGGGAGCGGCAAGACGGTCGTTATGTGCGCGCTCCTGCGCGCGCTCGCGCGCCGCGGCCTTGCATGCGCGGCCTTCAAATGCGGCCCCGACTACATTGACCCGCTCTTTCATCGCCGCGTCGTGGGCGCGCGCTCGGGTAACTTAGACGGCTTCTTCACCGACGCCCCGACGCTGCGCGCCCTGCTCGCACGCGGCGCCGCGGGCGCGGATGTCGCGGTGCTCGAGGGGGTCATGGGCTTCTACGACGGCATGGCACCCGGCGTGGCCGACGCGAGCAGCTACCAGGTTGCTCGCGACACGGAAACGCCGGTCATTTTAGTGGTGAACGGGCGCGGGGCGTCTTTATCGCTCGCCGCCGTAATCCGCGGCATCGCCGAGTTCCTGCCTTGTGCGAACGTGCGCGGTGTCGTGCTGAACAAGACGAGCGCCGCTGCCTGCGCCTACGCGGCGCCTCCGATCGAGAAGCACACGGGCGTCGCGGTTTTGGGGAATATCCCCGCCGACGAGGCGTTCTCGCTCGAAAGCCGGCATCTGGGGCTTGTGACCGCCGACGAGGTCGAGCGGCTCTCCGCGCGCATCGACAAGATGGCCGAGCTGGTGGAAAAGAGCGTCGACATCGACCGCTTGCTCGAAATAGCGGCGACGGCACCCGATATCCGCGAGGAACCTTACCGGTTGGAGCCGATCGCGGGAGCGCGGCCCATCGTCGCCGTCGCGCGTGACGAGGCGTTCTCGTTCTACTACGAGGAGAACCTGCGCGCGCTCGAGGACCTGGGTTGCGAGCTTGCCTTTTTCAGCCCCCTGTGTGATAGCGATTTGCCCCGGGGGACAAGCGCCCTCTATCTGGGAGGCGGCTACCCGGAGCTCCATGCGCGGCAGCTCTCCGAGAACGCGCCGATGCGCGAGGCGGTGCGGCGCGCGGTGGAATCCGGCATGCCGACGGTCGCCGAATGCGGTGGGTTTCTGTACCTGCAGCACGAAATCGCCGATAGCGAGGGGCGGCGCTGGCCTGTTGCGGGCGCCCTTGAGGGCTCAAGCGAGAACGGGGGAAGGCTGTCCCATTTCGGGTACGTGGAGCTCACTTCTCAACGCGACGGGCTCTACGGGCCGCGCGGCACACGCATCCGTGCGCACGAGTTCCACTACTGGCAGTCCACCTGCCCGGGCGGCGACTTCTGGGCGCAGAAGCCCCGGCGCGACAAGGGCTGGCCGTGCATGACGACCACCCCGTCCCTGGTTGCGGGCTTCCCGCATGTGTACTATCCTGCGAACCCCGACGTTGCGCGCGCGTTCGCGTCTGCCGCAGCGTCGTTCGCAGAGAGGAGACGGCATGGCTGAAGCAACCGAAACCGCGCTTGCCTGCATCCGCGAGGAAGTCGAGCGCGCGTTCTCTTCGGCGCCGGGCGCCGTGCTCGAAGCCGCGCTCTCCCGGATCGCGCCCGCAGACGAGTGCGCCCGCGCCGCCGCGTACGCCGCGTGGGACTCCATCGCGCACCCCTTGGGGGGATTGGGCGACTTTGAAGACGCCGTCGCGCGTATCGCCGCAGCTCAGGGGAGCGTCGATGTGGCTGAGTTTCCCCGTGCGCTCGCGGTATTCTTCTCCGACAACGGGGTCGTTGCCGAGGGCGTGTCGCAAAGCGGGCAAGACGTGACGCGAGCCGTCGCGCGCAACATGTGCGAGGGGGCCACGAGCGCCTGCCGCATGGCGGCGTTCGCGGGTGCCGAGGTCGTGCCCGTCGACGTGGGTATGGCCCGGGGCATAGAAGACGCGCGCATGGTGCGCGCGAACGTGCGGCGGGGGAGCGGCAACATCGCGCACGGCTCCGCCATGTCTCGCGATGGGGCCGTGCGCGCGATCGAGGTCGGAATCGCCGTCGCGTGCGGGCTTGCCCGCGCCGGCGTGCGCCTTCTCGCCGCGGGCGAGATGGGTATCGGCAACACGACCACCTCGGCGGCGGTGGCCGCAGTGCTCATCCGGGCGGACGCGCGGAGCCTCGTCGGGCGCGGCGCGGGGCTCTCGGACGCCTCGCTCGCGCGCAAGCGCGACGTGGTCGAGCGCGCTATCGATGCGAACTCGCCCGATTCCGCCGACCCGATCGATGTGCTCTCGAAGGTGGGCGGCTTCGACATTGCGGCGATGTGCGGCTTCTACCTGGGGGCCGCGGCCTCGAAGGCGCCGGCGCTCCTCGACGGGGTCATATCCTGCACGGCGGCCCTGTGCGCGGCGCGCCTGTGCCCCAACGCCTTAGGTTACCTCGTGGGCACCCACGCATCAAGCGAACCCGCAAGCCGGGAGCTCCTTCGAGAGCTCGGCATAAAGGCACCCCTCGACGCAGGCATGCACTTGGGCGAGGGCGCGGGCGCCATGGCGTATCTGCCCCTTCTGGATTCGGCGCTGCGCGTGTACCGGGATGGGAAGACGTTCACGGCGACTGGCATGGCTGCTTACGAGCATTTCGAGGCTGGGAAATGACGGTGACGTTCGTTATCGGCGCCGCCGCGAGCGGCAAGAGCGCCTATGCCGAGTCCCTGTGCCTCGGGCACGACGGCCCCCGCGTGTACCTGGCAACGATGGAGCCCTTCGGGGAAGAGGGCGCCCGCCGCATCGCGCGCCATCGGGCGCTGCGCGAGGGCAAGGGGTTTTCCACCCTCGAGCGCACGCGTGACGTGGGCGCCGCAGTGCCCGGGCTTCCGTGCGGCTGCACGCTTCTTTTGGAGGACGTGGGCAACCTGGTTGCGAACGAGCTCTTCGCGGAAGGCGGCTTGTCCCCACGTGACCCCGACGCTGCGGCGCGCGAGGTGCTCGGAGGCATCGAACGGCTCGCTCAGGCCGCTGCGTATACGGTGGTGGTCACCGTCGACGTGTTCGCCGATGGGATGCGCTACGATGAGGGGACCGAGGCATGGAGGCGCGCGCTCGCGCGCGTGAACGCGGGTGTGGTGGCGCTGGCCGACCGCGCAGTCGAAGTGGTATGCGGGATTCCCGTGTGGATGAAAGGCGAAGGACCTATAAGGTGAAGATAGCAGAGGCAATCGGCGCGGCGTTCGGAACGTTCTCGCGCATCCCCGTCCCGAAATCGGCCTGGACCGATTTCGGGTCAACCCATGCGCTTGCCGCGTTTCCCCTGGTGGGCCTTGCGGAAGGCTTCCTCATGACGGCGTGGGGGTACGTGGCGAACCTGCTCGGCGTACCCGCGACCATCGTCGCGGCCGTGCTCGCGGCGCTGCCTGTGGCGGTGACGGGAGGCATCCACCTAGACGGGCTCTGCGACACCTCCGATGCGCTTGCAAGTTGGGCCCCGCGCGAGCGAAAGCTCGAGATCATGCACGACCCGCGGGCGGGCGCCTTCGGGGTCATCGGTGTTGTTGTGTACCTTATTCTGCAGTTTTCCCTGTTCACCGCGCTGCCGCTTACGGCGGGGGCGTTCCTCGCGCTTCTGTGCTCGCTCGTGTTCTCCCGCGCGCTTTCGGGGCTCGCCGTAGAATGCTGGCCTGCCGCGCGGGCGGACGGCATGGCCGCGGGGCTCTCGCCTGCGAAGAAGCGCGCGGCGATCGTCGTGCCGCTTTGCGCTTTCGCCGCGGCTTCGGCTGCAGGGATGGTCGCGTGCGCTCAGGCCGTCGGCGTCCTTATGGCGGTGGCGGGGCTTTTGGCGCTCGCGTGGTACCGCCATGTTGCCCTGTCCCGCTTCGGCGGGGTGACGGGGGATTTGGCCGGATGGTTTCTGCAATGGGCCGAGCTCGCGATGCTTGCCATGCTGGTGGCGGGGGGCATGCTCCTATGATTCTCGTGGTAGGTGGCGCGCATTCGGGGAAGAGGACCTTCGTGCGCGAAAAGCTCGGGTTCGCGGCGGACGATTTCGTCGATGCGGCGCAGCTTGCGGAGGGCGGCGTGCCCGCGGCTTTTGCCGGCCGTGTCGCGTACCGTGCTGAGGAGCTCGTACGCGCGCTCGACGCAGACCGGGCGCTCGAGCGGCTGATTGGCTTCGACGCAGTAATTCTGCCCTTGGTCGGCTCGGGGGTCGTCCCCATGCGTGCGGAAGACGCCCAATGGCGCGAGCGCGCGGGGCGCTTAGGATGCGCGCTCGCTGCGCGTGCCGACGTCGTCGTGCGCATGACGTGCGGGATTCCCCAGGTCATCAAAGGAAACCTTGCCGATGCGCCTCGAGGGACGCAGGGCGCGGGCGCGCCTTTGGAAGTCGTCTTCGTGCGCCATGGTGCCACGGCGGGCACGGAAGACCATCGCTACAGCGGGGCGGGCACCGACGAGCCCCTGTCGAGCGCGGGCGAGCGCGCTTTGCGCGACCTCGCGTGCGATCGTGACATGTTCCGTGTTATCACGAGCGGCATGGCCCGCACCGACCAGACGGCGCGCATCCTCTTCCCGAACGCGGAGCTTATGGCGTGCCCCGGTCTGCGCGAGATGGATTTCGGCGACTTCGAGGGGCGAAGCGCCGCCGAGCTTAAAGAGGATGTGCGCTACCGCGCCTGGGTAGACTCCTGGTGCGAGACGCGCTGCCCGCATGGCGAGGGCAAGAGCGATTTCACCCGCCGCGTCGTCGCGGCGTTTCGGGAGGCGTGCGAATCGGAGCGCGCCCAGGGGAGTGGGCGCGCCGTCTTCGTCGTTCACGCGGGTACCGTGAAAGCGCTGCTCTCCGAGCTAGCTGTCCCGAAAATGGGATATTTCGACGTGCATACCGAGCCGGGCGGCGCATGGGCCGCCACCTGGGATGGGCGCTGCCTTCGCGACGTTCGTCCCGCTTCGGGGGGCGATGCCCGGTGATGACGATTCTTGCCGCCGCCGCCGGGTTCGCAGCCGACCTTGCCTTCGGCGACCCGCGCTGGCTTCCCCATCCCGTTGTCGCCATGGGGCGCGCGATCACGTGGGCCGAAGGCCGCCTGCGGGGCTCATTCCCGCAAACGTCCGCGGGCACGCGCGCCGCAGGGCTTGTGCTCGCCGTGGCGCTTCCGCTTGCGTGTGGGCTTTTGACCTTGGGAATCCTGCATCTTTGCGGCATGGTTCACCCCGGCTTGCGCTTCGTGGCCGAGGCATGGGCGAGCTATCAGATTCTCGCGGCATGCGAGCTGCGCCGCCAGAGCCTGGCCGTGGCCCGCGCGTTCTCGAAGGGCGGCCTTGTCGCGGCTCGCGAAGCCGTCGGGCTCATCGTGGGACGCGACACGTCTGTTCTCGACGAGCAGGGCGTTGCGCGCGCCGCCGTGGAAACGGTGGCGGAGAACGCGAGCGACGGCGTCATCGCGCCGCTTTTCTACCTTATGATCGGGGGTGCGCCCTTGGGCATGGCGTACAAGGCGGTGAACACGCTCGACAGCATGGTGGGCTACAAAAACGAGCGCTACATCGACTTCGGCTGCGCCTCGGCGCGCCTCGACGATGCGGTGAACTGGATTCCCTCGCGCTTATCGGCCCTGTTCATGATCGCCGTGTGCCCGATCGTCGGGCTCGATGCTCGCGGGGCGGCGCGCATCTGGCGCCGCGACAGGCGTCGCCATGCGAGCCCCAACTCGGCGCAGACCGAGTCAGCGTGTGCGGGCGCGCTCGGGCTGCGCCTGGCAGGACCCGCGGTGTATTTCGGCAAGCTCGTTGAGAAACCGACGATAGGCGACGCGTCCCGTGAAATTGAGTGGAGCGACATCGCCCGGGCGACTAGGCTCATGCTCGCCGCGTCCGTATGCGCGCTCGTCGTCTTCGGTGCCGCACGCGCGGCGGTCGTGCTCGCCGTGGGGGCGATGGTATGAGGGAAGACCACGCCGCGTCCCGGGCTGCCGGGGGAATCCTGCGCGCCCGTGCGCATGGGGGTAGCACGCAATCGCTCGGCATCGCTTGCGAAGGGGGCGCCTCCGACCTCATTGACTTCTCGGTGAACGTGAATCCGGCAGGCCCCTCGCCGCGCGCCGTTGCCGCAGCTTGCAAGGCGCTTTCTCGAATCGACGCCTACCCCGATAGGGAAAGCCTCGCCCTCGTTCGCGCCCTAGCGCGTGCCCAGGGCATTCCCGAAGATACTATCGTCTGCGGCGCGGGCGCGTCCGACATCATTTGGCGGCTCGCCGCGGCGGTGCGCCCGAAACGCATCGTCGTGTGCGCGCCGACGTTCTCTGAATATGCGGAGGCGGCATCGTACTACGGCGCATGCGTGCAGGAGTTCCCGCTCTCCGAAGCGGACGACTTCGACGTGCCCGCCTCCTTCGCCCGCGCGATCGAGGGGCCGGGAGACGTGGCGTATATCTGCAATCCGAACAACCCGACGGGGCGCCTCGTCGACCCCCGCGTGATCGATGCCGCGGCTTGCCGCTGCGAGCAGGTGGGCGCGCTGCTCGTCGTGGACGAGTGCTTCCTCGGATTTGCGCCCGACGCCCGCGAAAGGAGCGTGGCCGCACGCGCCGCGTGTTCGCGCCATGTGGCCGTGCTCTCCGCATTCACCAAGCTCTACGGAATGGCGGGGTTGCGGTTAGGATATCTGATCAGCGGAAACGCCCAACTCCTCGAGGGGATTCGCCGGGCGGGGCAGGCGTGGCCCGTCTCCTCGGTCGCCGAGGCCGCGGGTATCGCCGCCCTGGAAGACGTCGAATACGTCTCGCGCACGCGCGATGTATTGGCGGGCGAGCGAGCGTGGCTTTCCCACGAGCTCTCCTCGCTCGGGCTTTCCGTCGTGCCGTCGGATGCGAACTTCCTTTTAGTCCGGACACCGGCGAAAGACATCCCCGAGCGCCTGTATAAACAGGGGGTTTTGGTCCGCACGTGCGACTCGTTTTCGGTACTGTCCCGTTTCTGGTGCCGCGTCGCGGTGCGCACGCGCAAGGAGAATGCCCGGCTTGCGATGGCGTTCGGCCGCGCGCTTCGGGCGGAAGGCGCATCGGGCGAAGGCGAACCCGACAAACGGGGCTGCGCTTCTTGCAGCGGCGCTATGGCGGGCGCGTATGGCCGAGGCTCGACGAAGGAGGTCGATACCCGTGGGTAGGGCGAAGCCCATCATGATCCAGGGCACCATGTCGAACGCGGGGAAGAGCCTGCTTGCGGCGGGGCTGTGCCGTGTGCTTTCGCAGGACGGCCTGCGCGTGGCTCCCTTCAAGAGCCAGAACATGGCGCTCAACAGCGGTGTCACGGCCGACGGGCTCGAGATGGGGCGCGCCCAGATCATGCAGGCCGAGGCGTGTGGCATCGTGTCCGACGTGCGTATGAACCCCATCCTGCTCAAGCCCGAAAGCGACCACCGAAGCCAGCTCATCGTGGCCGGCAAGGCGCAGGGAGCCTTCGCTGCGAGGGACTACTTCGCGCGAAAGAAGGCGCTCATGCCGCAGATTTTGGAGTCGTTCGATTCGCTCGCGGAGGAAAACGACGTCATCGTCATCGAGGGCGCCGGCAGCCCCGCCGAAATCAACCTTGCCGAAAACGACATCGTCAACATGGGGCTCGCGCGCGCCGTGTCCTCCCCCGTGCTGCTCGCGGGCGACATCGACCCAGGCGGGGTATTTGCCCAGCTCTACGGCACGGTCGCGCTCTTTGCGCCCGAGGATCGCGCGCTTTTGCGGGGGCTTGTTGTGAACAAGTTCCGCGGCGATGTGGAAATCCTCCGCCCGGGTTTGGCCCCGCTCGAGAAGATGTGCGGGGTTCCCGTCGTGGGGGTCGTGCCGTTTCTTACGCTCGACCTGGACGACGAGGACTCGCTCGCGCCGCGCCTATCTGCCCGCGAGGCGCGCGGCGTCATCGACGTCGCCGTCGTGCGCCTTCCGCATCTGTCGAACTTCACCGACTTCGACCCGCTTTCGCGCGTGCCCGGCATGGGCGTGCGCTACGTTTCCTCGACGACCGATCTGGGCCGACCCGACCTGGTGGTGCTTCCCGGCTCGAAGTCCACGCTCGACGACGCGCGCTGGCTTGCGGCTAGCGGCATCGGAGCCTGTGTACGCGCGCTTTCGGGCGCGGGCACGCCGGTGCTCGGCATATGCGGAGGCTACCAGCTTTTGGGAGACGAGCTTTCCGACCCGCACGGCAGGGAAGGCGCTGGCACCGCGCGCGGGCTCGGGCTCATCCCTGCAAATACGGTGTTCAAGGAGGAAAAGCGCCTCGCCCAGTCGGAGCTGCGCATCACGGGCGCCCAAGGCGCGTTCTCGGTGTGGAACGGCATGACGGCGCGCGGGTACGAGATTCACGACGGCGATACGACCGTCTCCTGCGCCCCTGCGGGCACGATTGGCGGCAAACCAGAAGGCGCGGCCTGCGGAAACGTGTTCGGAACCTATCTCCACGGCCTGTTCGACGAACCGGGGGTGGCACTCGCCCTCGCGCGCTCGCTCGCGCGCATGCGCGGCCTGCCCGAGAGCGTCGTGGGTGCTGAGGGCGCGGTGTCCGCGTCCGATCACCGTGCGCGCGAGTTCGACCGCCTGGCCGACTCCGTGCGCGGGGCGCTCGACATGGAGTATGTCTACCGCATTATCGAGGAGGGCGTATGATCCACGTGTATCATGGCGACGGCAAAGGCAAGACCACGGCGGCGATGGGGCTCGCCCTTCGCATGCTCGCCGCAGGCCGCCGCGTCGTCGTTGTGCAGTTCCTGAAAGACGGCGAAAGCGGGGAGGCGCGCCTGCTCGCCGAGCATTTCGGCGTGCCCGTGTTCGCGGGGAAGGCGTCGGACAAGTTTACCTGGTCCATGACGTCGGAAAAACTTGCCGCGACGCGCGAGTTGCACGATGGGAACCTCGCTTCCGCGCTCGCCGAGCTCGAGGGCGCGCAGGAGGGGCTGCTCGTGCTCGACGAGGCGCTCGACGCGCTTTCGAAGGGGCTTGTCGACGAGGCGCTCGTGGACCGCGCGCTCGATATGTCCGCGCGCGGCGTCGAAGTAGCGCTCACCGGGCGCGCGCCTTCCCGCAAGATCGTGGAGAAGGCCGACTACATAACCGAGATGCGGTGCGAGAAACACCCCTACGAGCAGGGGATATGTGCAAGGGAAGGAGTGGAGTACTAGATGGATTCCAAGGAGATGGCGCCCGGCGACATCGAGCGGCGCAGCTTTGAAATCATCACCGAAGAGCTCGGCGGCCGCACGTTCCCGCCGCTCGAAGAGCCCGTCGTGAAGCGCGTCATCCACACCACTGCCGACTTCTCGTACGCCGATTCCCTCGTGTTCACCCATGACGCCGCGCACTGTGCGCTCGACGCACTGCGCGCAGGGGCCACGGTGCTCACCGACACGAACATGGCGCTCGCAGGCATAAGCAAGCCCGCGCTCGCGAAGATCGGCTGCCAGGCCGTGTGCTTTATGGCCGACCCGGATGTCGCCGCAACGGCGCGCGCCGCGGGCACGACTCGCGCCGTTGCGAGCATGGACAAAGCTTGCGGCATCGAGGGTCCGCTCATCGTGGCCGTCGGCAACGCTCCCACAGCACTTCTGCGCCTCGCCGAGCTCATGGACGCGGGGAAGATCGCGCCCGCGCTCGTCGTTGGGGTGCCGGTTGGGTTTGTGAACGTGGTCGAGGCGAAAGAGGAGCTACTCGCGCGACGCGTGCCGGCCATCGTCGCGAGGGGTCGCAAGGGCGGCTCGACCGTGGCGGCCGCCATTATGAACGCGCTGCTCTACCAGATCACGCGCCCAGGCGGCCCGAAGTGACGGCCCCCGCATCCGCGCCGGCGCTGCGCATCTTCGCCGGCACCACCGAGGGCCGCCTCCTGTGCGAATGGGCGAGCGGGGCGGGAATCCCCGCCCGTGCCTACGCGGCAACCGAGTACGGAGGCGAGCTTTTGGGCGAGCTTCCGGGCATCGAGGTGCATGCGGGCAGGCTCGACGAGGCCGACATGGAGCGTGAGCTTTCCGGCGCGCGCATCGTCGTTGACGCCACGCACCCCTTCGCTACGCTCGCAAGCGGCAACATCCGGGCCGCTTCGCTCGCCGTGGGTGCACGATGCCTGCGCCTTGCGCGCCCGGTCGAGGTGCTGCCCAAAGGCGTCGTGTCGGTCGCGTCGATCGCCTGCGCGGCGCGCTTTCTCTCCGAGAACCCGGGTCGCGCGCTTCTCACGACGGGGAGCAAGGAGCTTGCTCCCTACACGCGCGTCGCCGATTTCGCGGAGCGCTTCTTCGTGCGTGTGCTCCCTCTGCCCGGTGCTATAACGAAGTGCATCGACGCGGGGTTTTCGCCGTCGCACGTCATCGGCATGCAGGGGCCCTTCACCCGCGAGCTCAACGAGGCGATGCTTCGGCAGGTGGGCGCCCAGTGGCTTGTGACCAAGGACTCGGGAACCGTAGGCGGCACGGCCGAGAAGATCGCCTCCGCGCGCGACGTGGGAGCGCGCTGTATCGTGGTCGCCCGTCCCGCCGAGGGAGGCGGGGCCCTTTCGCTTAGGGAAGTGGAAGACGCGCTCTTACGGGAGTTCGCGCGCTAGGCGCTCGCCGCGCATGCGTGCCCTCCCGCCTGCGAGGAGGAGCGCCCCGAGCAAGCTCGACCCGTACAAGCCTGTCATCCGCCAATCGCTCGAGGACGACGCACGGAACTGGCGCAAGCAGCCCTTCAATAAGTTGCGGTGAAATAGCGTCTGATTTTGCTGCTAAATAGCATATTCAGTCCCTAATTCACCGCAACTTGTTGGTGGTGGCTTACTGGTAGCGTAGGCATTCCACCGGGTCGAGCTTTGCTGCACGGCGAGCGGGGTAGAAGCCAAAGATTACGCCGATGCCGACCGATACGGCAAACGCGATCAACACTGTTGTAATGGAGAAGCTTGGCGTGATCGTCCCGGTAGCTCCAAACTCGCTCATGATGCCCGAGCTTGCGGCAAAGAACGTGAGTCCCCATGCCAGCAGATAGCCAATCAGGACACCCAACAGTCCGCCGGTGACGCACAGCGCCGAGGACTCGGCCAAAAACTGCGCGGTGATATCGTGACGACTTGCGCCCAGGGCACGGCGAATGCCGATCTCACGGATGCGCTCAGTCACGTTGGTGAGCATCATATTCATAATGCCGATACCGCCGACAAGCAGCGAGATGCTGGCGACAGCGCCCATGATGAGCGAGAACGCGCCCATAAAGGAGTTGAGTGCATCGATGGCGCTTTTCATGGAGGTCGCCGATACACTGTCGTACTCATCATCTTCCGCGATGCCCTTCATTGCGCGCACCTTGGACTCGATGGTCTTACAAAGCTCGTCCATGTCTGTGCCCTCGGCGGCAAGAGCCGTCACGCTGGGGAATGAAGGATTTTCGTCGCCAAACAGGCCTGAGATGGTTTCGCGCGGCATATACAGCGTGAGCGAGCCCATGGAGTCGTTGCCGCCATCAATCACGCCTATAATCTGCACCTCGCCGTTGGCCACCTTGATGGTTTTCCCCAGCGCATCCTGTTCGTTGCCGTAAAGCTGATCGGCGCCGCCGCGGCTGATGATCGCCACGCGCGAGCCCGATTGGGACTCGGCCTGGGAATAGGTGCGCCCCGCAACGAGCTTGCTGGCCCCCACGGCGTCGAGCATGTTGCTATCGACACCCTGTGCCATGACGGTATAGCTTTTATCGCCGGTCTTGTACTCGGTGTACGCGCTGTCGACAATTCCGATCTGCTCTATTTGCGGCACCAGTTTTTGAAGCTTCTGAACGTCAGAATCGGTGAGTTCTTGCGACGAATAGATTTGCACCATGCGTGCCGCATTGAGGCCCAGACTGTTGACCAGGCTGTTTTGGATGCCGCCGATGAGCGAAGTCATGGCGATAACCGAGGCAATGCCGATGACAATGCCCAGGATGGTGAGTAGACTGCGCCCCTTGTTGGCCTCGAGCGAGTGAAGGGCTTCCTGGATGAGATCGCGGGCGCTCATGCCATCTCTCCTTTCGGCGGGTTGGCGGAGGCGGAAATCATGGGCAGGCTATCTACGGCGCTGCGCAGGGTCCGCGGTGCATGTGGAATATACGCGCCGTCGTGAATGCGACCGTCGCGGATGGTCACGGCACGGTCGGCCTCGGCGGCGATGCCGGGGTCGTGTGTGATAAGCACGATGGTTTTGCCGCGCTTCTGGAGCTTATGGAAGGTCTCCATCACAAGCGCTCCGGTAGCGGAGTCCAGGTTTCCCGTCGGCTCGTCAGCCAGAATGATGGGCGGATCATTGACGAGGGCGCGCGCGATTGCGACGCGCTGCATCTGGCCGCCCGAGAGCTCGGATATGCGGTGGTCCCAGTGGTCGACGGGCAGCGTGACAGCCTGCAGCGCGTGCACGGCGCGCATCTCGCGCTGGCTACGGGGCACATTGGTGTAGGCCAGCGGCAGCATCACGTTTTCGATAACCGACAGGCGCGGCAGCAGGTTGAAGCTCTGAAAGACAAAGCCAATGCTCAGGGCGCGGACTTCGGTGAGCTCGTCATCATCGAGCTCGGCCACGTTGAGCCCTTGCAGGTAGTAGTCGCCCGCCGTCGGCTTATCCAGGCAGCCTAGGATGTTCATGAGGGTTGATTTGCCCGAGCCCGAGGGGCCAGTAATGGCGACGAACTCGCCGGGATCTACCGCCAGTCTCACGTTATGCAGGATGTGGGCGCAACCTGCCTCGCTTTCAAAGATGCGGTGCACGTTGCGGATGTCGATAACGGGACGCATTACATGCCCTCGTCGTCAGACATGCTGCCCGAATCCGTGCTGTAGCCGCCGTCAGCCGTTGCGTCCGCTCCGGTGTCCATGACGAGGGTGTCGCCATCGCGCAGCTTGGTAATCGGCACGTTAGGGTTGATCTCGTTGCCCTGGTCGTCGCGCTTGACCTGTGTCTTGCCGACTACGGCTTCGTTGTCGTTTTGCGTCACGACGGTCACTTTCACGCGGCGGGTCTGTTTGCCCTCGTCATCGGTTGCCACGTTGACGTAATAGTGTTCGCCGTCTTCGGTCATGAGCGCCATCGTCGGCACCATCACCACGTCGTCGAGCTGCTCGGTCACCACCGAGACCTCGGCCGTCATGCCCGGCTTCAGGCGCGCGTCGGGCGCCTCGATGAGGATGTCGACGTTAAAGGTTACGCTGCCGCCGCCACCGTTAGCGGCGTCGGAGTTTGCCACCGACGCGATAGCCGTGACGGTGCCCTGGCTCACGATATCGGGAAACGCGGGATACGTGACGTTGGCGCTCTGCCCAACGGCGATCTTGGCGATGTCCTTTTCTCCCACCTGTACGGTCACCTTCATCTTGGATAGGTCGGCGATCTGCATGCACTGCTTGCCACCGCTCGTATCACTTTCGCCCATAATCATGCCGCCTGTTACCGTGGCGCCCACCTTGGCGTTGAGCTCCACGATGCTGCCCGAGCTCGGGGCCGTGACCGTACGGCTGGCGGCCTTGGCGTTCGCCTGATCGAGGTTTGCCTGGGCCGAAGCGAGGCTGCGCTGCGCGGCCGATACGGCGTTCGTGTCCGCTGATGCGTCGGAGACGCCAGCCGCTGCGGAAGCTCCATCGACGTCCGTCGTTGGGGTGGCCTGAGCGGCAGCTGCGGCTTTCTTCGCATTAGCGAGGTCTTCTTGAGCGGCAGCAACTGCACGCTGTGCCTCGGCAACGTTGCGATCGAGCTCGTCGTTTTTAATGGTCATAAGCACGTCGCCCTCGTTGACGGATTGGCCCGCCTGCACGTTGATCGAATCGACCGTGCCGTCGACAGAAGGGGAGACCACTGAGGACGAAATTGGTTTGAGCTGGCCTTTCGCCTCGACCGTTGTGGTAAACGTGCCCTCGGTCACCATGTCGGTCACAGGCCCGCTAGTGCCCTGTGGCTGCGCATTGATAACCAGGGTCACGACAACGGCGATGAGCACAATGGCGGCCACGACGCCGGCCGCAATGCCGCGTCGGATGAGCTTTTTGCGTCGACGTTCGGCACGTTTTGCCTTGAGCTTGGCATATGCCTCTTCATCGGAAATCTCGGTCGCATCGTTCGCGCGTCCGCTCTGCTTATCGGCATGTACGTTTGTAATCAGAGGAATCGTTTCGGTGACATCTTCGAGCGTGTGCTCGGTATCATCCGGGCCCGGGGTGGTCGTGGGGACATTCGGCATAGCGTCTCCTTTATAGAAAGTACCTCGATAAGTATATGCGCCCACCGGTTGAGGCGGGCGCATAAGACGGTTTCTTTCGGAACTGTTAGATTGGTCGCAGCGGTTCCACGTTGTATGAATGTGCGCGTTGCACTACGAGTGGACAACCACACACAGGCCGACTTTGATGCAGTCGTGAAGTGCCTTGGCGTCTGCCAGGCGCAGGTTGATGCAGCCGTGGCTGCCGCACCATTTGTACGACTCGGCGTTATCGAAGCTCTTGTCGTTTTGCCAGGTGGCATCATGGAAGCCGATCATGTTGCCCTCAAACGGCATCCAGTAGCTCACCGGACTCTCGTATTTGGGCTTGCCGGTCTCGGGGTCCTTGGCTCCGATCAGGGTGCTGCCGCCGTCGTTGCTGTTGATCTGCCAGACGCCCTCGGGCGTGGCGTCCTCGCCCGGCTTGCCCGAGATAAAGTTGGCCTCCCAAACGATATTTCCGCTCTCGTCATAGTAGCGCGCGTGCTGTTCGGACAAGTCGACGTCGATATACGCCTTCCAGTCGGGCTCTCCCTTTGCGGTAAAGGTGTCGGCCTTCTGGGAGTACTTGATCTCGATTTCGCCAGTCTGCTTGTTGTTAATGGCGTCCTCGACCTGCTTGGCGAGCGAGCTGCTGTCGATGGACCAACCAAAGTCACCGCCTTCGACGGCGCACTGCTTGCTATCGGCGCGCGTCCACCAGCGAGTGGAGCCCACGGTATTAAAGCCGTTAGCGAGCTCGGCTGCCCAGCTGCTGATCTGCGTCGTATCGAGCGTTGGGTTGGCCGGATCGGCAAAGCTGATCCACTGCAATACGGAGCTGCCATCAACCTTGCCAGCATCCTCGCCGTTGAGCTTGAGGGTCACGTTGACGCCCAGGAAGTTGTTGGCGGCATCGCATGCGGCCTGAATCTGATCATCGGTCAGCGTTCCATTGAGCGGCTCATAGGCATCGTTGCCGAGCTTGGAAAGATCTACGGTCTCGGCCAGCGAGGCAAGCTCGAGCTCGGCATATTTAATGACATGCTCGCGGTTGAGTTTTTCGTTGGAGCGCGCCTTCTCGACGGTAAACTTGCCGGCCTGTTCGTCATAGGAGCTATTGGCCTCGAACGTGCCCGAACGCCCCTCGTTAAACTCGTCGATGGCGGTGCCCAGATCCTTCTCAAACTTCTTTTGGTCAAAGGTGTCGGAGAGCATGGACAGGTCGACGTCTTGATCAAGATCGACTTCGTTGGAGGTAGCAGTTGTTTTGGTCTTGCCGCTTAAGGATTCCACAAGGCGGACCGGCCATGCAAAGGCTTCGTTGTGGCTGATGATCTCTTTTGCGGCAGCTTCGCCGTCGACGATGGGCTCATCGGACTCGGGCTGATAGGTCCAGCTAAAGTCATCGCCTGTCACGGTGAGCTTATAGTGCTTCCATGCCGAATTGACCTTGGTAGCGGCAGACGAAGCGTTGGAGAACGAGACATCGACGCCGGCAATGGTGGTGTTGGGGTAGGCTACCTGAGAAAATGCTACGACGCCTACGATATAGACAATGACGATTAGACCCAGGACGACAAAGAGCGTCGTCTTTTTGCCCGACTTATTGTTCTCGGCGGGTTTGCGCGCGGGGCCGCGATCGCCTCGAGCGTGCGTGGGGGGCTGCTTGGGCGCATTGCCGTTTGTCTGGCGCTGCTGACGTTGTTGACGCTGCTGTCGCTGTTGGTTCGGGCGTTGGGAAACGTTTGCTGCACTACGCTGCTGACCGTGGCTCGGCGCGATAGGACGCGGCGACTGAACGCCTCCGGTGTGCCTGCTCGGCTGCTGCGGATCGGGAATCAGTTGAGTTCGATCGTTTTGCGACATCGTATGCATATCCTTCGATTTTCGCCTTGCGGTTCATCGTGTTTTTACTGGGCTTGCATTATAGCGATTGCCCTGCTGTTTGTGGTACGGAAACGGTGGCATTCAAAAGAGGTGGGACATTTGTCCCACCTTTGAGTCGTTCTTTGTCGCTATCCGCACACACCGCATTTTGCACAGGCCGAAAGTGCGGCCGGAGCCTGCGCGATGCCGCCCTTTGCCGTCTCGCGCAGTGTGGCCGGCAACGCGTGACCCACCGAGAGCATGACATGTGCCATCTGGTCAAACGGCACCAGGCTCTTAATGCCTGCGAGGGCGAGTTGTGCCGAGCTAAAGGCCGCTGCCACGCCGATGGCGTTGCGGTTTTGGCAGGGCACCTCGACAAGGCCACCGACGGGGTCGCAAACGAGGCCCAGCAGGTTACTCAGCGCGATGGAGCTGGCGTCGAGCGCCTGTTCGGGCGTGCCGCCGAGCATCTGCACCAGCGCGGCGGCTGCCATGGCGGCGGCGCTTCCCACCTCGGCCTGGCATCCGCCCTCGGCGCCGGCGACGCAGGCACTCGTGGTGAGGTTGAGGCCGATGGCGGCTGCGCAGTAGAGCGCGTCCATGACTTGCTCGTCGTCGAGCTGCAGGCGATCGGCGAGCGCCAACACGCAGCCGGGCACGACACCCGCGGAGCCAGCCGTTGGGGCGGCGACGATCACTCCCATCGTGGCGGAGCGCTCAAGCACGGCCATCGCGCGGGCCACGGCGTCGGTCTGAACGGGGCCCATCAGGCTTGCACTCAAATCGTTGCGGCCGGTGGCTTCGACAAGCTTGGCCTCGCCGCCGATAAGCCCGCCGAGCGAACGCTGCGGATTGGCGATGGGGGCCGTGGTCTCCTCGCGCATGACGTCGAGCACGCGGCGCATAGCAGCGACGGCGTGGGCCTCGCCGGTCAGACGTGCCTCGCGAACGGCCATGACGGCGCCGATGCTGAGCCCCAGTTCCTCGCACGCATCGAGCAGCTGCTCGCCGTCGTCGAAGATTTCCTTGGCCGAGACGCCGGGGGAGAGCGACGAGACAGAACCGGGGAGCTCGATAAACGTTGCGTAATCGACATTGTCGAGCTTGCGCAGCATAGGGACGACGGTGTCGTCGGGCGCGCCGTCGGTCTCAAAGACGGAGTAGGCCTGGCCGCCCACTTCGGTTCGGTAGGTGCGGCAGAAGGCGATGTTCACGTGTGCGTAGGCGAGCAGGTTGGTGAGCGCGGCGAGTACACCGGGGACGTCCTTGTGCACCACGAAGAGCGTGGAATACATGCCCGAGATGTCGACGCCGACGCCGTTAATGCGGCTGATGCGCATCTTGCCGCCGCCCAGGCTCTCGCCGCGGACCTGTGCCGTGGCGCCCGTGTCGTCGACCATGTCGATGTCGACGGTGTTGGGGCGGATGGAGGCGTCGTCGCCCTTGATGTCAAAGTGATATTCAAGGCCCTGCTCCCGAGCGAGGTCGAAGGCCTGCTTGATGTTCTCGTCATCGGTGTCGAGGCCCAGGATGCCCGCGACGAGCGCACGATCGGTGCCGTGGCCGCGGTAGGTGTGGGCGAAGGAGTTCCACAGGCCAAAGGTGACCTTGGTGATGCGGCCTTCCAGCAGGCTGGCGGCAACTTGGGCGCACCGCAGGGCGCCGGCGGTGTGCGATGAGCTGGGGCCGACCATGACGGGGCCCAAGATTTCGAATGCCGAGGTCGTAGCTAGTGTTTGCGGCTTGCCTGCCATGGGTGCTCCTGTTCTATCCCGTCGTTCCGAGGGGCGGGGCATACTTGTCCCGTCGCTCCGAGGGCTTTGGTATTTGGTCGCCTGCTCTACAGTCCTGGCTCGCACGGAGGCCACATTAAGTGGCCTCCGGCTCGTGCGGAACTCGCGACCGACCAAATACCAAAGCCCTCGGAACTTAGGATACATGGCTGGAGTCGCTCTGCTGCAAAATTTATCGGCCTGTGATTTATTCCATGTCCCAGGTAGGCTCATCTTCACCACCGTTTAAATAAAAAAGAAGTACCGGTTGGGGCCGGTACTTCTTTTGGTGCGTTGTTTTTGGCTGTAGCTTTTCGAGTTAGCTTACAGGCCGCAGGCTGCTTTGAGTTCTTCGACTCGGTCGGTTTTTTCCCAGGTGAAGTCGGCGTCTTCTCGGCCGAAGTGACCGTAGGCTGCCGTCTTTTCGTAGATGGGGCGACGCAGGTCTAGGTCGCGGATGATGGCGCCCGGGCGCAGGTCGAAGGTCTTCTCTACGGCCTCGACGATCTTGTCCTCGGCAACATGTGCGGTACCGAAGGTGTCGACCATGATTGAGAGGGGCTTGGAAACGCCGATGGCGTAGGCAAGCTCGACTTCGCAGCGGTCGGCCAGGCCGGCGGCGACCACGTTCTTGGCGACCCAGCGCGCGGCATACGCGGCGGATCGGTCGACCTTGGTGCAGTCCTTGCCGCTAAAGGCACCGCCGCCGTGACGTCCGTAGCCGCCGTAGGTGTCGACGATGATCTTGCGGCCAGTGAGGCCCGTGTCGCCCATGGGGCCGCCCACGACAAAGCGACCGGTGGGGTTCACGTAGATGTCCGCGTTGTCCCATGGCATGTTCTCGGCGGCCATGACCGGGGTGATGACGTGCTCGATGAGGTCGGCCTTGATCTTGCCCATGTCCTCGATCTCGGCGGCGTGCTGCGTGGAGATGACGATGGTCGTGACCTCGACGGGCTTTCCGTCCTCGTAGCGCACGGTGACCTGGGTCTTGCCGTCGGGACGCAGATAGGCGAGGGTACCGTCGTGACGCACGACGGCCAGGCGCTCGGCCAGGCGGCTTGCCAGGTAGTGGGGCATGGGCATGAGGGTCTTGGTCTCGTTGGAGGCATAACCGAACATCATGCCCTGGTCGCCGGCACCGATCAGGTCGATCGGGTCGGTGGTAGCGCCGGTCTGGGTCTCGAAGGACTCGTCAACGCCCTGGGCGATATCGGGCGACTGCTCGTGGATGAGGCTCATAACGCCGCAGGTGTCGCAGTCAAAACCGAACTTGGCACGGTTGTAGCCAATGCGGCGGATAACGCCGCGGGCGATTTCCTGTACGTCGACGTAGGCCTGGGTGCGAATCTCGCCGGCGACGATGACGGTGCCGGTGGTCACGAGGGTCTCGCAGGCGCAGCGGACGTTCTCCACGTTGGCAGGCACGCCGTTGGGGGCGATGTAGCCCTGCTCCTGCAGCTCTATTTCTTTGGCGAGGATTGCGTCGAGGACGGCGTCGCTGATCTGGTCAGCGATCTTATCGGGATGACCTTCGGTCACCGACTCCGACGTAAAGACAAAGGACCCGTGTTGGGGCGGGATGGAACGAAGTTCTTCCGACATGATTGTCCTTTCAAAAAACGTGTCCCGGCGACCGTTACCATTCCGCCGGGTTCTCTATGCAAGGGCACATCATAGCGCGTAAATCAAACATTCACACCCTTTCCGCACCTACTCATTGGGGACAGACTTAAATGACCAGCCTTAAATTAAGAAGGTCCCCAAAGACTGGTCATTTAAGTCTGTCCCCAATGAGTAGGTCGGTGCCCTTTGTGCGGAGGTTGCTTTGATGCTTTATACTGGTGCGGTTAGACATCCATCCTGCAATCGAGGAGATTTCCATGGCATCAGACGTTCGCGTCCGCTTTGCACCCTCACCGACGGGCAAGCTGCACATCGGCGGCGCCCGCACCGCTATCTATAACTGGGCTTTCGCCCGTGCTAACGGCGGCACGTTCATCCTGCGCATTGACGACACTGACCCCACCCGCTCCACCGACGAGAACACGCAGATCATCCTGCGCGCCATGCGTTGGCTGGGCCTGGACTGGGACGAGGGTCCCGAGGTTGGCGGCGATTTTGGCCCCTATGCCCAGACCGAGCGCTTGGACCTGTACAAGCAGGCCGCCCAGAAGCTTTGGGACGAGGGCAAGGCCTATCCCTGCTTCTGCACCAAGGAGCAGCTCGACGCCGACCGCAAGGCCGCGCAGGAGCGCAAGGACCCCTTCCAGGGTTATCAGCGCCGTTGCCGCGATCTTGATCCCGAGGAGGCCCGCCGTCGCATTGAGGCCGGCGAGTCCTATGTCCTGCGCATCAAGGTGCCCGAGGACCGCGGAGACGTCGTCATCCACGATGCCGTCCACGGCGAGGTGACCTTTGATGCCAAGGAGCTCGACGACTTTGTCATCTTCCGTTCCGACGGCACGCCCACGTACAACTTCGCGACCGTCGTCGACGACGCCATGATGAAGATCACCCACGTCATCCGCGGCGACGACCACTTGTCCAACACCCCGCGTCAGGTCATGGTCTACGAGGCTCTCGGCGCGCCCGTGCCCACGTTCGCCCACATCTCCATGATCCTGGGCGCCGACGGCAAGAAGCTCTCCAAGCGCCACGGCGCCACCTCGGTGGAGGAGTACCGCGACGCCGGTTACCTGTCCGACGCCTTCGTCAACTACCTGGCTCTGCTCGGCTGGTCGCTCGACGGCGAGACCACGATCATCCCGCGCGATGTCCTGGCCAGCAAGTTCTCGCTCGACCGCATCTCCAAGAACCCCGCGACCTTCGACCCCAAGAAGCTCGATTGGGTCAATGCCGAGTACATCAACGGCATGTCCGATGCTCAGTTTGCCGACGAGATCATGGTCCCCGAGTTGCACGAGGCAGGCCTCATCGAGGGTAATGTCGAGTACGGCGAGGACTGGATCGACGCGCTTGCCGCCATCGTTAAGCCGCGCACCAAGATGCCGTCCGACGCCGTGACCGTCGCCGCTCCCATCTTTGCCACGGCCGAGACGCTCGAGTATGACGAGAAATCCGTCAACAAGGGCCTGGCCAAGGAGGGCATGGGTGCCATTCTGGACGCCGCCAAGGCCGCGCTCGAGGGTGTTACCGAGTGGACCGCCGCGAACATCGACGCCGCGCTTGAGCCGCTGCCCGAGCAGATGGACCTCAAGAAGCGCGTGGTGTTCCAGGCCGTGCGCGTCGCCGTTTGCGGCAACATGGTGAGCCCTCCGCTGGGCGAGACCATGGCGCTCGTCGGCCGCGACGACTGCCTGGCGCGCATCGACCGCGCCCGCACGATGGCGCTGTAATCGCTGCGCAAACGTATGTATCCGAGCCCCGTTCACCTCGAGCGGGGCTCTTGTTTCTGTAGACGAATGGGATAGGAGGTGCTGGATCCGTGGCCGAGCAACTGTCGCTGTTTGGTTCGCCGGAACCGGAGGAGGTTCCGGCGAAGCCAGCGCCTGCCGCTGCCTCGGCTCAGCCTAAGCCTGCACCTGAGCCCATCGCCGCCTATGCGAGCGTGGTCCTCGACATCCCGACGCATGCGCTGTCCGAGCCGTTTGCTTATGGCGTTCCGCAGTCACTCGCCAACGATGTCCAGATCGGCTCCACCGTCCTAGTTCATTTTGGCAACCGTGCGGCCGCGGGCTACATCGTCAACATCGCGCCCGAGCTGGCCGACCTGCAAGGTAACGACGCCCTCGACCCCGCGCGCATTAAAGCCATCGAGGCTATCCTCAGCAAACCGCTCTTTACCGCAGAGGCTGCCCGTATCGCACGCTGGATGAGTTACGAGTATGTCGCGACGCTTTCCGAGTGCCTGCGCCTGTTCTTGCCACCGGGCGGAAGCCCGCGCGTGGTCAAGGGCGACGACGGCGTGTGGACTGTCGAGCGCCCCGCCGTCAAGCCTATCCAAAACCGCTGGGTCATGCTTACGCCCGAGGGCTTCGACTATACGCCGCCCAAGACCGCGGTCCGCCAGCGTCAGCTCATCGAGGCGCTCCAGTGCGGCCCGGTCACGACGCGCGACCTCAACCTGCTTTACAACAGCATGTCGGCGACCATTAAGGCGCTCGAAAAACGCGGCGTCGTCGTGGTGGAGGAGCGCCGTGCGTGGCGTGGCTGCAGCGAGCAGACCACGCTGTCCTCGGCAAGCGGCAAGACGCCGGTCGCACTTACCAACGGCCAGCAGCAGGCACTCGCGCAGATTGAGCGCGCCCGTCTGGACGCTCATGGAGACGTGGTGCTGGTCGACGGCGTCACCGGCTCCGGCAAAACCGAGGTTTACCTTTCGGCGATTGAGCGCGTGCTGGCGGCCGGCCGTTCGGCCTGCGTGCTCGTGCCCGAGATCTCGCTGACGGCCCAGACCGTCGGCCGCTTCCGCTCGCGTTTTGGCGAGACGGTCGCCGTGTTTCATTCGCGCCTCTCGGCCGGTGAGCGCCTGGACCAGTGGGATATGGTCGCCAGCGGTGCGGCCCGCGTGGTCGTCGGCGCCCGCTCGGCGCTCTTTTGCCCGCTCAGCGACTTGGGCCTCATCATCATCGACGAGGAGCACGAGACCAGCTACAAGCAGGGCTCCAGCCCGCGCTACCACGCGCGCGAGGTGGCGGCCGAGATGGCGCGGCGTTATCGTTGCCCACTCGTGTTGGGCTCCGCCACGCCCTCGGCCGAGGCCCTCGACCGCTGCCGCCGTGGCACGTATAACGGTGCCACCTGGACGCGCGTCGAGATGCCCGAGCGCCCGGGACACGCTGTGCTGCCTACGGTTCGAATCGCAGACCTGCGCCGTGAGTTTTCTCACGGCAGCCGCTCCATGTTCTCAAAACCGCTGATGGAAGGCTTGGAACGCGTGGTCGAGCGCCGCGAGAAGGCCGTGCTGCTGCATAACCGCCGTGGCTTTGCGCCGTTCCTTATGTGCCGCGAGTGCGGCTGCGTCCCCACTTGCAACCACTGCTCCACCGCGCTTACGTATCACGAGCGCACACACACTCTGCAGTGCCACACCTGCGGTTCGTCTTGGCGCGTGCAGCCGTATCCCGCGCCCACGAGCCGTTGCCCCAAATGTGGCAGTCGCTACCTGGCAAAAATGGGTCTGGGCACTCAACAGGTCGAGGACGCGCTGCACCAGATGCTTCCCGAGGACGTCGCCATTATTCGCATGGATGCCGATTCCACGCGCGGCAAGGATGCGCACAAAAAGCTGCTCGAGCAGTTCGATGCCGCCGATTGTGCGGTGCTGCTGGGCACCCAGATGATCGCCAAGGGCCTCGACTTTCCCGAGGTCACGCTCGTGGGCGTGGTCAACGCCGATTTCGCCCTCAAGCTGCCGGACTTCCGCGCAGGAGAGCGCGCCTACGACCTGCTGGAGCAGGTTGCGGGCCGCGCCGGCCGCGGCGATCGCCCCGGCGAAGTTATCATCCAGACCTACCTGCCCGAGGATCCGGTCATTCGCGCCGTCGCTGAGCACGACCGTTCGATCTTTACCGACTACGACCTGGAACAGCGCCGCGACGCGCTATACCCGCCGTTTGTTCGCCTGGTCAACATCTTGGTGTGGTCGGCGAACCGAGACGACGCGCAAGACTACATCGGGCGCATTGCAAAGCTTCTTAAGCGCCGCTGGCATGCCGCCGCGCCCGACTTTTTGCGGGCGGGGAGTGCCGTGCCGCAGGTGCTTGGCCCGGCTTCGTGTGTAATCGAGAGAGCCAAGGACCGTTACCGCTTCCATCTGCTTGTGAAGTCGCCCGTGGGGTACCATGTCTCTGACGATATCGACGCCTGCCTCAAAGAGGTGGGCTCCGTGCGTGGCGTGAGCGTGAGCGTTGACGTCGACGCCTATGATTTGATGTAACAACCCGAAAGGATGGCCATGGAAGCCAACGGAATCGTACTGTCGCCCGACCCTCGTCTGCGCCAGGAGTGCGCCGTCATCGAGGAGATCACCCCGGCGATCGAGGCGCTTGCCGAGAAGATGAAGAAGATGATGTTCGAGAACGGCGGCTGCGGCCTGGCTGCCCCGCAGATTGGCGAGCTTATTCAGCTCGTCACCATCGACTGCGACTACAGCGACAAGAATGACTATGATCCGTACGTGCTTATTAATCCCGTCATTGTTGAGCAGAGTGACCATCTGGTGCCCTTTAGCGAGGGCTGCCTTTCCATCCCTGGCATTAGCTGCGAGATTGAGCGTCCCGACCATGTCGTCGTCGAGGCGTATGACTTGGATGCCAACCTTATTCGCTATGAGGCCACGGGTGATCTGTTCTGCGTGTGCTTGCAGCACGAGATCGATCACCTGCACGGCAATACCATGTTCGAGCGACTGAAGCCCATGCAGAGGCTCAAGGCAGTCAAGGAGTACCAGGACGCCCTGACCCGCGGCGCTCGACCGGGCGAGACCGAATAGGTTAATTGTCCGTCCCTGGGATGGGGCCCACACATATCATCCCGTGCTCAAACATTCTCGCTGCGCTGCGAAACTGCGCGCGGGACGATATGTGTGGGCCCCATCCCAGGGACTACGTTGTCGCTCTTCGTTTCGCCCGGGTGCCGTCGGGCCAGGGAGGGGCGTCTTCGCTGATAGGTGCTTTGTTGGGAGGGCTGCTTTTATGCGGCTCTTTCTTTGGTTTTGGGTTTATTTGTTTTTGTTGAAATGTTATTGCGGATGGGCTGGTGACTTGGCTTTCCGCCGCTATTTGTAGCCGTCTCGGCTTTGGTTGAGGGGAGACGTTCTTTATGCGTATTGTGTTTATGGGTACGCCTGATTTTGCTGTGCCTTCGCTGGTTTCGCTTGTTGAGGCTGGTAACGAGATTGCGCTTGTTGTTACTCGTCCTGATGCTGTTCGCGGGCGTGGTAAGAAGCTGGAGCCGTCTCCTGTTAAGGCTAAGGCGCTTGAGCTGGGGTTGCCGGTTGTTGAGGCTAATCGTATGACGCCTGAGGTCGTTGAGGCGCTTAAGGCTGCCCAGGCTGACATTTTCTGCGTGGCTGCCTATGGTTGCATTTTGCCGGATGACGTGCTGCATATGGCGCCGCTTGGTATTGTGAATGTTCATGCGTCCTTGCTGCCTCGTTGGCGTGGGGCTGCTCCCATTCAGCGTGCGATTCTCGCTGGTGATGAGGTTGCCGGCGTTTCCATTATGCGTATTGGGCATGGCGTGGATACCGGCGCTTATTGTGCGCAGGCCTCGACCTCGGTTGCCGGTAAGCATGCTGAGGCGCTGACCATGGAGCTTGGTGAGCTTGGCGGCAAACTGCTTGCCGATACGCTTCCTTCGCTTGCCGATGGCACCGCCGTGTGGATTGAACAGGATGAGTCGCTTGTTACCCATGCTGCCAAGATTTCTAAGCAGGAGATGCGTCTTGACCCTCAGATGGCGGCACTTGATTGTGTGCGTCATGTGCTTGCCTCGTCCGACACCGCTCCCGCTCGTTGTGTGATTGCCGGCAAGTCGGTTCGCGTGCTCGATGCTGAGCCGGCTGATGTGTCGCTTGGCGAAGGCGCTGTTGCCGTTCAAGCCAAGCGCGTCTACCTTGGTCTTTCCGATGGCCCGGTTGAGTTGCTCGAGGTTAAGCCCGATGGCAAGCGTGCCATGGCCGCTTCTGCTTGGGCTGCTGGGCTGCAAGGCGCCGATCTTATCTGGGGTGTTTTGTCATGAGCAAGCTGTCTCCCGCGCGCAAACTTGCGCTCGATGTGCTAATGGAGGCCGATCGCCGCGGCATGTATGCGCGTGACGTGCTGTCCACTCGCGCATCGGCCAAGGCTATTGACCAGCGCGATTCCGCTTTTGCCGCCCGCTTGGCGCTGGGTGTGGCCGCTACGCAGGGTATTTTGGACGAGCTGCTCGATCAGTTTCTCGATAAGCCTAAAAAGGTTGCGCCGCGTGTTCGCATGGCACTTCGTATCTCAGCCTTCGAGATGCTCTATCTGCATACGCCTGGCCGCGTTGCGGTGAGTCAGGGCGTTGAGCTGGTGCGCAGCGGAGCTAAGTCTGCCGCCGGTTTGGCCAATGCCGTGCTGCATAAGGTCGCGGACAACGTTGAGGACTTTGCCACGGCGTCCGATGTAGACGAGTCTGAGCGACGCTTGGTTCGTCTGTCGCGCCTGATGGGTCTGCCGCGTTGGCTGTGCGCTCGTATTATGGCGTCGTTTGACACGCCCGAGGGTGCGCTTAACTTTGCCGGCAATCTGGCCCCCGCGCCGCTGGCCCTGCATGAGAACGCCTTTGCGACTAAGCCCGATCCGTATATCTCGCAGCTCGTCGCGCCTGTCTTCCCGGGCTGCCATGCTCCGGTTGATGCCCAGGTTACCGTTGCTTCGGGTGTGTTTGAGCGTGCTGCCGCGGTGGCCTCGGACCTTAACGCTCAGCTCATCGCCACAGCTGCCACGCGCCTTGGAAGCTGCCTTGAGATTGGCGCCGGTCGCGGTACCAAGACCTATGTGATGATGTGCCAGGCCAAGCGCGCCGGCTATGAGCGTCTGCATACGGCACTTGATCTTCATGACCGTAAGTGCGACCTAAATCTCGCGCGCCTTCACAAGGCGGGTATTCAGGGCGTTCGTACGGTTTCGGGCGATGCCTGCGAGCTTGATGAGGTGCTCACATCGTTTGATGCCATGCTTGGCGAGCCGGTTAAATTCGACACGGTCTTTATCGATGCGCCGTGCTCGGGCACCGGAACCATGCGTCGTCATCCCGAGATTCCGTGGCGTCTGACCGAAAAGGATGTGACGGTTGAGCTGCCCAAACTGCAGCTGTCGATGCTCAAGGAAGCCGCCGCGCGCGTGGCTGCCGGCGGCGAGCTCATCTATGCGACGTGCTCCGTCTTCGACGAGGAGAACACGCAGGTGGTGGACGCGTTCCTTGCTTCTCCCGAGGGTGCCGGCTTTAGCGTGGCACCGCTTTCCGAGGCACAGATTCTGCAACTCCCCGAGTTCGATCAGGCCAAGAAGCTCGTATCCGTACGCCAGAACGATCGAGGCCTCTTCCAAAGCGTGCCGGTAAACGCCGACTCCTACGACGGCCACTTCTGCGCCAGACTGGTCCACAAGTAACGACTAAGTTGCGGTGAAATAGGGAATGAAAAGCCGCTTCTGCCCGCCAAACAGTCCTTATTTCACCGCAACTCACAAGGAAACCTGGGTAGCTTAATTAACTACCCATAGAGCAAAGAAATAGCCCCGCGATCGGTTTTGGTCGCGGGGCTGCTTGGTTCCTAGTGGCTATGCGGGCAGTTGGCGCAGCAGCCACTGGTGGCGTTGGTACTGGAGCCGCCGCTTCGTTGATCGGTGTTGTAGAAACCGCTGCCCTCAAATTTAATGCCGCTGGCCGAGAACGTCTTGGCCGCCGGGGCACCGCAGCTGGGGCACACGACCTCGGGAGTCTCGGACATGGGATGCTCAACCTCAAACACGTTGCCGCAGCTCGAGCACTTGTAATCGTAGCGCGCCATAATACTTCCTTTTCAGCACAAAGCGGGCAGATTACTCTGCCCGCATAAATTCAAACGTCTGTAACTGTACCCTATATCGGGGGTTTTATCACGCTTCACCCCAGAATCTATGGTTGTTGCGCAGGAGCTGTGCGGTTTTGTTCTCGGCGGCTGCAATGTCCGCCTCGTCAGCCTGCCAGGTCCAGTTGCCCGTGGCCACGCCCGGAACGTTCATGCGCGCGTCGTCGCCAAGCCCCAGGACATCCTGCAGTGGCATCATCACCAGGGGAGCGTCGCTTGCCAGCGCGTCGCTCATCAGCTTGGCCGCCACCTCAACACCGCTCGGTTCATCGCCGCCCGCAAAGGTACGGGTGCACCAACCGGCCAGCGTCGACGTATCGTGCGTCGAGGTGTACAGAATCTTGCCGGGCGTGGGATGCACACCGCAACGAACGTCGTAGTCGCTAAACTCCAGCACGTCCATGCCGGGGAAACCGCAGGTCGATGCCATGGCACGAACACCGGGCGTCAGATAGCCCAAGTCCTCAGCGATAAAGTTGAGCGGACCCAGTTCGTCATAGGCGGTCTGGAACAGGTCCTTGCCCGGGCCCGCCAGCCAGCGGCCGTCGGCGCATGCCTTGCCCGCGGGAATGCTGTAATAGCTGTGGAATCCCAGGAAGTGATCCAGACGCACGCGGTCGTAGAGCGAGAACGCGCGGCGCAGGCGATCCATCCACCAACTATAGCCGTTCTGCTTCATGTGGTCCCAGCGGAACGTCGGGTTGCCCCACATCTGGCCCTCGGGCGCAAAGTTGTCGGGCGGCGCGCCGGAAATCTCAATCGCCTTGCCGGTATCGGACAGCCAGAAGTTCTCGGGTTCGCTCCACGCGTCTGCCGAATCGTCGGACACGTACATAGGAATATCGCCGATGACCTCGATGCCCTTCTTGTGCGCATAGTTCATGAGCTCACACCAAGCGAGGTCAAAGCGGTACTGCATGTACGCCTGAAGCTCGGCCTCGTTGTGGAAGCGCTTGTCGTCGATTAGATGCTCGTTGTAGCGAGCGACATCTGCCGGCCAATTGTGGCGAGACTCGCCCTCAAAGTACTTTTTGACGGCCATGTAGACGCAGTACTTCTCGAGCCAATCGGCATTGCGATGTTTAAACGCGGTGTACAGCGGATCGGCATCCTCGCCTCCGCGGGCCTTCCAGGTCTCAAAGTCGGCTGCCAGCTCCTCGTGGCTTTCGGGCAGCAGGTCGATATTGCCTGCAAAGGCCGAAGGACCGGCGTAAGGGGAGCGGAAGAAGTCCGTGGGATTGACGGGGAGAACCTGCCAGTAGCGCATGCCCATGGCGGCCAGATGGTCGATAAAACGACGCGTGGGCGCGCCGATCGTACCGGGCTCGCCGTCGTCGGTCGGCACTGATGTGATATGGCATACAACACCCGCACCGTGATCGAGCGGCTCCTGCAGGCGCTGCTCGGCGTGGTGATAGATGATCGACGAACCGAGCGGGTACAGGTCGAGCGTGACCGTGCCGTTGTGGATCTCGCACTCATGACCGCTGATCACGTCACTTGCACATTCGTCGAGCGCCGGAATCGTCACACGATGCGAGTTGCGCAGGCTGCGGTTAATGATGACGGTCGCGGACTCGCCGTCTTTACCGGTACGGTTGTAGGCCAGCACCTCGTCATTGAGCGCAAAGGCCTTGATTTCACCGTCGATCATAAACGGCAGCGCGCGGCGCACAGCAGATGCGTTCTTGACGATTGCGAACGTATCGAAGTCGTGCAGGTCTTCCTTGGTCGGCAAGGTGCGGCGATTACCCGGATCGGTGAGTCCCTCCAAGCCGTACTCGTCACCGTAATAGATTGAGGGAACGCCCGGGAACGTCATCTGCATGAGCGTCGCCAGCCAAAAGCGGCTCTTGGCCAGGCCCATGGAGTTCTCGTCCAGGCGCCATTTGCTGCGCTCACTCTCGGGCAGCTGCGACTCGTCGGGGCCACCGCCGAGCACCGAGATAATGCGCGGGCGGTCGTGGCTCGACAGCAGATTGAGCGCGCAAGACAGGGCCTCACGCGGATAGTTCTCGCGTAGGGTCTCGATATCCTCGGCTGCTTGGTAGGCGTTTTTGTAGCCCATCAAAAAGCCGATGACCATGTCGCGGAAGGGGTAATCCATGGCCGAGTCGAGCTCGGAGCCTTGTAGATAGCGACGCAGATGGCCGTAGCTGATCTTGTTGGAGGCATCTTCCCAGACCTCGCCGAGCAGCAGCGCGTCGGGCTTCTCGGCGAGCACGGCCTTTTTGATCTCGGTCAGGAAGTCATCGGAAAGCTCGTCGGCCACATCGAGGCGCCAGCCATGGGCACCGGCGCGCAGCCATTTGCGGATGATACCGTCCTTGCCCAGAATCCGCTCGCGTACCAGTTCGGAGCTCTCATTGATGGCGGGCATATTGCCCACGCCCCACCAGCAGTCGTACGAGCCGTCCTCGTGGAAATAAAACGCATCACGCCACGGAGAGTCCTCGCTCTGCCACGCGCCGACACCGGGATAGTTGCCGTAGCGGTTAAAGTAGATCGAATCGTCGCCCGTGTGGTTGAACACACCGTCCAGAATGATGGAAATGCCCAGCTTCTCGGCCGCCTCGCACAGCTCAGTAAAGTCCTGCTCGGTGCCCAGAATCGGATCGATCTTGGTGTAATCGGCGGTGTCGTAGCGGTGGTTGCTCGCGGCTTCAAAAATGGGGTTGAGGTAGATGGCTGTAAAGCCCAGTTCGGCGATGCGAGGCAGGTCATTCTGGATACCCTTGAGCGAGCCGCCGTAAAAATCCCAGGTCTTGATGGAGCCGTCTTCGGCACGCTCGTACTCGGGCGGTTCGTTCCAGTCCTCGACCATGCGGCGCTGGATTCCGTTGCGCGGTTTTTCAACTTCGGCCAGCGTTCGCTCGCGCCAGTTTTCGTCGCGGGCATAGCGGTCGGGGAAGATCTGGTAGACCATGCCCCGCTCGTACCAGGTGGGACGGTTCTCGCGATGCTTGTAGACGGTAATCTGGAACGACGGGACCTCGGCGTAATCGTAGGTCACACCCTCGCCACCGGTGCGACCCTGCGGTGCACCCAAGCGGACCTCGGGCTGGCCCTCGATGTTGCAGATAAAGCTGTACCAAATAAGACAGGGCTCGGTGCACTCAAGCTCTACGGTAAATATGCCGTCGCCCTCGTGCGTCATGGGATACAGAGACTCACCGATTTCATCGACCCAGGTACGCAGGGTAAGCGTTGCCTGCGCGGGATCGGCATCCTCCAGAATCACGGAGAGTGAAAGGGTAGTTCCTGTGGTCACAGCGCCAAACGGAGTGCGAAACTGCGGCAGACGGCTGTTGTGTATCAATCTCATAGTACGGTCCAGTTCAATAGAATCATGGCCTGCGGGCCATGGGCTTTACGCACAGGATGTAAGTATATCTGTTGTACACAGGCTGTATAAACAACATCCGTTTACCATCGGCGAACGGTTGTCCTAGAAAATCGTTTTACCAACTACCTACAGAGAAGGGGCACCCAGTTGGAGCGCCCCTTGCATAGGGTTTGATGAGGTTTTGGATCGTCTATGGGCTAGCGGCGTTTGCGGGTGGCCGTGGCCTTGCGGACGGACGTCTTCTTGGACGGGGCCTTTTTCTCTGCCGGAGCGGCGGGGGAGACCGGAGTCTCCTTGGTGGGTTCTGGCTTGGCCTCTGCCTTCGGGGCAGCCTTGACCTCAGCGGCCTTCGGCGCCGGCTTGGTCTTTACCTCGGCCTTGGACTCGTCTTTTGCAGCAGCGGGCTTAGTCTCTGCCTTGAGAGTCGTGGTCTTTGCCGTGGTCTTCTTGGCTGTCGTCGTGCGCTTTCGCGTGGTGGTCTTGGCGGCGGGCTTGGTCTCGACGGTTGCCTCCGCCTTGGACTCTGCAGGCGTCTCCTCGACCTTGGCTGCCGGCATTGTGGCTGACTTGGTCGTGGCGGCCTTCGTGGTCGTCGACTTGCTTGCCGTGGTCTTCTTGGCTGCCGTTGCCTTCTTGGCGGTCGTGGTCGTCTTCTTTGCAGCAGTCTTGGTCGGAGCCTTAGCGGCCGGCTTGGCCTCAGAGACCTCGGCCTTTACCTCGGGAGCAGCCTCGGCTTCGGCGGCCTTCTTGGCAGCTGCGGTCGTGCGCTTACGCGTGGTCGTTGCCTTGGCAGCCGTTGTTTTAGTCGCGGCAGCCTTAGTCGTCGTAACCTTCTTAGCGGTCGTCTTGCGGGTCGTGGTCTTCTTAGCCGCGGGCTTTGCTGCGGGCTTGATCTCGGCCTCAGCCTCAGGAGCAACCTCAGCCTTCATCTCAGGCTCGGCCTTTGCGGGCTCAGCTTCAACCGGCTTCTCCTCGGCCACAACCGCGGGCTCGTCGACAACAGCCGCCGGGCGCTCAATCTCCGGGTGCATAAAGAAGTACAGGTCCAGATACTTATCGGCCGAGCGCGTCCAGCTAAAGTCCTGGCTCATGGCCTGCGTGACCAGCTGGTTCCATGCGTCGCGGTTATCCCAGAACAGACGCGCCGCGCGGAATACCGCATCGCCCATCTCGTCGCCGTTAAAGTTGCTAAACGAGAAGCCCGTGCCCTCGCCGGTAAACTCGTTGTACGGGATCACGGTGTCCTTCAGGCCGCCGGTCTCGCGCACGATGGGCAGGGTACCGTAGCGCATGGCGATGATCTGCGACAGGCCGCAGGGCTCAAACTTCGAAGGCATTAGGAACATGTCGGCGGCAGCATACATGCGCTGCGACAGCGCCGGATCGAACTCGATGCGTGCGGCCATGGTGCCGGGGTACTTGTCCTGGAAGTAGCGTAGACCGTCCTCGTAGTCGCGGTCGCCGGTGCCCAGCACCGCCACCTGCACGCCGCCGGCCAGGATGCGGTCGAGCGCGTACATGACCAGGTCCATGCCCTTCTGGCGCGTCAGGCGCGTGACCATGACCATAAGCGGACGATCGTCGCGAACCTCGAGCCCCAGCTCCTCCTGCAGCTTGGCCTTGCACACGGCCTTGCCGGAGCGGTCCTCGACGGTGTAGTTGGCGGCAATGCGTTTGTCGGTCGCCGGGTCAAAGCCCGCCACGTCAATGCCGTTCAAAATGCCCTGCAGCGCATAGGAGCGCTCGCGCAGCACACCGTCCAGGCCCTCGCCAAATTCGGGCGTCTGGATCTCGTTGGCATAGGTGGGGCTCACCGTAGTGATGGCGTCGGCATAACGTAGGGCGCCCAGCATGTAGTTGATGCTGCAGGCGTCGCAACGCAGCTGCGAAGCGGCCGCCGGAATGTGCGCCACACCCAGGATGTCCTCCATCACGGTATCGCTAAACTGGCCCTGGAACGCCACGTTGTGAATCGAGAAGACGGTCTTAACGCGGTCATACAGCGGCAGGCCCTGGTAGAACTCGCGCAAAAACACGGGAGCCAGCGCCGTCTGCCAGTCGTTGCAGTGCAGGATGTCGCACTCAAAGCCGGCCGGCAGGTGCTGCAGGCTCTCGGTGATGGCCTTGGAGAAGAACGCAAAACGCTCACCGTCGTCAAAGAAGCCGTACGGATAGTCGCGCGCAAAGTAGCGCTCGTTGTCGATGAACATATAGGTGACGCCGTCGTGCTCGAGCTTCTCGAGTCCGCAGTACTCATTGCGCCAGCCCAGGCTAACGTAAAAGTCGGAGAAGTGCTCCATCTGCGCCTTGTACTCGTCCTTGATGGTGGCATACTTGGGCACCATCACGATGACTTCGGCGCCGGCGCGCACAAGCGCCGCAGGCAGCGAGCCCGCCACGTCGCCCAAGCCACCGGTCTTCACAAACGGTGCGCACTCGGCCGAGGCAAACACGATCTGCATCTTTTTGCTGGAATCAGCCATATTGTCTCCCATGTTGTTATTCGAGAATAGCCGCCAGGCGCGAACCGGGCGGCTATTCTACATGTTACGAGCGATGTTGCGGTGCCAACGTTAACGCACGATCGTGGTATCGGAGGTTAACGGAGCCTTTCCCAGCACCAGGATATTCTCGGGCGTGCCGCGAAGCTCGGTGTTGGTGGGAACCACGTTGTTCTTGTCCAGGATGGCATTCTCAACACGGGCGCCACTCTTGATGATGCAGCTCTGGTTGATGATCGAGTTGGTCACCGAGGCTCCTTCCTCGACCACAACGCCGCGCGACAGGATCGAGTTGCGCACGGTGCCCTTGATGATGCAGCCGGCCGAGATGATCGAGTTACACGCGTGGCTGCCGGGCGCATAGCGCGAAGGCGGCACGTCGTGAGCCTTGGTCAGGATCGGGCGCTCGGGATCGAAGAGCTGGTCGGCCACGGTCTGGTCGAGCAGGTCCATGCTGCGGCGATACAGCGACTTTTCGCTAAACACGCCCACGACCTCGCCCTTGTACTCGTAGCTGCACACATCGATGTTGCCAAAGTCGCCCTGGAGTGCCTCGAGCAGGTCCAGATAGTCGGCGGCCTGGTAGTGGTCGATGATCTCGAGCAGCGTCTCGCGGTTGACGATGCAGCAGTCCATGGAGGCGTTGTCGCCGTACACGACGCCGGCGCTCACGCCCGTCAGGCGGCCGTTCTCGTTAATTTCGAGTTTGGTCTCGTCATCGACGTTGTGCGTGGCCTTGCAGTACACCACGGTCATCTGGGCACCGGAGTTCTCGTGCGCGTCGATGATGGTGTTGAGGTCCATGTTAAAGATGATGTTGGTGCCCATCATCACAACGTAGGGCTTATCCGAGCGCTGGAACAGCGTCTTGTTGGAGATGATGTCGCGCAGCAGGAGGCGCATGCCGCCCTTGGTGGTGCCATACGCGTTGCCGGGAACCATGAACAGGCCGCCCTTTTTGCGGTCCAGGCCCCAGTCCTTGCCCGAGCCCACGTGGTCGATCAGCGAGCGGTAGTTGCCCGGCATGACGACGCCGACGGTCTTAATGCCGGCATTCATCATGTTGGACAGCGGGAAATCGATCAGGCGGTAGCGGCCCAAAAACGGAACGGACGCGATGGGGCGGTCCTTGAGCAGAACGCTGCCGTAGGTCGAAGAGTAGTTAGCGGTGATATAACCGATGGCCTTGCGATTGATCATCGGATCATTCCCCCTTCCCGATAACGACGTCATTTCCAACGACGGCCGTATCCTTGGTGGTATCGACAGAGCCGAGCTTCACGCCCTCTTCGACCGTGGAGTTCTCGCCCAAAATAGCACGGCAGATGTGCGCGCCGCTCTTAACGTGCGCACCCGGCAGCAGCACGGAGTCCTCGACCACGGCGCGCTCCTCAATGATGACATCGGTCGAAAGGATCGAGTGGCGAGCGGTGCCGTAGATCTTGCAGCCGTTGGAGACCAGGCAGTCGTCCAGTCGGCCGTCCGGGCCAATGTAGTGCGGCGGACGCGTGGTGATGTTGGACATAATGGGGAAGTGCTTGTCAAACAGATCGAACTCGGGGTTGTTGCCCAGCAGGTCCATCGAGGTCTCGTGGAAGCTGGCGATGGTGCCGACGTCCTTCCAAAAACCGTGGAACTCGTAGCTGTACAGGCGCTTGCCCTCGCCGAGCAGCTTGGGGATGATGTCCTTGCCAAAGTCGTGGCTCGAGCGCTGGTCCAGAGCGTCCTCCTCGAGTGCCTCGATCAGCACGTCGGCCGAGAAGATGTAGATGCCCATGGATGCGAGGTTCGAATCGGGCTTATCGGGCTTCTCGGTGAACTTGGTGATGCGGCCGTCCTCGGGGTCGGTGGTCAGGATGCCAAAGCGGCTGGCCTCCTCCCACGGCACGGGCATAACGCTCACCGTGAGGTCGGCGTTGTTCTCAATGTGCGTCTTGAGCATCTTGCGGTAATCCATACGATACAGATGGTCGCCAGACAGAATCAGGACGTACTTGGGGTCGTTGGCCTTGATATAGTCGAGGTTCTGCGTAATGGCGTCGGCCGTGCCCGCATACCAGGCGCCGCCGGTCTGCGTCTCGTACGGCGGCAGAATCGACACGCCGCCGTCACGGCTGTCCAGATCCCAGGCCTCGCCGGAGCCCACATAGGCATGCAGCAGGTAGGGACGGTACTGCGTCAGAACGCCCACCGTGTCGATGCCCGAGTTGGAGCAGTTGGACAGCGAAAAGTCGATAATGCGGAACTTGCCACCAAAGCTAACCGCCGGCTTAGCGATCTTTTGGGTGAGTGCCCCCAATCGGCTGCCCTGTCCTCCTGCGAGGAGCATCGCGATGCATTCTTTCTTACTCATCGATTTCTCCTTCTGTCATCGATGTTCTTAAACCCATTAGCGACGGGCGCGGCGCTCGGTCGCGCCCGTCGA
This sequence comes from Collinsella aerofaciens, assembly GCF_015558785.1. Lineage (GTDB taxonomy): Bacteria > Actinomycetota > Coriobacteriia > Coriobacteriales > Coriobacteriaceae > Collinsella > Collinsella aerofaciens_P. The sequence goes on from NZ_JADMOP010000015.1 coordinate 49,274, forward strand.
GTAATGCCGTGCTGGCATTAGGGAGCTCGTGCGCCTTTACGCGTGCCAGATCTCGTCGCGGTACTCGCGAATGGTGCGGTCGCTCGAGAACCAGCCGGAGGAGGCGGTGTTGAGCAGCGCCTTGCGGTTCCAGGTCTCCTGGTTGCCGTAGCTGTTCGTGAGCGCCTCCCAGGCGTCGACGTAGCTGCGGAAATCGGCCATGACCAGGTCGGGGTCGTTGTTGTTCATGAGCTCGTTGTAGATGCTCTCGAAGTTGCCCGAAAGACCCGCAAAGGTGTTGTCCTTGAGCTCGTCCATCACGCGGCCCAGACGCTCGCGGTCGCCGTTGAGGGTATCCCACGCAAAGTAGCTGTTGGATGCCCAGAGCTGCTCGACCTCGGGAGCGGTCAAGCCAAAGATGGCCTCGTTCTCGCGTCCGGCCAGGTCGGCGATCTCGATGTTGGCGCCGTCGAGGGTGCCCAGCGTAATGGCGCCGTTCATCATGAGCTTCATGTTGGACGTGCCCGAGGCCTCCTTGCCGGCCGTGGAGATCTGCTCCGAGATCTCGGCGGCGGGGTAGATGAGCTGAGCGTTGCTCACGCGGAAGTTGGGGATAAAGCAAACCTTCATGACCTCGTTCACGCGGGCGTCGTTATTGATGACGTCGGCCACGGAGTTGATCAGGCGGATGGTCTCCTTGGCGAAGGTGTAGCTCGAGGCGGCCTTGCCGCTATAGATGAAGGTCGTCGGCGTTACGTGGAAGTTGGGATCGGCGATGCGGCGGTTGTAGATGTCCATCACCTTCATGATGTTCATGAGCTGGCGCTTGTAGGCATGGAAGCGCTTGACCTGGACATCGAAGACGGTGTTGGGGTCGATGACCAGACCGGTCTCGGCCTTAACGTAGGCGGCCAGGCGCTCCTTGTTGGCGCGCTTGGAGGCACCCACGGCCTTCAGGAACTCGGTGTCGTCCTTAAACTCCTTGAGCTTCTCCAGCTCAAAGGCGTCCTTCAGCCAGCCGTCGCCAATGGCCTCGGTCACGAGCTTGGCGTAGGTGGGGTTGGCCTCGGCAAAGAAGCGACGGTGCGAGATGCCGTTGGTCTTGTTGTTGAACTTTTCGGGCGTCAGGGCATAGAAGTCCTTGAGCACGATGTTCTTGATGATGTCGGAGTGGATCTTGGCCACGCCGTTGACGCTATGGCTGCAGATCACAGACAGGTTGGCCATGCGAATCTCGCCGTCCCACAGGATGGCGGTCTGGCGCAGACGCTCCTGCCAGCCCTCCTGCGTGGTGTCGAACGACTCGTGCCAACGACGGCTGATCTCGTCGATGATCTGGTACACGCGGGGAAGCAGCTTGGAGAACGTGCCGATGGGCCACTTCTCCAGTGCCTCGGGCAGGATGGTGTGGTTGGTGTAGCTCACGACCTGCGTCACGATGTTCCAGGCGTCATCCCACTCGAGCTTCTTCTCGTCGATGAGGATACGCATGAGCTCGGGGCCGCACATAGCGGGGTGCGTGTCGTTGGTGTGGATGGCCACAAACTGCGGCAGCAGCTCCCAGTTCTCGCCGTGCTCCTTCTCAAAGGTGTCGAGCAGGCTGTAGATGCCGGCCGACACAAACAGGTACTCCTGCTTCAGGCGCAGCAGACGGCCGTGCTCGCCGGCGTCGTTGGGGTAGAGGATGGCGCTGATGGCCTCGGCCTCGGCGCGCTCGGCGTCTGCCAGGGCGTAGTCGCCGCGGTTGAAGGCCTCCAGATCGAAGTGCTCCTCGACCGGCTCGGCGGCCCAGACGCGCAGCTTGTTGACGGTCTCGCCGGCATAGCCCACCACGGGGATGTCATAAGGGACGGCCAGGATGTCCTGCGTGTCCACCGTGCGGTAGAACGTGCGGCCGTTCTCCTCAAAGCCCTCGACGCGGCCACCAAACTTAATGGTCACGGCCTTATCCTGACGACGGACCTCCCAGGGATAGCCGTGGGTGAGCCACTCGTCGGTGGCCTCCACCTGGCTGCCGTTGACAATCTCCTGCTTAAACAGGCCGTAGCGGTAGCGCATGCCGTTGCCGTAGCCGGCAATGCCCTCGGCTGCCATGGAATCCAGGAAGCATGCGGCCAGACGGCCCAGGCCACCGTTGCCCAGTGCCGGATCGGGCTCCTGGTTCTCGATGACGGACAGGTCAAAACCCATGTCGTCGAGCGCCTCGGCGACCATGTCGCGCACGCCAAAGTTGAGCAGGTAGTTGTCGAGCAGGCGGCCGATCAAAAACTCGATCGAGAAGTAGTACACGCGCTTCTTGCCCTCGGCGGCCGCACGGGCGTCACTCTTGGTAGCAACGGTGCGTGCCTTCTCGGCCACGAGCTTGGCCAGGGCGTTAAAGCGGTCGAGGTCGCTGGCGGCCTCGATGCTCTTGCCGCTAATGCTCATGACGGCATCGCGATAGAGCTCGGTAAACTCCTGCTTGTTGTCGAAGATCTTATTCATACGTTCCTTTCCCCCGGGGATATTTCTCCCGGAACGGTTATGACATGTATCCTACGCCCCCGCGGGGCGGGTAATTACAGTGGTAACACCTTTGTTACGCTTTCTTGGCAGGAGCCTTAACAGCAGCTGCCCTGGCCTTGGGAGCAGCCTTTTTGGGGGCCGCCTTCTTGTCCGTGGTGGACTTGGCCGAAGCCTTGGCAGCGGGCTTGGCAGCCTTCGCCTTGGCCGGAGTCTTCTTGGCAGCTGCGGTCTTGGGCTTCACCGAGGACGCACGCTTGCGCATCGCCTTCTTGGGCTCCTCGACCACGGGCGGCTTATAGCTGCTGGGACCGCGGCGCTTAAGCACCACGCCAGCCAGGCCGGGCACCTTGATCTCGATGGAGTCCATCTGCCCGTTCCAGGGATAGGGCTCGCTCGAGCAGGTGTAGGGCTCCTCACCGGCATAGCCGCTGCCGCCGAACTCGGGACGGTCGGAATCGAAGATGACCTCCCAGTCACCCTCGCGCGGCACGCCCACACGGAAGCTCTCGTAGCTTGCCGGGTCAAAGTTGATCAGGATCACCAAGTCGTCATCGACGTCCTCGCCCTGACGCACAAAGCTCACGATGGACTGCTTGGAGTTATCCGCGTCGATCCAGGTGAAGCCGTCGTCGGTGTAGCCGCGCTCGTACAGGGCGGGCTCAGCGGTGTACAGGTGGTTGAGCGCCTTGATAAACGCCTGATGATGACGGTGGGTCTCGTACTCCTCGGTCAGGAACCATTGGATCGACTCGTAGTAGCGCCACTCAATAAACTGGCCGATCTCGTTGCCCATAAAGTTGAGCTTGGCACCGGGGTGCGTCATTTGGTAGAAAGCCAGCGTGCGCAGGCCGGCAAACTGACGCCACCAGTCGCCCGGCATGCGGCCGATGAGCGAGCACTTGCCGTGAACAACCTCGTCATGGCTGAGCGGGCAGATGAAGTTCTCGGTAAAGGCGTACATGATGGAGAACGTGAGCAGCCCGTGGTTGCCGGGGCGCCACGGAAAATCGGTCTGCATGTAGTGCAGGGTGTCGTTCATCCAGCCCATGTCCCACTTGTAGTGGAAGCCCAGGCCGCCGTCCTGTGGCGGATAGGTCACGAGCGGCCACGCGGTGGACTCCTCGGCCATCATCATCACGTCGGGGTAGTGCGCCTCCACGGCGCAGTTGACCTGACGGATAAATGCGCTGGCGTCCAGGTCCTCCTCGGTACCGTACTTGTTGAACTTCTTTTGTCCGGGGTCGTCGATGCCAAAGTTGAGGTACAGCATGCTGGACACGCCGTCCATGCGAATGCCATCAACGTGGAAGTTTTCGAGCCAATACAGCACGTTGGAGACCAGGAAGGAGCGGACCTCGCCGCGGGCGAAGTCAAACTTATGCGTGCCCCAGTTGGGGTGAATCTCGTGCTCAAACAGCATGTGACCGTTAAAGGTGGCAAGGCCGTGGGAGTCGGCGCAAAAACCGCCGGGCACCCAGTCCATGATCACGCCGATACCCGCCTCGTGGCACGCATCGATAAAGTGCATGAGCTGCTGCGGGTTGCCGTAGCGCGACGTGGCGGCGTAGTAGCCGGTCGTCTGGTAGCCCCATGAGCCATCGAAGGGATGCTCCATAAGCGGCATGACCTCGATATGCGTGTAGCCCATATCGCGCACGTAGTCCACGAGCTCCACCGACAGGTCGTCGTAGGTGTAAAACTCGCCGCGCTGCGCGGGGAAGGGGTCCATGGGGCCGGGGTAGTTGCCGTACTCGTCCGGCTCGCCCTGCGGCGCGTCGCCGTGGCGCTTCCACGAGCCAATATGCACCTCGTAGATGTTGAGCGGCTGCGACATGTGGTTGTGGCCGGCGCGGCGCTTGAGCCAGGCGTCGTCGTTCCACTTGTAGCCATCGAGGGTCCACAGCACGCTCGCGGTACCCGGAGGGCACTCGGCCTTAAAGGCGTATGGATCGGCCTTGTAGAGCTTCTCGCCCTCGTTGGTCTCGATGAGATATTTATAGAGCTGGCCCTGCTCGGCCCCAGGAATAAAGCCTTCCCAAATAGCGCTCGTATGCACGGGCACCAGCGGGTTGGCTTCCTCATCCCAGTCGTTAAATTCGCCAATGACGTGAACACTCTTTACGTCGGGCGCCCAAACGCAAAAACGCCAGCCACGCGTACGGTTCTGCGTGTCGGGATGCGCGCCCATCTTTTCCCAGCTGCGCTCCCACGTACCGATGCCAAACAGATAGACATCGTCTTTGGTGAGCTCCGGTGCGTGCGGGGCGGCTTTACGGGTAGCAGGCTTTTTGGTTGCTGGCTTTAGCTTTGTATCGCTCACGTTTGATCCCATCATGACGCGGCAGCGTGTTGCCTTGGTGACTAGATGCGAAAGGTCCAAGGCTGCACGAATCGAAGGGACGGCGATAGTTCTATGATTCGTTCCACCTCGCGTGCTCGGTGGAACTTTCGGCAAAAACTACGATAACACCTGTACGTTACTTATATGAACGAAAGTGTTTTTGCGATGGCGTTTAATCGGTAAGCGCCATGTTTATACCACTGGCAGAATTGCGATGGTAAAACTCTTGACAGTTTTACCAATTAGGTTTTCTAGATAGTTAGGTTGACGTTTGGTAAAACGTTTTTAGCAGGTTGTTTACCCTTTGACATCGAAAGGCATGTTTATGGACCACATCGCCGCCTCAAGTGTTGCTTTTATTTTCGATTGCGACGGCACACTGGTTAATAGCACCCCCGTTTGGGCCTATGCCCAGCCCGAGTTATTGCACCGCCACGGTATTGACGTGACGGTCGACGATTTTGCCCAGTTTGAGCATTTGTCGCTCGAGGACGAGTGCCAGGCCTACCACGACATCTGGGGTATTGGCGAAAATGGCGAAGAGCTCTACCACGAGCTGAGCGACATCCTGATCGATGGCTACTCCAAGGTGCCGCCGCGTGAGGGCCTGCTTGCATTTTTGAAGCAGGCGCAGGAGGCCGGTATTGCCATGTGCGTTGCCACGTCCACGCCCGCCGAGTTGGTTACGTCTGCACTTGCGGGCGCCGGCCTTGATCGCTATATGGAGTTTATTACCACGACGGGCGAGGCGGGCCGCTCCAAGCAGTTCCCCGATGTGTATGAGCTGGCGCTGCGCCGCCTTGAGGAGCGCCACGGCTGCAAGTTTGAGCGCGCCTGGGTGTTTGAGGACGCCGTCTTTGGCCTAAAGAGCTCTGGCACTGCAGCCTTTAAGCGCGTGGGTATCTATGACCCGCACGGCCGTATGGAGCGCGATGAGGTGCGTGCCAACTGCGACATCTTTATCGATAGCTATGAGGACCTGGATCTGGCCCGCGTTCTTACGTTTGAGGGATAGGCGAGAGCTGTGGCTTGTAAGGTGTTAGTGGTCTGCGGCTCGCCCGTGGTGGCGAGCGCGAATCTGTTGCGTAGGCTAGCAGGGGAGTGTGACCACGTTGTCGCCGTGGACCGTGGACTCGACGCGCTGCTGGGCGCCGGCCTAGGCTGCGATGTATATGTAGGGGACGCCGACACGGTGAGTGATGCGGGTCGCGCGTTAGTCGATGCCGCCACCGACTTTGAAGTTGAGCGCCACGATCCGTACAAGGACTATACCGATCTGGCTCTGGCGCTCGATTCCATCCTCCGTCGCTGGCCGGGTGCCGAGGTTGTGGCAACCTGTGCTACTGGCGGCCGCCCGGACATGGCGCTTTCCGTACTGGGCCTGCTCGCTGGCTACGAGCATGCCCCAGTCTGGATTGCCGAGGACAAGGTGGTCGCCCGCATCCTTCGCGCAGGCGAAACGTGGACCATCGAAAGCGCCGAAGGCAAAACGTTCTCCATCATCGCTATTGCCCCAAACACCGAGGTAAGCGAACACGGCCTAGAATGGGAGTTAGATCACGCCTCGCTGGGCTTGTTGGCTGATACGGGCATCAGCAACGTTGTCAGGTCAACAGCCACGATCCAAGTCCACACCGGCACCGCCATCGCTTACCTCTACAAGTAAGGTCTATCGCATCAGGGTTTTATCCACCGTCCAAGGAAAACGCGTAAGGCGGTAAATCAATCCAAAATTCCCCTTGCATCCCCGAAGATCTTCCCCTATAGTACTACCTCGTCACGGGGGCGTAGCTCAGCTGGGAGAGCGCTTGACTGGCAGTCAAGAGGTCAGGGGTTCGATTCCCCTCGTCTCCACCATCGTGAATTCAAAGGCCTTCGGTATCCCGAAGGCCTTTTTTCATGCCAAAATATCTCGCGCCGCAAACCCCACATACGCCAACAAAAAGTTGCACAATTTATTTCCCATCTCTGTACATAGTTTGTTAGACAAACGCAATTACCAGTGCAGCTCGCCGTTCCATTTGTGCTTCAAGATCACCCTTAATCACCGCTAGCACCCCAATAACCTGCATCAATGTGAACAACATCCCAAAACAACCCCCTTAAGCACGCCAAATGAACGATATGTTGTCCGACGCAGCCCAAATCAGTTTCGCTACCAGCTTGTGCTAGGATACCTAATGTTACATGAGTTCAACTGCGCTCACGGCTCCAGCAAGTCGCAAAGCGCAGGGTCGATCAGCATCCGGCCGTAACGGCGGTGCCAGAAACACCACGAGCTCCAATATCGATTGCCATACTCGATTTTGCATTAGTTTTTGTGGCTATTTATAAGTTCGCATTACGCGTGCAATAAGTTGGTATGGCAAACCACATCAGTCCTACAGCTGTTTGCGTGCGGTCCAGTTTTGTTCCCGCTTGACTGGTTCGCACGCAGCCAGCTGGGGATGCGGTCTTTTTGCGATACACGTCCGCGTCTCTAGCAACTGCATTTGTACATACCGTTCACGGTGGGGCAGAGCCACGTGCTTGTCTAACTGGGCTCAGGGTTTGAATATGGAGCGCCTTCGCGCACGAGCGCCCTGGCGAAGCCATACCCAAACCCCGTGAGCCACACGTAAGACAGCAAGGGGGTGGTGCTCGTGTGGTATGTGATCCAGGTCATTAGCGGACGCGAAGATGTAATGCGCGAGCGCATCGAGCGTATGGTGCCTACGAGCGCCATGCAGGAGCTCTTTTATCCTCAATTTCAAACCGAAATTAAAGTACACGGCGAATGGGTCAATACGACTAAGCCGCTCTTTCCCGGTTATCTTATCTGCGATACGGCAGATCCTCGAACCGTGCAACAGTATCTGCTACGTATGGACGACTTTGCCCGGGTGCTTTCCCAGGACGGTCAGTTTGTGCCGCTGGCAAAAGAAGAGGTTCAGCTTATTGGCGGCTTTACGCATAGGGGAGACCGCGTAGTGCCCATGAGCGAGGCCCTAAAAGACGGCGACCAGGTCGTAGTTACGGCAGGTCCGCTGCTGGGCCACGAAGGCCTTATCAAAACCATTAATAGACGCAAGAGCACTGCTTATTTGGAGCTCGATCTGTGCGGTCGACGCGTAACTACGCGCGTTGGCCTTGCTGTGCTTTCGGCCGAGCAGCGCGTCATGCGCAACCTTAAAAAGGCGATCGCCTAGTTGCAGGCGATCGCTACACAGAACAGGGAGGATCCCCGACCCGGGGACGAAGTCTTGGAAGAAAACGTGTCGGATAAAACTCAATTTGCAACGGATGCGCCCGTGGGGGCCGCACTGATTGCTCAGGCCATGGACCGACGTGAGGGTGCTGGCCGCTACAAGGCCATGCAATCCATCATGGACTGGGATCGCTCGCGCCTGGCCTACCGGGCCGTCAAGCGCACATTCGACATCGCGTTTAGCGGCTGCGTGCTGGCCGTCATCGCCGTACCCAGTCTGGTGCTTGCCGCGGCAATCCGCCTGGAGAGCGAGGGCAACCCCTTCTACAGTCAAATTCGCGTGGGCCAGACCCACCGCGACGGCAGCCTGTCCACCTTCCGCATGTGGAAGTTCCGCAGCATGTACAGGGACGCCGACGAGCGCCTCGCCGAGCTCAAGGGGCAGAACGAGATCGCCGGCGCCATGTTCAAGATGAGGGAGGACCCCCGCGTCACCAAGATCGGCAGGTTCATCCGCAAGCATTCCATCGACGAGTTTCCGCAGTTCGTCAACGTGTTCCTGGGGCAGATGTCCGTCGTGGGCCCGCGCCCGCCGCTGCCTAACGAGGTGGCCGAGTACACAGAATTCGACCTGCAGCGTCTGGCCGTCAAGCCCGGCATCACCGGCTGGTGGCAGGTGACCGACCGGAATTCAACGGGTTTCGACGGTATGGTTCAGCGAGATCTTGAGTACATTGCGAGGCGTGGCATTCTCACCGACTTAAGGATTATCGCCCTCACCGTTATTGAAATAATCACGGGAAAGGGTGCGTTTTAGTGCTTAAGTCCTATCTTCATTATCCCGAATTAAACCGTGTGCCCGTGATCGATGTCCCGATCACGGGCACCAATATGTCTGAATGCGTCGATTTCATTACTCATAATATCGACAATCTGCATGGCGAGTATATCTGCGTCTCTAACGCCCATACGTCGGTCATGGCCCATGACGATCCCAGCTACTGGTCCTGTCAGGCTGAGTCCGTTATGTCCGTTCCCGATGGGAAGCCCCTATCGGTTGTCGGCCGAAAGACGGTCACGTCGATGAGGCGCGTGACTGGTCCGGATCTGATGCGCGAGATTTTCAGTATTTCCGCTCAGCACGGATGGAGCCATTACTTCTACGGCAACGAACAGAAAAACCTCGAGGCGCTCAAGGAATCGCTTCAGGAAGAGTATCCAGGCTTGGAAATTGCTGGCATGGAGCCTTCCGTCTTTCGTCCACTTTCCGATGGAGAGAAACGAGACCTTTCACGACGCATTGCCGATTCTGGAGCCGACTTTGCATGGATTGCACTTGGCGCTCCGCGCCAGGAAGTCCTCATGCATGAGCTTAAAGGCGGCCCTCAGCCACTGATGATCGGCGTAGGGGGAGCCTTCAACGTCCTCGCCGGCGTGGTGCCGGAGGCACCGATTTTGATGCAGAACCTAAGTCTCGAGTGGCTATACCGCCTGATGCAGGAGCCGAAGCGACTATTCAAACGATATCTCGTTACTAATACCAAATTTCTCATTTACCAGATCACGGGCGCTAAACGCAAGGAAGGCAAGTAGATGAAACCCACCAACGCATTCAAAGACAAGACCCTCATGATCACGGGCGGCACCGGCTCGTTCGGCAACACCGTGCTCAAGCACTTCATGGACACCGACCTTGCCGAGATCCGCATCTTCTCGCGCGACGAGAAGAAGCAGGACGACATGCGCCACCGCCTGCAGGAGAAGTCGCCCGAGCTCGCCTCCAAGGTGCGCTTCTTCATCGGCGACGTCCGCAACGCCCAATCGGTGCGCGACGCCATGCACGGTGTGGACTACATCTTCCACGCCGCCGCCCTCAAGCAGGTGCCCTCCTGCGAGTTCTTCCCCATGGAGGCCGTGCGTACCAACGTCATCGGCACGGACAACGTCCTGCACGCCGCCATCGACGAGGGCGTCGACCGCGTCGTGTGCCTGTCAACCGACAAGGCCGCATACCCCATCAACGCCATGGGCAAGTCCAAGGCCATGATGGAGTCCATCATCTACGCCAACGCCCGCAACGGCGCCGGCCGCACCACCATCTGCTGCACCCGCTACGGCAACGTCATGTGCTCGCGCGGCAGCGTCATCCCGCTGTTCATCGACCGCATCCGCAAGGGCGAGCCGCTCACGGTCACCGACCCCAACATGACCCGCTTCCTCATGAACCTGGACGAGGCGGTCGACCTGGTGCAGTTCGCCTTCGAGCACGCCAACCCCGGCGACCTGTTCATCCAGAAGGCCCCCGCCTCCACCATCGGCGACCTCGCCGAGGCCGTCCAGGAGGTCTTCGGCCGCGTTGGCACCCAGGTGATCGGCACCCGCCACGGCGAGAAGCTCTTCGAGACCCTCATGACCCGCGAGGAGCGCCTGCGCGCCGAGGACATGGGCGGCTACTACCGCGTCGCCTGCGACTCGCGCGACCTGAACTATGGATTGGCTACACTGATGTGGACAGTTCCGGGAGGGGCGCAGGAGACGGGAGGGCCGTATATGAGGGACCCCAGGC
>NZ_JADMOP010000016.1 GCF_015558785.1 Collinsella aerofaciens
GCCTGGGGTCCCTCATATACGGCCCTCCCGTCTCCTGCGCCCCTCCCGGAACTGTCCACATCAGTGTAGCCAATCCACCCCGAGCCCTGCGGCGCGGGCCCGCCTCACGGCGAGGGACCCTATGTTGCGGAACTGGTCGACGACGACGAGCGTGCCGGCGGGCGCGGAGGCGAACAGCGCGTCGAGCTCGGCCTCCCTGTTGCGGACGGGGGCGCTGTCCAGCACCTCCCCGTCGCGGTCGATCAGGCAGGCCCAGTGCGACGACTTGCCGACGTCCAGGCCGAGCACGGCCGCGGGTCTGGTGGATGGCGCTTTCACGGTGGTATCCTTCCGGTAGTCGTTCGACCGGATGGCCTCCCCCTCGGCACTCACATTACCAGCCGCGGCACCTGCCCGGCACTTTCCTATCAGCCGTCGGGGGCGGCGCGCCCCGCGCCGGCAGCACCCAACGGGCCCTCTCGGGGCAGGGACGTTCGGCCGTGCGCGGGCGCCCGGTCGGCGGCCCGTTCTGGGCGCGCCTCAATCGTAGCCCGAGACGGTCCCGGGCTGACAATTTCGACTGTAATGGACGTTCTTAAATGACTAGTCATAAGGGACACTCTTGCCGGCACTTGGGGACAGTCCCTAAGTGCCGGCAGATTGGGACACTCCTTTGCAAGATGGCGCTGAAGATTGTCCTCGACGACTAGTCGTTTAATGCATCAGTTTCTGTCGAGTCGGTGCGGTTTGCTGGTTGCCCGTATAATGGTTTGCGTATGAACCGCAACCAAGGAGTTCCAGTTTATGGACCAGAGCCTTTTTAAATTCGATCTGATCGCCGAGGACCCGACGACGCATGCGCGTGCCGGCGTGCTGCACACCCCGCACGGCGACATCGAGACGCCGATCTTTATGCCCGTGGGCACCAAGGCAAACGTCAAGGGCATTCCTACCGAGACCGTCAAACAGCTCGGCGCCCAGATCGTGCTTGCCAATACCTATCACCTGTCCATGCGTCCCGGCGAGGACACTATCGCCGAGCTGGGCGGCCTGCACAAGTTTATGAACTGGCACGGTCCTATCCTCACCGACTCGGGCGGTTTCCAGGTGTTCAGCCACAACGACGCGGTCAAGCTCACCGATGAGGGCGTGCGCTTTATCGTCAACGATTACGACGGCCGCCACGTGTTCTGGACGCCCGAGGACAACATGGAAATCGCCATGAAACTCGGCTCCGACATCTGCATGCAGCTGGACCAGTGCCCGGGCTATCCCGCCACGCGCGCCTACGTTGAGCGCGCCGTTGAGCTGTCGAGTATGTGGGCCGAGCGCTGCTATAAGGCGCATACCCGCGACGACCAGGCGCTCTTTGGCATTGTTCAGGGCGGCATGCACCTAGATCTGCGCCTGCGCTCGCTGCGCCATTTGGAGGAGTGCGGCGACTTCCCCGGTTACGGCATCGGCGGCTACTCGGTGGGCGAGGACCACGAGACCATGTTCGAGACCCTGGCACCGCTCGTAAGCGAGTACATGCCCAAGCACAAGCCGCGCTACCTGATGGGCGTCGGCAACCCCACCACCCTCGTGCGCGGTGTGGGCGTGGGCATCGACATGTTCGACTGCGTGCTGCCGACGCGCACCGGCCGCATGGGCACAGCGTTCTCGAGCGAGGGTCGCCTCAACTTCCGCAACGCGCGTTTTGCGCACGACGACGGCCCCATCGATCCCACCTGCACCTGCCCGGTGTGCACGGGCGGCTACAGCCGCGCGCTCATTCGCCACATGGTCACGCAGAAGGAGATGCTCGGCGGCATTCTGCTGTCGATGCACAACATCTACTACCTGCTCAACCTTATGCAGCGTGCCCGCCAGGCCATTATCGAGGGCCGTTACGGTGCATTCGTGAGCGACTGGATGAACAGTCCTGCTGCGGTGGATTACTAAGGGCGACAGGCACGCTTGCAGAGCGTGGGCAACGGCAAAGGTTGAGCGGCAGCTGCTCGTCACATTCGCTGACGCCGGCTGCGCGACCGCTGACCGATGCCTTGCAAGCGCTTGATGCAACGTGGGTACCATACCGAATAGTTGATGTTCGGGCGGGTGTTTGGCGCATGGCGTCGACCCCGCCCGCTTTTCTTTTTCTCGATAGGAGTACCCATGATTAAGAATGAGAACGTCGAGGGCGAGCCTGCCTACGACGAGACGTACCGCCGTGGTCCCGTGGTCATGCGCGGCCCCATGATTCCTAAGGACAACACCTACGCCAACCTGCTGGCGCCCGAGGAGTCGACCGACTGGTTGCATGCCGATCCGTGGCGCGTACTGCGCATCCAGGCCGAGTTTGTCGATGGCTTTGGCGCACTTGCCGAGCTCGGGCCTGCGGTGACCATCTTCGGTAGCGCCCGTACGCCCAAGACCGATCCGCTCTACAAGGCGGCGCGCACGGTCGGTCGCAAGATCGCCCAGCGCGGCGTGGCGGTTATTACCGGTGGCGGCCCCGGCATCATGGAGGCGGCCAACAGGGGAGCGGCGAGCGTCAACGGCAAGTCAGTTGGTTTGGGCATTGAACTGCCGCACGAGCAGGGGCTCAACAAATACGTGAACCTCGGTATGGACTTCCGCTACTTCTTTGTGCGCAAGACCATGTTCGTCAAATACAGCTCGGGCGCTATTGTGTTTCCCGGCGGGTTTGGCACGCTCGACGAGATGTTCGAGGTGCTCACGCTGGTGCAAACGCACAAGGTCAAGCGCATGCCGCTCGTGCTGGTGGGCAGCGAGTACTGGCAGGGCCTATTCGACTGGCTCAACGGTCCGGTGATGGACGCCGGTATGATCAGCCCGCTCGATCCGGATCTGGTACACATTACCGATAACCTCAACGAAGCCGTCGACATCGCCCTGAGCGGGCTGATGTAGATCAATCGTGCCCACGCGACATGAATACGCATGGCAATCTGATGTTATTTAACATCAGATTGCCATTTATATTGGGTATACTGGTGTAAAAGACGAGGGCGAGGAGGTCGCAAATGTCTACAGCAACAGTTAAGCCTACGACGGTTCGCATCGAAGAGGGACTCAAGGAGCAGGCGACTGAGTTCTTGGATTCGGTCGGCCTCAGCCTCAATTCCTATCTCAATCTTGCCGTTCGGCAGCTGGTAAATCAGCGAAAGATTCCTTTTGAGATTGTAGGAAGGGCGGAGGTGCCCAACGAGGCGACGAGGCGTGCCATGGTGATCGCCGAGGCTCATGAGTTGGGGATTTTGCCGGACGATAGCCTGTCATTCAATAACGCTGATGAGCTTATGTCATTCCTCGATGAGGAATAGCGATGTTCGAGATTAAAGTCGAGGCTCAATTTAAGGTGGACTACAAACGAACGATGCGCATGCATCCGCAGCTAAAAAGTGAGTTTAAAGCGGCGGTTGCAGAGCTTGTGGCTCATGGGTCACTTCCGGCGGAGTATGGCGCCCACGAGCTCTCAAACCCGGGCGGAAACTACAACGGCCACATCGATTTCCACCTATCCGATGGCTTGGTCGATGTGGTCGTTCTTTATCTTCCCCATAAGACTAACCCAGTGATTAGGCTGGTGAGAATGGGCACTCATCAGGAGCTGTTTCAGGGTCCGCTGGGCTGATCGCCGATTTCCAAGTTGCGGTGGAATAGGGATTGATTGGCGGCTAATAAGCCAAAAACAGTCCCTATTCCACCGCAGGTGGTAAAGGTGCCCCTAGTGGATGGGCTGGTAGCGGGGGCAGTAGCTAATGGCGATGGCGTCGACGCCTACATGGGTGGCGATGGTGCAGCCGATGGGGCCGGTGCCGGCGTCTACGTAATCCTGGCCTGCGAGCGCTTGGTTGACGAGCTCCTGCTCCTCGCCGGCGCCGGTCGTGAGCACGCGCACGCTGGAGCCCGGATGCTCGGCCAAAAACGCGAGGCAGTCTGCCATGGTGTTGGCGACGATGCGCTTGGCGCCGCGGCCCTTCTTGATGGCCTTGATCTCGCCCGACTGCCACTCCGGCGAAACGGCCAGGCGAATATTGAGCATCTGCGTGAGCTGGCCGGCGAGCTTGGGCGCGCGGCCGTTCTTAACGAGGTTCTCGAGCGTGCGGGGAATCAGCAGCAGGTGCGCGTCGGGCAGGGTCGCGCGGATCTGTGCCTCGGTCTCGTCCAGGCTGCGGCCGTCCTCGCGCATAGCGAGCGCGTACTCCACCAGCAGGCCCTCGGCACCCGAGCCGGTGCGCGAATCGATGCAGCGCACGTCGAGCTCGTGGGTCTCGGCGACCAGGCATGCGTTGGAATAGCAGGCGGACCATTCGCTGCACAGCGAGATAAAGATCGCGCTGTCGTGGCCGTCAGCACGCACGCGGTCAAAGAGTGCCTTGAACTCGCCGGCACTCGGCTGCGAGGTGTGCGGCAGCTGCTCGGAGCCGGCCATGCGGGCGACGTACTCCTCGGCGGTGATCTGTACCTGGTCGAGCAGGTCCTCGCCCTCGATAATCACATGCAGTGGAATGACGTAAATGCCAAGCTCTTGAGCACGGGCGGGGGAGATGTCCGACGTGGAGTCGGTTATGATGGCAAAAGACATAATTGCACCTTTCGTTGGGGCGCTTTCGCGCCGCCTTCTGAGAGCAAAGTGCGACAAGTATAGTGGAGTTGCTCTACATTGCTAGGTTCAATTGTTGAATAGTCAACAGTTTGAAGTGTCGGTGTGGAAATCATCAACTGGGGAAGAGGAGTGCCGATGGCGGCATTACAGCTATGCGAGCGGCCGGTTGTGCTGTTCGATTTTGACGGCACGGTGGCCGATACGGGCCGGGCGGTGATGACCTCGACGCGCAAGACGTTGGCCGCGCGCGGGTTTTCGGAGGCGCAGATGGGTGACCTGCGCCGCATGATCGGGCCGCCCCTGTGGAAGAGCTTTCACGACTTTTATGGCTTTTCCCGCGAGGAGTCGCTTGTGGTGGCCGACGAGTACCGTGCCTTTTTTGATGAACTGGGACCGGAGGAGTATCCCGTGTTTGACGGGATCCCCGAGCTGCTGGATGGGTTGGTCGCCCAAGGCAAGCGTATGGCCGTGGCGACGTCACGCATGGAGGCAAAGTGTATCGACATGGTGGGAGAGCTGGGACTTTCTCAGTTTGAGGCGGTGGTTGGCATGAATCCGCCGCAGGGGCGCGAGACCAAGGCCGATTCGGTCCGCGATGCCCTGGCAGAGCTCGGTGCGACGGCGGGCGATGCCGTGATGATCGGCGATCGCTTTAACGACGTCGAGGGCGCGCACGCGATGAGCGTGCCGTGCATTGGTATCTATTCGGGCGCGGCGGCGCCGGGCGAGCACGAGGCGGCGGGTGCCGATGCAGTGGTGCACTCGGTGGCCGAGCTTGCTAACCTTTTCGCTATCTAATAGACGTAATGTGAGGGGCGGGCGTACCCGTCACTCATTGGTGAGGAGGTCGTCCATGAATCAGGTGGAGCAGAGCGTTATCGAGTATGTCGACGAGGTCTGGGAAGATGTCGTCGCCGATATCGAACAACTGGTGAGCTATCCGTCCGTGGCCGTTGCTGCCAATGCAGAGCCCGGTGCGCCGTTTGGCCGACCGGTCCGTGATGCGCTCGATTGCGCGCTCGGCATTGCGCAAAAGCTCGGCTACCAGACGGGCGACGACGAGGGCTATGTGGGCATTGCCGATATCCCGGGTCGCGGCGACAAGCAGCTCGCGACCATCTGCCACGTGGACGTGGTGCCCGCCGGCCCCGGCTGGAACACCGATCCGTTCGCGATGGAGCGTCGCGAGGGCTGGCTGCTCGGCCGTGGCGTGATTGATGACAAGGGTCCGGCGGTGCTGTCGCTCTACGCCGGTGCCTACCTGCTCAAGCACGGCATTGTGCCGCGCTATACCTTCCGCGCGCTGCTGGGCTGCGATGAGG
This sequence comes from Collinsella aerofaciens, assembly GCF_015558785.1. Classification (GTDB taxonomy): domain Bacteria; phylum Actinomycetota; class Coriobacteriia; order Coriobacteriales; family Coriobacteriaceae; genus Collinsella; species Collinsella aerofaciens_P. Next base: position 5,917 of record NZ_JADMOP010000016.1, read on the forward strand.
AAGTGGGCATGTCCGACGTTCACCATTATCTGGAGAACCACACAGACCCCGACTTTTTGTTTACGCCCGATGCCGAGTTCCCGGTCTGCAATGCCGAGAAGGGCCAGTTTGGGGCGACGTTTGTGAGCCCCAAGATCGACGGCGGGCGCATTGTGTCCTGGAGCGGTGCCGAGGCGAGCAACGCCATTCCGTCGCAGTCCATCTGCGAGCTCGCGATTGCCGCTGATGAGCTGCCGGCGCCGGTCGAGAACGCCGACCGCTTGGAGATTACGGCGCTCGATAACGGGCACGCGCAGATTTTTGCCCATGGCATTGGCGGTCATGCCTCGATGCCCGAGGGAACGATTAACGCCGTCGGCCTGATCGTGGCGTATCTGCGCGAGGCCGAGGACGCGTTTGGTGCACGCGACGAACGCCTGCTGACGCCTGCCGAGCACGAGTTCGTCAAGTTCCTGGCCTTTGTGCATGCGGATGCCTATGGCCGCGGCCTGGGTATCGATGCGACGAGTCCGGCGTTTGGCCCGCTTACCTGCAACGCTGGCGTCATCCGCGTGGCGGATGGCCATATTGAGCAGGTCATCGACGTGCGCTTCCCCGACAGCACGAGTGCCGATACTATCCGCGAGCAGCTCGACCCGCTCGTGGGCCGTTTTGGCGTGACGTGCCAGCTGGGTCGCGCGAAGGTGCCGTTCTCGGTGTCTGCCGACGATCCGGCCGTGAAGGCGCTTATTGATACCTATAACGAGTTTACGGGCAAGCATGCTGAGCCCTTTGCCATGGGCGGCGGTACGTACGCGCGCAACTTTGCCCGCGCCGTGTCGTTTGGCCCCGAGGAGACCGGTCTGGAGCTGCCCACATGGGGCGGCCAGATGCACGGCCCCAACGAATGCGCCAACGAGGAGCAGCTCAAGCAGGCGCTCAAGATTTACATCGTGGCCATCTTAAAGCTCAACGAGTTGGAGCTGTAGGGCTTCCCCTATATCCTGCTTGGATACAAACTTGCATTACGAGCCCGGTGCTTTTGCCCGGGCTTTTTTGCGTCACTTGGGGACGTTCCTTTTGTGCCGGCAGATAAGGAACGTCCCCAAATGCCGGCAGATTGGGACACTCCTTATTGGCAATCCACAAAGACTGTCCCCAACGACTGGTCGTTTAAGAACGTCCCCAATGACTACCTTCCTCTGGTGTAAAAGGCGCGCCACGCTAAAAGCCGGGTTTGTTATTCATTTGTAAAGGCCGTGCTGCGCTTGCGGTAAGGGTCTATCAGATGCCCGTAAAAAACCGTAGTTGGCGAGGGCGATGCCCGGTTGGGGCCGTATCTTTCCAAACAGCAAAGCGGGCGGGGTGCCCGCGAGTCGCATGTATGAAAGGAAGATCATGCTCGATCAGGCTTATTCTCGTCGTCAGTTCCTCGGCCTCGCTGGTGGTCTTGCCAGCATCGTCGGTCTCGGCCTCGTTGGCTGCGGTGGCTCCAACGCCGCCGACACCGCTGCCGAGGGTAGCGCCGCTGCTGCCGAGTCCGTCTCCGGCGAGGTGACCTACGACGGTGCCTCCTCGTTCCAGGCTCTCGTCGAGGCCGCTGCCGAGAAGTTCATGGATGCCAACCCCGACGTCTCCGTCTCCGGCTCGGGCAACGGTTCGGGCAAAGGTCTGACCGCTGTTGCCGCCGGCACCGTCACCATCGGTAACTCCGACGTCTTCGCCGAGACCAAGCTCGAGGCCGACCAGGTCAAGAACCTCGTCGACCACGAGGTCGCCGTCGTGGGCATGGGTCCCGTCGTCTCTAAGAACGTGAAGGTCGACGACCTGTCCCTCGAGCAGCTCAAGGGCATCTTCTCCGGCCAGATCACCAACTGGAAGGAGGTCGGCGGCGACGACGCCAAGATCGTCGTTCTCAACCGCAAGGCCGGTTCCGGTACCCGCGCCACCTTCGAGGCTGCCGTCTTTGGCGACGAGGCAGTCGACTTTAAGGGCGACGCCGAGCTCGACAAGTCCGGCGACGTCCAGACTCAGATGGGCAGCACCGACAACGCCATCTCCTACCTCGATTTCTCACACTTTGATGACTCCAAGTTCAACGCCATCAAGGTCGAAGGCGTCGAGCCCAAGAGTGCAAACGTCACCGACGACTCCTTCAAGATCTGGGCTACCGAGCACATGTACTGCTCCAAGGACGCCGACGAGGCCACCACGGCCTTCCTGGAGTTCATGCTCTCCGACGACGTCCAGGGCAAACTCGTCGAGGAGCAGGGCTTTATCCCCGTCTCTGCCATGAAGGTCGTCAAGGACGCCAGCGGCAAGGTCTCTGCTAAATAAGTAATCGCCCCCGGAAAGGTTTGCAATGGCAAAACAGCTGCCAAAGCGCGACCTTGAGAACGTGGGCCTGGGCGTCACGGGCGCGTGCGTAGCGCTCGTGACGTTTGTCGTTGCCGCGCTCATCTTTATGGTCGCCCAAAAGGGCCTCTCGGCTTTTGTCAAGGACGGCGTCTCGGTCGTGGAGTTCTTCACCGGCACCAAGTGGGACCTGGCCAACACGGCCGAAAGCGGCCTGCCCTATACCGGCGCCCTGCCCCTGATCGTCACCTCGTTTGCGGTCATGGTGCTCTCCATGCTCATCGCGCTGCCCATCGCTATCGGCTCTGCCATCTTTGCGGTCGAGATCCAGCCTAAGTTTGGTTCCAAGGTCTTTCAGCCGCTTATTGAGCTTTTGACCGGTATTCCCTCGGTCGTCTTTGGCCTGATCGGCTTTCACGTGGTCGTTGGCCTTATGAAGAGCGTTTTCCACGTGAGTACGGGTCTGGGCATCTTGCCCGGCGCCATCGTGCTGGCCGTCATGATCCTGCCGACGATGACCACCCTTTCGGTCGACGGCTTGCGTGCCGTGCCCGACAGCTACCGTCAAGGTTCGCTCGCGCTGGGCTACACCCGCTGGCAGACCATCTGGCACGTGGTGCTCAAGTCCGCCATGCCGTCGCTCATGACTGCAGTCATCCTTGGCATGACGCGTGCCTTTGGCGAGACGCTCGCCGTGCGCATGGTCATCGGCGGTATCGAGGCCATGCCGACGTCGCTGCTGTCGCCGGCGTCCACCATCACCACCACGCTCACCACGTCCATGGCGGTCTATGCCGAGGGTTCGGCCCAGGACGACGTTCTGTGGGCGCTCGGTCTGCTGCTGATGGGCATGAGCCTCATCTTTATCCTGATCATCCATCTTATTGGCCGCAAGGGGGCGAAGGCTCGTGGCTAGCACGCGCATCCACATCGACGAGGCGAGACTCAGGCGTGTCCAAAAGCAGGACCGCATCGCCACGGGCGTGCTGACGGCAATCGTCGCCATCGTCATGCTCATCGTCGTCTCCATGGTGGCCTATATCCTGTTCGAGGGCATCTCGACGCTGTTCCAGCCGGGCTTTCTCACGGAGCCGTCGCGCGCCAACGGAACGCAGGGCGGCGTGCTCTACCAGCTGTTCGACTCGTTCTACCTGCTGCTGATCACCCTGATCATCTCGGTGCCCATCAGCCTGGGCGGAGCGGTCTTTTTGGTTGAGTACGCGCCGGACGGACCCATCCGCGACATCGCCTCCACCGCCATCGAGACGTTGTCCTCGCTGCCTTCCATCGTCGTCGGCATGTTCGGTTTTCTGGTGTTCTCGGTGCAGCTGGGCTGGAAGTACTCCATCATCTCCGGCGCCGTCGCGCTCACCATGTTCAACATCCCCATCCTGGTGCGCGTGATCCAGCAGGCGCTCGAGGACGTGCCGCAGGCCCAGCGCGATGCGTGCCTGGCCATGGGCCTCACTCGCTGGGAGGCCACGCTGCACATCCTGATCCCCGAGGCCATGCCTGCCATCGTGACGGGCATCGTGCTTTCGGCCGGTCGCGTGTTTGGCGAGGCCGCAGCACTGCTTTTTACCTCGGGTATGAGCTCGCCGGTTCGCCTGAACTTCTTGAGCTTTAACCTGTCGAGCCCCACCTGCGCTTGGAACGTGTTCCGTCCCGGCGAGTCGCTCGCCGTGCACATCTACAAGATCTATGGCGAGGGCAGCCCCGAGGCCCAGCGGATCGTCTGGGGCACCGCTGCACTGCTGATGATTTGCGTGCTGCTGTTTAACGTAATCGCCCGCATTGTGGGCAAGCAACTGGCAAGGAAGATGACGGCCGAATGAGCGAGATGAATGTAACGCCCGCAACCGAAGCGGCATCGTCCGACACCCGGGACTTCCTGTCGAGCGTGGGGGAGAGCGAGAAGCGCGTGCGCGTGAGCGGCAAGGCCGTGAGCGACGAGGTTGTGCTCTCCACCAAGGACGTCAACGTGTACTATGGCGACCACCATGCACTGCACAATACGTCGCTCGACTTCCACAAGGGCGAGATCACGGCGCTCATTGGGCCTTCGGGCTGCGGTAAGTCGACCTTCTTGCGTAGCCTCAACCTCATGAATCGCGAGATTCGCGGCTGCCGCGTGGAGGGCGAGATCAACTATCGCGGGCGCAACGTGAACACCAAGACCGAAAACACCTACGAGCTGCGCCGTTCCATTGGCATGGTGTTCCAGCAGCCCAACCCGTTCCGCAAGTCCATTCGCGACAACATCACGTTTGCGCCTAAGCGCCACGGCATCACCGACCGCGACGAGCTCGACCGCATGGTCGAGGAGAGCCTGCGCGGCGCGGCGCTGTGGGACGAGGTCAAGGACAAGCTCGACAAGAGCGCCCATGCGCTTTCGGGCGGTCAGCAGCAGCGCCTGTGCATCGCGCGCACGCTGGCGCTCAACCCCGACGTGATCTTGTTCGACGAGCCCTGCTCGGCGCTCGACCCCATCTCGACGCTGGCGATCGAGGACCTCATGTCGTCGATCGTTGCCGACCGCGCCATCGTCATCGTGACGCACAACATGGAGCAGGCGTCGCGCGTGTCCAACCGCACGGCGTTCTTCTACATGGGCGATATGGTCGAGTACGACGAGACTGACGAGATTTTCCAACGGCCCAAGGACAAGCGGCTGAATGATTACCTCACCGGCATGTTCTCCTAGTCCGGGACATGCTTGAGGCCCGCGGTGGCCACGGTCGCCACGGGACTGATTGGAGAGGCGGGTCATCTCTTGTGGGAGATGGCCCGCCTTTTTGTGTCGTGTGCGCCCCGCCTTTTCGCTGCTATCATGGACAACGTTGAATTTCTACGAAGGAGCAGGGCATATGGCGATTCTTTTGGGATGCGATTCCGTCAGCCTAGAGTTTCCCACCAAGCATATTTTCGATAGCGTGACGCTCGGCGTGGGCGAGGGCGACCGCATTGGCATTGTCGGTAAAAACGGCGACGGCAAGTCGACGCTGCTGAGCGTGCTCGCCGGCACGCTGGAGCCCGATGACGGACGCGTGACGCACCGCCGCGGCACGACGATCGGTCTGCTCGGCCAAAAGGACAACCTGGTCGATACCGACACCGTGCATCATGCCGTCGTGGGCGACGCGCCCGAGTATGAGTGGGCGTCGAGTCCGCGTACGCGCCAGATTCTGGCCGGCCTCATCAGCGATGTGCCCTGGGAAGGCACGGTGGGCGAGCTTTCGGGCGGCCAGCGCCGTCGCGTGGATCTCGCGCGCCTGCTGATCGGCGACTACGACGTGCTCATGCTCGACGAGCCCACCAACCACCTGGACATGCGCACCATCAACTGGCTCGCGCGCCACTTAAAGGCCCGCTGGCAGCGCGGCCAGGGCGCCATGCTCGTGGTCACGCACGACCGCTGGTTCTTGGACGAGGTCTGCACCAGCATGTGGGAGGTCCACGACGGCCAGGTCGACCCCTTCGAGGGCGGTTACTCGGCCTACATCCTGCAGCGCGTGGAGCGTGATCGCATGGCCGCCGTCACCGAGGAGCGCCGCCGCAACATGGCGCGCAAGGAGCTCGCGTGGCTGAGCCGCGGCGCCCAGGCTCGTTCCACCAAGCCCAAGTTTCGCGTGGATGCTGCTCGCGAGCTGATCGCCGACGTGCCGCCCGTGCGCGACGAGCTGGAGCTCAAGCGCCTGGCCGTGAGCCGCCTGGGCAAGCAGGTTATCGATGTAATCGACGTGGACGCCGGCTATGCGGATACCGATGGCGCGCCCAAGCAGGTGCTCACCGATGTGACCTGGCTCATCGGTGCGGGCGACCGCTATGGTCTTTTGGGCGAGAACGGTGCCGGCAAGTCGACGCTACTCGACGTGATCCAGGGCAAGATCGCGCCCCTGCGCGGCCGTGTAAAGATTGGCCAGACGGTGCGCTTTGGCGTGCTGTCGCAGCAGCTCGAGGAGCTCGAGCCCTACATGGGCGACACGATCCGTGAGGTGCTCAGCAACCATAAGAAGTACTACGTCATCGACGGCAAGGAGACTTCGCCCGAGAAGCTCTGCGAGCGTCTGGGCTTTACGACGCAGCAGCTCTGGAGCCGCATCGGCGACCTTTCGGGCGGTCAGCGCCGTCGCCTGTCGCTGCTGCTGACGATCCTGGACGAGCCCAACGTGCTCATCCTAGACGAGCCCGGTAACGACCTGGATACCGACATGCTCGCGATTGTCGAGGATCTGCTCGACGGCTGGCCCGGCACGCTGATTCTGGTGACGCACGACCGTTTCCTCATGGAGCGCGTGACCGACCAGCAGTGGGCACTGCTCGACGGCCACCTGACGCATATGCCCGGCGGCGTGGACCAGTACCTGCGCCTGTGCAACGCCACCGCCGAGGGCGAGCCCGTGGGCGCACCGAGCGCCAAGACCGGCACGTTCGATACCGGTGCCGCGGCAGCTGCGGCCGAAAAGCTCAAGTCGAGCGGTCAGCCCAATGGCCTTTCCAATGCCGAGCGCCAGAAGCTCCGCCGCGAGGTGAGCTCGCTCGAGCGCAAGATGGAAACGCAGCGCGCTCGCGTGGAGGAGGCCGAGGCCGCGATGGCCCAGGTCGATCCCACCAACTACACGGCGCTCGGCGAGCAGCAGGCAAAGATCGACGAGGCCCACGCCGCCATGGACGAGCTGGAGATGGCGTGGCTCGAGGCGAGCGAGAAGCTCGAGGGCGAGGAGTAGGCGAGGATGATCAAGGCCGCATTTTTCGATATCGACGGTACGCTGCTGAGCTTTAAGACGCACCGGATTCCGGCGTCGGCACAGCAGGTGCTCGACAGCTTTCACGAGCAGGGGATTGCGTGCGTGATCGCCACGGGTCGCCCGACCTACCAGATGCCCGATTGGCTGTTCGACCTGGGTTGGGATGCGTACATTACGCTTTCGGGCCAGCACTGCTTTGATGCCGAGGGGGTTTACCGCAGCTGCCCGATCGATCCGGACGACGTCGCGGTGATTGTGGACCAGGTGGCGCAGGGGCGCTACGACTCGCTGTGCATGCAGGGCGAGAACTCGTTTGTGAACCGCCTGTCCGAGCGCGTGGTGACGGCTGGCAGCAACGCGGGAATCGTCTACCACGAGGAGCCGTTTGAGCACGCCTTTGACGCGCCGGTCTACCAGTTTTGCGCCTTTGTGGACCCGGCCGACGAACATATCGTGACCGACGCCGTGTCGCATTCGCTCACCACGCGCTGGTGCGACCTGTTCTGCGACATTATTCCCGCTAACGGCGGCAAGGACCTAGGCGTGGCGGCGACGCTCGAGCGGCTTGGTATCGACGCGAGCGAGGCGATTGCCTTTGGCGACGGCGAGAACGACCTGTCGATGTTTGCCGCCGTGGGCACGAGTGTGGCCATGGGCAACGCACAGGACACGGTGAAAGCTGCGGCGACCTATGTGACGACTGCCGTGGACGACGACGGCATCTACAACGCCGCGAAGCACTTTGGCCTGTTATAGCTGCGGCTCGGCACTTGGGGACGTTCCTTTCCTGCCGGCAGCTGGGGGACATTCCTTGCGGGGCGTCCCCATTTTGTTTTCGTCCCGCACGTTTTGTGAAACACGGCTAACTTTTAGGCAAAGTAGTAAGACATGGGCAACTTTTGCGGTAAAGTAAGCTGTGAAAAGTATCCAAAGGCTAACTAGCAATCATCGCGAAAGGCGGCCCATGGCCCTACGTGAATCCGGAGAAGACTATCTCGAATCGATCTACGTTCTGTCGGAACGTCAGGGCATCGTGCGCTCGATCGACGTTGCGGAGTACCTCGGCGTAACCAAGGCGAGCGTTTCCAAGGCCATGGCGACGCTGGAAAGCAACGGCTATGTCGAAATGGGCAAACGAGATGTTCATCTGACAGAGCGCGGTCTGGAGGTCGCGCGCCAAATGTGGGAGCGCCACTGCTTTTTCGTGGGGCTTTTGGAGGATGCAGGCGTATCGGCCGAGGTGGCGTCGCAAGAGGGCTGCCACATGGAGCACTGCCTGAGCGAGGAAAGCTTTGAGAAGCTAAGATCGATGCTGGGGCGGGACGGTGCTTCGGCGCCAACAATGACCGACTAGCACTCCCGCAACGGCGCGCCTCCCGCGCCGGAACGGTGTGGGACAGCGACCGAGACGAGTGGTCCCACCAACTAAGTCCAACTCAGACAAGGAACCCCACCAGCAAGCGATGCCCAAGAACCGCCAGCTGTGTCAACGCAGGTCGGGGCCGGGCTTGGTTTTGAAAACACTCCGCAGCGCGAGGCCCGTCTTTCCGTTGCTCCGCAGGAGCAGGAAAGACGGGCCTCATGCGCGAGGACGTTTTCAAAACCAAGCCCGGCCCCGACCGGACAGACCACAAACGCTACAGGTTCTTGACACCCATCGCGCGCATGGCGTTCAGGATGGCGATGATCGCCACGCCTACGTCGCCGAACACGGCAAGCCACATGTTGGCGATGCCCAGTGCCGCAAGCACCAGAATCAGCAACTTAATGCCCAGCGCAAAGATGATGTTCTGCCAAACAATCGACATGGTCTTGCGCGCCACGCGGATCGCGCGGGAGATGTTGGACGGTTTGTCGTCCATGAGCACCACGTCGGCGGCCTCAATCGCGGCGTCGGAACCCATAGCGCCCATGGCAATGCCAACGTCTGCGCGGGTGAGCACGGGCGCATCGTTGATGCCGTCGCCGACAAAGGCGAGCTTGCCCTTGCCCGATTCGGCTGCCAGCAATGCCTCGACGCGCTCGACCTTGTCGCCCGGCAGCAGCTGCGCGTGGAACTCGTCGAGCCCCAGCTGCTTGGCCACCGCAGCAGCCACTTCCTCGCGGTCGCCCGTGAGCATGACGGTGCGCTTGACGCCGGCGGCGTGCAGGTCGCGAATCGTTTGCTCGGCATCGGTCTTTATGGTGTCGGCAATTACGATGTGGCCGGCGTACGTATCATCGACCAGCACGTGGAGGATGGTGCCGACGATCTCGCAATTGGGCGCTTCGATACCGGCCACAGCAAGCATCTTGGCATTGCCGACGATGACGCGCTTGCCGTCGATAATCGCCGTCACGCCATGGCCCGCGTCGTTGGTGGAGTCGCTTACGCGCTTGGGTTCGACCTCGCCCTGGTAGGCGACACGCACGGACTGCGCGATGGGGTGATCGGAGAACGACTCCGCAAGGGCTGCGACCTCGAGCAACGACTGCTCGGTATAGCCAGCCTCGGGGTGCACCGCGACCACCGAGAACGTGCCGTTGGTGAGCGTGCCGGTCTTGTCAAAGACGACGGTGTCCACATCGGCGAGCGTCTCGAGGTAGTTAGAACCCTTGATGAGGACGCCCAGCTTGGATGCGCCGCCAATGCCGCCAAAGAAGCTGAGCGGGACGCTAATCACGAGCGCGCACGGGCAGCTGACGACCAGGAAGGTCAGGCCGCGCAGGATCCAGTCGGACCAGGCGCCGGTGACCAAGCCGCCGCCGAGCGCGAGTACCGCGGCAGCGCCGGTGACGGCGGGCGTGTAGACGCGGGCGAAGCGCGTGATAAAGTTCTCAGTGCGCGCCTTCTTTTCGCTGGCATTTTCCACGAGCTCCAGGACACGTGCGACGGTGGACTCGCCAAAGGGCTTGGTGGTGCGCACGTGGATGAGCCCCGTCATGTTGATGCAGCCGCTGATGATATCGTCTCCGGTTTTGGCCGGGCGGGGGACCGACTCACCGGTAAGGGCGGCGGTGTCGAGCTGGGTTTCGCCTTCGACGATGACGCCGTCGATGGGCACGCGCTCGCCGGGCTTGACCACAATCACGGTGCCGACGGCGATGTCATCGGGGAAGACCTGTTCGAGCGTGCCGTCGGGTTGCTCGACGTTGGCGTAGTCGGGTGCGATGTCCATCATGGCGCTGATCGATTTACGGCTTTTGCCCACGGCGTATGCCTGGAACAGCTCGCCGACCTGGTAGAACAGCATGACGGCGGCGCCTTCGGCCATGTGCGGGCCGGTATCGGGGAAGAGCACCATGGCAAACGCGCCGATGGTCGCGACTGCCATAAGGAAACTCTCGTCGAAGGCCTTGCCGCGGCGGATGTTATTGAATGCCTTTTGCAGCACGTCGTAGCCGGCAATCAAAAACGGTATGAGGAACAGCATAAAGCTGGCGTAGATGTCGCCCGGGGTACCGAATGCGGCGGTGAGGGTGCCGAACTCATCGAGGGCGTACACCACGGCAAAAATGCCCAGCGCTACCAGGATGCGGTTGCGCTTATGCTCGAGTGACTCTTTCTTCTTGCGCTTCTTCTTTTTCTTTTTGGGGTCGGCGGTGGCCATGACTCGTATCCTCCCATTTGAATGTATGAACACTCGCTCATATAATTTCGCGAGCAAAGGCAGCGGCAATCGCGGCCTTGCAGGTTGGCGTAAACCTGGGCTAGAGAATGATCTCGCAGTCCGGCTCGGCGCCGGCCGTAAACTCTACAACGCGGTTGAGCACCTCGTCGAACTCAGCATCATCAGCCTCGAGCGTCAGCTTCTGGGTCATAAAGTTGACGGACACGGATTTGACGCCCTCGAGCTTGGCCAGCTCGTCCTGAAGCTCACGCGCGCAGTTGGCGCAGTCGATCTCGTTGAGTTTAAACTGCTTTTTCATGGTGGGTTCCTTTCTCTGTATTTGCGGCTTGGGTGCAGGCCGCGCTGGTACCGTGGTTGGTCGCTATTCGCAGATGTGGCTCATGCCTTGGTTGAGCATGGTGTAGACGTGGTCGTCGGCGAGCGAGTAGAGGATATTGCGCCCGTCGCGCCGGAATTTAACCAGGTGCGACTGCTTGAGTGTGCGCAGCTGGTGCGACACCGCGGACTGCGAGGTTTCGGTCGCTTCGGCGATGTCTGCCACGCAGAGCTCGCGGCCCATGAGGGCATAGAGAATCTTGATGCGCGTGGTGTCGCTGAAGACCTTGAACAGGTCGGCGAGGTCGTAGAGAAGCTCCTCGTCGGGAAGGTCCTCGGGCGAGCAGGTGGTCGGGATCGCGGGTTCGGTGGCCTCGATGTCGAGTTTCGTTTCATCAACGCGGATGCTCATTGCAATATCCTTTCATATGAACATGCGCTCATATAATTTACTTTCGATTATATGAGTGCATGTTCATATGTCAATGACGTTCAGGTAATTCGTTGTACAAAATGATGGGGAATAGTGGACGAGATCCCGGACTGAGCGTTTTTTTGATAGTCGATGCCAAGGTGGGTACCCTCGTGCCGTGCAAAAAATGGAGTATTCTGCAACTATAGGGGGTCCGCTAATTTATTGCAGGTCATATAATGCAGTTCAAGAGTTATCTTAGGGTGTTAATCCGATGAGTTCTTCCTCAAATGTTGCCTAACGCTCTCACGCAAGAGTGATTTCGCTCCACATTTGGATCCACTCGAGGGTGATAGACACCCGACCCTGCTGAATACTCGCAATTTTGCACATCGCTAGGGTACCCACCTTGTTAGCCGGTCTAGCTTCCGGCCCCGAAGATCCTGCCCTCGGGCGCGAGGCTGCTTGTTTGGGCAAATGATGGGCTGTCGGATTCGACAGTCTGCATGTCATCGATTGCCAGAACTTCATTAATTGTCGGGTCATCCAGCGTGATGCCTTCGAGCGTTGCTTTTTCGAGGTCGATTCGTTGACGCTCTTCGGAATCCTGGCGAAGCTGCTTCTGAATTTGCTTTTTCTCTTCTATAAACCTTCTGAGCACAAACTGTCTCAGGTCCTCTTGCATGATTTGAAAGTCTTTTGGCAGACGCGAGGGGCGTACGCCCTCTTTCCGCTGGATTGCTTCCATGACCCTAACAAAAGAGCTGGCATGCATAAAGGAATAACGGCTGACGGTGATGATTCCGTACCCCATGGACGCAAGTGCATTCTTGCGCTCCTCATCGATGGCGCGGTCTTCTTCCGCGTCATGATAAAAACCGTTGTATTCAATGTCTGTGCGAGATTTCTTTAGATACGCATCCATAAAGAACTTTTTGCGTCTCGTGAGATTCTTTGCGGCAGTGGTGACCTGCACCTCGTAATCGGTCTCAATTCCCTTAATACCAAGCCCTCCTTCGCTTTTGGGCAGCGTTAGCATCATGACAAATGCCGTTTCCATGGGAGACCGGCATCCGTCGCGTACACATTGGATCGCCTTTCGGGCAAGGGCCAGACCGCCGCATCTGGTAATGGAATTAAAGAACTGCTTTAACCTCTCGGTCGAGGTGAGCGCGAAACGCTCGGTATAGGAGGTGGAAGAGTCGGTTCCAAGGGAATAAGCGCCGCACAGTTCAAAGTAGTACTCCACTAGTTCGCGAAAAGAAAGATAGGTGGCGGCCTGAAGTGCGCAAAGCTCAACGCCAACAATGAAGATGCCATCTTTGAGCTCTATAAAGCGTGAGTTCGAGAATCGTTTTGAAGAAACGTGGCATTGACAGTTCATTGCATAGCGCGCATTCCTGCGATCAAACACCATCACCTCGAGGGAATCATTTGCGTCGAGGGAAACATCATGTTTGGTGAGCCATTCTGCGGCTGCGTCAAGGAGCGTTCCGGTGGGACATGATCCGTAAATCGCGGCAGGGCTACAGGACTCGATGCCTTTCGCAGACACCGAATACGCGGCCTGGTAGACCGCTTTTGCAGTGGTATGTGACAATACGATACTCATGATATATATCGTGTCAGCTAATGCCGTGTTGACGGCGCTGAGTGGAAAAGCCGTTTTAGAGGTCTAACCAAATGCTGTCCAAAAGCTTGACGCAATTATGGGTTGGTATGCCATAAATAAACGTTTTCGCAGCTCGGCTATAGCATAGAAATACTCAATTGCTGCACATTTGATATCGATGCATCACCATCCGACAACGAATTGCGTGTCGGGAATTGGCCGAAATCGTTCAAAATGAGGGTTCAGAATTTGTGATGGCAGATCTATCTGTGGAACGTAGGGCGGCCCCGCTGCGGGGTTTCCCGCTGCGAGGCCGCTCGTGATCTACGCCGGAGTTTGTCGTAGACGTTTCTACTTGGCAAACAGGTTCTTGAGATTGAACTCGGCCTGAACCGTGCGGAGCATGAGGTCGGTGTCGTCCAGGCCCAGATGCTGCTCGTTGGCGTCGGCGGCGAGGGTTCCACGGCGGCGCGCCCAGTTCTCGAGCGCGGCGGGGGCGGACTCGCGGGGGAGCGAGCGGACGTCGGCATCCAGGCTGCGGCAGATCTGGCGCGAGTCGATGACGATGATCTTGCCGGCGCGGCGTGCCTCGGCGTAACCGTCCAGGTGGATCTTGAACCAACTGTCTTCGAACGCGGCGTTATGCGCCATGTACGGGTACTTCTTCATAAGTTTGAGCAGCTGCTTCTGCAGTTCCTTGTTCTCGCGGAATGGTTTTTTGCCGTCGATGTCGTCCCAGGTAATGTGATGGATGTTCGATAGCGGCACATCCTCGCCGCGGTAGATGTCGGGCAAGCCGCAGTAGTGTGCCTCGGCGTCATGCGGGACGGCGTCGCTGGTGAGCTCCATGATCTCCCAGCCCACGTTGATGATATAGCCGCGCTCGGGTGCACGGCCGGTGGTCTCGATGTCGACACCGAGCACGGTGCCCTGGATGGGCTTGCGGGCGTAGGCCACGCCGAGCGCGTCGCGGTCGCCGCGGATCTCGCGCATGACGGACGCGGCAGTGCGCTTTTGCATCTTGCCGATGGCGGCGCAGGTGTCGGCATCGGACAGGCCGCGCGAAAGCGTCGCGGGCGTCACGTTGCGCAGGCGTGCCTCGCCAATCTGGTCGCACAGGTCGCGGTTGCGGTCAGCCAGGTCGCGCACGGTGGCAAAGTCGAAGCTGGGGTCGCCCTCGGCGGTAAAGTACTCGGTTTCGAGCACCTTAAGGGCCTCCTCGCCCTTCTGGCGCTCGGACTCCATGGCGCCGTGATCGCCATAGATAAACATGGGAATAAACGGCTGGCGCTCGTATTCGAGTGCTTGTGAAACGTTCATATAACTGCTCCTTGGACGGGCCGCACCGCGCGGCTCGGGTTCATTGAGATGTGGCGAGATGATAGTTTACCATGGGCAACTATTGGCATCGCGCCTAGGACAACTACAATACCCTAGTTGACCGCTAGGACTTTTACAATGCTGCCGAAAGACACGAAAGGTTCCATCCGTCATGGATTTGCTGATTGATATTTTGCTCGACGCTGGCAGGGACACGCTGTCGCTGGTGCCGTTTTTGTTGGTGACGTATCTGGCCCTCGAGACCCTGGAGCACGTTGCGGGCGACCGCGTTAACGGCGCCATCAAGCGCGCCGGTGCCGCGGGCCCCGTGGTTGGCTCGTTGCTGGGCATGGTGCCGCAGTGCGGCTTTTCGGCAATGGCGGCCACGCTGTACGCCGGTCGCGTCGTGACCTTGGGCACGTTGGTGGCGGTGTTCCTTTCGACCTCCGATGAGATGCTGCCGCTGTTGCTCGCAGAGCAGGTGCCCGTGCAGACTATGGCGATGCTTTTGGCTTCGAAGGCACTGATCGCGCTGGTCACGGGCTTTATCGTGGACGCCGCCATTCGCGGCCTGCGTCGTAACGCTCGCGCACATGCGGCGATTCGCCGTACCGTGCTGGGGACCGCTGCTAATCCGGCTCATGTGAACTGCGCGCACGACGACCACACTGGCGGTGACATCATCGACGAGGTGGCCGAGGCGGGCGTGAGCGCCGATCACATCCATGAGCTGTGCGAGCGCGACCATTGCGGTTGCGATGAAGACGAGGACGAGCACGAACACGGACATGGCCACGATCACGGTCATGAGGACGAGCATGAACACCATGATGGCCACGGTCACTCCCACTCTCACGAGGGCGCGCCCCTCCTGTCGATTATTCGCAGCGCCATCTCGCACACTGTGCAGGTTTCGGTTTTTATTTTCCTGGTGACGCTGGTCCTGGTCGCCGTGCTCGAGACCTTCGGCGAGTCCGCGATCGAGCAGTTCCTGCGTGGCAACGAGACGCTCGCCGTCCTGGGCTCGGCACTCGTCGGCCTGATCCCCAACTGCTCGGCCAGCGTCGTCATCACGCAACTGTACCTGGAAGGCGCGCTGCAGCTGGCCCCGATGCTCGCCGGCACGCTCATCTCTGCCGGTGTGGGCTACCTGGTGCTGTTCCGCACCAACCGCAGCGCCCGCGAAAACGTCCTGTTCCTGATCATGATGTACGTCATCGGTGCCGGCTGGGGCCTCATCCTATCCGCCTTCGGCCTCTAAGTGGGCCTAACAAAACGGGTTTCAAAATAGCCATGCTCGGCGCCTGCACAATGCGGCGACGCATGGCATTTTGAAACCCGTTTTTTGTTGAGCCATGGATTTTGAGCGCTCACACCGCCCAAAGCAAAAAGCAGATTTCCGGACATGTCCCAAAAATCTACCTTGGTTAGCGCAGCAGCTCGGTGAGGTTGCGTTTAAAGCGAGCGCGATCTTCGCTGGTGAAGGCTGCCGGCCCGCGGGTGCGACCGCCGGCGCGGCGCACCTTCTTTTCCTCGTGGCGAATAAACAGTTGCATGTCGATGGTCGCCTTATCGTAGACGCGCCCGCGCACGCCGATGGCGGCGGCATCGCGCCCGAGCACCATGCTCGCCAAGCCAATGTCCTGCGTCACGACTACGTCGCCCGCCTGCAGGCGTTCGACAATGGCAAAGTCGGCGCTGTCGGCGCCCACGCTCACATCGAGCGTCGTGACCCAAAATCCGCGTCGCGCATGCTCGACGTCGCGCGGATCGTTGCGGCGAATGTGGCGTTCCAGGTTCTGCGTGCTGTTGCCGGCGATAACGACGGCAACGCCCGCTCGCCGCGCGCAGTCAATCGACTCGCGCGTGACCGGGCAGGCGTCTGCATCAATAAAGAGCGTTCGCGGCATCTAGTGCACCAGTTTGCCAAATTGAATAGCGCGAACAATCAGCGTTACGCCAAACACCAGCAGTGCGGCGCCGCTAAAGATGACGAGCATCTTGGCCGACCACAGCGGATAGATAAACACGAACATGCCGGCGATGATGGAGAGTGCGCCGCTCAGGATGGCGAGGGCACGGTTGGACGAAAGCTCGGACTCCAGAATGGACATGACACCTTCGACGATCCAGCCAAAGCCGGCCACGATAACCACCATCGTGGTGAGCGTCGCGGTCGAGAAGGCCTGGTTGCGCAGGATTATGACGCCGCCCAAGATAATGAGTAGGTTGGAGATGATGCTCGTCACGCGCCAGCCGGTGGGCAGCAGTGGCTCGAAAACAGCGGTAAACAGCCTGATCGCGGCCGTGATCACAAAGTAGAAGCCCAAGACGGTCGTTAGGAAGACGAGGGACTTGGCAGGCGCAAACAGCAGTGCGATGCCGGCGACGAGCGCCAAGACGCCCGTGATGGCGTAAATCCAGCGCACGGCCTTGACGGCCTTGCCTGCCATGCTTTTCTCGTCAAATCCAAACTGGCTCGATTTTTGGTCATCATTCTTAAAGATGCCCATAATGTCTCCTTTCCGTGCGGTGCACGTCGCGTTCATTGCTCTCCGTGCGGCGTACGCCAAAAGTGCTGCAACAAGTATCGCCCAAGGGCGCCGATGCATGGGGCGGGAAGGACGAATTGCCGCCCCACATTCCCGAATTGTTACTTTTGTTCCCGCTCCAGTGAGGATTAATCAACAATTGTAGAACATTACGCCGCTGTATGTAATTGCCTAGGTTTTAGGTTAGATTCTCCTAAGGACAATTGGCTTGTATTGGGGGTCCCTATGAACGAAGCAGTTCCCGAGGCGCCGTCGAGTGTCGAATCGATGGCAGAGCAGGGTTGCGAAAAGCTCGGCTTGGAAGCGTTTGATGCGCTGGTCCGTCGTGCCCGTACGTGCCGCCGTTTTGACGAGTCCATGCGCGTGCCGCGTGAGTTTTTGCTCGAGCTGGCAGAGCTGGCTCACCTGACTCCCTGCGGCGCCAATGCTCAGCGTCTGCGTTTTCATGTGGTGAGCGGTGCCGTGGATTGCGCGCGCGTATTTGATGAGCTTGCATGGGCCGGTGCGCTTAAGGATTGGCCGGGTCCTGCCGAGGGCGAGCGCCCGACCGGCTACATCGCGATTTTGGCCGAGCGCGCCGTTCCGGGCAAGCCTGCCGCTCCCATTACCGAGGTCGACACGGGCATTGCCGCGCAGACGATGATGCTCGCCGCCCGCAGCGCCACGCCCGAGGTGGCAGCCTGCATGTTCAAGGCCTTTACGCCCCACGCGATCGATGCCATGGGGCTCGATAACGACAAGTATGAGCTCAAGCTGATCATGGCGTTTGGCGTTCCGGCCGAGACACAGGTGATCGATGCGATCGATTCCAACCCCGACGGCTCCATCAATTATTGGCGCGACGAGGCGCAGGTGCACCACGTACCCAAGCGCTCGCTTGTCGACGTACTGGTGTAGTTGAGCGTCACCGCGGTGTGATCCGGCGGTAAACCACCACAAAGGTACCTGTCCCCTTTGCGGTGGTGCGAGGGGAGGACGTGTGGCAGATTTGTATTTGGTGCGGCATGGGCAGACTGAGCTCAATGTGCAGAACATTTTGCAGGGTGGGCACGATTCGCCGCTTACGGCGCACGGGCGCGAGCAGGCGCTGGCGACGCGCGCGGCGTTTGAGGCGCGTGGCGTGACCTTTGACCGTGTGTATTCCTCCCCGTTGGGCCGGGCGCGGCGTACGGCTGAGCTAATTGCTGGTGAGGGCCGCTCGATAGAGCTGGTCGATGACCTGCGCGAGTGGCATTTGGGCTCGCTGGAGGGTACATCAAATCGCGAGATGCCGCCGCAGCCCTGGGGTGATTATCCGGTGGCCTTTGGTGGCGAGTCTGAAGGCGAGCTCCAGTCGCGCATGGTCGCGGCGCTGTCCCACATCATGGCCAGGCCGCAGCACGACTGTGTGCTGGCAGTCTCCCACGGCTCTTCCTGCCAGGAGTTTCTTGAGTATGTGACTGGCAGGGGAGAGCTACCCGACAACGGTGCCGTGCTTCATTTTGGCTATTGCGACGGTGCGTTTTCGCTCCTTGATTGGTAACGAACGAAAGGACCCCTATGAATAAAGACCTGTATCTGGTTCGTCATGGGCAGACAATATTCAACCTTAAGCGCATTATTCAGGGTTGGAGTGACTCGCCGCTCACGCAGCTGGGATGCGACCAGGCGGCGCGTGCCGGCATGTTCTTGCGTGCGCGCGGCATTGAACCCGATCATGCCTACACCTCCACACTTCATCGCACCGAGCAGACTATCGCCAACCTGTGGCCGGGCTTGGCGTACGAGCGCCTGGACGGTCTGCGTGAGTGGTTCTTTGGCGACTTTGAGGCCGAGCGCGTGATGCTTATGCCCGAGCGCCCGTGGCGAGATTTCTATCGTCAGTTTGGCGGCGAGGGCCAGATGCAGGTGCGCGAGCGCATGGCGGCGACGATAACCGATCTTATGCGACGTCCGGACCACGAGTGCGTGCTCGCGGTGAGCCACGGTTCGGCTATCAAGGAGTTTTTGGACCACGTGCGGGGCGCGGCGGCCGACGAGCGCGAACGCGTGCCGGGCAACTGCTCAGTGCTGCATTTTGCGTTTGACGATGCGGCCGATACGTTTGAACTGGTCGAAGTCTTTACGCAGGAAGACTACGCGCGCGAGCTGGGGCTTGAACCGCTCGTGGCTACTGCGGGTCCGCAGCGCGGATAACGCGAGCGCGGCGGCACGGGTCGTCGGCATAACTTCTCGACGCAAAAGGGGCGGAGATGCATGTGCCTGCTGCATCTCCGCCCCCTGTTTGTTGGGCTGCCGATTTTTATGCTGGACGGTCTGGTCTTGCTAGAACCGCGCGACCTGGTGCGTGAGCAGACCCGTCGGAACCTGCGCCGCGCCGCCGCTGACCTGCGCGGCGGGGAAGAGCGCAGCTACGGCAAAGTTGAACGGCTCTTTGCCCGTGTAGGTGCCGGCGGCACGTGCATCGTCGGTCAGGAGCTGTGATGCCTCGACTAGTGCGACAGCGTAGGCAGGGTCGTCGGCCAGTGCCGGCTCCGGCGCCTGGTCGAGCATGGCGCGGATGGCCCCGACGGCGTCCTCGCGCTTGACCCCCCACACGCGGTGCGTAATGCCGGCGGGGTCGGTGACGGCATAGAGTGAAGCGCCCTCTTTTGCGGCGCCGAGGATGATATCCATGACGGGAGAGGCTTCGTAGACAAGCGTTACGGGACGGGGCTGTACCTTGAGGTCGGCGATTGCGCGCGCAGCGGCGGTCGTATCGGCGGCAACCGCGTCGCCGCCCGCCAGCGCACCAACCGGGCAGATCGCCACGACACCCGTCACACGTCCCGGCTCGCCCGAGCATTCGTACACGTAATACGCCGCACCCGGGTCCTTGAGCATCAGACCATCGGCAATGGCTCCGCGCAGAGCATCGTTGCCGCTCAGGATGCTGCCCATTGCAGGCAGCGCCTCGAGCACGCGGTCCTGAGCCGGGCGGATGCAGGGAAACGGAAGTGCTTTCATGGGCGGTCCTAACGCACGAGTCGGTTTGTTCGCGGCTTATTATGCCCCAACTTGGCCGCTCGCGTCCCAGAGCACGTTATCGGCGAGCGCGATTAGCACCTGCTGACAACGAACGATATCGGCGTGGGGCACATATTCGTTGGGCTTGTGCGCGAGCGCGAGCGACCCGGGACCGTAGCTCATGCAATTGCGGTTACCTGTCTTGCCGGCAATGACGGCGGTGTCGGTGTAGCCGGTAAAGAAGCCGACGGTCGTGTCCGCGTCCGTCACGTCATCGGCGGCACGCTTGAGCGCTGCTAGAAGGGGAGAGTTCGGGTCGCGCTCGATGGCGGGGCGGTCGCCCGTCACGGTGTAGCTGCCATGGCAACCGGGAACGGCGGCTTCGGCGACGGCGATGGCCTGCTCTACCATGCGCGTCGCGGCGGCCGTATCGGTCGGAGGCGTCAGACGCATGTCGACCCAGGCTTTGGCGCGGTCGGGTACGACGTAGGGGCGATATCCGCCCTCGATTTGGCCAAACGTGATGGTCGAAGGCCCCAGCTCATCGTGCGCGGGCAGCGCCATAAACGCGCGACGGAGCGAACACACGACCTCGGCCATGGCGGCGACGGCATCCGCGCCCTTCCAGGGCTGGCTCGCATGCGCCGTCACGCCAGTCATTTCAATCTCGAACCACGTACGCCCCTTGTGCGCCACCTGGATCTGTCCGTCGGTGGGCTCGGTGTCCAGCACCCATTCACGCGAGCCGACCCAGCCAGCATCGATCGTGGCCTCTGAGCCGCGCATAAAGTCCTCCTCGTCGACCGAGCAAATGAGTGAGAAGCCACGGCGGGGCAGCTTGCCTTCTGCCGCCACGCGCTCGAGCGTATGGACCAGTGCGGCAATGGCGCAGGCCAGGCCACCCTTCATATCGCAGGCACCGCGGCCATAGAGTTTATCGTTGCGCACGATCGCTCCGAGCGGCGGAATGTCCGCGTCCCAGCCATCGCCCAGTGTAACGGTATCCATATGGCAGATATAGACGAGCCGTGGCTCGTCGCTCAGTCCCGGCACGGTGACCATAAGGTTGCGGCGCCCGGGCAGCACCTCGAGTTCCTCAACCTGCACGGCATCGAGTACCGGATGGCTCAGCTGCGCCAACCGTTCCTCAACCAACGCTTTGATATAGCGTTCAATCTCGCCCTCATACGCACCTGGGTCGGAACTGTCGATCCGCACGAGCCCTTGCGTAAGCCGCCAGGCAAAATCTGTATCAACCATAGGCACCTCACAGATAGTTAGGTCAACATACAGATTGTATGCCAAGAAGCGGCTCGGTGCATTTAATGGAGCGCTCACAAAAACGGGGGCGCCTCTCGTGCGAAAGGCACCCCCGCGGGCATTCAATGTCAGTGACGGGCAGGCCACATGGGGAGCTGCCCGTCAGGTCAGTCGGCGCTACTTGATGACGCGCACGCGATACATCGACGGAATCTGCTTGAGCGCCTCGATGGTGCTGCTGTCCAGGTGCTCGTCGGTGTCGAACATGGTGTAGGCGTTCTCGCCGGCGGACTCGTTGGTCATACGCTGCACGTTGGCGTTGTCCTTGGCCAGGATCGCCGTGATCTGGCCGATCATGTTGGGCACGTTGGCGTGCAGGCAGGCGATGCGGCTCGCGGCGCGCGCCTTGCCCATGCTGCAGGCGGGGTAGTTGACGCTGTGCGCGATGTTGCCGTTTTCCAGGTAATCCTTGAGCTCACTAATGGCCATATCGGCGCAGTTGGCCTCGGCCTCGCCGGTGCCGGCGCCCGAGTGCGTGGTGATAAACGTATTGGGCATCTTGACGGTCTTGGGCGTGGCAAAGTCGCAGCTAAACCAGCTGAGCTTGCCCGCGCGCAGAGCGGCGTCGACGGCGTCTTCGTCGATAATGGTCTCGCGCGCGTAGTTGATGAGCACAGCCCCCGGGGCGAGCAGGTCAATCTGCTCGGTGCTGATCATGCCGATGGTGTCGGCCTTGCTGGGCACGTGCACGGTGAGATAGTCGCAGCCGCGGCAGAGGTCCTCGAGCGTGCCCACGCGCTGCACCTCTCGGCTCAGCACCCACGCGTGCTCGACGGAAATGAACGGATCGTAGCCGTAGACGTCCATGCCCAAATCGACGCAGGCGTTGGCGACCTTGGAGCCCACGTTGCCCAGACCGATGACGCCGATGCGCTTGCCCTTGAGCTCGCGGCCCACAAAGGCCTTCTTGGCCTTCTCGGCATCGACCTGAATCTCGGGGTCGTCGGCGTTGTCGCGCACCCAGTTCATCGACTGCACCACGCCGCGGCTTGAGAGCACCAGCATGCCCAGGACGAGCTCCTTGACGGCGTTGCTGTTGGCGCCGGGGGAGTTAAAGACCACGACGCCCTTCTTGGCGTACTCCTCGACGGGGATGTTGTTGACGCCGGCGCCGCAGCGGGCGATGGCGCGGATGCCCTCGGGCAGCTCGTAGCCGTGCAGGTCGGTGGAGCGCATCAGGATGGCGTCGGCCTCCTCGGCGGTGCCCACAAACTCGTAGCCCTCGCCAAACTCGACTTTGCCGTCTTTAGTGATGTCATCGATGGTTTTGATCTTGCGCATGGAAAACTCCTTAGCAGGTTTGGTTTAAACAGGTGGTTTGAAGTGGCTGGTCGGCCCGCGGGTTGCGGGCTAGTTAGATCGCGGGCTCAAACTATGCTGCGCTTCGAAGTCCTTCATGTACGAGGCCAGTGCCTGCACGTCTTCCATGGTCACGGCGTTGTAGACGCTTGCGCGCATGCCGCCCACCAGGCGATGGCCCTTGACGTTTTGAATCTGGTGCTCGGCCGCGCCTGCGACAAAGGCCGCGTCGAGTTCGGTGTCGCCGGAGCGGAAGGTAACGTTGGCGATGGAGTGGCTGTCGGCCTGCGTGGTGCCATGGAACAGCTCGCTGTGCTCGAGCAGGTCATAGAGCAGGTTGGCCTTGGCCCAGTTGCGTTCGGCCATGGCGGCAAGTCCGCCGGTCTCCTCGACCCAGTGGAACACCTTGCCGCATACGTAGATGCCAAAGGTGTTGGGCGTGTTGAGCATGGAGCCCTTGGCGGCTTGGGTCTTAAGGTCCATGTACTGCGGCGTCTGCGCAAAGGCGGGGCCATCTGTGATGAGGTCGTCGCGCACGATGACCACGGTCACGCCCGCGGCGCCGGCGTTTTTCTGCGCGCCGGCGTAGATGAGTCCGTAGCGTTCGACGTCGAGCGGCTGCGACAAAAAGCAGCTCGAGACATCGGCGACCAGCGGTACGTCGCCACAGTTGGGCAGCTCGTGGTACATGGTGCCAAAGATGGTGTTGTTCTGGCAGATGTAGACGTAGTCGAGCCCGTCGCCTGCGGCCTCGGCGGCAATGCGCGCGTTGATGTCGGCCATGTTGGGAATGCGGTCGAAATTGGTGTCCTCGGAGCTCGCGAGCAGCACGGCCTCGCCGTACTTGGCGGCCTCCTTGTATGCCTTGTTGGCAAAGTTGCCGGTCACGATGTAGCCGGCGCGGCCGCGGCGCATGAGGTTCATGGGGATGCCCGCAAACTGCAGCGTGGCGCCGCCCTGCAAAAACAGGACGCGGTAGTTGTTGGGGATGCTCAGCAGGCGACGCAGGGTTGCCTCGGCGTCGTCGATGATCTGCTGGTACATGCTAGATCGATGGCTCATCTCGAGCACGGACATGCCGCAACCGCGGTAGTCCATCATCTCGTCGGCGATCTCGGCGAGCACGCTTGTGGGCAGCGCTGCCGGGCCAGCTGAGAAGTTGTGCACACGTGCCATCTTCTAGTTCCCCCTTGTAGTCGTTTGGACGTTCGGGTTACTTTAGCACAGTGGAGCGCCAGGCGCGACCGCATCACGGTAAAACTCGAGTGCGTCGCTATGATTTACAGGATGGTTACATGGGGGAGGGGTGCTTTACTCCTCAGGCAAATCCAAATCTGCGAGCGAAGACATGAGGTTCCTAGGCGCTTGATCTCTTCGTCCTAAAGTAGCTACCTCCTAGTCACTACGATGCTAGCGTGGCGATGACGGCTTCGTCGCCGGCGTATATTAGGGTGTTGCCGTCGGGGATGATCGTTTGGCCTTCGCGCTTGAGCATCACCACAATAAACGGATGTTTGCCTTGCGGCACATCGCACAGGCGCTGGCCGGCCAGGCGACCGTGGGGAGTCACGGTGACCTCGCGCAGCGTAACTTCGGTACGCTCTTCGAACGTCGGCGCGGCCATCACCAGCAGATCGCCTTCCTGGATCACGGTGTCGCCATTGGGCAGTACCGGGTGCGCCCCGTCGCGCAGCACCAGGACCACGAGCATATTTGTGGCGCTGCCAATGTCCGCGAGCGAGCGTCCGGCAAACGGATGTCCAGCGCACACCTTGAGCTTTACAAACGACATGCCGTCCTCGTCGCGGTAGTCGTTAAAGGTGCGGCGCACGTCGCCGGTCGCATCGATCATATCGAGCTTCTTCGCCACCGCCGGCAGCAGCGAGCCCTGCACCACAATGCTCGACACGGCAATCACAAACACCAGGTCAAACAGGTCGTGACCGCCGGGGACACCGGCCACTACGGCAAAGAGGCTAAATACGACCGAAGCTGCGCCGCGCAGGCCTGCCCAGCTTACGAGCGCGACCTGGCGGGGGTTCGTCTTAAAGGGCGCCAGGAGCACGCCGACGGCGATGGGACGGCTCACGAAGAGCATAAACGCCATGAGCGCCAGGCCCGGCAGCAGCATTTGCGGCAGGCGGGCGGGCGTCACGAGCAGGCCGAGCAAGAAGAAGATTGTCATCTCGGCCATCTCGGTGAGGGTGTCAAAGAAGTGCGCCATCTCGACCTTGCCGGTGATGTCGCTGGCGCCCAGTACAATGCCTGCCAGGTACACGGCCAAAAAGCCGTTGCCGCCCAGGTAGCTCGGCAGCGCGTAGGCGACGATGGCCACGGCGAACAAGAAGATGGTCTGCGCGTCCTTGGCCGTTGCGTGCGCGCGTTCAATCAGGCGGCCCGCCGCCCAGCCGATGGCGAGGCCCAGGCCCACGCCCAGGATAATCTGCTTGGCCAGCAGTGCGGGAATGTTGATGTCGCCGCCGGCCGCGAGTGTAGCGAGCACAGCGGTGAGCATGTAGGCGACGGGGTCGTTGGAGCCCGATTCGACCTCGAGCAGCGAGTCGGTGCCACCTCTCAGCGACAGACTGTGCTCACGCAGTACGCTAAAGACGCTCGCCGCGTCGGTGGATGCCACGACCGATCCCAGCAGCAGGCTGCCGATCCAGTCGATCCCCAGCGCGAAGTGGGCGAACACGCCGGTGATGCCGGCAGTGATGACGACGCCGAGCGTGCTCAGCAGCACCGCCGGCGCAGCGACGGGCTTGGCGCGGTCGATATTGGTGTTAAAGCCGCCGTAGAACATGATGAACAGCAGCGCCGTGCTGCAGACGGTTTCGGTGAGTGCGTAGTCGCTAAAGTCGATATGCGTCGGGCCGTTGACGCCCAACAGCATGCCCAGCGCGATAAAGATGAGCAGGGTGGGGAAGGGGAGTTTTTTGCCGACGGGTTTGATGGTCAGGCACAAAATGATGACGAGGCCGATAAAGAGAAGGATCTGGTTCATGGATAGTGTCCGCTCCTGGGTGGTTGGCGTGGCACGGTCAGTTGTCTGCGGTTATTTGTACCCAAAGATGGTGGGTTTATGGGGTTGGATTGCGGGCGTGCGCGATATCGTCATAGATGGCTGCCGTCTTTGCCTCTGCTCGGAAACCCTTTCCAGCTTTATTGCAACGGAGTACAATGGGTAACGTTTAAGTTCAACTTGAAGTTTTAGTTGCGGCACCGGGCTTCGGCCGCAATGCAAGGAGAGGCGTACCATGGCGATCTATGTGACATCTGATGCTCACGGGCACGTGCGTGCGCTTGACGAGGCCCTGTCTAAGATCTCTTTGACGTCCGACGACACGCTGTACGTGCTGGGCGACATGATCGATCGCGGGCCCGATCCGGTCGGCGTTATTAAGCTCGTGCGCTCGCTGCCCAACGCCCACGTGCTCAAGGGCAATCACGAGCAGATCATGCTCGATGCCATAATTGGCCAGGATCCGCTCGATGCCGAGACCTGGGATATCAACGGTGGCTGGACGACGCGTGAGCAGCTCAACGACATGGAATTTGAGGCATACGAGGAGCTCGTGCGATGGATGGCCGCGCTGCCGCTCTACGCGGTGGTCGAGACCGAGGAGCGCCCGTATCTGCTGGTACATGCCGGTATTGAGACCGAGGCGGCGCGGGCGTTTTTGCTTGAGCATGGCGTCGATTGTGCCGATGGCGTTGGAGCGGTGGGTGCCGATCGCGAGCTGCTGCAGCAGATGCTCGCGGTGCAGTCGTCCGATGACCTGCTGTGGATTCGTCATGGCTATTGGGATGCGTCGACCGGGCTGCTTTCTGCCGAGGGCAAGGGCCCGGTCGTGGTGAGCGGTCACACGCCCACGGTATCGCTTGGGCGCTATTGCGAGGTCGGTGGTCTGGCGGGGCTCGATGAGGAATCGGGACGCGGGCAGATCGTGCGCTTGGGCGGCGAGGACACTGCTGGTGTGCCCGATCGCATCGACATCGACTGCGCCGCCGCCACCGGCTCCGAGTTCGGCCGCGTGGGCATCCTGCGCCTGGACGACGGGGCCGAGTTCTACGCGAACATCAACCCGGGCGAATAATCGGTGCAAGTGGTAGCTAATTTGGGAAGGGTTTTTTGACTTCTTTTGCCCTTCTGCCCGCTAATTGATTTCTCTGGGACGGGGATTAAATAATCATTTGGCTGCCCGCCGACTAAGTGAGTAGACTTTTTTGGAAATGCCGAGCACCCAACATATTTGCCTCAATAAAACCGCAGGTCACAGACTTGTGCTCTGTTGGTGTGGTCGGGGATTCGGTAAAAGTCTACTCACTTAGTTTTGCGTGATGAATATTGTCCGCAACGAGACCCCAGCCGGGGTGATTCCATCGCAAATTCCGGTGACCGGGCAGCTAATTAGGCGCCGTATGGGTTGCGGTCGCGTTCTATGCGTTGGCGGATGTGGGCGTACTCGATAATCAGTAGCACCAGGAGTAGGGCCATGATGGCTAGGTAGCTCACCACAGCGCCCATCAGACCCAGCAGCTTAATCAAGATCACCGGCAGCACCACGCTTACGGCGAAGCAGATCAGGTAGATCTTGGTGACGTCTCCAGCGTGGCGTAGCACCGTGATGATGGCGTAGATAAAGTCGATGGCCGCGGTGACGCCGCCGGCGACGACCATCAGCAACGCCAGCGTACGGTAGCGCTCAAAGCTGAGGCCGTACATAAAGCTCATGAGGGGAATACCGGGACCTGCCATAAATGCGGCGCACACGCCGGTGATGGCCACGATCAGCGCCATAACGGCAACAATAATCAGGTCAAAGCGACGACGCTTGCGAGGATTAGCCCAAATGCTCGACAAGCGCAGGAGCTGCGGTTTATAGATAAATCCAATGCTCAACAGAATAGCCTGCGCCGGAAAGAACAGGGCATTAAAGTACAGCTGATATTTGTATGCCAGCGTGCCTTCCATCACAAACTTGGGCATGCTCTCAATTAGGTTGAACAGGAACAGTGCACCAAAGAGCGGGGCGCACTGGACAAACAGGTGGCCGACCTCGCGCAGGCTCACGCGGCGCGATTTTTCGGTCTCGAGCAGGGCGAGCGGCGCGGTGACCAGCACGAGCGAGGCGATCGCGGTGACACCCATGGCCATGGCCGCGATGGGCATGCTGCGCGTGAGGAACAGCGCCACGCTGAAGACCGCGATGACGCCGACGGAGCGTAGCGTTTGGCTCATTCCAGCCAAGTAGAGTTTGTCGGCCTGCTGCAGGCGGCCTTCGTACACGTCGGCGACGCCATCGATGACCTTATACAGGTAGACGCCCAGGCCGATCGTCGCCATCTGCGCATCATAGCCGCGGGCGCTGCTGTACATGAGGCCGCAGCCTAGGGCGAGCGCTCCACAAAGCCAGCGGTTGAGCTGGTAGGAGGCAAAGGACGTCTTTTCGTCGATGTCTGAGACCTGGAAATTGCGCACGCCGTAGTTGCACGCGATCATGATGAGCGTGCCGGTGACAAAGGCGATGGAGAATTTGCCTGCTTCTTCGGCGCCCACGAGCTGCGTAGACACGATGGTGAGCAACGGAAACGCCAGGCCCCATACGGCGGTGCCGAGGGTGTTCCAAAGATAGTCGCGGCTGGTGGCGTGCTCCTCGTATTCCGCTTCCTGCATGGAGAAGCCGCCGCCGTAGACGGCGCCGAGCAGACGGTTCCACCAAGCGTTGACCATGCGGCGGACGGGGCCGGGCTCCCGATCGCGTTCGCGCCGGCGACGTGTGGCTTGGCTGCTATCGGGTCCGCCGGCGTTGCGCTGGCTCAGCTCCTGGATGCGCGCGAGCTCTTCGGCCGTGTGGGAGGCGGGGAACAGGCCGTTCTCGATGCGGCCGCCCTGGGCCTTCGCGGCGCCGTCTTTCGATGCAGCGGGGTTGGAGATGCCGTTACGGCGGGCGATGGCGCGGCGAATGCTATCGAGGGGCGTGATGCTCAAAGCGGGGTCCTTTCTATTGCTGCGCTCTAGTATAGACACCGCGGTGTCCGCTCGTGTTTTTGAACAGGTTGTTCGATAATTTCGGCGGCGCCATTCGGTAGTCGGCACTTAGGGACGTTCCTTATGTGCAGGCACTTTGGGAACGTCCCTAAGTGCCGGCATCTGGGGACACTCCTTGGCTGTTGCCTGTTCAAGAGTGTCCCCAACGACTAGTCGTTTAAGAACGTCCCCAATGACTAGGCCGCTTGCGTGCGATTTTTGACCGTTGGGCGGGCGCTTCGCCGTTGCCGCAAAAACGTTTTTGCATATCGGGTACAACGGGCTTTACGTGAGTAAAGTGCGCGCCGCGTCCACGTGTCGCGCTTTTAAAGGAGGCCCCATGCCAGGTGTTACCCCCGCAGAAGTTCTGTCCAACTTTGGCATCACGCTGGTCGAAGATCCCGCCGAGAACCAGCCCCGCCTGCTGGTCGACCTGCCGGCAGCCGAGCTCGTCGAGCATGCGATTCGCCGCGAAGAGGGCCGTATGGCCTCCAACGGTGCACTCGTGATCGAGACGGGGGAGCGTACCGGACGTTCGCCCAACGACCGCTTTATCGTTGATACGCCCGACGTGCACGACAAGATTGCCTGGGGTGCCGTCAACCGCCCGCTGTCCGTCGAAAGCTACGAGGTCATCAAAGCCGGCATCGTCGACTATCTCAACGAGCGCGATGTGTTCGTCACGCGCGGTATGGCCGGCGCCGATCGTAACCATACGCGTCGCCTGCTTGTCGCCTGCGAGCGTGCCAGCCAGGCGCTCTTTATTAAGCAGATGCTCGCCCGCCCGCTTGCCCGCGAAATCGCGCGCACCGGCGAGCCGGACTTCTGCGTCCTTGCCGCGCCAGGTTACCAGTGTGACCCCGCCATCAAGGGCCTCAACTCCAGCGCCGCGGTGGTCATCAACTTCCAGGAGCGCGTGATTCTGGTCGCGGGCACCGGCTACTCCGGTGAGATCAAAAAGTCCATCTTCAGCGTCATGAATTACCTGCTGCCCGTCGAGGATGACGTACTGCCCATGCATTGCTCGGCCAGCATGGATCCCGTCACGCACGAGACCGCGATTTTCTTTGGCCTGTCGGGCACCGGCAAGACCACGCTTTCGGCCAACCCCACGCGCCTGCTGATCGGCGACGACGAGCACGGTTGGTCCGACATGGGCATCTTTAACGTCGAGGGCGGCTGCTACGCCAAGTGCGAGGGCCTGGACGTGTTCCACGAGCCCGAGATCTTCAACGCCGTCCGCTTTGGCGCCATCTGCGAAAACGTGGTGCTCGACGAGAATCGCAAGCCCAACTACGACGACGTCTCGATCACGCACAATACGCGCGTGGCCTACCCTGTGGAGCACATTCCCAACGCGTGGACCAAGGGCATGGGCACCACCCCGAGCGTCGTGCTGTTTTTGACCTGCGATGCCTTTGGCGTGCTGCCGCCCATCTCGCGCCTGACGGCCGACGCCGCCATGTATCACTTTGTGACGGGCTTCACCGCCAAGATCCCTGGCACCGAGGTCGGCGTCACCGAGCCCACGCCCACGTTCTCCTCGCTGTTTGGTGAGCCGTTTATGCCGCTCGATCCTATGGTCTACGCCAAGATGCTCGGTGAGCGTATCGCCGACGGCCGCACGCGCGTCTATCTGGTCAACACCGGCTGGATTGGCGGCGGCTACGGCGTGGGTCATCGCATCGAGCTGGCCTACACGCGCTCACTGGTCGCTCGCGCCCTCGACGGCACCATCGAGGACAGCGAGTTTGTGCACGACGATATCTTTAATGTCGACATTCCCACTACGTGCCACGGTGTGCCCGATGGCATCCTGGTGCCGCGCCAGTACTGGCAGAGCACCGCGCGCTACGACGAGGCAGCGCACAACCTGGCGGTGATGTTCGAGGAGAACTTCGAGAAGAAGTACTCGCACCTGCCCGAGTCCGTCAAGGCTGCCGGTCCGCACGCCCAGGTGTCCGCCGACGCCCGCCATCGCGGCCGCGGCTTGCTGGGGCTCCGCCACTAGCGTCGCCTCAGACCCAAAACCACCACAAAGGGGACAGGCACCTTTGTGGTGGTTTTGCTCGCGCGGATGACTCAGGTTACAATACGCCTGACATATCGCCCCCTTCTCCGGATGGGGGCAGCGTAAGCGCTCTTGTGGCGGCACCGTAGGACTTTGAAGGTGGCCGTCGTAAGGGCGCTTTTTAGGTGCCCTCGCTCGGGCGCGCACGATGAAGGGAGAGCGTATGAAGAGCTTTATTGCCGAGGATTCATTCTGGGAGCTGTTTCCGCGGGCAGCGGTCGGCGTTGTGGTTGTGAAGGGCATGAAGCCCGCGGCTCAGATTCCTCAAGAGGACGTGGACGCGATTGCGGCGCTGCTCGATCGCGCCAACATCGATGCGGAACGCCACCTGACGAGTGATACCATCAGCGAGAATGCGCCGGTTAAGGCTTGGCGTGACGCGTACCGGCTGTTCAAGACCAAGAAGGGCGCGCGTTGCTCAGTTGAGAACCTGCTCAAACGCGTGCTCAAAGGGAAGCCGGTGGGCCACATCACGCCGGCGGTGGACATCTATAACACGGTGTCGCTGTCCTACGCGCTGCCCGTTGGCGGCGAGGACCTGCATGCGATTGAGGGAGATCTTCGCTTGAAGGTGACCGACGGTGGCGATGCGTTCTTGCCACTTGGCGAGGAAGCGGATGACCCGACGCTGCCCGGCGAGCTCGCCTACATTGACGATGCGGGCGCCGTGTGCCGCTGCTGGAACTGGCGCGATGGCGTTCGAACGGCTCTATCCGACGATTCGGCCGACGCATTCCTGGCGATTGAGTGCGTAGAGCCCGAGCGAATGGGGGACTGCCAGGCTGCCATCGATCGCTTGGCCGAGCTGCTTGAGCGCTATCTGGGAGCGACGGTTGTCGTTAAGACGCTTGTGACCCGCGACAATCCCTGTGTGGAGCTGTAGCGGCGCCTAGAACCTATTGATGCCCAAAACCACCACAAAGGCGCCTGTCCTTTGTGGTGGTTTTTATGTTGATGGGTCAACAAATGAGGCACGCAGGGCTGGCGTCCGCTGGGTACGGTTAAGATGTTAACCCGTTAGCATCATGCAAGCGAAAGGCGGTCGTCTCCCATGCAGCAGAACGACGAGACACGTTTTGAGGATTTTGTCGGACTGATCAGCGGGCTCTACAAGGAGATTCAGCGCATCAAGACGTCCGAAGGCGCAAGGCTCGGCCTTAAGGGCTCCGACGTCATGTGCCTGTACTATCTTGAGCGCAGCAAGGACGGCCTGACCGGCGCCGACCTCGCCCGCATGGCCGGCGTTACCCGTGCCGCCGTTTCGCGCACGCTGGCACATCTGGAGGAGGGCGGCTACGTCGAGGTCGATGATTCGGGTGATGCGGCCGTCAAGTACCGTGCCCCGGTGCGCCTGACTGCCCTAGGCGGCGAGAGCATGAGCGAGGCCGATCGCATCATTCGCGAAGTGCTCGACACCACCGGTAAGGCCATGGGCGTGGAGCAACGCGAGCAGATGTACGCGTCGCTGCGTACGATTCTCAACACCCTGCGCGAGATCTAAGGCCGCCAAGGCATTTGCTTCCAATTAACAACTGCATCGTCCCGTTTGAGCGCGCACGCCGTGTCGGGACATTGTTGTCAAAATTCCCTGCGCGAGATCTGCGCAAGAAAGGATTCGCTATGTCCGTCCGCATTATTACCGATTCCGCCAGCGATATGTCTCCGGCGGAGCACCCCGCTCTACGTGTTCTGCCGCTGTCCGTCACCTTTGGCTCCGACGTGTATATGGATGGCGTCGACATCGATCACCAGCGCTTTTACGAGATGCTCGTGGAGCGCGATGAGCTGCCCAAGACCGGTCAGGTCAACCCGTATGCCTTTTCACAGGCAATTGCCGAAGCGCGTGAGGCCGGCGACGAGGCCGTGATTATTACCGTGGGCGCCAAGCTTTCGGGCACCAATCAGAGCGCCCGTACCGCACTTGCCGAGGCGCCGGGCGGCGACGTGTTCGTTGTGGACAGCAATAACGTGACCTTGGGCGAGCGCGTGCTGGTTGAGTATGCGCTGCGCCTGGTGGACGAGGGCCGTAGTGCGGCCCAGATTGCGGCGGCCGTCGAGGCCGTTCGTGACCGCGTGGTCGTCATCGGCCTGCTCGAGACGCTGGAATACCTGGTGCGCGGCGGCCGCCTGTCTGCTGCGGCGGGCGCTGTGGGTACGCTGCTCAACGTGAAGCCGGTCGTGGCCGCCGAGGACGGCCTCATCGTGCAGTTGGGCAAGGCGCGCGGTTCCAAGAACGGTCGAAACCTGTTGAACCAGAAGGTTGAGCAGGCTGGCGGCGTCGACTTCTCCATGCCGCTGGCGCTTGGTTATACGGGTCTTTCGGACGCGGTGCTCAAGAAGTATATCGAGGACAGCGCCGCGCTGTGGGCCGGCCATGCCGAGAACGAGCTGCCCATCCACACCATTGGCGCCACCATCGGCACCCACGTGGGTCCCGGCGCCGTAGCCGTAGCCTTCTTCCGCCCCGCCAACTAACTATCCGGTCAAAACCACCACAAAGGGGACAGGCACCTTTGTGGTGGTTTATGCTGGTTCCGGTTGAAAGGAGCGCATGTTGGCGTTTGAGGGCTTTTTTGAGCGTGTGTACGAGGTGGT
Source organism: Collinsella aerofaciens (assembly GCF_015558785.1). Classification (GTDB taxonomy): domain Bacteria; phylum Actinomycetota; class Coriobacteriia; order Coriobacteriales; family Coriobacteriaceae; genus Collinsella; species Collinsella aerofaciens_P. The sequence continues at coordinate 39,122 of NZ_JADMOP010000016.1, forward strand.
CGAGCAGATTCCCGAGGGGATGGTCGCCACGTATGGTCAGGTGGCGCTGCTTGCCGGTCGTCCACGAAGTGCGCGGTACGTGGGGTATGCCCTGCATAGCAATCCGCGCCCTGGTCAGATTCCCTGCCATCGTGTGGTGTTTGCCGATGGTCGCATTTGCGAGGGCTTTGCGTTTGGCGGCCCCGATGCCCAGCGTGAGCTCTTAATGGGGGAGGGCGTGACGTTTACCGATCCCATGCACGTCGACTTGGCCGCCTGTCGCTGGCCAGTAGGGCTCTAGCGGCTCTACCGTGGCCAAAACCACCACAAAGGTGCCTGTCCCCTTTGTGGTGGTTTTCCGTTGCAGGTTTACCTGGGTTAACTTATGGAGAAGCTATGGCGGTGCATATTGACGCTAGAAAGTAAACCATGGTGAACTATATTGGTTTCAGCAACGGAGCAGGCAATAGGCGATGAAAAAGCCTGCCCTGTTGAGTTTGATTCGCATTCCTCCCCTCTGTGCGATTCAACGGTGTACTTCGGGAACAGGCCCGCTGGCAACTAACTGCCAGCGGGCCTGTTCCTGTTTCGGGGAGAAATCTAATCTCACCGTCTATGTTGTGCGAAAGCGCTTTGCCTAGTACACCATGCCCATGGCGTCCTGAACCTCGGCCAGGGTCTGATCGGCGATCTCGTTGGCGCGACGGTTGCCCTCGTGCAGGACGTCCTTTACATAGTCCAGATCGTTCTCGTAGCGCTGACGGCGCTCGCGGATCGGCGCGAAGTACTCGTTGACGGCCTCGGTCACGTACTTCTTGAGCTGGCCGGAGCCGCCCATGCCGATCTCCTCGGCAATCTCGACCTCGGAGCGACCGGTGCAGATGGCGGCGGTCGAAAGCAGGCCGGACACGCCGGGGCGGTTCTCGGGATCGAACGTGATCATGCGCTCGGAGTCGGTCTGGCTCTTCTTGATGCGTTTGGCCGTCTCCTCGGCGGTCATCGAAATATTGATGGCGTTGCCGTAGCTCTTGCTCATCTTGCGGCCGTCCAGGCCGGGCAGCAGCGGGGTCTCGGACAGCAGCGCCTCGACCTCGGGGAACACCTTGCCGTAGCGGTTGTTAAAGCGGCGGGCGATGGTGCGGGTGAGCTCGATGTGCGGCAGCTGGTCGCGACCGACCGGCACCACGTTGCCCTTGCAGAACAGGATGTCGCAGGCCTGGTGCACCGGGTAGGTGAGCAGGAGGCCGGTAAGCTCGTGGCCCGAGGCCTCCATCTCGGCCTTGACCGTGGGGTTGCGCGCCAGCTCGGCCTCGGACACCAGCGACAGGAACGGCAGCATGAGCTGGTTGGCGGCGGGCACGGCGGAGTGCGCGTAGATCATGGTCTTGTCGGGGTCGATGCCGCAGGCAAGGTAGTCCATGACCATGTTGTACACGTTGTCCTGGATGTGCTCGGTGGTGTCGCGGTCAGTGATGACCTGGTAGTCGGCGATGAGCACGTTGGTCTTGGCGCCCATGTCCTGCAGCTCAACACGGCCCTTGAGGGTACCGAAGTAGTGGCCCAGGTGCAGACGGCCGGTGGGGCGATCACCGGTGAGCATGGTGAACTTCTCGGGCGTATTGGCCAGGCCCTCGCGAATGGCGTTGCTCTTTTGCAGCGCGACTTCGTAGCTGTTCTCGTTTGGCATGATTGCTCCTAACGTATGTTCATGGGTCAAGATGATAACGCGTTTATTGGAGGGGCGGGACGTAAGTAGGCGAGGGGCGGGAGAGGGGTGGCTTGTGCGGTGGGTGCGGCGCGGCCGCGCTTGGCCAACGGTGCCTTGGCACATCCTTGGCAGCTTGCCCTAGAGCTTGTGGTGGCGCTCTTCTTTGCGCTCCTCGGCTGCCTGCTCCTCCTGCTTAAAAGCGGGGTCGTCGGGGGTGACGAGCTCGTCCTCGTGCGTGCGCTTGTTGTAATGGTGGCGCAGCACGGGCTCAAACAGATGTAGATGCTTGGCAAAGGCTGCCGAGCCAATGGCGAGCACGGTAAAGATGAGTACGCGCATGGGCACCTCGACCTGGTTAATCGCGGCGGCGCCGGCCGAAAGCATGATGCACCAGGCATAGATGAGCAGCACGGCCTGTTTTTGGTTGTAGCCTTCTTGGATCAGGCGGTGGTGGATGTGGCCCTTGTCGGCCTGCCCGATGCTAATGTGGGCGCGCTTGCGGCGCACGATGGCGCTAAACGTGTCGATGATAGGCACGCCGGCAACGATGAGCGGGATGATAAGCGAGGTGAGTGCGGCGGTGCGGCTCACGTTGAGCAGCGAGATGGAGCCCAGCGCAAAGCCCAGAAGCAGCGACCCCGAGTCGCCCAAGAAGATGCTTGCGGGGTTGAAGTTGTAGCGCAAAAAGGCCAGACAGGCGCCAAAGAGCGCAATGGAGAGCGCGGCGGCGTCGATGCGGCCCGAGAGAACGGCCATCGAAAACATGGTGAACGACGCGATGCCGCAGATGCCCGTGGCCAAGCCGTCGAGGCCGTCGATGAGGTTAATGATGTTGGTGAATGCCACCAGATAGATTACGGTGATGGGGTAGGCGAGCCATCCGAGCATGATTTCGCCGGGGGCAAACGGGTTGACGATGACGCCGATTTTTAGGCCGCCGATACAGGCGATAAGCGCGGCGAGGACTTGTCCGGCCAGCTTTTGCTTGGGCGTGAGCTGGAAGACGTCGTCGATAGCGCCGGTCGCAAAGATGACGGTAAAGGAGAGCGCCAGCATGGGATAGCTAATGTGAAGGCGCGGGTGCGGCACCAGGACGGGTGGCCAGCCTAGGTACCAGGTGCCTAGGATTTGCACAATGCAGGCAACGACCAGGCCCAAAAACACCGCCGCTCCGCCCAAACGTGGGATGGGCTTGGTGTTGATGCGGCGCTTAGAAGGATAGTCGACGGCATCGAGCTTAATTGCCAAGCGCTTGACCAGGGGCACCGCGAGGAAGGTCGTGATAAAGGCCGCCGCTGCCACGCATAGGTACGGTATGTAGCTCGGGGATGAAGCCATGAATCTAAAAACCGCCAAGCGTCGAAGGAAAAGGTCAGAAGAACGCCATGCGCAAAGCGCATAGCCGAACCATAATACTCGACCAAGGGGGGTGCATGGAATTGCACGCAGCGATAATCACGCGCTTACCAGATATTGGGATGTTGTCGATGGCTTGTCGGGATGCCGGCGGGGATCCATATGGACTGTAATGGTGATTTTCGGCAAAAGAAAACCACCCCCCACGTTACGAAAATGAACCCACCTAAAACAGGTGGGTGCCCTCATCGACTGTTCCAGCGTCCTTAACAACGAAGGATACCTGTACTAGGCACGACTGTGTGGGCTCCCTAAATAAACGCGACGGTTCACCCAGTTGCTCCGCGGGGGGCGGAATACCTACATCATAAAGCGGCACTTTATCGATTCCAGTCTTGACATTACAAAAATCGTGTCGGACGATTACGGCGCCTTAGGGACGGAGCCGTCTACGCGGTCTGGCCCTTTACGTTTGAGCTGCTGAATCGTTGTTTTGGAGCATGTTTTTATGCCGACGTCGTTGACCGAACTTTTTTCGCCCGCCTGCCATTTGTGTCCGCGCCGTTGCGGTGCGGCGCGCGATGAGGGCGCGCGCGGCGTATGCGGTGCTAACGACACGCTCAGGGTGGCCCGCGCGGCGCTTCATATGTGGGAGGAGCCGCCTATCTCGGGCGAGGCCGGTTCGGGCACGATCTTCTTTAGCGGTTGCTCGCTTAAATGTATCTACTGCCAGAACCACGAGATCTCGACCGGCAATTTTGGCCTTGAGATTTCGCCTGAGCGCCTGGTCGAGATTATGCTGGAACTGCAGGACCAGGGTGCCAACAACATCAATTTGGTGACGGCGACGCACTATGCGCACCTGTTGCCTGCCGCGATTGCCGCGGCACGGGCGCGCGGACTGGTTATCCCGATCGTCTACAACACGAGTGGTTACGAGCGCGCGAGTGCCGTGGCGGCGCTGGGCGACCTGGTCGATGTGTGGCTCACCGACTTTAAATATGCCGATGCCGGGCTTGCGCAGTCGCTCTCTCATATAAAGGACTACCCACGTGTGGCCGTGTCAGGCCTGGCTCAGATGGCGCGCGAGATCGAGCGCCGCGGGGGAGAGCTGGTGGATGAGGGCGGGCTCATGAAGCGCGGCATGATTGTGCGCCACCTGGTGCTGCCGGGGCATGCGGATGACTCGTGCCGCGTGTTAGACCTGGTGTGGCAGACGGTGGGCGACGTGCCGATCTCGGTCATGAACCAGTACACGCCCAATGCGCTCATGCGCGAGCAGGGCGGCGAGTTGGCGCGCGCCGTGACGCGCGAGGAGTACGAGCAGGTGCTCGACCATGCCGACGACCTGGGCTTTACGACAATGTTCTGGCAAGAGGGCGGCGCGGTAGACGAGAGCTTCACCCCCGCCTTCGACACCACCGGCGTCCTCACCAGCGCAAAGTAGAGCGCACGCTGATGATTTTTCTGGGACGGGGATTAAAAAATCATCGAGAGGATCGCCTGTTCGAAAAGTTGTCAAAATAGCCGCGTCCCAAAAAGACTGGTTATTGGGCGTTGACAGTTGGCGAGCCGTAGGTAAAATATCGACTTGTCCTGGGGACGTAGCTCAGTTGGGAGAGCGCTGCCGTCGCATGGCAGAGGCCGAGGGTTCGACTCCCTTCGTCTCCACCCATGGATTTGATAAGCCGCTGACATTGTGTCGGCGGCTTTTTTTAAAAGAAAGGGCTATACCATGGCCGAGCTTGAGTCCCAACCATTGTCCGACGAGGAGCGCGCCGAGTTGGAAGAGCTCCGCGCTGAGAAGGCCCGCCGCGAGGCTCGGGAAGAGGCCCGTCGCGAGCGTGAGGAGCTGGCTGCCCTGCGTGCCGAGCGTGCGAAGGCCGAGGAGGCCGCTGCGAAGGTTGCATCCGAGCCTGCGCCCGCGCCTGCGTCCAAGCCCGCCGCCGCGATGCCCGCGCCCACCGCACCCAAACCTCAGCCTAAAAAGGCCGCTCGTCCCAAGTCCGTCGAGCCTAAGCCGAGTCGTGACGAGATGACCTTTGCCCAGCGCATGGTTACCTCCAAGGAGCCTACAGGCGAGAACGAGATCCCTGGCATGGCGCCGGCTCAAAAAATCATCATTGTCCTTGCCCTCATCGCGTTTGTCATCTTTATGGGCTACACGATCCTGACCAGCATGGGCCTGCTCTAACCGACTCGCATCGGGCGTCATGTCCGCATGCTCTGCTCTCGTCCAACCCTCAAATTCTGCACCACACATCCGAAAGGTCGCCCCATGGCTTTGACCGACATCTCGCATCCCACCGACATTGCAATGCTCACCGATCTGTACGAGCTCACTATGGCCCAGGGCCTGTGGGAGAGCGGCAAGGCCAATGAGCAGGGTTGTTTTACCGCGTTTTACCGCGACCATCCCTTTGGCAGCGCCTATGCCGTCATGTGCGGCACCGCCGAGCTGCCCGAGCTCGTCGAGAACCTGCGCTTTACGCCCGAGGATATCGACTACCTCGCCTCGCTTGAGGCCCCTGCCGGCGGCGCGATGTTCAAGTCCGCATTCCTCGACTACCTGCGCGATTTTCGTGCGCATGTAAATATCGACGCCGTCCCCGAGGGCGAGCTCGTCTTTCCGCGCGAGCCCATGGTGCGCGTCACCGGTCCTGCGCTCGAGTGCCAGCTGCTTGAGACGGCGCTGCTCAACATCGTCGGGTTCCAGACGCTTGTCGCCACCAAGACGGCGCGCGTGGTGCTCGCCGCCGACGGTCGCCCCGTGGCGGAGTTTGGCCTGCGCCGCGCCCAGGGTCCCGATGGCGGCCTGGCCGTTGCGCGCGCGAGCTACGTTGCCGGCTGCTCCTCTACGTCCAATGTGCTCGCCGGCCGCCGCTATGGTATTCCCGTCTTTGGCACGCATGCGCACAGCTGGGTGATGAGCTTCGATTCCGAGCTCGAGGCCTTCCGCGCCTTTGCCAAGTCGAGCCCCAAGAACTGTACGCTGCTCATCGACACCTATGACGTGCGCGAGGGCTGCGAGCATGCCATTACGGTTGCCAAGGAGATGGAGGCGGTGGGCGAGCGTCTGTCGGCTATTCGCATCGACTCCGGCGACCTCGCCAAGCTCTCCAAGTATGTTCGCGGCCGTTTTGATGCCGAGGGCCTGCCCTATGTGGGGATCTCGGTTTCCAACGATCTTGACGAGTACACGATTCAGTCGCTGCTGGACCAGGGCGCGCCCATCGATAGCTTTGGCGTGGGTACCAAGCTCGCGACCTGCTATGACCAGCCGGCGCTGGGTGGCGTGTACAAGCTTTCCGCCCGCCGTGCGAGCGAGGCAGATCCATGGACGCCGGTGGTCAAGCTCTCCGAGCAGCCCTACAAGCGCACGATCCCGGGCGTGCAGCGCGTGCGCCGTTATTACGACGGCTTTGGCGGCCCGGTCTGCGACATGATCTACGACGAGGACCATCTGGCGGGGGAGGGCGCCGCGCGCGGCAATACCCTCGTGGCCGTGAATGATGCCGCCCTGGTGACCGATGTGTCGGAGCTTGAGTATCGCGAGCTGCTGGTGCCGATCGTGCGCGATGGCAGTGCAGTGGCTCCGCGTGAGAGCATCCAGGACGCGCGCGAGCGCTGTGTTTGGGCGCTCGATCATCTGGACGCAGCTTTCAAGCGCTTCCTGTACCCGCAGACCTATGTGGTGGGCATGGAGCAGGGCCTGGCTCAGGTACGCGACGAGCTCGTGCGCAAGAACATGGCCGCGGCCTCTGCCTTTCCCTGGGCAAAATGATCCGCATGCGACGGAGGAAAACGGATCATTTTTCTCGCTTGCCCGTTCGTCCGTTCGCTGAACAGTCGATTGGTTTGACGTATGACGACTTCTTATAAAACGATGGTGGTAAAGATCGGTTCGTCCACGGTGGTGGGCGCCGACGGCAAGGTCAACCGCACCTTTATCGGCGGGCTTGCCGATCAGGCCGCAGCCCTGCGCAAGCTCGGCTGGCGCCTGGTCGTGGTGAGCTCGGGCGCTATCGCCTGCGGCTATCCCGTGTTGGGCTTCGACCGCAAGCCGGTCGGCGACCTGCCGAGCCTGCAGGCCTGCGCCTCGGCTGGTCAGTGCATCATCTCGTCGGCCTACGACGAGGAATTCCATGCACGGGATCTGCTCACCTCGCTCGTGCTGCTCACGCGTCACGACACGGCGCGTCGCACGTCCTACCTGCACGCGCGCGACGCCCTGCTGCGCCTGGTGGAGCTGGGCGTGGTGCCGGTCGTCAACGAGAACGACACCGTTACCGTCGACGAGATCAAGTTTGGCGACAACGACACACTGGCGGCGCTTGTGAGCTGCCTGGTTTCTGCCGATCTGTGCGTGACGCTCTCGGACATCGATGGCCTCTATACTGCCAATCCGCATGAGGACCCCACGGCCGAGTTTGTTCCTGTCGTGCATAAGATCGATGCCAAGATTATTGCCTCGGCGGGCGATTCTTCCACATCGGTGGGCACGGGCGGCATGATTACCAAGATTCGCGCGAGCCGCATCCTGATGACGGCGGGCATTCAGAGCGTGATTTGCTCGGGCGAGGAGCCCGATGCGCTCGTGCGCCTCGCCCGCGGCGAGAGCGTGGGCACGCTGTTCGATCCGCCGGCGGAGCGTCTGGACATCGCACCCCGCAAGCTGTGGATCGCACTGGGCGACAAGGCGCATGGCTCGGTGACGGTCGATGATGGTGCTGCGAAGGCGCTGGTCAGCCGTGGTTCTTCCCTGCTTGCGGTGGGTATTCGCGAGGTCGATGGCCAGTTTGCCGAGGGCGATGTGCTCGACGTGTGCGACCCGAGCGGTATGGTTGTCGCCCGCGGTATCGCCGAGGCCGATTCGGACGTGCTGGAACTTGCTGCCGGTCGCCGCCAGGACCAGATCGCCAGCAACCGCCTGCTCGCTAACCTGGCCGAGAAGCCGGCGATACACAGGGATAACTTGATCGTATTTGCATAAAGAAAGACAGCACTGCGGATCGTTTCCCGCAGCGCTGTCTTTCTCGTGCCGGCACTTGGGGACGTTCCTTTTGTGCCGGCAGGTGGGGACACTCCTTTGCTAGAAGATCCGGCGCAGGTCTCCGCGGTTGAGGGCTTCGTCGAAGAGGTGCTTGAACACCACGCTGCCGTGCAGACCGTCGTGCTCGAACTCGTTGGTCACCCAGGCATGCGAGTCGCCCACGCGGCTGAGCGTATCGAGCTGCAAGCCCGAATCGACGTACATGTCGTCGAAATACACCGCGGCCTGGAGCGGCACCTCGTTGCACGCCAGTCGCTGCGGGTCGTAGATCTTGTCCCAGCTGGTGTCTTCCATCAGCAGGTCCATGGCGGGTTTGAAGGGCTTGAGCTCGGGCATCTGCTCGAACATCCACGGGAACATTGCCTCGCCGGTAAACATGAGCGGGCGCGCGAGGGTGTCGAACTCGGCGCGGTGTGCCTTCTCTTCGGCCGCGGCCCAACCAATGGGCATAGTGTCGCCGTCGGCGTAGATGAACTCCTGCAGTGTCCAGTACAGCGGGTTTGTACGCGTGTTGGTGCGCTCGAAGGCGCGCATCAAAAAGCTGTCAGATACCGAGGCGCCGCAGGCCAGCGTGCCGTCGCCGTCGGCAAAAGCGTGATCGACAATCCAATGCATGCGCTCAAAGCTCGGCTTCATACCAAAGTCGCTGCCCATGAGCTGTAGGCGCTCGACCGTCATCGGTGAGCCGTCGGGCAGCACGGGCTTCTGGGCCTCGAGCGCATCGGCCAGTGCCGCCACGCGCTCGACGTCGGCGGGGTAGCGGTCGTAATACTGCTGAGTCTTGGCCGCCATGCGCGGGAAGGTGTGCGCGTAGACCTCGCTTGCGCTCGCTGGCACGTGTGGAATGCCGCCGCAGGTAAAGCTCGCCGCCACGCCTTCGGGGAAGAGCGACAGATAGCTCAACGTCAAAAAGCCGCCGTAGCTCTGCCCGAGTGTGACCCAGGGCTTGCCGCCAAAGCCCACCAGGCGCAGGTACTCAAAATCGCGCACGATGGAGCTGGCGAGGTGGCGCTTGAGGAAGTCAGCCTGCGAGCGTGCGGCATCGGAGCCGGCCGCCGTCGCGCGCTCGCCCAGTGCGGCAATCGTGCGCCCGTCCACGCAGCAACTGCGTCCGGTGCCGCGCTGGTCGGGAAGGACCACGCGGAAGTGCTTGACGGCCTCCTCGATCCAGCCGTCGCTTGTGGGCGACAGCGGACGCGGGCTCTCGCCGCCGGGGCCGCCCTGCAAAAACAGGAGCAGCGGCAGATCGTCGTTGATGCGGTCGGGCGCGCAAACCACGCGGTAGAAGAGCTTGATGCTCTCGGGCGCGCCGGCGATTGGTGCCGGCATGGCGCCGCGGCGCATGGTGCTGCCGACGGCCAGGAGCATCGGCTCCAGGCCGCGCCAGTCAAGGGGGACGTCGATGCTGTGGTCCTCGACGTAAAGGCCGGGGACGTGGTACGAAGTGATGAGGGCCATGTGAGTCTTCCGTTCGTTGCGGTGTTTCGGGTTGACCAATTCTACCGCCGCGGGCGAGGCCATGCGCAAATCGGCTACCATGGTTGCAAACTTCTAGGAGAAAGGGCCGCCCATGTCGGTCGATATAGCCACGTACGTCCACGATCTTGCCGTTGCCGCCAAGGCAGCGTCGGCCTCGCTTGCCACGGCGAGCGATGAGCAGCGTCAGGAGGCCGTGCGCGCCATGGCCGCGGCGCTGCACGATGGCGTCGATTCCATCGTTGCCGCCAACGAGCTCGATATGTCCGCCGCGCGCGATGCGGGTACCTCGGCCGGACTGCTCGATCGCCTGCTGCTGACGCCCGAGCGCGTCGAGGGCATGGCCGCCGGCCTGGAAAAGCTCGCCGAGCTGCCCGATCCCGTGGGCCGCGTGCTCGACCACCGCGTGCTTGCAAGCGGCGTGGACCTGACCCGCGTGAGTGTGCCGCTGGGCCTGGTCGCTATGGTCTACGAGGCGCGCCCCAACGTGACGGCCGACGCCGCAGGCATCTGCATCCGTACCGGCAACGCCTGCATTCTGCGCGGCGGCTCGCTGGCCTATCACTCGTGTGCCATGATCGCCGAGCTGCTGGCCGATGCGCTCGAGGCCAAGGGCTTCCCGCGCGAGGCCGTGTCGATGATCGAGTCCACCGACCGCGAGGCCACCGGCGAGCTCATGAAGCTCCGCGGTATTGTCGACGTACTCATTCCGCGCGGCGGTGCAGGCCTGATCCAGCGCTGCGTGCGCGAGTCGCTTGTGCCGGTGATCGAGACGGGCACGGGCAACTGCCACATCTACGTGCATGAATCCGCCGACTTTGATAAGGCGCTCAACATTATCGTTAATGCCAAGACCCAGCGCGTAGGCGTGTGCAATGCCGCCGAGTCGCTGCTGGTCGACCGTGCTGTGGCCGATGCGTTTTTGCCCGCGGTCGTGACCGTGCTGCATGACCACGGCGTGCTGATTCACGGCGACGAGGCAACCTGCGCCGCATGCGCCGATGCCGGGCTTGTGGAGGGCGATGACTACGTCGCCGCGACTGAGGAGGACTGGGGTCGCGAGTACCTGGCGCTCGAGATGAGCGTGAAGGTCGTGGCAAACGAGGACGAGGCCATCGCACACATCAACCGCTACGGCACGATGCACTCCGAGGCCATCGTTGCCGAGGACACGGATGCTTGCGAGCGCTTCCTGGATGCGGTCGATGCCTCGGCCGTGTACGCCAACGCCAGCACGCGCTTCACCGACGGCGGCGAGTTTGGCCTGGGCGCCGAGATCGGCATCTCGACCCAAAAGCTCCACGCCCGTGGCCCCTTTGCCGCCGAGGCCCTCATCACCTACAAATACAAGCTCCGCGGCACCGGCCAGGTCCGTCCCTAACGCCCGCGCAAACAAAAACCACCACAAAGGTGCCTGTCCCCTTTGTGGTGGTTTTAGGTGGCGTTGACGGTTAGGCCTGGAAGGTATCTCGGTCGGGGGCGAAGGACTGCATGGCCGCGATGGTGCGGTCAAAGAGCTCGGGGAGCTCCCAGCCCAACATCTCGGCGCCCTGCGAAATCACGTCGCGCGAGCAGCCGGCGGCAAAGCGTTTGTCCTTGAACTTCTTCTTGAGCGACTTAGTCGTAAAGTCCATAACGCTCTTGCTCGGGCGCATGATGACGGCAGCGCCGATCAGGCCGGTGAGCTCATCGCAGGCAAACAGGATCTTTTCCATCTGCAGCTCGGGCTTGGGTAGTGAGGTGTTGAAGTCCGACGTGTGCGTCTGGATGGCGCGAATGAGCTCGGGAGACGCACCTTCGCCCTCAAGAATCTCGGCAGCATAGATGGTGTGGTTAATGGGGTCGTCCTCATGCTCCTCCCAATCCAGGTCGTGCAGCAGACCGACGATGCCCCAAAACTCCTCGTTCTCGGGGTCGAACTCGCGCGCAAAGTAGCGCATAGTGCCCTCGACCGTCTCGCCATGGGTGATATGGAACGGGTCCTTGTTGTGCTCATTGAGCAGTTCGAACGCGCGGTCGCGGGTGATTCCGGCGGTAAGCGGCTCTGCCATAAGAGACTCCTTGTGCTCGTGGGTATCGATAAGAATGAATACTACTAGAACAAGAAAACCACCACAAAGGTGCCTGTTCCCTTTGTGGTGGTTTTTGGCGCGGATGGGTTAGTTGAGGGCGGCTTGGGCTAGGCGGGCTTCGGCGGCCTCCTCGGTGACGCCAAGGGCCACGGCGAACTCCTCGATGGAGCGGCGTTTGGCCTCCTTGAGTACGCGCATGTAGTAGGAGCTGGGTTTTTTATCAGCTTCCTCGGCCTGGCGAATGCGGTGCATCATGGTCTTTGCCACGCGGACCGTCTCGGGCGCGCCCAGCTTGAGCTGCTGCTTAAAGTGTGTCTCCTCAAGCGAGCTGTTGCGCTCGGTAAAGGTGTCGCACTCCAGCTCGTCATAGTGGCTCAGCAGGTGCTCGGCATCTTGCTGAGAGATGGCGGCGTGCAGACGGTCGGCCTGCGCCACGGGGTACATGAGGATCGTCTGCGCATGTCCCTGCTTGGTCTCGAGCAGCAGCATGGGCTGCGGTGTGTCGTCCCTAAAACCGACGACGGTGCAGACTCCCTGGCCCGGATGAATGACGTGTTGACCGATTGAGAACATGCTACCTCCAACTTATACGAATTTACGTATGTCTAGAATAACACGCTGACGTGCGCAAACCCGTACTTTATGCAGGAAAAGCACACAACTCTGATAGGTAAGAGTATTCGATAACAGACGCAGCTCATTCACACCTTTATGCATTTTCAACGCCTGCATAATCTGCAGGCAGACCGGCATCTTTGAGTGACTCCATACAAGCTGTAGTCATTTTTGTGCATATGCAATATCTATTAGCTTTACCCTGCGACAGTGCCCGTCGCTTGTGATAGAGTGCTACAAACTCTGGCTTTTGCCCTACGAGTGACCAAGAGCTCGGGGGCTTTAACACAAGGAGGATCTATGCCCGAGAAGATTGAAGAGCTGGTACGCGCTGCGCTTGCTGCGGCCCAGGAGGCCGGCGACCTTTCCGCATTTGAACTTGACGATTGCGCTATCGAGCGACCGGCTGACACTTCTCATGGCGAGTGGACCTCTACCATGGCCCTGAAGTCCGCCAAGCTGGCCCACTGCGCCCCGCGCAAGATCGCCGAGGCCATCGTTGCCCATATGCCCGAGGACCCCGCGATCGAGAAGGTCGAGATCGCAGGCCCCGGCTTCATCAACTTCTACCTCTCCGTTGCCGTCAAGAATGCCATCTTTGGCGAGGCTCGCGAGAAGGGTATGGACTTCGCTAAGTCCAACGTCGGTGGTGGCCTGAAGACCCAGGTCGAGTTCGTTTCCGCCAACCCCGTCGGCCCCATGCACATCGGCCACGGCCGCTGGGCCGCGCTGGGCGACTCGCTCTGCCGCGTTATGGATCACGCCGGTTACGACATCCAGCGTGAGTTCTACATCAACGACCACGGCTCTCAGATGAACACCTTCGGCAACTCCATCAGCACGCGCTATATGCAGCTTGCCGACATCATCGCCAAGCAGGGCGTGGATATCGACGAGGCTCACAAGCTGCTGATCGCCGACCGCGACGCCTTTGTTGCCGACGAGAACGACGAGCATCCCGAGACCCATCCGTATCAGGACAACTTTGCCGAGACCCTGGGCAAGGACTCCTACGGCGGCGACTACATCATCGACGAGGCCGCCGAGTTCTGGCGCACCGACGGCGATAAGTGGGTCAACGCCGATCCGCAGGAGCGCATGGAGAGCTTCCGCGAGCGCGGCTATGTAAAGATGGTCGACAACATGCGCGACCTTTGCCATGCCGTTAACTGCGACTTCGATCGTTGGTTCTCCGAGCGCTCGCTGTATGTGAAGGACACCGAGGGCGAGACCGCCGGCACCTCCGCCGTCGACCGCGCTTTTGAGAAGCTCGACAAGATGGGCTATCTCTACACCAAGGACGGCGCCCTGTGGTTCCGCTCCACCGACCTGGGCGATGACAAGGACCGCGTTCTGATCAAGTCCGACGGCGAGTACACCTACTTCGCCTCCGACGTTGCCTATCACTGGGATAAGTTCCAGCGCGTCGACCACGTCATCGACATCTGGGGCGCCGACCACCACGGCTACATCGAGCGCGTCCGCTGCGTCTGCGATGCCTTGGGTTACCCCGGCAAGTTTGAGGTTCTGCTGGGCCAGCTCGTCAACCTGCTGCGCAACGGCAAGCCCGTCCGTATGTCCAAGCGTAAGGGCACCATGGTGACCCTGCAGGAGCTCGTCGACGAGGTCGGCTCCGACGCTGCCCGTTACACCCTCATCTCCAAGAGCTCCAACCAGATGGTCGACTTCGATATTGAGGCCGTCAAGAAGCGCGACAACTCCAACCCGGTGTACTACGTGCAGTACGCTCACGCCCGCGTGTGCTCCATCCTGCGCCGTGCCGCTGACGTTACGCCCGAGCAGGCTGACGAGATGGGCATGAAGGCCGTCGCCGCCAAGGCCATCGGTGAGAACGTCGATTACTCGCTGCTGACCGACCCGACCGAGCTCGCCCTTTCGCGCAAGCTCAACGAGCTCACCGACCTCATCGCCAGCTGCGCTCGCGACCGCGCCCCGTTCCGTCTGACGCACTTTGCTGAGGAACTCGCCGGCGACTTCCACAGCTTCTACGCTGCCTGTCAGGTGCTGCCGAGCGAGGGCCGTCCCGTCGACCCCGAGCTTTCGCGTGCCCGTCTGGCCGCTTGCGATGCCGTCCGTGTGACGCTCGCCCTGGTGCTCACCCTCGTTGGCGTTTCCGCGCCCGAGCAGATGTAAGCTACGGGTCATTTGACCGTACAGACTTGGTTTAACTAAGCCTTGAAAGCCCGATCTCACACGGAGGTCGGGCTTTTTTGCAAACGCCGACGTATTGACGAATTTGGAACTGCTGGAAATACGAAACTATGCCGGTTTACTACGATGAATTGAGATATTCCAACCACGCCGGCTTTTAGCTAAAAAGTGCAAGGCATCTACCTGCGGTTTTAGTTCAACAAGTTTCGGAGTGGTCGCGGTTGAGCGATTCATCGTAGTAAACCGCCATAGTTTTGGCGGAGGCAGTCAGATTTGTGGGCGGTAAACCAAAGAGTGTCCCTTTTGAATAGTCGTTTAAGAACGTCCCCAATGACTAAGTTGCAGGTGGCGGCGGTTGTGTTACACTAACGCTGCGTATATGACGCAAATATCTCGATACAGATCAATGATGTCCGTCGGTATTTGACGGAGCTAGACTGTTTAGCCGCCCTGAAGGTTTATGCAGGGAGCATGTGATCACAGGGCTTGAAAAGAAAGTTGAGCAAACACTGTGTCTGATCAACAGCAAGAAAACGAAATAACGACGACGCAAGCCGCTCCCGCTGCACCGGTTGCGTCGGACCAGGTCGCGGCGCCCGCGCAAACCTCGGCTCCTGAGACGCCTAAGGCTGCAACGGCTGAGAAGGCCGTGCCTGCAACTGGTGAGGAGGCTGCTCCGGCAAAGCCCAAGCGCACGCGCCGCGCGGCCAAGCCTGCCGCTGACGGCGAGGAGGTCACCAAGCCCAAGCGCCGTACCGCGCGCACGACGCGCGCCAAGCGCACCGTTGCAGCTGACTCCTCGGCGCCGATTTCCGATGAGGTCGCGCAGGCACGTGCGTTGGCGCAGATTAGCGAGGCTCAGGTGGTGCGCGCCCGCCGTCGTGCTGCCGAGCGCGAGGCCGCGGCTCTGACCGAGCTTGCAGCTCCGTCTGTGCCCGAGACCCCTGCCGCCGACCAACCGACCGAGAAGCCGGCACCGCGCACACGCCGTCGCACGGCTGCTAAGGCCGAGCAGGTTGCTGAACAGGTAACCCCCGAGCTCACTGAGGCTTCGGTCCGTTCCGCGGCAGGGGAGGGCGCATCGCCTGCTGAGTCCGCTGCGCCTGTCGAGGCCAGCGAAGTTCCCGTTGTCGATCCGGCTTTGCGCCCGCACCGTCGCGGTCGCAAGCCCAAGGCCTTCGTCGAGGCAGAGAAGGCCGCAGCCGCAGCTGCAGCCGCTCGGGATGCTGCGGCGACCGCCGAGTCTGCAACCGCCGCCGACGCGCCCGTCCAGGATGCTACGACTTCCGAGGCTGCTCCCGCCGATGTCGAGCCCGCCGACGTCCGTCCCGGTCGCAGCCGTCGCACTGCTGCTAAGCGCACGTCCAAGGCCAAGGCTGCCAAGAAGGGTGCATCCGAGGATTCCGCCGAGACGACCGTCGATGCATCGACTGATGCCGCCGAGCCCCAGGACGTTGAACAGCCTGCGTCCGAGAAGCCCAAGCGCGGTCGCAAGAAGTCCGCTAAGGCCAAGGCGTCCGAGCAGCAGGCCGAGGCCGAGCTGCAGGGCGATTCCAAGGCCGAGGCCAGCGATGATACTGCGGCTAACGCCGATGCCGCCGCAACCGGTGGCGCCGCGCCCGCCGAGGCCGAAGACGGCGCTCGCCCCAACCGTCGCCAGCACAAGCGCAACGACGAGCGCAGCGAGCGCAAGGACGACCGCAACAACGACCGTCGCAACCGCCAGCGCGATCGCAAACAGCGCAACAAGGAGCGCAACGCCGCCCCCACCGAGCCCACGCTTTCGCGTGAGGAACTTGCGGCCATGAAGGTCGCCGAACTGCGCGAGAAGGCCAAGGAGTTCGAGATTGAGACGACCGGCAAGAAGAAAGCCGAGCTCGTCGAGGAGATCTACGTCACCGCCGCGAAGGCCGAGGGCTTCCGCGACATCAAGGGCATCCTGCAGATTCGTCCGGACAGCTCCGGTATCATCCATGCCCACGGTTACATGAAGTCCAACGACGACGCCTTCGTCCCCGCCTACCTCATCCGCTCCGCGCGTCTGCGCACGGGCGACGTCATCGAGGGCTCGCTTCGTCCTTCGCGCGGCGGCGACAAGCGCGCCGGCCTCGCCAAAATCACGACCGTCAACGGTCTAGACCCCGAGCAGATTCGCAACCGCCCCAAGTTTGGTGACCTCACCCCGGTCTATCCCAACGAGCCGCTGCGCATGGAGCACGGCAAAGACTCCATTACCGGTCGCGCCATCGACATCGTGTCGCCGATCGGCAAGGGTCAGCGTGGCCTGATCGTGTCCCCGCCCAAGGCCGGCAAGACCACGATCCTCAAGAAGATCTGCCAGTCTATCTCGATTAACAACCCCGAGGTGCACCTCATCTGCCTGCTCGTCGACGAGCGCCCCGAAGAGGTCACCGATATGCAGCGTTCCATCAAGGGTGAGGTTGTGGCGTCGACCTTCGATATGCCCGCCGACAACCACACTCGCGTGGCAGAGCTCGTCATCGAGCGCGCCAAGCGCATCGTGGAGCTGGGCGGCGATGTCGTGGTGGTGCTCGACTCCATTACGCGTCTTGCCCGCGCCTACAACTTGGCGGCGCCCGCCTCGGGCCGCATCCTTTCGGGCGGCGTCGATTCGGCGGCCCTGTATCCTCCCAAGCGCTTCCTGGGCGCAGCCCGTAATATCGAGAACGGTGGCTCGCTCACCATCCTGGCCTCTGCCCTCATCGACACCGGTTCTAAGATGGACGAGGTCATCTTCGAGGAGTTCAAGGGTACCGGCAACATGGAGCTTAAGCTCGACCGCGACCTGGCCGACCGCCGCATCTTCCCGGCTATCGACCCCGTTGCCTCCGGTACGCGCAACGAAGACCTGTTGGTCGACGAGCAGATGCGTCCGTTTGTCTTTGGTCTGCGTCGCATTCTTGCCGGCATGAACAACACCGAGCGCGCAGCCGCGTCGTTTATCAAGGGTCTTAAGGGCACCAACACCAACCAGGAGTTCCTGGTGCGTTCGGCCAAAAAGCACAGCGACTACGAGCAGACGTTCTAGGTTGTCATCCACGCGCAGCGATAGTCATCAATGCGATAAAGGGTCGGGGCTTTGAGCCTCGGCCCTTTTCCATATCGCCGCTCCGCGCTTATTTTTGACCATAAGACTGGCAAGCAGCAGGTTTCCCGTTTCAATCCGACATCGTCGCTTGCAATCGACAGGGCGGTTTCGCATAATAGCTTTTAAGCTTCGCGACGGAAAACGCAGATGAAACGAACCATATACCGTTGCTTTGGGGCATAGCCCCGCTTCATCTTCTCTCGCGCAGCCAACTGAATGATGCGATTTGGGTGCTGGAAGATGGGGAGAGCTCATGGCTTCTTCTGATGCAACACAACGAGCAGTCCTTGCCGGACTTTCGTGCGGGATCGGCCTTGCCGCTCCCGTGGTTATGTATGCCGCGACGCTGCCGTTTTCGTCGGTGAACGAGACGGTCGTGGCGGGTGCGGTTCCCTTCGCCGTGGGCGCGGTGGCGGGCGTGGGTATCTATGCCGCCTCGCTGGGTATCTCCGAGTACCGTGCGCAGCGTGAAGAGCGTCTGTTCCAGCCCGATGCCATGGGCGGTGCCGCCAATCTCAATCAGCATCAAAGCGAGTTCAAGACCGCCTCGATTCCAGCTCAGCAGCAGGATGCGACTCCTTACGCTGCGGCTTCTGCTTCTCAGGCTCAGGCGGAGCAGTCTACCTCGGCATTCCTTTCCGGCCTGACTGGTGCGTTCCAGCGCCGTCATGCCGATGATGGTGTCCCTACCATCGCTCGAGCCGCAGATGCCATGGACGAGGCCGAGGCTTGGTCCATGATCGACAGTATGCTCGACGACGATTCGCCGGTGAGCTGCGACCCTGCACACTCGCGCGACGTCTATCAAGTCGCCATCGACGAGCTCACCAACGGCGGGCAGACCGGCTCCTTCAATCGCGACGACGTCGCCGCCGCGGCACGCGCCGTGTCTGGTTCCCAGGCCGCCCCTGCGGGCAGCACGGCGGCTTTCGTGGCACTCGTTGCCAACGCGGCAGCCAATAACGCCTACAACGCTACCTCGGCGGACGCGAACGCTTCTGCCGACAATTCGTACGTTGATGAAGCCATGACTGCGGACGAGGAGGCCGTTGCCGCCCGCCGTGCCGCCGAAAGCTCGCTTTGGGGCGCTCCTGCCCAGCAGCAGGCGGCTGAGGCTGCGCCGTACAATGCAAACCTCGCCAGCATGCCTATCATCTCCGGTGCCGTGGACATCGATCTCGATGACCTCGATGAGCCTGCAGCCATCACCGCATCGATTGATGCCCAAGATCGCATCGACACCGGCGACCTTCCGGACGCCTCGCTCGAGGTTGATGTTCCCATGGCCGATTACTCGGGCCACGAGGACATGTGGGCCGCCGCCACCGCGATTCTGGATGAGATTGACGAGCCTGCTACTGTTGCAGTCCCCACTCCCGTCGCTGCCCCTCAGCCTGCTGCCCCCGCCTATGTCGGCCGTCACAGCGCTGTGTTCCCCGAGGATACCGCCCGTATCTCGCGCGAGAGCATCGAGCGAGCCGAGGCTATTGCCGCCGGCATTATGGAAAATCGTCGTCACGAGCGCGTCAATCAGATCCTCGAGGAAGAGATCGAGCGCCTGCAGTCCTCTACCGCCAAGCGTACGGGTCGTGCCTATCTGAGCGTAATCGAGGGCGGTACCGCCAGCTTCGCGCCGCTCCGCGCGGAGGCATAACTTCTGCATGGTTAAGATCAATCGAAAATGGGCGGTTGTAACCTGCCTGATGGCGCTCTTGATCTGGGGCAATTCGCTGGTTCCCGGCTCGGGGTCGGGCTCGCTGAGCCTAACGGTCATGGAAACTATCCGCGGTTTCCTGCACGGCGTGGGACTTCCATATGAATGGGTGACCAACTTTGTTGTTCGCAAGTGTGCACATTTTACCGAGTATATGGTGCTTGGCATTCTGGCAACGCACGCCTTTGATTTTGAGGGCCGGCGCACCTTTGACGTGCTGCTGCCCACGGCGGTGTTCCTGCTGCTGATTCCCTCCATCGACGAGACGATTCAGCTCTTTGTGCCGGGACGCGCCGGCATGATCACCGATGTGATGATCGACTGCTGTGGAGCGGTAACGGGCGTTGTGCTCCGATATCTCTTACGGTCGCTGATGTACGCCAAAAAAGCCGCCTAGGACGTATTGTTTGGTCCTAGGCGGCCTTTTTTATTGGCTCTGTTAGACCAAAATTGACATATAGCTTTTTTCCGATTTAGGACGATAATGCCCGGGAGCAATTTGAATTTGC
>NZ_JADMOP010000017.1:0-35295 GCF_015558785.1 Collinsella aerofaciens
TGCTCCAATGCCGTGGTTGCTGGTTTCATTATACCACGGTGGCATCACCTATATGTCAATTCTGGTCTAACAGAGCCTTTTTATTTGAGGGCTTATATGGGGCGTGGTGGCGTCGTTCCGTAGGTTGGATTTGCCGAGCCCGCCACGCCCTGTGGGTGCGTCTGCTACTGAAGCGCCTGTGCGCCCAGGGCCAGGCAGCCCATGATGCCCTGCTTGCCCTCGAGGCTGTTGTTGACGATGTAGTTATCGATGTCGTTGACCTCGGGCGTGACGATATAGCCGTTGAGCATCTCGGCGCACTTTTTGCGTGCGAGCGGCACGATGGGGGTGTGGTCGGCCACGCCGCCGCCGATGATGATCTTTTGCGGCGCGTAGCACAGCGTGTAGGTCATGAGCGCCTGTGCCAGATAGCCGGCGAGCAGGTCCATGGCTTCCGGGTCATCGGCCATGTCTCCGGCGCTCTTGCCATCCCAGCGCTTTTTAACGCCGGGGCCGGCGATGAGGCCCTCTAGGCAGTTGTCGTGGAAGGGGCAGGCGCTATGCTCGCCGATGGTGTCGCGCGGGTCGCGCGTGACCAGGATGTGGCCGGCCTCGGGATGCATCATGCCGTGCACGAGCTTGCCGCCCGAGAGCACGCCGGCGCCCACGCCGGTGCCGATGGTCAGGTAGACCACATCGGTAAGGCCCTTGGCGCAACCAAACGTGACCTCGCCCAGGCAGGCGACGTTGACGTCGGTATCGTAGCCGCAGGGGATATTGAGCTCGTTTTGGATAGTGCCCAGCAGGTCAAAGTAGCGCCATGCCGTTTTGGGCGTCTCCAGGATCTTGCCGTATTGGGGCGAGGCGGGGTTGACTGCGGTAGGGCCAAAGGCGCCAATGCCCAGCGCGGCGATGCCCTTGTCGGCAAACCATGCGTTGACGGCCTCGACGGTTTCCTGCGGGGTCGTGGTCGCGATCTGCTCGCGCTCCAGGACCGTACCGTCTGCATAGCCCGTGGCGCAGACCATCTTGGTGCCGCCGGCCTCGAGCGCTCCGATAAGCTGCTGTTCTGCCATAGTATTCCTCTCTCTGGGACGAGTTGCTCCGTGACTAAAGTATAGAGCTCTAAACCATTTAAGAAAGCGCTATAGAAAGAAGCCTCGCAACGCGGTGGGCGGTGCGGGGCTTCTTTGGTTGCTCTAGTTGTCGGGCTGTCCTTACCCGCGCGGCTTGATTTTATCACGTAGCGACTTGAGGTTCTCCAATGCCGCGTTAAGCGTCTCGTCTCGCTTGGCAAAGTGGAAACGAATCAGGTGGTTGACGGGCTCGCGGAAGAAGCTCGAGCCGGGCACGGCGCCCACGCCCACCTTAGACGCGAGGTCCTCGCAGAATTCGAGGTCGCTGTCATAGCCAAACTCAGAGATGTCCATCATGACGTAGTAGGCGCCCTGTGGCACGTTATGCTCAAGACCGATGCTATCGAGCCCCTGACAGAACAGGTCGCGTTTGGCGGCATAGAGGTCAAGGACCTCATCGTAATAGCTGTCGTCGAAGTTGAGGGCGGTGACGACGGCTTCCTGCAGGGGAGCGGCGGCGCCCACGGTGAGGAAGTCGTGGACCTTTTTGATGCGCTCGGTGATTTCGGCAGGGGCGATAGTGTAGCCCAGACGCCAGCCGGTGATGGAGTAGGTCTTGGACAGCGAGCTGCAGCTGATGGTGCGCTCGAACATGCCAGGCAGCGTGGCCATGTAGACGTGCTCATGGGGTGCGTAGACGATGTGCTCGTATACCTCGTCGGTGATGCAATAGGCGTCGTACTTTTTGCAGAGGTCGGCGATAAAGGTGAGCTCCTCGCGCGTAAAGACCTTGCCGCAGGGGTTGGAAGGGTTGCACAGGACGATGGCCTTTGGGTCGTTGTCGCGGAAGGCCGCCTCGAGGACCTCGCGGTCGAAGTCAAAGGTGGGCGGGTTGAGCGGCACATAGATGGGCTCGGCTCCCGAGAGAATGGTGTCAGCGCCGTAGTTCTCGTAGAACGGCGAGAAGATGACGACCTTGTCGCCGGGGTTCGTGACCGTCATCATGGCGGCCATCATGGCCTCGGTGGAGCCGCAAGTGACTACGATATTCTCGTTGGGGTTCACCGGCATGCCCATAAAGTGCTCCTGTTTGGCGGCGAGCGCCTCGCGCATGGCCTGGGAGCCCCAGGTGATGGAGTACTGGTGGTAAAGCGGCTTGGGGTCGGTGGCGATGGTGCCCAGACTATTGAGCAGCTGCGCCGGGGGATCGAAGTCGGGGAAGCCCTGCGACAGGTTGACGGCGCCATACTTGTTGGAGATGCGCGTCATACGGCGGATGACCGAATCGGTAAACGTTGCCGTGCGGTTGGAGAGTTCTTTCATGCCGGTCCTTTCGAGCATTTGCAGTGGGGCAAGTTTACTCCTATGAAACCGGTGGGATTTGCTCGAAATGGATCCGAAAAACTCTTTTCAAAATTCTTGAAAATTGGGGCTTGCATCGCGTGGCGTTCCTTGCAATAATAGTCGAGCGCGAAGCGCACAGGACACGGTGGGTGTAGCTCAGTTGGCTAGAGCGACGGGTTGTGGTCCCGTAGGTCGAGGGTTCGAGTCCCTTTACCCACCCCAGTTCTTGCTTCGTGTTGATATCGGGTCGTTAGCTCAGTTGGTAGAGCAGGGGACTCTTAATCCCAAGGTCCAGGGTTCGACCCCCTGACGGCCCACCACACGATATCTCCTCTAAAGTCCGCCACAACGGACTTTAGCTTTGGGTCGTTAGCTCAGTTGGTAGAGCAGGGGACTCTTAATCCCAAGGTCCAGGGTTCGACCCCCTGACGGCCCACCCAAAGATTGTTAAAGCGACCGGCCCAGGCTGGTCGCTTTTTTGTTGACCTCGCATGGGGTCGAACCCGTAAGGGCGCGGAGCTGAGGAAATACGTAAGCATTTACCAGCGTAGCGCGCAAGGCGCCTTGGCGCCGCAGCGGTCGCCTGCAAAGCAGGCTGACCCCCTGACGGCCCACCCAAAGATTGTTAAAGCGACTGGCTCAGGCTGGTCGTTTTTTGTTGACCACGCATGGGGCGAACCCGAAAGGGCACGGAGCTGAGTAATCTGCACCGTGATTCCCTTAGGGAAACACGGCTAAAGCCCCGTAGGCGTGTTCTCCTTAGGGGAATCATGCTTACGGGGCTCGATGCATGTTGAGAAGTTGTGATCAAACTCAAAGTGAGAATCGATTTAGTCTGCTCGATAGTGCGAACCTAAGCTTTCAGTTCGCTTGCGCATGGCTTTGACCATTTCCTGTGCTAGTCGAATCTGCGACTGTAGGCGGGCGAGGGCTGCGATCTCGCTGTCATCGGCATGCGGCTTGCTCAGCGCCATGGCCTTGTCTTGCAGGCTTTCAAGCTGTTGCAGAGCCTCGGATAGGCCCGTCTCGGTTCGGTTGATCATGCAATAGGTGCTCATCGTGTGCTTAAGGCCGTGTGTCAGGCGTTCGGCATCTGTTGTGGCAATGCCGTAGTGGGGGAGGGCGATATCCGCCTTCAGGGCTGTCTCAGGCTCTTTCTGCGCTGCAAGGGCTGCCGATGCGCCTGCGATGCGCCCGAACACGATGCCGTTGGCGCTTGACAAGCCACCAATGCGGTCGGCTCCGTGCATGCCGCCTGTCGCCTCGCCGCAAGCGTAGAGACCCTCAACGCCCGTGTACGCGGTCTTATCGATCTTGATGCCGCCGTTAGCGGCGTGGGCATACATCGCAACGCGCATCTCGTCAGTCGGGGCGATGCCGTGCTCGTCTTGCAGCCAGGTGGCAAAGGTCTGCACAAACTCTGGGACATCCTCGCGGGGGAAGTCGTAGTGGAGTGCCAGGCCTTCGACACCTGCCTGATCGATGACGAGATCGATAGCGCGGGAGGCCAAGCGTGACGTGAAGGGACCATATCCAGAGCGCTGCTCGAGCAGGTCGTCCAGCTTGTCGTCGGCAATATCTGCCGGCTGGTCTACATGTACGTAGCGCCAGGTCTTCTCGTTAAAGACAAGGTTGCGCTTGGGCTCGATGAAGCCGGGCATCATCTGCATGAACTCTATATTAGTAAGCGATGCGCCGTGCGCCAGCGCGATGGCCTGTGATGAGCTGAGCACGTCGGCGGAAGTGAGGCTTCGCTCGAACAGGCCACCCGTGCCACCGGCTGCGATGATCGTGGCTTTGGTAGCAAAGGGCACGATTCGATCTTCGGTGAGGTTGTAGAGCACGGTTCCGGTGATTCTGCCGTTCGTGTCCTCAATAAGGTCGATAAGCTCATGGCGGGGGAGCAGGCGAATGCCGAGCGACTCGATCCGGGCTGTCAGAGCGTCCTCAAGGGGCTTGCGGGTGAGGCCGCGCCACATGCGCGTCTTGTGGTCAAAGCAGGGGATAAACTGCTTTTGCTGAGCGCTCTCAGCGTTTTGCGGACGCTTGAGCTCAACGCCCAGGTCTTGCTCGAGCCATTCAATTGCCTGGGGAATGCCGTGGACAAACGTCTGGACAAGCTCGGGGTCGGCGACACCGCCGCCGACGGTCTGGATGGTGTCGATGAGGTCTTGTTCGTCGTCTTCGTTAACGGGTCCGATAAGCCCTAGGCCCCAGGTTCCAGGGAAGAAGCTCGATCCACTCATGGTCTTGCCGGCGCTTGCCACAGCGACGGTTGCGCCCGTGCGTGCCGCTTCGATGGCGGCACAAAGGCCCGCAATGCCAGATCCAATTACCAGTACATCAGTCGATTCCATCGGATTCCTTTCTCGTCCGGCGCATTGTCGCACGGGTGATCGGCAATGGGGCCGCAAAGACCCGGCAAATCGGTAAAGGGCAAATATGGCAGGTGGGCGTCAGGTGGACTCGGCCACTTCGGTCGGCCCATTTGATAAGTTGCGGTGGAATACGGACTGTTTTGGCCTGTATGGATGCAATTCAGTCCGTATTTCACCGCAACTGATACATCGGACCCTTTAATAAGAGTAACCAATTTGAGACGGGGCAAACAAAAAGAGCCGCTACCTCGAAAGGTAGCGGCTCCAAAGCTCAACTATATGAGCATCGCGCGGGTGCGATTAGGCCTTGAGGGCCTCCTCGACGGCGACAGCGCAGGCGACGGTGGCACCGACCATGGGGTTGTTGCCCATGCCGATGAGACCCATCATGTCGACGTGCGCAGGCACGGAGGAAGAACCGGCGAACTGGGCGTCGGAGTGCATACGGCCCATGGTGTCGGTCATGCCGTAAGAGGCAGGGCCGGCGCCCATGTTGTCCGGGTGCAGGGTACGGCCAGTGCCGCCACCAGAAGCGACGGAGAAGTACTTCTTGCCAGCCTCGAGGCGCTCCTTCTTGTAGGTGCCAGCGACGGGGTGCTGGAAGCGCGTGGGGTTGGTGGAGTTACCGGTAATCGAGATGTCGACGTTCTCGTGCCACATGATGGCAACGCCCTCGCGGACGTCGTCGGCGCCGTAGCAGTTGACGGCGGCACGGGGACCATCGGAGTAGGGGATGGTCTCGACGACCTTGAGCTCGCCCGTGAAGTAGTCGAACTGGGTCTTCACGTAGGTGAAGCCGTTGATGCGGGCGATGATCTGAGCGGCGTCCTTGCCCAGACCGTTGAGAATAACGCGCAGCGGCTTCTTGCGAGCCTTGTTGGCGTTCAGAGCCAGGCCGATAGCACCCTCAGCGGCAGCGAAGGACTCGTGACCGGCCAGGAAGGCGAAGCACTCGGTGTCGTCGGAGAGCAGCATAGCGCCCAGGTTGCCGTGGCCCAGACCGACCTTGCGGTCCTCGGCGACGGAGCCGGGAACGGTGAAGGCCTGGATGCCCTCGCCGATGATGGCGGCAGCCTCAGAAGCAGACTTGGCGCCACGCTTGACAGCGAGAGCGCAACCGAGGGTGTAGGCCCACTCGGCGTTCTGGAAGGCGATGGACTGGGTGTTGTTGACGATCTCACGCGGGTTGAAGCCCTTGTCGGTGCAGATCTGCAGAGCTTCCTCGAGGGAGGCGATGCCGTTGTCGGCGAGGCACTTGTTGATCTTGTCAGCGCGGCGCTCGTAACCTTCGAACGTAACAGTCATAGTTATTTCCCTCCCTTTCTACTCGTGAACCGGGAACACGCTGGCGACGGAGTGAGTCTCCTCGTCGGTGCGCGGGTCGATGTACTTGGCAGCGTTCTCCCACTGACCATAGTGGCCCATAGCGCCAGCGATGGCCTCCTCGGGGGTCTTGCCGGCCTTGACGGCGTCGGTGAACTTGCCGAGGTTCAGGAACTCGAATGCGATGATCTCGTTCTTGTCGTTGAGAGCCATGCGGGTGACGTAGCCCTGAGCGAGCTCGAGGTAACGAGCGCCCTTGGCCTTGGTGCCGAACATGGTGCCGACCTGAGAGCGAAGGCCCTTGCCGAGGTCGTCGAGGGAGGCGCCCACGGGCAGGCCGCCCTCGGAGAACGCGGTCTGGCTGCGGCCGTAAACGATTTGCAGGAAGATCTCGCGCATAGCAACGTTGATAGCGTCGCAGACGAGGTCGGTGTTGAGGGCCTCGAGGATGGTCTTACCGGGAAGGATCTCGGAAGCCATGGCGGCAGAGTGGGTCATGCCCGAGCAGCCGATGGTCTCAACGAGGGCCTCCTCGATGATGCCGTCCTTGACGTTCAGCGTGAGCTTGCAGGCGCCCTGCTGAGGTGCGCACCAACCCACACCGTGCGTAAGACCGGAGATGTCGGAAATCTCCTTAGCCTGGACCCACTTGCCCTCCTCGGGGATGGGTGCGGGGCCGTGGTATGCACCCTTGGCAACGGGGCACATGTTCTCCACTTCCTGTGAGTACTGCATGCCTCTCCTCTCTATCGTGTTGGCGTCCCGTCTGGGGGTCGTGGCTGGCGATTGCCGGGCGACCCTTCGAAAGGGACATGACATGCAGCCCCTATAATACCGCGAAATGCACGGAATATTCGGCGAACGGCTCAGTTTTCGTAGCGAGAAGTCCGGAAGTTTTAATTGAAACGGTTTAACGCTATGTTCTGTGGTCGCGAACTTCCGTAGAGGGGGTCCGTCTTTGGCAAGCTTTTGGTCAGCTCTTGTAAGCGTTGCAGGGGTTGACCTGTTGCAACGGTGCCGTTCGCCGCCTGATTACTGCCTTTGGCCGCGCGAGTGTATTGTTTTGCGTGAATGTTTTGATGGCACGCTTCAATCGTGCTGTATTGGATGGCAAGCAGATCCCGGTGAAGGGAGCGCCATGCAGCGCGTTTGGAGAACGGTTACCGGCTTTTACCATGTCTGTGCCCGCGGTACGGGCAAGCGGCTCATCTTTGAGGGCGATGACGACCGGTGGGAGTTTTTGGAGCTGATGCGCGAGTGCTGTCGCGAGGAGGGCGTGACGGTTATCGCCTGGTGCCTTATGGGCAATCACGTGCATTTGGTGCTTGCAGATTACGAGGACAGGATGAGCGCGGCAATGCACCGGCTGCTTTTGACGTACGCGCGGCGGTTCAATAAGCGCACGGGGCGCACAGGCCATCTGTTCCAAAACCGTTTTGACCGGCGCTCGCTCGATACCGACTGGCAGGTGATGGAGGCTATTCGCTCTGTACACGCCGATCCGCAGGAGGTGGGCGTTAGCCTAATCGAGCGTTATCCCTGGAGCAGCTTTCCGGAACATCTACGCGCTTACGACGGTGATGTGGCCGATGCCGCGAGGGGATTTTCTGATCCTTCTTGCGTGCTTGAGCTTTTTGGCTCTGCCGAGGGCTTTATTGCCTATTCGCTTTCGACGCCCGACGGCAGTGAGCCAGCGCTGTGCGATATGAAAGAGACGGAGTGGGAACGCCACGCCTTTGCCGACAAGATGGCGAAGAGCCTCGGGGTTCCGCTCAACGAACTCAAGACCGTTGCGCCCTCGCGGCGAGACAGAATCATTTTCGCTCTGCACGATGGCGGCTACACGGTGCGCGAGGTCGAACGGTATACGGGAATCAGCAAGAGTACCGTATCTCGTATCGTGCGCGCTTATGCGCGGGTGAAGGCCCAGGCTGAGCTCTCGGAATAGAAAATGGCCGAACCACTCTTGTCAAGCGATTCGGCCAACAAAAATCTTAAGATTTGGGACAAGTTCTACTGATTATTTTGTCCCGTGAGCATGCCGTCGAGGGTGCGCCAGGCGAGCTCGGCGCATTTGACGCGGGCGGGCATGTGCGAGATGTCCTGGAGCTGGGCGGCTTCGTCCAGGTCTTCCAGGTCCTCCTCGGAGAGCTGCTCGCCGCGGATCATGGCAAGGAAGAGCTCTGCTAGGCGGCGAGCTTCCTCGACGGTCTCGCCGGTGATGAGGTCGGCCATGATGTCGGCACTGGCCTGGCTGATGGCGCAGCCGTGGCCGGTAAAGGAGGCCTCCTCGATCACGTTGTTCTCGACACGTAGCTGCAGGGTGAGCTCGTCTCCGCAGCTGGGGTTGATGCCGTCGTGCTCGTGCGTGGGAGCATCCATCTCGTACTTATAGTCGGGGTGCGAGTTGTGCTCCATAAATGTGGTGGAGGTGTACAGATTACCCATTGAACGTGCTCCAAACGTGATGCAGACCGGCGATGAACTTGTCGATGTCGGCCTTGTCGTTGTAGAAGGCCACGCTGGCGCGGCAGCAGGCAAGGTTCTCGACGCCCAGCCAGGTAAGCAGCGGCTGCGCGCAGTGGTGGCCGGCGCGGATGCAGACGCCGTCCATGTCCATGATGCTCGCGACGTCGTGCGGATGGATGCCCTTGACGTTAAAGCTCACAACGCCGTGGTGGTTGTCCCAATAGATGGAGCCGATGATCTGGACAAAGTCGAGCTGCATGAGCTCGCCCATCAGGTAGTGGACGAGTGCCTTCTCACGGGTCTGGATGTTTTCGTAGCCTACCGTGTTGACCAGGTAGTCAAGCGCCGCGCCCGTGGCGAAGATGCCGGCGGCGTCCTGCGTGCCGGCCTCGAACTTCTCGGGGACGGGCGCCCAGACGGCGTCCTGCTCGGTGACCGAGTCGATCATCTCGCCGCCGGTGAGCATGGGCGGCATGGCGTTGAGCAGGTCCATCTTGCCCCACAGCACGCCGATGCCCATGGGTCCCATGGCCTTGTGCGCGCTAAAGGCAAAGAAGTCGGCGCCCAGATCGGCCACATCGACCGGCATGTGCGGCAGCGACTGCGCGCCGTCGACGACCAGATAGCCGCCGTACTTGTGCACGAGCTTGCCGAGATTTTTGACCGGGTTCTCGACGCCCAGCACGTTAGAGACTTGACCCACGGCCAAGATCTTGGTCTTGGGACCCACCTTGGACAGAACCTCCTCGGTCGTGAGCTGACCGGTCTTGGTGGGGTAGAGGTAGACGAGCTTGGCGCCGGTCTCGCGGCAGACCTGCTGCCACGGAATCAGGTTGGAGTGGTGCTCCATGATGGTGATGACGACCTCGTCACCGGGCTCGAGCACCGTGGGTGCAAAGCTCTTGGCGACCAGGTTGAGCGACTCGCTCGTGTTGCGGGTGAAGACGACCTCGTTGGCCTGTGAGGCACCGATGAGGTCGGCGATCTGCTGGCGGACTTTCGCGATGGCGTCGGTGGCCTCGACGGACAGCGAGTACAGGCCACGCAGGGGGTTGGCGTTCATGCGCTGATAGAAGTCGCGCTCGGCGTCGAGCACGCAGGCAGGGCGCTGCGCGGTGGCGGCACTATCGAGGAAGGCGATCTCGGGGTGTTGCTGGAACAGCGGGAACTGTGCCTTGTAGGGATTGGTCTCGATGTCGACGGTAGGCCAGCCGCGCGAGGCCTCGTCGCTGGCGTCGAGCTCCATAGGCTCCGGTGCGGTACAGGTATCGCATTTAACGTGCTCGGTGTCGATCATGCGAGCTCCTCTTCAAAGTTGTCGATCAGGTTGTTGCCCAGGCGGACGACGGCGGCGCGGGTGCGCTCGTCGGTAGCGGAAAGCGCGGCGTCCTCCAGCTTGGCACGGACGAACAGGTCCTCGGCGGCGTTTTGGTCAAGGCCGCGGCAGGCGAGGTAGAACAGCTGCTCGTCGCGGACGTGGCCGATGGTGGCTCCGTGGTTGCCGGCGACGTCGTCCTCGTCGCACAGGATGACGGGGACGGTCTTGTTGTCGACCCCCTTGTTGGCCAAAAGCACCGTCTCGCGCTCGGTGCCGGTTGCACCCTTGCAGCCGTGCACGAGGTCGATGGTGCCGCGGTAGACCTTCTTGGACGTGCCGGTCAGCACGCCGTTGGCGTCGATCTCGCACTCGGTCTTGCGACCGCGGTGGCGCAGCTCGTAGTTAAAGTCGCGCACCTGCTCTCGGGCGCCCAGGTAGTCAGTATCGATGGTGACCTTGGCGGTATCGCCCAACAGGTCGCCGGCGAGGCCGGTGGCGCTGGCACCGGCACCCAGGACGGTGTGCTGCACGTTGACGCGCGCGCCCTCGTCCAGGAACAGGCCGGTGTCGTCGAGCGCGATCCAGCTATCGTCGAGCGTCTGCGTGCAGGTCACGTTGACGGTGGCGTACTCGTGGGCGCACACGCGTAGCACGGAGCCCACGACACCCTCGCCGGTAACGGGGGAGTCTAGGGCAATATGTAGATCGAGCGTCGACTGGGGACGGGCGACGACGTCGATGGCGGCGATGGCCGCGGCGGCATCGACAGCGCTCACGCGCACGGTAACCGTGGCGTGCTTGTATGCGGGCACATCGATGACGATGCGCTTGGTAGCGTGGTCGGCCAGGTAGGTGTAGGCAGCCTCGCCCATGCCAGTCTCGAAGGCCTCGGCAGGGGAGAGCTCCTCCTCGAGCTTGATGGCGCCGGCCTGGTAGACGGAGGTCGCAGGCACGTCGAGTTCGGTCTCGGGCGTGATACGGGCGCGGTCGGCGGCATCGCCGGGGGCGGAGGCGCGGCGCTCGGGGAAACGCTCGGCCATAGCGTCCATGGCGGCTTCAAACGCGTCTGCCACGCCGGTAAACTGCTCGTCCAAGCCCTCGACCTCAACGGCCTCGGTGGGAGCGGCGGCAAGCTCGTCAGAGAGCTCGAGCTTGGTCTGGTTCATCTTGAGCCAACCCCAAGTGGCAGCCGGCATCGCATTGACCTGCTCAAGGATGGTAGCAGCGGTGTTGGTGGTCTGTTTCATTATCCGATCGCTCCTTCCATCTCGAGCTTGATCAGGTTGTTCATCTCGACGGCGTACTCCAGCGGCAGCTCCTTGGAGACCGGGTTGGCAAAGCCGTTGACGATCATGGTACGGGCCTCTTCCTCCGAGATACCGCGGCTCATCAGGTAGAACACCTTATCGTCGCCGATGCGGCCGATGGTGGCCTCGTGGCCGATGTCGACGTTCTTGGCGCGGATGTCCATGGCGGGGATGGTGTCGGAGCGGCTTTGGTCGTCGAGCATCAGCGACTGGCAGCTCACGGTTGCCTTGGAGCCCTCAGCCTTGGGTGTCGCCACGATAGAGCTGCGGAACGTCTGGATGCCGCCGCTCTTGGAGATGCCCTTGGTCTCGACAGTTGCCGAGGTCTCGGGCGCGTTGAGCACGACCTTGCAGCCGGTATCGAGGTTCTGGCCGGCGCCGGCAAAGGTGATGCCGGTAAAGCTCGAGCGAGCGCGGCGGCCGTTGAGCACGCTCATGGGGTAGAGGTAGCCCACGTGGCTGCCGAAGGAGCCGCTGATCCACTCGATGTCGCCGTCCTCGTCCACGCGCGCACGCTTGGTGTTGAGGTTGTACATGTTCTTGGACCAGTTCTCGATGGTCGAGTAGCGCAGGTGCGCACGCTTGCCCACAAAGAGCTCGACGGCGCCGGCGTGGAGGTTGGCCACGTTGTACTTGGGCGCGGAGCAACCCTCAATGAAGTGCAGGTCGGCGTCGTCTTCGACGATGATGAGCGTGTGCTCAAACTGGCCGGCGCCCTTGGCGTTGAGGCGGAAGTAGCTCTGCAGCGGAAAATCGAGCTTGGTGCCCTTGGGCACGTAGACAAAAGAGCCGCCCGACCACACGGCGCCGTGCAGGGCCGCAAACTTGTGGTCGGTGGGCGGGATGAGCGTCATAAACTTCTCGTGGATGAGCGGCTCCCACTGCGGATCGTGCAGGGCCTCCTCGATGCCGGAGTAGACGATGCCCATCTTGGACGCGGTGTCCTGCATGTTGTGGTAGACGAGTTCGGAGTCGTACTGCGCGCCGACGCCTGCCAGGTAGCTGCGCTCGGCCTCGGGGATGCCCAGGCGCTCAAAGGTGTTCTTGATGTCGTCGGGCACCGACTCCCAGTCGTGCTTTTGGTCGGTGTTGGGCTTGACGTAGGTGACGATGTTGTCCATGTCCAGGCCCTCGATGGAGGGGCCCCACGTCGGGTCGGGAAAACGGTTGAAGATCTCGAGGGACTTTAAGCGCAGGTCGAGCATCCACTGCGGCTCGTCTTTCTTGGCGCTGATCTCGCGCACGATGTCGGGCGTGATGCCGGCGTCGAGGCGCTCGAATCCCTCCTCGCCATAGGTGAAGTCGTAGAGGCTGCGGTCGATGTCCGCGACCTCGGTGCGGTTCTTGGTCATTGCGTCGCCCCTTTACGCCTGCTGCTCGGCAGCGGCGGCCTCGGCCTGGGCGCGCTGCTCGGCGGCCTCGCGCTCGAAGGTCTCAAAACCGTTCTTGTCGATCCAGGGAATGAGCGAGGCGTCGTCCTCGCGTACGATGTGGCCCTTGACCATAACGTGGACGCGGTCGACATCCAGGTGTTCCAGGATGCGCGTGTTGTGCGTGATGATGAGCATGGAGCCGTCGCAGCTCTTGCGGTACGCGTCCATGCCGTGGCTGACGGTGGACAGGGCGTCGACGTCCAGGCCGGAGTCGGTTTCGTCCAGGATGGCGAGTTTGGGCTGCAGCAGCAGAAGCTGGAGCATCTCGACCTTCTTCTTCTCGCCGCCCGAGAAACCCACGCCCAACTCGCGGTTGAGGTAGGCGGTATCCATGTTGAGCTCGGCCGCGAGCTCCTTGACGCGACGGCGGAATTCCTTGCCCTTCATCTCCAGGCCGGGACGGCCGGCGATGCTGGCACGCAAAAAGCTCGACAGCGGCACGCCCGGAATCTCGACCGGGGCCTGGAAGCTCAGGAACAGGCCGGCGCGCGAACGCTTGTCGGTGGTGAGCTCGGTGATGTCCTGGCGGTCAAAGACGATACGGCCGTCGTTGACCGTGTAGACGGGGTCGCCCATGACCAGGTGGCCCAGGGTGGATTTGCCGGCGCCGTTGGGTCCCATCAGCACATGGGTCTCGCCGGCGGCGACGTTGAGGTTGACGTTGTGGAGGATGGTCTTCTCGTCCACGGAGGCGGTCAGACCTTCGATGGAAAGCAGCGGATTTGCGCTCATGCTGTCCCTCTCTGTATATGGTGTACTCATAGGTGTACTAAACCCTAGGAATCTTCTCGGAATAAAGTTACTATGGGTTCGGCGTTAGTCAAGGGAAAACCCGACTAATCCACTCGACTTTTTAGATGAGGGACATAAAATCAGGTTTGTTTGCCCCGCGTGCATAGGATTTGGGACAAACAAGCCTGGTTTTGTCCCAGTAACGATGGGAGGGTAGGTATGCTCATTTCTTCTAAGGGCCGCTATGCCCTCCGACTGATGATCTATATCGCGGCGCTGGGCGACGCCGAGGGCAAGATTGCCCTGCGCGAGGTTGCCGACCGCGAGCATATCTCGCAAAAGTATCTGGAGCAGCTGGTTCGTCCGCTCATGAAGGCGGGCCTGCTTAAGAGCGTGCGCGGTAAGGGCGGTGGCTACATGATGGCCAAGGACCCGGCCGAGGTGCGTGCCGGCGACATCCTGCGTGCCGTCGAGGGCAGCACGGCTCCGGTGGCGTGCGACGGCATCGACAACAGCTGCACCCGCAGCGATTTGTGCTCGACCGTCAAGTTCTGGCGCGGTTTGGACGACGTGATCGAAAAGTACGTCGACGGCGTGACGTTGGCCGACCTAGCCGCCGTTCCCGAGATCAACTTTGACATTAAGCTGTAAGGGCTGCAAATGACATCTCTCGACAAGGTGTACAAGCAAATCGAAGTTTTTGCTCTGGAATGTGACGCCGAGAAGGTCGTGTTGTTTGGTTCTCGTGCTCGAGGCGACAACTTGCCCAAGAGCGATATTGACATCGCCGTAGCAGGTTGCCGGGATTTCGGCCGTTTCTCATATTTGATCGAGGAACATCTTGATACTCTTTTAGATGTAGATGTCGTCAATCTCGACGAGTCCCTATCGCAGCAATTGCTCGATGAGATTGCCAGGGATGGTGTGATTCTGTATGAAAAAATATGAGAACTTTGTTAGCGCCTTGGCGAATCTTGAGGATGCGCCCAATCAGGATCTCAACAATGATTTTGTTCAGAGTGGATTAATTAATAAGTTCAATCTTCAATTTGAACTGAGCTGGAAGCTCCTTAAGCGTCTGCTCGAGTATGAGGGCGCCACGCTTGCCGCGTCGGGGTCTCCTCGTGCCATCTTGAAGGAGTCGTACCGATTCTACGACTTTATTGATGAGGCGGCCTGGCTAGACATGCTCAGAGACCGCAATACGAACGTCCATATCTACGACAACAAGCTCGCTCAAGATTTGATTCAGCGCATCTTGAACGTCTATATCCCCGCTTTCTGTCAGTTGAGGGACGGGCTGATGGAGCGATACGGCGAGCTTCTGATGGCGCCCGACGACCAGTTTGTTTAATTCCTTAAGATTTCGCGGAAGGTTGTTGCCGTTTACCGAGGGGTTGTTGTGCAACAACGGACGAGCTGCAATACTGATTCTATCTTTGCAAACTGCACTTTAACTACACCAATGCAGGGAGGATCTTATGCAGCCCAAGCATTCTGCTATTGTCGCGGGTCTGACGCTGGCGCTTTCGTTTGGCGCCGTTTCCGCGCCGGCACCCGCCGCTGCCGAGGAGCCCACGCCAGGCGTTGCCTCGGATGCCACCGATATCGATAAGGGTCTCTACACCCAGCAGTCCTTCTCGGGCGTGCTGAGGTCGGTCCAGGGCGTTTCGTTTGTCAACGTGACTACCGAGATGAAGTACTTTACCAAGTACGAGAGCCATGGTAACTACAACCAGGGCTTTTCGTATGGTGACGGCTACAACGCGCTGGGCTATTACCAGTTCGACCGCCGTTGGTCGCTCATTCCGTTTATGAAGCAGGTCTACAACTACAGCCCCGAAAAATACAGCATGCTCAAGGATGCGATTGATCGCGGCAGCGAGATTTCCAACGCGAGCAATGCCATGTACGAGAACGACCAGCTTACCGAGCTGGGCCGTATTGCACAGGAGGCCTTCCAGGGTGCTTATAACACCGATCCTGCTGAGTTTTCGGCTCTGCAGGATGCGTATGCGTACAACTCGTACTATGCGGTGACCGAGGCGTGGCTTAAGAGCGCTCTTGGCATTGACATCTCCGGCCGCGCCGATTGCGTCAAGGGTATGGTGTGGAGCATCACCAACATGTGCGGTACCGGTGGCTGCAGAGACTTCTTCCGCTGGGCGAATCTTTCCAACGATATGTCCGACCGCGAGTTTGCGACGGCGCTCTCCAATAGCGTGGTCAACAATGTCGCCACCAAGTTTTCAAGTCAGCCCCAGTATCATGAGGGCTGGAAGAACCGCTACCGCAACGAGCTGAAGGACTGCTTGGTTTATATCGCCGAGGACGAGGCCGCTGCCGCTGCGACGCCCGTGCAGCCCGAGCCTGCGCCGGCGCCCTCGCCGACACCTGATTCGAATGACGGCTCGAGTGACGATGCCAACGATGACAGGATGGATGCGCCCTCGACCGATGCTGACGGTAATGGCTCTGCTGGTGGCACTACCAACGACGGCTCTACCTCGAACGGCTCCGATTCGAACGGCTCTGCTGCGAGCGATTCGCCTTCAAGCTCTGCCGGCAATACGGACAGCGACGCTTCTGGTTCGACCGACGCTGGCACCTCTAACTCATCTACCGGCTCGAGCGATTCGTCCGTTGACACCGGCTCTAACAACGGCTCCGGCTCTGACACGACCCCTGATTCCGATGCTTCCAAGGACGACTCGAATAAGGCGCCGGACGCTCCCGTTGCTTCGCCGGACAAGAAGCCTTCTTTCTCCGAGCAGCTTGGTTCTACGCTGGGTTCTTCGCTGATGGCTGGCGTCAATAACGGCTCGGCCCAGAACAAGGACAACTCTGATCAGGTTTCCACGGAAAAGACCGAAGCCGCAAAGGGCGACTCCAAGGACAAGGCTTCCGAGAAGGCTGAATCCGATAAGGGTCCTAGCTCTGATGAGAAGGGCGACAAGTCCGGTCAGAAGAAGGACGAGAGCAAGACCGAGGGCGAAAAGAAACAGCCCGAAGACGACGACAAGAGCGGTGCTGACAACCAAGTCCAAGAGCAAAATGACTCCAAGACGGTGACCACTACAACCACGACGACTACAACGACCAAGTCATCTGGCGGTAACATGCCCAAGACGGGCGACCTTATCGTTATGGCGAGCCTTGCCAGTGCAAGCTTGGCCACGCTGGGTGCCACGTCTATTGTGAGTGGCAAGCATAAGCTCGATCAGCAAAAGAAGGCTGCTGGGCAGAACGACTCCGAGGAGTAGTCCCTTTCGGTTGCCCGACAACTAAAGATTCGCAATGGGGGCCGGTGCAGTTGCATCGGGCCCCATTTTGTTGCACAACGATTTGTTATGCCCCCTCAAGGCCTTTGTTCCTACCGTTGCCCGATGCCTTTGCACGGATCCAGCGTTGCACTTGAACTGCTCGCTACAATGGGCTTCGTGCTGCGTTTTAGGGAGAAGTTACGGTGTCTGAACAGGAGTATTGCAACAGTGACGATACTTTTGGCGTACGGCTTGTCAACCATGTCGATGATGCGGTTTTGCCGGTCGGTGTGCATGATTTTGCCGATGCCATTGGTCGTTGCATGCTGGTTGACAAGACCATGTTTATTGCCGATGTGTTGGACTGCGACGCGTCCGTTGTGGTGTGCTGTCGACCCGAGGGTTTTGGCAAGAGCATGAACTTGTCGATGCTCAGGGCTTTTCTGGAGCGTCCGGCGGTCAGTCGCGCTGGTCAGCGTTTGTTTGCCGATGCTCAGATTTGGGATGCAGACGGCGGGCGCTATCGGGATGAGTACGCTTGCTATCCGGTGATATCGCTGGACTTTTCTGGCGCTGCGAGGCGTGGCGCCGCTATTGCCGACGTCGTGCGCGATGCTCTTTCGGGCGAGTGCGCTCGTCTGCTGGCGCTTTTGGAGGCTCCGGATTTAGCTCGAGACAAGGTGCGTCACATCGAACGCGTTGCGCGTGGCGCGGCGAGCGAGGATGAGGTCGCCTCGGTGCTTGGCGTGCTCATAGAGCTGCTGGAGATTGCCTGCGATGAGCAGGTTGTATTGCTCGTTGATGGGTACGATGCGGCGTGGTCTCGCCGTGCGAGCGCGAGGGACGCTTCCGACGCCGATCCGGCAGAACTACTTGACCGTGCGCTGTTTGACGCCATTGCCACTGCGCGCGATTCGTTGCGGCTGACGTGTCTGATGGGGGAGTGTTCCGGTCCCGCCGAAGCGGCGCTTTCTTCGCGCGGCTGCTCGTATTGTCTGACGACGCCGCTGTCGGCGTGGTGTGACCGTTGGTTCGGTTTTTCGGATGCCGAGGTCGAGGCTCTGTTGAATCATGCTGGGCGCGAGGAATACCTGGATGATGCGCGTGAATGGCTCGAGGGATATCGGTTTGGCAGGGCCTATTGCTCGAGTCCAGAGCGTGTGATCGGTTTTCTGGGCCGAGGCTGCACGGCGCCTGTGCGTGCCGATCTGTATGGATATGCCGATTGTCTGAGTAGGGTAGTTGCCGGGTGGAATCTCGACCGCCTTTCGGTCTTGTTTGATTTGCTCGAGGCCCATGGGTGCGCTGAGGTCCCGCTTTGTTTGGGCACTGCAGAGCCAGATGTCTCGCCTGACGATGGCATGTGGACAGCGCTGTATCTGTCCGGTTTTCTCACGACGGATATGACTGAGGAGCCGGAGCATGGCGATCGCCTCCGTGCTTTGCGATTGCCCAATAACGAGCTTCGCCAGACCTTGCGTCTAGTGATTATTGAGTGGTTTGAGTGCGCTGCAGAAGACATTCGAGACGTCGATGCGTTTCGCGACGGGCTGTGCCATGGGAACGAGGATACCGTGAGGCGGGCGCTAAGCCGCATCTTAGGAGATGCGGGAATCGGTGCGACCGACCCAGATGCGCCACTGCCATATCATCTGCTCTTGCAGGGGCTCTGCTTTGGCTTGCCGGGCTATGCCAATCCTGCCTCGAGGCGAAAGTGTGGCGCGGGTCGCTGCGACATCCAGGTTTTTCCTACGGGCGCCGTGTTCGACATAGCCGATACGATCGGTATGCTCGATGAACGTCCGCTGATAACGATCAACATGATGTATGACCCCGGTGTGGATGCGCTGGGCCTGGAATTGCTGGCCGTGCAGGCGCTGCTCGACATAGAGCGCGACGGCATCGACGAAATCCGTGTGCCGCGCCCCGGCGTGGGTCGCATGCGCTGGGGGTTCGGTTTTGATGGGCAGCATGTGGCTACGGTGTGCCAGCGGCTTTAAGCGCCGAGGTGTTTCCGGCTTCCGTTACTCGGTGTCCTTCATGGGCGGCATGGGCTTCCAGTTGGGATCCTTGACGATCTTGCGGGCGTCCTTCATGCCTCGGCGCAGCGCCGGAATACCGGTCTTAAAGCACTTGTCAACGGCAGCCAGGCGAATGAACTCCTTGCAGAAGGTCGCGACGTTGCCCAGACGGAACAGCGCGGGATGATAGTCGCCGTAAATCTGCATGTAGCGGGCCAGATAACCGCGGTTGCGCATGATGTAGTAGCGGTTGGTGTCGCTCGTAGAGTTGAGCTGGCGCTTGCCGGCGATATCCCAGTTAGAGACAGCGCGGGCACGCTTGAGCACCACGTCGGCAACAACGGCGGCGGGGAAGTGCTGGCTGGCCACGTAGCCGTAGCAGGCATCGTCGCCGTAGATGAAGAATCGCGCATCCGGCAGGCCGATCTTGTCGACCACGCGGCGCGAGAACAGGCCGCCTTCAAAGCACAACTGGTTCATGGCGCGGTAGCCCTTGGGGCCCAGGTCCCACTTAGCGATGGGGTTGGGGATACCAAGCGAAAGGATGAGCTGGTACTGCCAAAAGAAGGCGCCGCCGTCAAAGTCCAGGCGCGAACCCTGGATGACATCGTAGCGGTCGGTCCACTTGGCAAGACGCTCGATGCCTTCGGGGATGACGAGCACGTCGTCGTCCATCACCCAGAACCACTGGGCGCCCAGGTCGTAGGCGCATTTGGTGCCGGCGGAGAAGCCACCTGCACCGCCGCCGTTTTCGAGCTGTGGTGCGTAGATGACGCGGTCAGTGCCGCCCTTCGCGTCGGGCTGTTCGATGTCGGTGCCCCACAGGTTGGCCAGGCGCTCGTTGAATGCGGTGCACATGGCCTCGGTCTCACGCGAATTCTCGTTATCGACGATCACGATGCGCCAGGGCGCTGCCGTAAGCTCGGTCATGGAGTCGAACAAGTTGGCCAGGAGTTCCTGGCGCTTGTACGTAACGACGACAATGGCGAGCTTATCGATGGGAGCGGGAAGGGTTGAAGGCATGGGGCAATATATCCTTTCACGCGCGGCGGGTGAGTGCAGCGCGGAAGCTATCGAATACGTCCTTGGGACTGTCCTATTGTAAAGGCTCGGCGCACCTTGGCGGCAAGCTTTGAATAAAACGCATGAACCTGCCATGGGCCCGCCGCATGACGTGGGGCCGCTTTGCCCGCAAGAGGCTCCATAGATTATATAAACGCCCGCTGGCGCGCTGACCCTTTGATACCATGAAACGACAGGTATTTCCTAAGGAGCACATTTGTCTACTAACGCCTCTGGCAGCCCTGTTCTGTCGCTGCTTATTCCCATTTACAATGTTCAGCGCTACCTGCGCGAGTGCCTCGATTCCGCCCTCGCGCAGACGCTCAAGGATATTGAGATCATCTGCATTAACGACGGGTCGACCGACAACTCGCC
Organism: Collinsella aerofaciens; assembly: GCF_015558785.1. Lineage (GTDB taxonomy): Bacteria > Actinomycetota > Coriobacteriia > Coriobacteriales > Coriobacteriaceae > Collinsella > Collinsella aerofaciens_P. Next base: position 20,081 of record NZ_JADMOP010000017.1, read on the forward strand.
GGCGATAATCCGCGAGTATATGGAGCGCGATGGGCGCGTCAAGATGATCGACAAGGCCAACAGCGGCTACGGCGACTCGATGAACCACGGTCTGGAGATGGCGCGTGGCAAGTACGTTGGTATCTTGGAGTCCGATGACTTTATGGCGCCCGACGCACTCGAAAAGCTTGTCTCGGCCGCCGATAGCAATAATGCCGACTTTGCGAAGGCGAACTTTGATTTCTACTGGTCTAAGCCCGAGGAGCGCCGTTCGCTGCACGAGATGTTTAAAGCCAAGGACTGTGGCAAGCCAGTGCACCCGAGCGATACGACGCAGTTCTTTAAGCAAAAGCCGTCGATTTGGTCGGCCGTGTACCGTCGCGATTTTCTTGAGCGCAACGGCATTACGTTCCTGCCGACTCCGGGGGCATCCTTTCAGGACACGTCATTTGCCTTTAAGGTGATCGCGTGCGCCGATAAGGCTATTTACCTGCACGATGCCGTGTTGTCGTATCGCCAGGACAACGAGAATTCCTCGGTCAATTCTTCAGCTAAGGTCTTTTGCGTCAATACCGAGTATGCCGAGATTGAGCGTTGGATTCGAGAGGATTATGCCCGCGACCACGCAAGCGGCGATGTCGCGCGCATGCTCAAGTTCAACCAGCTCATTAAGTACGATTCATACATGTGGAACTACGTGCGCCTGGCGCCTAAGTTCTATAAGGAGTTCCTGGTTCAGATGGCTAAGGAATTTCAGGCGGCCTTGGACGCGGGGGAGTTTTTGCTTGACGACCTCAAACCGTGGAAGCGCGCAAATCTCGCTGCCATCCTCAAAGATCCCGAGGGCTGGGTTGACGAGCATCCGAGTTTTGCGACGGATGGTGCCTTGGGGCGTGCTAAGTATTACGCCTCGGTTGGAGGCCCAGGCGTGGTCGCCGCCTTCCTCATCGAATCGCTGAGGGGGTAGGTCGGCATGGGAGAGGCCTCGTGTCCTAAAGTTACCATTGTCGTCCCCGTTTACAACTCTGCACGCTCCATTCAGCGATGCCTCGATTCGCTGTTGGTCCAGTCTGAGTGTTCGATTCAGGTTGTCTGCGTCAACGACGGTTCGACTGATGATTCGTTGAACGTGTTGCGCCAGATCGCGCAGGCCGACGATCGCGTACTGGTGATTGACCAGGAAAACGCGGGTGTCTCGTGTGCTCGAAATGCCGGTATCGATGTCGCCGAGGGCGAGACCGTCTTTTTTGTGGACGCCGACGATTACATCGATGCCCAGACGGTCGAGCGCGTGCTGCATGCCATGGAGTCTGCGGATGCCGAGGCCGCCGTTTTTGGCGGCGTCTGTGAACCTGCCGATGCTGCCCCCAAACGCGTCCAGCAACTCATGAGCCCCAAAGCTGGTACCTTCGGCGCCCGCGATCCTCAACTGCTGTTCCATTCGAATGCGCAGCCCTATGCCTGCCGTGCGGCTTTTTCGCGCGAGCTGCTCAATCGCGAAGGCATTCGCTTCGCCCCCGGTTTGGCTTTGGGCGAGGACGTCGTCTTCCAATTTGCGGCTTATGCGCTTGCCCGCAGGACCGTCGTCATGCCTGACAAGTTCTACCACTACGTGATGGAGAGCGAATCGGCGACGCACGAGTTCAACAGTGCCGAGGCGCGCGCCAAAAAGCTTGACGCCCACATGAAGATGCTCGAGGAGGTCTTGGAAGACTGGGCGGCCTATGGTCTTTTGGACCTGTGTCCCGGCGAGCTGATAACTTGGTTTTTGGACCTAATTGTGTTCGATCTGGCGCGCTTGGATGCCGATGACTTCCATCGCGTGGCGGCTCGCGTCAACATGGACCTCACGACGTTTTTGGGAACGGAGTGGGCGGATATGCCTGCTAAGGGTGCCGTTCGCCGTGTTGCCCACAAGCTCGTTGCGGCGACCTCGGGCGTTTCGATGGCAGACGCCACGCTGTTCTATCTTTCGACTCGCGGTCTCAAAGCCTGCCTGGAGCGCTTTCTATAATTCCAAGCGCTGCCGCCCGCCGCAACTCGGCTGCTAAAATAACCCTGTTACACGCTATTCAACGGGAGGTTCTCTTGCAGAACTCTGATACCCCTAAAGTTTCGCTGCTTGTCCCCATTTGCAATGTCGAGCGCTATCTGCGCGTGTGCCTCGATTCCGCCGTGGCGCAGACGCTCAATGACATCGAGATCATCTGCATCAACGACGGCTCCACCGATAGCTCGCCGGATATCATCCGCGAGTACATGGAGCACGACCCCCGTGTAAAGATGATCGACAAGGCCAACAGCGGCTACGGCGACTCGATGAACCGTGGCCTGGAGATGGCGCGCGGTGAGTACGTGGGCATCCTTGAGTCCGACGACTTTATGTTTGAGGATTCGCTTCAAAAGCTGGTCGCCAAGGCCGATGCTGAGCATGCCGATGCGGTAAAGGGCGACTTTTATCTGTATTGGTCCACGCCCAGCGAGCGACGTGAGCTGTTTGGGATTATCGACGAGCATATGACGGGCGCCGCGTATCGCCCCGTCGATCGCCCGGGCATCTTCTACCGCAAACCTTCCATATGGTCGGCTATTTATCGACGCGAGTTCCTCAACGACAATCAGGTTCGGTTCCTTCCCACGCCGGGCGCCTCGTATCAGGACGCAGGCTTTAACTTTAAGGTTTGGGCTTGCGCCGAGCGTGCCGCGTTTATTACGGACCCCATTTTGTGCTATCGCCAGGATAACGAGAAGAGCTCCGTTAATTCGCCCAACAAGGTGTTTTGCGTATGCGACGAATATGCCGAGATGCAGCGCTTTTTGGATGAGCGCCCCGAGCTCAAGGCTCAGCTCCAGGGGATTTTAATGCGCATGAAGGTCGATACGTACCGCTGGAATGACGAGCGTTTGGTCGATGAACTGCGTGAGCAGTTTTGGAAGAAAGCCTCGTCTGAGCTCAAGGCCGATTGGGATGCCGGTCGCTTTGATCTGTCGCTGTTCGACCCGCGTGGCGAGACCGACTTGCGCCTGATGGTCAAGTCGTCCCGCGCCTATATCGATTCGCGCTTTGGCTTTAAGAAGCCGGGCAAGCTCAATACGTTTAAGCATTACTTTAAGATTGGCGGCCTGCCGCTGGTGTGGCGCGTGCTGACGTATCAGCGCACCTACGGCGACAACCCGCACCCTGATGACGTTCCGGCCGCACAGTAGGAGCGAGTGACTATGGCTAACCCCAAGATTTCTGTTGTCGTTCCCGTCTATAAGGTGGAGGAGTGCCTGGCCTGGTGCTTGGACTCCCTGCTTGCGCAGGACATGCCCGATTGGGAAGGTGTGCTGGTCAACGATGGCTCGCCGGACGGTTCGCGCGATATTGCGGCTGCCTATTGCGATAAGGACGCGCGCTTTAGGCTGGTTGATAAGGAGAACGGCGGCCTGTCGAGTGCACGTAATGCAGGCATCGCTGCGTCCACGGCGTCTATCGTCGCGTTTTTGGATTCCGACGACCGCTTTACGCCCGATGCATGCCGCGTGATCGTCGATACCTTTGAGTGCGAGGACTGCGACGTTTTGACCTTTGGCGCGAATCCGTATCCGCTGGAGGCGGGGTATCCGTGGCTTAACTATGTGCTTAGCCCGCGCGATGTGTCGTTTGAGGGCTATAGCTCCGACCTGCTGTTTAAGGAAGCGTCTCGTCCCTTTGCATGGCGCACCGCCTGCAAGCGCGACTTCTTGCTGGGCAACGGGATCGTGTTCGACGAAACCGTTAAGTATGGCGAGGACCAGGTCTTCGACTTTGCCGTGTACGGTCGTTCGCACAAGACCGCGCTTATCTCGAACAAGTTGTACGACTATCGCGTGGCTCGCAAGGGTTCGCTCATGGACACCATGCGCTACGACGACGAGACACGTCTGCTGGAGCACGTGAAGATTTACTCCGCTATGCTGGCTGACTGGCAGCGCGACGGTCTCGACGCACAGCATGCTGATGACCTGGCGTACTTCCTGTGTGATCTGGTGCTGTACGACGCGCTCAGGCTGCTGGGTTCGGACTGCGGCAAAGTGTTTGCTGCAGTTGCCGCGGCGCTTAACGGTTCTGCCGTGGACAACGATGCTGCGCTCGCACAATGTGCTCCTTCGGTTGCCGCCATGGTGCGCGCGGCACTTATCGGTAAGGCCCCTGCTGCTCGTTTGTGCAAAAAGCTCATGTTCGATTACGACGTCTTGAGGTTTGGGCGCCTGGGTGCCTGCAAACGCATGGCAGCGAACGCCCTGGGAAAGCGAGAAGTGTAGATGAGTATCAAGCGTTTGGCACTTTGCCGCAGTCAGGGCCGTCTGTTTGTGCTGCTTCGTTTTGCCGGTCAGGATGTCGCCGCGCTTATTGAACGGGAGGGTTCTCAAGCGTTTGCCCACGCGACAACGAGCGGTTCTTGTGTGCCGTCGCTGGTGCTCCCAGTCGATCATGGCCGTGTGTTGGCGCTTTGCCCTTCCGTTTCCGATTACGAGCGCGAGCTCGCCGTTTTGGTGCTTCCGTTTTTGGATGGCTCGTCGATGGATGCCGTTTTTGCATCCGGTGGCCAAAGGTTGGGCTCTATTCGTCTCGATAGCCGCGTGGCCAAATTGGAATCCAAGATTAACTACAAAGCAAAGCCTGCGCTGTGCGCGCTTATCCGCGATGCGCAGCGTGGCGAACACTGCGGCCGCTACGAGATCGATGCCATTCGCTATTTGCCGGCAGACGTCGGCGCGGTGTGGCGCTATGAGGTTACCTGGGCGGGAGACCCCCAGTGCGCGCCTGAGCTCCAGATCTTCGATACGCATATGAATGCCATCGATGTTACCGTGCATGTGTTTGAATCGCAGGTCGATGTTCCGCAGCAGAACGGATGCCGCATCAATAAATCGTATCTGAGTGTTGAGATGCCTCAGGATATACGAGATTTTGTCGCGATCGTGAGCGATCCCACAGAGCGGATCCAAAGCGGGTTTTGCGCCATGGATGGTCGCCTGTACAACGGCATGGTCGACGACAGCTGGAACCGTATGAAGGACGCGCGTGCAGACGACGCAGCTTATCGATGTTGGTTTGAGCAGCATCGCGCAAAGCCGGGCGATTTGGCGTGCCAGCGTGTCGCTTCGGCGGCCTTTGCCTATAGACCGCTCGTGAGCATTGTGGTGCCGTGCTACAAGACTGATCGGGTCTACCTGCGCGAGCTGCTGGAATCGGTGCAAGCCCAGAGCTATGACAACTGGGAATTGCTGCTTATGGACGCCTCGCCCGAATGGGACGCGGTGGCCACCCTTGCGGCAGGTGCCAACGACGAGCGCATCCGTCGCATCGAGCTTCCCGGCAACGGCGGCATTGTGGTCAACACCAACGCAGGTATCGAGCAAGCGACAGGCGACTACATCGCTTTCTTGGACCACGATGACATTCTGGAACCGGACGCGTTATTCCAGTATGTTTCCGCGCTGAACAAGGCGGCCGAGGGCGAGCGTCCCCAGGTCCTGTTCTGTGATGAGGACATGTTCCAGAAAACGGGGGAGTGGGGCCAGCCGGTCTTTAAGACCGTACTCAACGTCGACCTGCTCTATAGCCATAACTGCGTGACGCATTTCCTGATGGTGGAGAAGGCGCTCATCGATCACATTGGTATGTCCCCAGAAGACGTTGCGGGCGCCCAGGACTACGACTTGACGCTTCGCTGCCTTGCAGCCGGCGCGCGCTTTGAGCACGTTGCGCATGTGCTGTATCACTGGCGCGTGCATCCGGGATCGACCGCCGATGGCTCTGCCGATAGCAAGCCGTATGCCATTGAAGCGGGTCGTCTTGCGCTGCAGCGCCACTTTAACGCGCTGGGCGTTCACGGAACGGTCGAGGAGACCGAGACGCCGTTTGTCTACCGCATGCGCCATGCGCTGCCGGAGCCTGCGCCGCTGGTGAGCATTGTGATCCCCACCAAGGATCACATTGAGACGCTCGATGCCTGTGTGATGTCGATCGCCCAGAAGGCCACGTATACCAATTACGAGATCGTCTTGGTGGAGAACAACAGTGAAGCCCCGGAGACGTTTGCGTATTACGAAACCCTGCCAGAGCGCGTGGCTGCAGCATCCGAAGGCAAGGGCATCGCGCGCGTTGTGTACTGGCCGGGCGAGTTCAATTACTCTCAGATCATCAATTTTGGTGTGAAGCACGCCAAGGGTGACTACCTGCTGCTGCTGAACAACGATACCGAGGTCATAAGCCCGGACTTTATCGAAGAGATGATGGGCTATCTGCAGCGTCCCGATGCGGGCGTGGTGGGCGCCAAACTCTACTTTGCCGATCATCTGGTGCAGCATGCCGGCATTTTGATTGGCGTGCGTGGCGCACTTGCCCATACCAACCAGGACTTCTCGGCAAAGCGCGAGGGCTATCTTGCCCGTGCCGTGCGCCCGGGCAACTTTAGCGCCGTGACGGGTGCCTGCCAGATGGTGCGACGCGACGTATTTGAGCGCGTCGGCGGCTACAACGAGGAATTCGCCGTCGGTTTTAACGACGCAGACTTTTGCCTGCGCGTGTGGGAGGCGGGTTACCGCACCATCTTTACGCCCTATGCCGAGCTGTACCACTACGAGTTCACCTCGCGCGGCAGGGAAGAGGCCAACGAGGAAAAGCTGCGCCGCTGGAAGCGTGAGCAGGCGCTGTTCATGCAGCACTGGCCTGAGTTCTTCCTCGATGGCGACCCGTGGCTCGGACCAAACCTATCCTCCGACAGTGAGTACTTCTCGTTTTAGTGCGAAGTAATGCCAAGGTCCGGCAAAGTATCCTCCAGAGCTGCAAGAGCGGTGGGGTTCAGGTACTCCTCGTTCAAGCAGCTCTTGTCATATCGAAAACGTGTGTCTCGTGAGCATTCGATGAGTTCTGCAGTAAAGAACTTCTCCCAGCTAAAGAACTTTGAGCTTTCGATATGTTCAGCGGGGTTAAGCAGCATGTCCTTAATGTGTTTGCTGTTGAATAATCCCGACTTCAACACGAGCCATTCAAACGATTCCGGTAGGAATAGCTTGATGTTCTTTCGGCGCAATAGAGCAGCTGCTTCCGCAATTTCTGGTCCAAAGGCGGCACCGTCGGCAATCACGAGGATGTCGTTTTCCGGTGCGTCCATAATGCAGTTGCAAATATTTGATTTGCCTCCCGCGCTGATGCATTTAATGCTGCTCTTTTTGCATAGCAAACTGAAGAATTCGTAGCCCGAATTTGTGTCCTCGACAATGACAAGCTCGGGCCTCTCGCCTCTAAAATCAGTATCACCGTAAATACGATATGTAGAGGTGTAGACACGAGAGTAAACGGGATACTTCGTTGTGGTTCGGTTGGTGTTCTTAAGACCGTAGATTTCATCAACGCTATAGGGCAGTTGGCGCAGTGACTCTCTGGCGACAATTACGTAGTAGTTTGAGCTACGCTTTGCTTCATGGGCAAATTCTCTTGATCGAACAAAAGTATTGCCCTCATCAATAAAAACAATACTGCTGGAAATCTCTTGGAGATCTCTACGCCAATATTTTCCAGATATTGTTTTACAGGGCACTTTGCAACTTACTGTTACGCCGCTTTGTGCCCCAAGCTCTTCGTGAGCTGCCACCATATCAAGCAGAGTTGTCTTGCCTGTAGCACTGTTACCTTGGATGATGGTCAGATTTCTATTGATGGTCAGTTTAAACTGAACCCGGTTATTTTGAATAATTACCTTGTATGATCCGCGCATCAGGAGTTCTCCCTTAGGCATTTTCCAGCTATGGGGACAAGGTCAAACATTGTGTGGACTATATCGCCCGTATTTGCAATGGTTACCGTGAATTTGCCGTTTCCAAAATCCATTATGTGGTAGAGATTGATTGTTAGATCCTTTTGCGCGGCGATCCTCAGAATCCAGTAGGCGCAATTATCACCGCAATTTGAGGCGTTATATATATTCTGCGGCATAAAGTACATAAGCAGTAGCGTTTTGGTGCCGCTGGATAGTTTCTCGGGAGGAATGATGCCTAGAATCTTGGTATCGATTGCATTGGGGCCTACCACGGTGCCTTTGTCGATGGATTTTATGACCCTTTGGGCAAAGGAGTCTTGAAACCACTGGGGCGAATATACGTTATCGAAGTAAACGGACGTGTTGTAGATAACGTTTTCCATATCACCATAGTGAATTGTTAGCACGTCAGCTCCTTCGGCTTGCTGATTTGGCATCTAGTGAGATTGATTATATCGCAGCACATGAGGCGGGCGTTATCGGCCCGCGGTAGATGTGATTGATGACCAAGGTTTGTATTTTGTTGCTTTATTATTCAGTTCACTCGTTTAATCAGTTCGCTCATGCGCTAAGTTTGCCTTAGAAGCTATTTAGCGTAACGGTTGAGGTGTGGCGACTCATATTTAAATTGCAGTCACAAAGACACCTTTTATCGATTTCCCGTTGAAATACTGAATTGATAGTTTAAAAATAACTTAAGAGAGCCTTAAATCTCGGAAAAAGGATGTCGTATGAAAAACCTTCGAGAAAGATGGCACGGACTAACAGTGCTGGGAGTTGTTGCATTTGCTGCTGCCTGCATGACGGTTGCCCCGGCGCCCTCATTTGCTGATATTGCTGGCGGTGGCGGAGGCGGTGGACCGATTACGGAATGGTGTTCCGACGGTCGTCCGAAGACTGGACTCGTTCGGTGCGAGGACGGCAACCTTCGCTATTTCGATCCCGAAACTGGCGCCATGGTCACGAACCAGTGGCATAACGAATACGAAGCTGTCTGGTACTATTTTGGCGCTGACGGGACCGCGGTGTCGGGCTGGCAGTCTATCGGTGGGGACAAGTATTACTTCTATCCCGAAAACCATGATATGGCATACGGCCGAGTTCAGATTGACGGCAAGAACTACTTCCTGAACACCCCTGGTGCCAACGCCGATGGCCGCATGCAGCATAGTGGCTGGTTCTACGACTCCATCTACGGAAAGTGGTCCTATGCGACCTCCGACGGTGAGCTATTGACCGGTTGGCATAATCTCGGCGGGGCTTGGTACTATTTCAACGAATCTGGGGTCATGCTGACTGGCTGGATCAACGATTCGGGTACCTGGTACTACACTAATGCCTCCGGTGCGATGGTCACTGGCTGGCTCAACATCGGCGGTACGTGGTTCTACCTCGACGGCTCGGGCGCCATGGTCGCTAACAGCTGGCGCAGCCTCGGCGGCTCCTGGTACTGGTTCGGCGACTCCGGTGCAATGGCCACTGGCTGGTTCTTGGCAGGCGGCTCTTGGTACTATGCGAGCGGTTCGGGCGCCATGGCAACCGGCTGGCTCAGCAATGGCGGCACGTGGTATTGGCTCGGAGGTTCGGGCGCTATGGCCTCTAACTCTTGGGCTAACGTTGGTGGAGTTTGGTACTGGTTCGACGATTCCGGCGCGATGGCCACCGGCTGGCGTCAGGTCGGCGGCGCCTGGTACTACTTTAGCGGTTCCGGCGCTATGGCTCACGACGCCTGGGTCGGCGACTACTACCTCCAGTCTTCCGGTGCCATGGCTACGAATGCCTGGGTTGGCTCCTACTATGTCGGCGAGGACGGCAAGTGGATTCCGGGCTACGGTTTAGTTTGGTATAAGAACGGTAGCGATGTTTACCATACGCATAAGTGCCGTACCGTTGGTAAGGACGCAAAGGGCTATTCGCAGATCTCTATTCAGGAGGCCCAGAGGCGTGGCGCTTCACGAGAGTGCAAAAACTGCCAGCAAATTGGCTAGCACATTACTGAGCTAGTTTTGATTGAGGCCCCGTTGCCCTGAAGCGACGGGGCCGCTGCGTGATTGGATACCGTGCTGTTATGAAGAAATGGTCATTCGGAGTGCTGGCTTTTTCGGGCCTCATTTCTTTTGGGCTCCTTTTGGGTTCGCCCTCGATGTTATACGCCCTTGATTCGAATAACACTGACGAAGGTCCCGCATCTAACGTTGCTATTGCTTCTGTCGAGTCAGGCGTTGATGCTCAGCGCGAATCGACCTTCGCTGTCGAGCAGAACTCTCAGGTGGATAATGAGACCCCTTCCGAGGTTTCGAATCAAATTATTTGGCATCAGGGGTGGATATCACCCGAAGAAGGGGCTGGTTTTTGGCGTTGGGGCTTGTCCGACGGAACAATCGCTGTTTCTTCTTGGAGACATATAGACGGTAGCTGGTACTGGTTCGACGACGAAGGTCGAATGGCTCAGGATGGGTTGGTTCAAGTCGGGGGTGCGACGTATGCCTTCTCCTCTTCGGGCGCAATGCGTGTCGGCTGGTACCTAGATTCTACGGGCTCCACTTCTGCTTGGCGTTATTTCTCCGGTTCTGGCGCCATGGTAAAAGGCTGGCTTTCAGACGGCAGCAACTGGTATTGGCTGGATGATGAGGGCAAGATGGTCCACGATGCGATGCTGCAGATTGGGGGAGCCACGTATGGATTCTCTTCTTCTGGTGCAATGCTTATCGGATGGCATCTTGATGCTTCTGTCTGGCATTATTTTTCCGGCTCTGGCGCTCTGGTAAAGGGCTGGCTCTCGGATGGGGGTCGTTGGTACTGGCTTGATCCTGCAGACGGTTCTATGGCCACCGGGCTGAATGAATGCAATGGCACCTCTTATATCTTTAACAGTTCAGGGGCCATGCTATCCTCCCAGTGGGCACTTATTGACAACAACTGGTATTACGCTGACTCCAACGGCTTACTGCATGGAGGTTGGTTACTTCTAGGGAATTCTTGGTATTACCTGGATCCAGGAAGCCATATTATGCTCACGGGCTTTGTGCAAGTGGGCTCGTCCACCTATTTCCTTACGAGCTCAGGTGCCATGGCAACAGGCTGGGCACTTGCTGATGGTACTTGGTATTACGCCGCATCAAACGGAGCTATTCAACGAGGGCGATGGATAAAGTCCGGAAGCGCCTGGTATTACCTTGATGATGTATCCGGCGCAATGCGTACTGGTGAATTTGCGGTAGGAAGCAAGCGCTATTTTTCTTATGATTCCGGTGCAATGGCATCTTCGTGCTGGATCAACTTGAACGATGGTATGGCATGGGCGAATTCGTCTGGAGCACTGAGCGAGCCGTTGCCTACTTCATCTGATGGATCTCCTGTAGTCGCTGATCGTACTGACTCGTCTTCATTGCCAGGTGTGATTCATATTGGAGATGCGGTTTTCTATGCGGATGCGAATGGTGTCGTTAACGTGGCGTCTGGTTGGATTATGTCGAAAGACGCTTCTGACGAAAGTGGCAATACTTGGTACTACGCATCTTCCAATGGTGTCCTTAAGTCTGGTTGGCAATATGTCAACGGTGCGTGGTATTGGATGGACCCTTCCACATTCAAGATGAAAACTGGATGGCTTAATGACGGCGGTACGTGGTACTGGCTCCAGCCTTCGGGTGCCATGTTTGCTAACGGGTGGCTGAAAATCGATGGCGTTGACTATTACTTCAATGCAAGTGGTGCATGGTTGAATACGTCTGGTTCTGTTTTGGGGGTCAATAGGTCCAGCTTGGTCAATTGGCTTATGAGCCACGAAAACGACGGCTATTACCGTGGAACACGCTACGACACGCATCTCAGCCAGGAAACGTGCATGTACCCAAAGGGTGATCCGCGTTGGGACGGTTATACGGGCATGAATTGTGGTGGATTTGTATCGCATGCATATATGAAGGCGGGCGGGAATTTAGCTCCCATTGCCGCCGAGCAGAGCCATTCCCCTTGGAGTGGAGGTCCCGGAAGGGGCGGCTGCGTAAACGCTTATCGTTGGTACGGCTACGCTATCGATACGTGTGCGAACGTGACTTATTTCAACTCTATTGATGAGTTGTTACGTAGTGGTTTGGCTCGTAAGGGGGACATTGTGTTCTTCAATCCTTACAACCCATATGCGGACGATAGCCACATTGGCTTTTTCTGGGGCAATTCGCCGAGCGAAAATTTGTTCTGGCATAGTGATGGTTATGGAAATCGCATCTCCGGTTTGACCGCTTTGGGCCCATCGAAAGTAATACTGATTCGTTAGAATTCCGAGTTGTAGGGGACTCTCTGGGCCCCCTACCTTTTTGACATCTGGTTTGAAAGTTTATTTGAAGTCGGTATTCTTGGGGGCAAGAGGAGGGGGCAATGAGCCTGCGGGTTCAACCCTGCCGGTAAGTTCTTCTTTTCTTTGCAGCATTGCGCCCAACTATTTATTGTCCTAGATGGCATCTTGTCCTGTTAGATGTTCGGGAATCTTTCATAGCTATGCTGTAAGCTAGACGCAATCAAGAGCGAATGACGAGGTTTACATGAACAAACATCTTAAGTTGTTTTCGGCATTGTTGGTGCTGATGCTCTTTGCGCCCGTTTCTATGTTTGTATGCCCTGCGGATGCAGAGGCTGCTCAGACTCTGGTTGAGAATTCTTGGCGTTATGAGGGTGGACAATTAGTTTCAGATGATGCTTCTTCCGAAGAAGACGGAATAGCTTTATTGTCTATGGACGCTCTTCCCGATGGGGTTACAGCTCAGGGCATTGACGTCAGCGAGCACCAAGGGCGTATTGATTGGGACGCAGTTAAAGCTTCTGGCATCGATTTCGCTATTCTGCGCGTTGGGTTTGGCGCTCCGTCTTTCGGCGGTCGAGTTGACTATCAATTTAATCGAAATATTTCTGAGTGCGAGCGACTCGGAATTCCCTACGGCGTCTATGTCTATTCATATGCTTTTGATAATCAACAGGCAGCCGATGAGGCGTCCATGGTGATTGACTGCCTATCGGGGCACAATCCTAGGCTACCGGTGTATTACGATCTTGAGGACAAGACAATTATTGCAGATGGTCGTCAATCCGGAATTGCATCTAGAGCTCAGACATTCTGTAATAAGATTTCTAGTGCTGGATATAAGCCAGGCATTTATGCAAACCTAAATTGGTTTAACAATATATTGACCGACCCTGTATTTAAGAGCGGTTCTTGGGATCATTGGATTGCTCAATACAACTCCCAATGTCACTATACCGCCAGTTACAGCTTTTGGCAGTATACAAGCCGCGGAAAAGTTTCTGGTATTAGCGGAAATGTTGATATGAATTACGCGTATGTTGATGTCTCTCTTTATTACTGGCAGTTAAAAGAGGGCACTTGGTATTACGCAACCTCTGACGGCAAAGCGTATACCGGATGGTTGCGCCAGGGCGGAGCCTGGTATTGGCTCGACCCCGACGCGGGCGGTGTAATGGCCACCGGGCTCTACGAGTGCAACGGCTCCATGTACTGGTTCAACGCCTCCGGCGCGATGGCGACCGGATGGGTCCTCGACGGCGGCACCTGGTACTACGCGACTGGCTCCGGCGCGCTGGCGCGCGGCCCCGTTTCCGTCGGCGGCGTGCCCTACTGCTTCGACGCCCGGACGGGGGCCATGCTGACGGGTTACCAGACTGATGCGCAGGGCGTCCGCCGCTACTTCGGCAGCTGCGGCCCTCTTAACGGCTGGGGCCTCGTCGACGGCTCCTGGTACTGGTTCGCTGACGGTATCGCCTCGACCGGCTGGCTTTACACCGGCGGCTCCTGGTACTGGCTCGACCCCGACGCGGGCGGCGCCATGGCGACGGGCCTCCACGCGTGCAACGGTTCCGCATACTGGTTCAACAGCTCCGGCGCAATGGCGACCGGATGGGTCCTCGACGGCGGGACCTGGTACTACGCGACTGGCTCCGGCGCCCTCGCCTCCGGCTGGCTCAACCTAAACGGTGCGTGGTACTGGCTCGATCCCTCGACGCACGCCATGGCCACTGGGCTCCACGAGTGCAACGGCTCCGCGTACTGGTTCAACGCCTCCGGCGCGATGGCGACCGGTTGGGTCCTCGACGGCGGCACCTGGTACTACGCGACGGGATCAGGCGTGCTGGCCTCCGGCTGGGCATACGTCGGCGGCGCCTGGTACTGGCTTGACCCCACGACGCACGCAATGACTACGGGTGTTCAAGAAATCGATGGGGTGCAATACTCTTTTGCTAGCAATGGTGTATGGCTTGGCTAGCAGCTCTTCTTTAATTGCTTTTTTCTAATTACATATTGCTCTTAGCCATCCATTTGTAGACTATGTTTATGTAAAAATTGGTTACTACTGGGGGCTGCACATGGCAAGGAAAAAGCGAATAATATTAATCCTAATCATTCTTTCAACCCTACTGCTCGCTGGGCCCGGTGTGGTTGATATCGCGAACGCAGAACCCATAAGCTCCTCTATCCCTACTGATATTGAGAGGCAATCCGTCCCCTCGACTCTTTCTCCTTCCGATTCAATCGATGATGGTCCTGCTCAAGAATCCGTTAAATGGAATCTGGGTTGGAATTCGTTTGACGGCAACTGGTTCTATGTGGATTCAGTCAATCCGGTCTCGTTGCATTCTGGCTGGCTCTATACCAATGGGGCCTGGTACTGGCTCGATCCCTCGACGCACGCCATGGCCATCGGGCTCCATGAGTGCAATGGCTCCGCATACTGGTTCAATGGCTCCGGCGCGATGGCGACCGGATGGGTGCTCGACGGCGGGACCTGGTACTACGCGACGGGCTCAGGCGCGCTGGCCTCCGGCTGGCTCAACCTAAACGGTGCGTGGTACTGGCTCGATCCCTCGACGCACGCCATGGCGACGGGCTTTCACGAGTGCAACGGCTCCCTGTACTGGTTTAATTCGTCCGGCGTGATGGCGACCGGTTGGGTGCTCGACGGCGGGACCTGGTACTACGCGACGGGCTCCGGCGCGCTGGCGCGCGGCCCCGTATCCGTCGGCGGCGTGCCCTACTGCTTCGACGCCCGGACGGGGGCCATGCTGACGGGTTACCAGACTGATGCGCAGGGCGTCCGCCGCTACTTCGGCAGCTGCGGCCCTCTTAACGGCTGGGGCCTCGTCGACGGCTCCTGGTACTGGTTCGCTGACGGTATCGCCTCGACCGGCTGGCTTTACACCGGCGGCTCCTGGTACTGGCTCGACCCCGACGCGGGCGGCGCCATGGCGACGGGCCTCCACGCGTGCAACGGTTCCGCATACTGGTTCAACAGCTCCGGCGCGATGGCGACCGGATGGGTCCTCGACGGCGGGACCTGGTACTACGCGACTGGCTCCGGCGCCCTCGCCTCCGGCTGGCTCAACCTAAACGGTGCGTGGTACTGGCTCGATCCCTCGACGCACGCCATGGCCACG
>NZ_JADMOP010000017.1:35392-53058 GCF_015558785.1 Collinsella aerofaciens
CCGGCGCCCTCGCCTCCGGCTGGCTCAACCTAAACGGTGCGTGGTACTGGCTCGATCCCTCGACGCACGCCATGGCCACGGGCGTTCAAACTATCGGATCATGTGAATACATATTTAATAGTACCGGCAAGATGATGGCTAATTGCTGGTCAAACGGTGATGGGTCTTGGATGTATCATTCGTCATCCAGCGGCGCAATTGACCTTAAAGGCATCATGACCGATTCGGGAATCCAGCTGATTGACGACGACGGTAATGCCAGAACTGGTTGGATTGAGAGTCAGGGTGCTCGATATTATTGTTCTGCTAGTGGAGTAATTCTGACTGGGTGGCAGCAAATTGCTGGGTCTTGGTATTACTTTAACCCGGATGGTCGAATGGCGACCGGCTGGCTTAACGATGGCAGCAACTGGTACTGGCTGGATTCCGCTTCTGGCGCGATGAAAACGGGATGGCTTTCCCTTGGGGGCACATGGTATTACCTTGATGCCGCACGTGGGGGAGTAATGTTGAGCAACGGTTGGTATTGGATCGGCTCTACTGACTACAAGTTCAGTTCATCCGGCGCAATGGTTGGCGCTTGGGTCGATGTCCCGTGCTATTCGCAGTACCCGGAACTTCCTACTGGCTGTGAGTCGGTTGCCCTTACAAACTTGCTTAACTACTATGGTTTCGGTTTAGGTAAGACGATTATTGCGGATTATTACTTGCCCAAGGGAAGCAACGGCAACTTTGTTACCGCCTTTGATGGCAACCCAAGGCGTAGCAGCGGGGGTCTCATGGGATGCGTCGCCCCTGCGATTACTATTGCTGGTAATAACTTTCTGCGCGCTGCGGGAAGTATCATGCAGGCAAAAGACGTTTCTTTCTCGTCAATTTCTTCCATTAAGAACAGACTGACCTGTGGACAACCTGTTGAGATGTGGAATACCGAATGGGGAAGTTGGCCAGGAGGCCGTTATGCTGCTCGTTGGTATAACGGGCATTCCTATGGTCTGTGGGGCGGTAATCATGCCGTAGTCCTTAAAGGCTATGATGACGAGCAGGGAATTGTCTATCTTTCGGATTCGATTAACGGCAATGTTACGCGAAATGCCCAGGTGTTCTTCGGCACGTGGCAACAGATGGATAGCCAGGCTGTGGTAATTGAATAGCCATGATGCTAAAAGGGGAGAGCTCGTCGAGCTCTCCCCTTTTACTATATTGTTAATCAAGCTACGCCGTCTTATTACGTCCAAATAGTTCGTCCCAGTTACTAGCTGCCAAAACTGTTCCGCATACAATTACAACGCAGCAGATTACGGATGCCATATCGGGAATTGTTCCAAGCAAGATCAGGCCAAAGACCACCGACCATGCCGAATAGGAGATATTCAGAGCCATCGCACGCGCTGCTCCGATTGCCGCAATCCCCTTGTAATAGAACAGATAGGATGCAGTTCCTGCGAGTCCGGCGAGTGCAATAATCAATGTAGGCATGCTCGGGATGGCACCCAGCGTGAAATGCCATGCTCCGAAGAGGGGGAGTACAAGCACTCCATAAACAAGCGCACTTGTAGTTTCGCGGATTTGCAAAGCCGTTTCGTCATCAACGGCATCATCTTTCATTCCCCATGCGCACAGCACCGCTTCGGATCCCCATCCGATAACAGCAAGCACCGCGCCGAGTAAGCCGAGGGGGGCATTTGCAATCTCGCTCGATCCGGCCGATAGATAGCCCATCGTCATTACGCCGCAAAGAGCAACGAGAAGGGAAAGAATCTGTCCTTTGCCCATTTTCTCCTTCAGCAGCACGAAAGAAAGGAATGCTCCGACAGCGGGATAGAAGGCGGATATAATTGCCGTGTAGGCTGCTCCGATATTATTAATCGCCAATACGTATCCGGTCATTCCGATAGGTCCACCGAGCAGTGCGCCGGCGATGACGACCTTGCCCGAACGAGTTTTAAGTGCAGCGAGCGTGTCTTTTAATCTGCCTCGAACTCCCATGTACCCAAAGAGCCAGATCGCACAGAAGGCATCATGGAGAAAAGATCCCGCAATGGAGGCACATGCAAGCGCTTCCGCCGATCCAATATAGGGCGCGAGCGCCAAACCGATTCCAAGTATTACTGTATCAAGGCCCCAAAGAAGACCGCTAAAAAAGCCGAATTGCATCGTTACTCACCTTTTCGATAGATCTCCAGTGCCTTTTTAAGGTATTTGGCACTGTAATTGAAGTAGATATAGAGCCATTCGCCTACGAAGTCGCCTTCGGCTTCTTTCAGAAGAGACCAGAGGTACCAGCACCATCCTGCAAGGGCAATGTGCGCATAGTTATGTGCAACTTCGTTGTTTGTTGCCTTGCGCCCAAAATATGCATCAAGCGCGCGGTCGACTTCATCTTCGGAAAGCTCGCAGCAGACACTGCACGTTCCAAAATCGTTTGCATAATCGCTCATGCCAGCATATTCCCAGTCAATGAGATAGTACTTGTCGTTTTCATCGATAAGGAAATTGAGGTAAAAGAAGTCATTGTGACAAAGGCATTTTGGCGCATTGTCGGCCTGGACAAAGTGCTCCAATTCATCGATTTCGGCGGCCATTTCCCTGTAGCCTGGAATGTCGATAGGGCCTTTTTCCAAAAGAAGTGATTCGTAGCGCTTCGCTTCGAGGTAGAAGTCAAATTCGGTTTCGACATTTGCACCGCTCTCGTGAAGCGAACGACACATCTGCATCATTCGATTCATTTGGGCATCATCATGCGGATCAGGCTGCTTTGCGTTGGGTACAAACTTCGAAATTTTCCAACCGCGCTTTGGGTCCTCATGAATGAACGTGTCGTCAAGGCCGAGTTCCTTGGCCTTTTTAAGTGCGGCTACTTCTCCATTTCTGTTAATAAGCAGTTCGGTCCCGACTCCCGGATGGCGGTAAACGTACTCTCCGTCATTGGTTCTAAAGTGGCACGATAGATTCGTAAGACCTTGTTTAAGGGGATAAACGTCGTGAATCTCTGATTTGGAGCAGCCGAGCACTTGCTCGATGTTATCGAAAATATCGGAGTCAACGTTTTCGATAAAATGCGGATCAAAGGCACGCAGTTCATCAAGAGAATCGAATTCGTTGATCTCGCCCTCAGGATACTTTTTGATCACCATATCGAGCTCCTTGATGTGCTCGATATATAGATCTTCCCAAAGCTTGTCCGTTGTTTCGGGCTTGTTATATTCCGTTTCGAGAATCTGCTTAAATGCAAGCGAGAAGGCTTTATCAAAGTAGACATGTCCGAGCATATACCAAGCATCGGAACCGCCAATCGTAACATTGGTGATTCTGTCCATTGCTCCGGTTTGAATGCACCATTCTTTGGTGGCGCCTTCAGCATATTGAGCAGAATAAAATGCTTTCCAAACGTATGCTTCAAACGGATTGTTTAGAAGGTAATCATCGCTTGAACAAATATAGGTGTTGCCAAGCCGCTCTTTTACGCACATAAGCGATGCGTGGTTATTTTTGGATGCATATTCGTTGTTGACGACAATCGAAACGCCGAACTTGCTTTCGAGATAGAAGAAATACTCTTTTTTATAGCCGACAACGACGGTGATATTGCTGATACCTGCGTCTTGCAGCTGCCTAATCTGACGTTCGATGAGAATCTCACCACGTACCTTTAAAAGGCCTTTGGGCTTTTCATACGAAATGGGAGCAAAGCGGCTCGAAAGCCCCGCAGCCAATATCACTGCGTTTTCAACCTTATAGGGGTGAAGTGCTTCGTAACCGTTGTCGGTTAGGCTGTCCGATTCGAGAAGGCCTTCATTCGTAAGCTCTTTATTTGCTGCGTTTACCGATCCAAGTGAGAGGCCAGTGCGCTCGGCAACTTCTCGCTGGCTGGCATATGGGTTCTTTAGGTATTCGTACAGAACAGTAAAGTTACGCTTGGTCAGTTCCACTGCAGGCCTCCAATTAAGATGTTCATTGCTTAGGAAAAGAATAGAATGATTGAACGTTATGTTCAATTTAATATATTTATCTACATAGACTGAACAGACAGTAACGAAAATCAATCCTGGAATGTGGATTAAAATAAATAAATGAGATATCTGGGAGGGTCGCTTATGTATCGATTCGAAAAGAAGGCCACGCTTGTTTGTGCTGCTGCGTCATTAATCACTGCTTGCTGCTTGCCCCTGAGTGCGAATGTCGCGTTTGCACAGGATTCCGTTGAGGCTCAGAGTATTGAGTCAAAAGCGGATTTTTCTTCTGTGGTTTCCGATGATTTGCAACCTGATAATTCTTCCGTCATAAAAGATGGCTGGCAACGAGACGAGTCGTCTGGAGTTTGGTATTACGGAAAAAACGGTAAACACCAAACTGGCTGGCTGCAAAGCGGGGGCTATTGGTATTGGCTTGATCCAGCCAATGATGGTGCAATGCAGACAGGTTATTTCAATGTGACCGATGCTGGCGGATCGACTGCTTCGTTTTATGCGAATGACGGCAATGCCGCAACGCCTTTTGGCGCGCTATATCAGAACTGCTGGCTACGTAACTCAGATGGAAATTGGTTTTATGCCAATGCTGGAGGCGATTTAGCTGCTGGTTGGTTTTATCAAGACGGCACATGGTATTACCTGGATCCTGCCACCCATATAATGCAGGTTGGTTTTGTCGACCTCGGGAGCGGGAAATACTATTTAGATGCCACTGGTGCTATGAAAACCGGCTGGATTCTCGTTGACGGGAATTGGTACTGGGCTTATTCATCGGGTGCCCTTGCTTCGTCATGGCAAACGATAGGTGGGGCTCGCTATTATTTTGACCCACAGACGTTCATCATGTTTAAGGGTCGTCAAAAGATTGATGGAAGAACCTACATTTTTGGTGACTATGGCCTCGCAAATGGATGGTACAAAGACGGAGCAGATTGGTATTACTGCTCTAACGGTATTGCGGCCACTGGCTGGAAACTCGTTAACGGCGCTTGGTATTATCTCGACCCAGCCTCCGATGGTAAGATGTCCGTTGGGTATTTAGACCTTGGCAATGCAGCATATTATTTGAACCCCAATGGGGTTATGGCTGTTGGCTGGGCTCAGTCCGAGAACGGCTGGTATCTAGCCTCTCAATCTGGTGCGCTTATTTCTGACTGGTATAAAGAAGGCGCTAGCTGGTATTACCTGGACCCTGTTAGCCATCTAATGAAAACGGGCTTATTTGAGGTGGGCGGCAACGATTGTTTTGCAAACCAGAGCGGTAGGCTCGTGGTTTCAAGCTGGGTTACCGTTAATGATGGCGTTGAAAGATATGCCGATGATAATGGATATCTTTGCAAGGATGTGATTCGCGAAAACGGCGCTATTCTAAAAACCGCTGGAGCTGATGGTTGGCAGGTTGCGTCCGGCTGGGTTAATGTCGCAAATCTAAGGTTTTACGCTGAGCCCGGAACGGGTGCCATTCATCTTGGATGGCTGCAGATTGACGGCGATTGGTATTGGCTTGATGCCAATTCTGGCGTGATGAAGACCGGATGGGTTTTTACTGGTGGTTCATGGTATTACCTAAACGCTGACGGAAAAATGGCAACTGGTTGGAAATGCCTGAATGGAACATGGTATTACCTTGAGTCCAATGGAAGCATGCATGTTGGCTGGCTTAAAGATTCGGGTAAGTGGTATTGGTTAGACGGCAGCGGCGCTATGGCAACGGGCGCAAGGACCATCGACGGTGTTCGCCGAATTTTCTGGAGCGATGGCCAGTGCGACAAAGTTGGCTGGCAAAATCCATCCCAGTATCCTCAGGTCAGTTCTTGGACTGTTCAGCTGCCTAGCTATTGCACCGGATACTTTACCTATGTGACCCCTTCTCGCATTTCTGTCGAAGCAACGCGGGAAGATTGCGTGAACGCCTTTATCCAGCGCGCCTATGAGTATATCGGTACGCAATATATTGAGCCTTGGTCTACCGCTCCCGGTGGAGCTGTTGATTGCTCTGGTTTTGTCTTGCAGTGCCTTTATGCTACTGGCATGGATATGGGTGTTTACAACCCTTATAACCATCGCTGGGATCCAAGCCAAACCTACAATTCCATGAATTGGTATCGAAGCAATATCTTTATGCCCGTGAGCACGAGCTCGATTCAACGCGGCGATGTGATTTATTACCGCGGTCATATTGCAATTGCACTTGGCGGCGGCTTGATGATTGATTCCTGGCCTCATCAAGGTGTCGGAATTCATCCTATTAGCGCAAGGGGAAATGTAATCGGCGCAGCTCGTCCGTTTATTTAATAGATTCCCTGCAAGACAGTCGGTACCGGTTGGGGGCTTGAAATGAATGCTCGGATTGATCATCGAATTTGCTGGCGAGTAATTGGCTTGATGCTATTTTCCGCCTTACTTTCAGTTACAGCCCCCGCATTTTCTTGCACTGCTTATGCCGTGGAAGAGGGGGCGGATAACGGTGTCGTAGAGCGCGACTCGACAGGAGGGCCGGGAGCATTGGTCGGTGGCGGTTGCTCTCAAGACTCCAGCGATTGTGCCGGCAAAACAACGGAAGATTCGAGCCTACAGGTTGTCGATAGCCATGACCCGTCGACTACAGAACAACTATCTGGATGGCAATGGAACGGTTTGTCCTGGTATTACTATCTAGATGGCTGTCGTTTGACCGGAATTCAGAATATTGACGACTTGCTGTACTACTTGGACCCCGCTCGTGACGGCGCAATGAGCTGCGGCTGGATTTTTACTGAAAATAAGTGGTATTACGCGGGTCCGTCAGGCGCTTTGGCAAGTGGCTGGCAGTTTATTGGAGACCAATGGTACTGGTTTGACTCCCTTAACAGCTGTTCTATGGCTACTGGTCGACGTGTTATTGATGGGCACCCTTATCTTCTTGGAACCTATGGACTGATTAATGGATGGTACCTTGATAACGGTTTATGGTATTGGGGTAGCAATGGTGAAGTCTTAACCGGCTGGCTTCAAACTGGCAATAACTGGTATTGGCTTGATCCCGCCAATGATGGTGTTATGTCTAGAGGAATCGTTTCTGTCGGTTCGTCTCGTTACTATTTATCGGATTCCGGCGCAATGACTGTTGGTTGGGCGTTTGATGGGACGGACTGGTATTACGCTGACGGTTCCGGCGCACTTGCATCGGGCTGGCGTTTGGTGAATGGCGTTTGGTATTGGCTCGATGTCGCAAATGACAATAGAATGGCTACCGGCTTTTATGTCATCGGATCCAACCGGTATCATTTTTCTTCAACGGGAGCGTTGTCACTTGGCTGGTTTATGAGCGATGGAGACTGGTATTACGCTGAGCCTTCTCAAGCGTCGGGCATTATAAAGACTGAATGGCTGAAGGACGGTGGTCAATACTATTATCTCGATCCTGCCGCCGACGGTAAAATGCTTCTTGGTCATTTTTCTGTAAATGGGAAAAGCTATTATGCAAAAGCTTCAGGCGCTGTTGCTTGTCGTGAATGGGTAGATGTCCAGGACTCGGTTCAGGATGAGCCATCTAAGGCTTTTGCTGGTTCTGATTGCTCATTGTGTGGAGCATTGCGTAATGGAAAACTGTTTACATCAAACGGCGATGGCGAATTGGTCGAAGCTCACGGGTTTGTGATGCTTGGAGGCTGTAAGTTCTATGCTGATTCAACCGATGGCTCCCCCTGCGCTGGATGGAAGAACGTTAACGGAAAATGGTACTTTTTTGATGAGACCGCTGGCTATGCACGATCTGGCTGGCTGTACAAGGATGGCTCCTGGTTCTATTTAGATCCGTCCACTTATGCTATGAAAACCGGTTGGGTTGCCGTTAACGGATCTTGGTATTACTTGAATTCGTCTGGTTATATGCAGACAGGATGGCTCAATCTGGGCGCCACCTGGTATTGGCTTGATGCTAGTGGAGCTATGGCTACTGGCTGGCGCGTTGTGGACGGATCCTGGAATTTCTTTATGGCTAACGGCGCGTGGGTGTCAGACTATATGGATGCTAAGGCTCAAAGTTATTCAAGCAATACAAATTGGCTGATACTTGTCGATACGTCACGTTGCGTTACGAGTATTTACACTGGATCCTGGAATAACTGGTCCTTAAACCGTCGATATGTATGTTCGACGGGAAAAGCTAGCACGCCTACGGTGATAGGGGAGTATCAAGTCTACGGTAAGGGATACTCCTTTGGGCATGGATATACTTGCTATTACTACACGCAGTTCTATGGTGATTACTTATTCCATTCCTCACCCTACTACGTCAACAGCAACCGCGTGATGGATCCCACGATGGGCGTTCCATCCTCTGCTGGATGCGTACGCCTTGAGATTCAGAATGCAAAATGGATTTACGATAACATTCCTTATGGAACAAAGGTTGTTACTTATTGATATTAGGCACTCGTTTTAAGAGACAGGGATAAATACTCTATTTTTAAAAGAGTTTCTTTTAACTGAGGGTGCTTTGATAATCTTTAAGCAATGAATTTGGGAGGATTTTTGGAAATAGAAATGGGAAATGATATTGGCGTATGCGTACTTCTCTCAGCTTATAAACCCGATCTTAAGTTTTTCGCGGAACAACTTGATTCGATAGATAAACAAACGTTTCCGCTTACGCTTCTAGTTAGAAATGACTGCCCTGAATCGGATTCATTAGAGCGGTTTATCCAAGCGCATATAACGAAAAACGCCTATCGGTATTATCACGGTGATAATAATCTCGGTTATGTCAAATCGTTCGAGGCGCTGCTCTCCTTGGCGGAAGGGGATTACGTAGTACTTTGCGATCAGGATGATATTTGGGAGCCTAATAGAGTTGAAGTTTCGCTCAACCATATGCTAGAAGAAGGCTCAATTCTAGATGTTTGTGATAGATCGGTAATTGACGAAAACGGAAATATTCTGGTAAAGAGTTATAGGAAAGCTCATCCTAATTCGCCGGAAGTAAATTGGTGCTCTGGAGAGGATATTACTGTACAGGCCGCAAGCGTATGTTACGGCATTGGTATGGCTCTCATGTTAGATGCGAGTGCGGCGAAGTCGATGATTCCCTTTCCGGAATCGACTGCACATGACTTGTGGTTGACATTGGGTTGCAGTGAACTGGGGAAGTGCAGCTTTACTATGACTCCTTTGGTTAAGTATCGTCGACATGGTGGTAACGAAACTGGATTCCTTGCAGGTGTTTCTTCAAAAGATGATTGGTATTCGACAAGAGTTAAAAACAGGGTTGATACTGCTAGGCGATTTGCCGATAGATTTCCCGATTCACCGCATCTAAAGGAAATATTGGGGTTCGCTGAAGCAAGGGAGCGGCGCTCCATAATTGGTTTACTTAAATACCGACGAGCTTGCCCGTCTATCGCTAAAGCAGATATCATTATACGTCTTATGCCGAATTGGCTGTTTATTTTGATTTTAAAAGAACTTAAAGCTGCGAGATAGCTCCGTATCCTCATTTCGACAGGTTTAGAAGGGCGCTTATATTTGTGAAGGCCACAGAGAAGACTCTTTCGATTAAACATAATATGTTCTGGAATACCGTCGGTTCGTTGACTAATTTAGGCTGTCAGTGGCTTATCACCATTTTGGTCGTTCGGCTGTCTGATGGATATAGTGCTGCAGGCATTTATTCGCTGGCTATGTCTATTTTCAACATGTTTTCTCAATTAGCCCAATACAGGATGTACACGGTGCAAATTGCAGATGTTGAAAGGAAAAACTCTGCTGGTGAATACCTGACTTTTCGTTTCTTTACTACTTTTATAGCGTTTGCAATGTTAGCCGTCTATTCCATTGCAACGTGTCGTATTGGTACGGTGCCCGCTATTCTTCTGTATGCTCTCTATAAAACCGCTGGCTTAGTCATTGATGTCATGCATGCTAATGATCAGGTTGGTCATAGGATGGACTATATTGGGAAATCCCTCATAATGCAGGGCATCGGCTCTCTCCTTTCATTCATTCTTGTCTTTGGATTTTTTAATAGCCTCGAAGGTGCACTGTTGCTTATGACGGTAGTGACAATAGGCATCGGAGTTATTTACGATTATCCAAGATCAAATCGGATTTCTGCAATCAAGCTTGGAATTAGCCGAGCGAAGGTCAGAGCCTTCCTATGTAGCTGTTTGCCCATCGTTCTGGGCGGCATTGCTGCTTCTGCGGCGCCGAATATTCCCAGGCAGTATTTATCTTATTCATTCGGAGATTCTGCTCTGGGTATTTATGCATCAGTTGCTGCACCTGTGGCAATTATCCAAATGGGTGCGACCTATATTTATAATCCTTTATTAGG
The DNA here is from genome assembly GCF_015558785.1 of Collinsella aerofaciens. GTDB lineage: Bacteria > Actinomycetota > Coriobacteriia > Coriobacteriales > Coriobacteriaceae > Collinsella > Collinsella aerofaciens_P. The sequence goes on from NZ_JADMOP010000017.1 coordinate 45,680, forward strand.
TTATCTAGTAGAGCGTTACCATTCTAGAGAAAAGTCCTTTTTTTCGCTCATAGGTAAAATACTTGCTGGCATCTTTTTTGTCGGTGTCATATCTTCAGTTGCCCTTTTCTTTTTCGGTAAATTATTGCTGTCACTGTTTTATGGCGCTGGAATAGCTAAACATACCGATCTCCTTCAGCCTATGTTGGCTTGTGCCTTTTTGACTGGCATCGCTTGGTTTGTCAACGATTTGTTGGTTTCTCTTGATAATTACCGAGGGGTATTTGTTGGCAGCATGCTGTCCTTAATTAGTGCTGTCGCTGTTATGGCTCCTGCGCAAATGCTGTTTGGCTTAAATGGCCCTACTGTATCGGCGCTTATGTCCAATGCCATTTGCCTTATTTATCAGTCTTCTGTTTTGGGGAAACAGACGCAACAATGGTTCGGGGAAAAGAGATAGGCCGATGATGTCTAAAGCTCACGCGCTATTAAAGCTTCAAAACACTGAATTGGATATCCTTCAGGTTGTCGCCGCATTCTGCTCTAAGCACGGCATCAGGTGGTGGCTTGACGGTGGAACATGTTTAGGAGCAATGCGTCATAGGGGGTTTATCCCTTGGGATGATGATATAGATATCGGAATGATGCGTTCAGATTATGACCGCTTTTGCTCTTTAGCCGAGGGTGGGTTACCGGAAGGATATTCGCTCCATACATCGCGGAATACTACTGGCTATGCTGCGATGTTTGCTAAGGTGTATCGCGATGGAACTCGCTTCGAGAATCAAGAGGCTCGAGAGGCTTCCAGTTCGATGGGCATTTTTGTCGACATCTTTCCATATGACCAGCTCTATACAGATAAACGCCTTCGTGCAAAGCAAGTCCGAACTGCATCAATTGCACAGAAAAGAGCCTATTTATATCATTCTTCTTCCATTGTTGTCCCTCATAAAGGGTTCCTTGGTCAACTCGAGCAAATTGGTTGTTCTGCTATGCACGTGGTGGAACAACTGGTTTCTCGAGGCGCATGCTCTTACCAGGATTTGTTCGATTCCTGTATTGCCGACTCAAATACGGGTGAGGTCTCTGATTACTGTCTGACGTTAAGCTGGCCGAATATGGCGCCAGTGCCTATTTCAGAGATTTTCCCTCTGAGCAGTGCGGTTTTCGAAGGCAGTGAATTCCCTGTTCCTCGTATGACGGATAAATATCTTACAACGATGTATGGCGATTGGAAAAAAATACCGTCACCGGATAATCGACATACCCATCTTCCGCTCTTGCTCGACTTTGGAGATGGGGAAGTCTGGACGGCACAGAATTAAGGATATGACATCTATATCAGATGAGGTTATGTGATGAGCTCCTCTATTTGTATTTTCACTCACCATTATCACCCGCAACTTAGTGGAATTGGTAATTTTGTCGATGGTCTCGCTCACGCCTTGACTGCACGCGGCGATAGGGTGGTTATCGTTACTAATGATTCGATGCGCGTGGGAGTCGGTCATTCAGTCGAAAACGGCCTGGAGGTAATTCGTCTTCCTTGCATTCCGTTACTTGATGGAAGACTTCCTCTTCCCAAAAAAACCAGTGATTATTACCGACTCCTGCAAACCCTTGATGATTATGAGTGGAATGGTGTTCTGATAAACACGAGACTTTTCCCTCTCTCGCTCGAAGGGCTGAAGTTTGCTGCGGATCATAGCGCTAAGGCTGTTGTTCTCGACCACGGCTCAGCGTATCTCTCTTTCAATCAGCCATTTCTTGATTATTTTGTTCGCCGATATGAAGATTGGATTACTGATCGCGTAAAGTCGTTTGAACCTGATTTCTATGGGATTTCTTCTAAAAGTGTTGAATGGCTTCAGCACTTTAATATCACTGCAAAAGGCGTAATTTCAAACTCAATCAATGCCTCATTCTATAGGAGTATTTCTTCGGGGAGAGATTTCCGATCTGAATTAGGTATCCCTCAGTCATCTTTGGTTGTAGCTTTTGTCGGGCGGCTTATTCCTGAAAAGGGAATTTATTCAATTATTGAGGCGGCTCGCACAAAAGATATTACCAAGCGTGATATTTGTTTTGTTCTTGCAGGGGATGGTCCGCTGGCTAATGAGGTCAAGGAAGCTTGTTCGTCTAACTTGTTTTGGCTTGGGAGATGTAACACAGAGGATATTTCCTCCTTACTTCAGCAAGCAGATGTGCTTTGTCTTCCAACTCGTTCCGAAGGCTTTTCAACGGTACTTCTTGAAGCTTCAGCCTGCGGAACGCCTGCAGTGGTAACAGACGTGGGCGGGGCACGCGAGCTTATCTTAGATGATAGCTACGGCACAATAATTCGGTCCATGGCATCTGATGAGGTGGTTTCGGCATTATGCAGGCTTTTTGATGATCGAAAGCTGCTTTCTCTTCAGTCTCGAAACTCTAGGGCGCTTGTTGAAAATCGATATAACTGGGATGCCACTGCTATGGATGTCGAGAAGGCGTTTTGTATTTGCTAAGTGATACTTGGCTGGCTTTTGCTTAGCTTTTGAGTGAAGTTGGATTTGAGATACGAATTTGTTATTGTCGACTTACCCTATTCGATTTTGTCTTTAGTTGGAGATGCACGTTTTGAATAATCCTGCAATTAAGAAAAGCGAGTACGCGCTTGCCATCTTTGGGCTGGGACTTCTTTTATTAGCTGTTGCGACATCATTGCACTATAAGAATTTAAATCTATTCATTCTTGAACTCTTTTGCGATGTCGTTGCTGTTGCGTGCTTATATTTGCAACCGAAATCACAGTCGGGTGGTGACGCTATTCGTCAGATAACCGTCCTCGTCGCGTCCAGCATTCTCAGCAGCTTTCTGCTAGTTTTAATCATATTGACTGGTGCGAAGACGTTTGGCCCCTTCGATCTTGACGCATGGAATATCGCAAGTCTTGTTATATGCTTTCATTTAGTTTTAGCGTTTCAAGGCATTGAGCTTTGCTATGGCCTGGTGAAGAGCTTTGTAGCCTCGGTTAAGAAAACTGATACTAAGAAGTGTTTCTTTTTTTTGACGGTTTCTGTTGGCTTTGCTGTTTTAATCGCTTTTATTGGCATTCCGCTCGATAAGTCAAAGACGGTGTTGTTCGCGTCTGCTTTGCCCATTACTGTTTTGATCGGGTTGATTGCTATTAATGGGGGCACTTCTTATCTGAAGCCCGAACTGTTCGCTTTCGCATGCATTGTCTCGGTCGGTCTATCCGTAATTATTTGCTTCCCCGTTACAAATTTTCTGACATGGGATGATGAGGTCCACTATGGAAATGCAAATAGTGTTTCCTACCTCACAAATGCTGAAATAACAAATTCTGACCGAATGATAGTCGAACAGTTTTATAGGGGGGACGGCTTTAGTTTGGATGCATCTTTGGGTAAGTACCCAATAGATGAAACAAGAGAGTTTAACCGTGGCTCTGTTGAGCAATTAGTCAGAGAGGCCGATAAAAATAATATAGCTGAAGGTATCGAACGTGTTAATTGTTTTGATAGTGTGGCTCTTTCTAAAATTGCCTATATTCCTTCATCTATCGGCCTTTGTTTGGGTCGCTTGCTTCATCTCCCATTTTCTATCAAATTTGCATTGGGAAAACTATTTAATTTACTTGCGTATGCAGTTATCTGCGGAATCGCAATTCGTATAGCCCCTTGCAGAAAATGTCTTTTCACTTGTATTGCGTTGTTCCCGTCTGCCGTGTTAATGGCAGCCAGTTACTCGTATGATCCCTGTGTGATATCGTTCAGTTTGCTAGGAACAGCTCTTTTGTTGAAGATGCTTGTTTCTGAAGAGGATATTTCTGCAAAAACATTCTTCGGATTTCTATTATCTTTTGCAATCGGATTTGCAGCTAAAGCGATTTATTTTCCCTTATTCGGACTTGCGCTTTTAATTCCTGCAGATAAATATACTTCGAGCAAGCAAAGACGTATCTTGATTGGAGCTGCACTATTCGTTTGCGCCATAATGATTTTATCTTTCTTGACGCCATATTTCTCTTCTGTCGTAAATAACATTTCTGATGCACGTGGTGGCTCCGAAGTCTCTACGGCTGGTCAAACGACGGGAGTGCTTGCAAATCCAGTTGGAACTATAGTTGTAATCTCGAATTTCGTTTTTGGATCGATGCTGACCCCGGCGTTTCTCAATTCAATATCAACGAATATGGCTTATCTTGGGGACGTGTCCAATCTGTTCCCATGGCTTTCATATCTTCCCATCGTGTTGTTTGAGGCTATATGCATTATTGATAATGAAAAAGTTACTAAATTTAAGTTTAGCCGTTTCGGGATTGTTTGGACTCTATTCCTGGTTCTTGCTACTTGCTATTTAGTTGCTTTGGCTCTATACATCGCCTTTACAGGAGTTGGAAGCCAGACAGTTGCGGGTGTTCAGGCGCGATACCTCATACCTTTGTTAATACCTTTCGCCTGTCTTTTGCTCAGGTTTCCTATTTACTGCGACGAGGAAGAGAAGACTAAATGTACAGCCTTTATGCTCGGGATTCCATTTGGGCTGCTGTATTTTGTGTTTTTCGAGCTTTTGTATATCCGATTTTTCTAAACTAGCGCTATAAGTCATGGCTATAGTAAGAGGGGATAATAGTTGGATTAGATTGGTTCGAATGGGACGGCGTTGAGGACTCAGGACATGCGTTCCGAATTTGAGACAGAGGTGCACGGGGCCCTTACCCTGCTATGATGGGTGGGGACTCCGTGTGGGCCCCAGTTAAGCAAGCTAAATATCTAAGCTTGAGATGTAACTTCGCGATGGCTAGTCAGGATACTGTAAACTTAAGTTTGAGTTAAACTGTGCGTTGGGCTGTAAGAGTCGCAATTTCTTCAAGCGTCGCTAAGAGCCAACTTTTTTGGAATGGATGAATCTCGATTGTCTCTTGCTGCAACAACATGTTCAAAAGGATATCCGCGTGTTCTCGTAATAATCCCTGCCTATAACGAACAGGAGTGCATTCTCGATACCGTTGCGTCTATAAAAGCTGCGGGATATGACTATGTTGTAATCAACGACGGGTCACAAGATGGAACGCTTGAGCTTTGTCGAGAGCATGGTGTCAACATATTGGACCTGCCACAGAACCTTGGTATCGGTGGAGCGGTCCAAGCGGGCCATAAGTATGCTCAGAGATTTGGCTATGATATTGACATTCAGGTTGACGGCGATGGCCAGCATGATCCTTCTTATGTTCCTGAGCTTGTAAAGCTGATTGAGGGTGGGGCGAGCCTGGCGATAGGCTCTCGATTTCTGGTTGAGACTGATGGTTTTCAGTCAACTTTTATGCGTCGCGTTGGAATCAGGTGGCTTTCATTTTTGCTCGAGCTGCTTACGGGTAAGGTGGTCACCGATCCCACTTCTGGTTTTAGGGCATGCAATAAAGATGCTATCGACCTGTTCTGCAAGAGTTATCCTGATGACTACCCGGAGCCAGAGTCGATTGCTTTGGCTATGAAGCTTGGTCTTCCCGTTATGGAGGCGCCTGTAAAGATGAATGAACGCCAAGGCGGACGTTCGTCCATCGGGGGCTTCTCTTCCGTCTACTACATGATCAAGGTCACGTTAGCCATTGTTCTTGTGTGCTGGGTTCATAGGGGAGATAAATAATGAATCTAATTTTGAGGATTGGTGCGGCCCTCTTTTTCGGCGGCTTTCTCGTCTATGTTTTGCGGCTCGTGTCCAACGGAAAGATGCTTCTTAAGTACTCTCTGTTGTGGATTTTGATGTGTATGGCGGCCTTGATTTGTGATATATGTCCTCAAATTATTTATAGTTGCTCAACAGCTATTGGGTTTGTCAACCCAGCCAATTTCCTTTTTTTGGGTGCAATCGTGCTGTTGCTTGCAATCTCTCTGTCTCTTAGCGTTGCCGTGAGTCGTCATGTTTTGGCGATTAAAAACCTTACTCATAGGATTGCCCTACTCGAAAAGGAACTTGAGAAATGGTCTAATCATGAATGAGCTCAATACGATGGTTTGATTCAGTTCCTTCGGCTATTCCTCATTAAGTCTCCCAGGGTGGTTGTCAATCTAGTGCCGGAGCCCAGGGACCGTTATGCTCGAGTGGTCCCGGTGGTGGGGGCTCGCTCTTGAGTCAAAAGTCCTTTCATTATCGAACTGCCTGAGCAATATTCTTTCCGAAGCATAATTTGACTAGGGTGTTTCGCTGTAAATCGTCATCTGGATGGACAGCGGTGACGAGGTCCTTGGTCCGATTGTTAAATCGTCTCAGCCGTTATAATTCACCACTACTGTACGCCAATTGGCTTGTATCGATGCATAGAGTCAACTTAAGCCAGCCGGAGAACTCCATGGCAAAAGAACGTAATTCTATTGTCGAGCTTTTTTGGTTAATCTCAATGTGGTGTGTATTTGCGCATCATTTTGTAATACATAATGCAGATGATATATCGGTTTTTGCTAGTCCTTTAACCCGTTTAATTTTTAAGTGTTAGCGCCGGAATAATTTAGCCAAATATAGTCGGCCGAGATTGACCAATCCCGGCCGACCCATTTTAGCCAACACGCCCGCATCTATGACTTTCCTATCGCATTCCTACATCCCCTCGGGCTGGATCCCCCTCACCTTCACCGCCTGGGGGACGGCCTCCACCGAGTAGGTGTCAAGCTCCCTGCCGCGGTAGCTCGGGCCCCGCATCACGAACACCGACGCCTTGTCGAACAGCCTGTCGAGGGCGCAGAGGAGCGTGTCGTCGCCCGTGAAGAACTCATCCCACCCGCTCGGGGCGATGTTGCTCGTGAGGACCATCGCGTTCGGCCCCTCCTTCTCGTAGCGCCTGTCGACGACATCGAAGAACAGGTCGGTGCACGGCCTGTCGTAGACGCATCTCCCCACCTCGTCAACGATGAGGCACGACGGCTTGACGAGCGAGGAGACGACCCGCGAGGTGTTTCCCCGCTGGACGGCCTTCTGGAACCTGTCCCTGAGCTCGGTCGCCTTTATGTAGTAGGTCTTGAGCCCCCGCATGCAGCACTCGCGCCCGTAGGCCTGCGCGAGGTGCGTCTTCCCTATGCCGCCGGGCCCGACGAAGGCGACGTTGCGGTGCGCGTAGAGGTCGGCCAGCGACGGGAGCTTGCCCAGCGCGGCCGCGTCCCGGCCCTGGATCCTGGAGAAGTCGAAGCCCTCGAAGGTCTTGGGCTCGCGCCTGGGCAGCCTGCTCAGCCTCAGCAGCGTCTCGATGGAGGCGAGCCTCCTCTTCTCCGCAAGGTAGGAGAAGGTGGCTGCCACGGCGGCCATCTCCCCGTCGCCGAGGTCGAGGTCTGGATTGGCAACACCTATTTGGACGATTCCGGGAGGGACAGCCCCGCCTCCCTGAACTCGACCGGAGACATGTAGCC
>NZ_JADMOP010000018.1 GCF_015558785.1 Collinsella aerofaciens
CCAGGGCGCCGCTGACCGGTGGACGGCACCGAGCCGTACGCTTGAACTGAGAAGGGGGAGGCCTCGCGGCCTCCCCCTTTTTTTGCGTTTATGGGGCGTAAATGACTCTATTACACCAGACGATCTTATCGTTTTTGGTATTGAGCCTTTATTTTAAGAAGATAAATCGAATAACAAGGGCAACTGCTATGGCCACAATGATCAAAAGCAGGATTGTCAGTCGATGCTGCTTGCGTCGTTTACTTGATGAAACGAAGATTGTTTTTCCCTGTTTTGGCGTTTCGAGATAGCGAGCCGAATGCGTCAAGGTTTGCTTTGGTCGAGGACCTCTTTGTTGATGAGTGGCGGATGCTTTCATCGGCTCATCACTAGCTGCGCTGTTTTTAGATAATGGTGCGTCTTTCAGATATACAGGGTCTCCCGAGGCGACGCCCATATGTTTACGCCCCGTTTGGGCATCCTCGAGTGTTTGATATCGATTTCTCGTCACATACTCGGGCTCCGGATCATTAATGGGCTCTTGCGAGATGTGGGGACGATGGAACCGTGGCGGCTGCGTGGAAGTATCTTCCCCCTGCGTCGGCATAAACATTTTGTTCTGGTTTTGGTCGTCCATGATGCCCTTTAGCTCGTTACCAACAACGTGTACGCGCTCATTGTAAGCCCCTTGTTATTTGTAGCTGGGGACATACTCGGTATTTAAGCTCTGGTTCAAAGAACCTTAACCTTCCTAAAACCTAAGTCATACGCACTTAGATATGCTTATAGTACTGGACTCAAAAAACTTTATAGTCGATGTATATATGAGCACTGGGTGGGCATATATAAGAGCGTCAAAAGAAGTCCCAGTCACCTGGAAGATGACTCGGCAGTCCTATAAAGGAGTGGTAAACATGGCAAGCATGGTTCCTTATCGTTCGGTTTTTGGCGTTCGTCCCTCTGCAAGCTCGCTGTTCGATCTGTTTGATGATATGAGCGACCTAGCGAACAGCTCGATTGCCTCTAAGGCGTTCCCCGTTGACGTTGAGGATAAGGGCGATGGCTATGAGGTCAAGGCTTATCTGACCGGCGTCGCCAAGGACGATATCGATGTCGAGCTTAACGAGGGCCGTCTGTCCATTAGCGTGAATGTCGAGGAAGACGAGGAGAACGAGGGCAAGAACTTCCTGCAGAAGGAGTTCAGCTCGTACAGCGCGACGCGTGGCGTGTATCTTAAGGACGCTTCGAGCGAGGGCCTCTCGGCTAAGTACGCTGACGGCATCCTGACCGTTACGGTTCCCAAGATCGTCGAGAAGAAGAACGTTACGAAGATCTCCATCGAATAACTTCGTTGGTGTTCTTCGCTATTAAAAGACAACAAAAGGGGCTGGGAAGCGATTCCCGGCCCCTTTTGTTGTTTAGGACAGTCTATTGAATGGTTGCCGGTTGATACTGACTCGCAGGGCGTATCGAGAGTTTTCGCGATCCTTGGAGAAGGGTTGCGGAGCTGCCGACCTCGTCATCCAGGGTTGCGGCCAGAGCTTTGGCATAGCTTTTGACGGTAAGGCTCGGACGATTGTTATCTTGGCTGATATGCATGGCAATGAGCTGTTCGGTGCGATCGGTAACAAGTTCGCGCGCGGCTTCGGCGGCTTGGCCATTGGAGAGGTGTCCCCTTTCAGACAGGATGCGCTCCTGAAGAAAGCGGGGATATTCTCCCTCGCGCAGCATGGTCACATCGTGGTTGCTTTCGAGTGCGAGGACTCGACAATCTTTGAGGGTGTTCATGGCTTGGCTCGATAGCTCTCCGGTGTCGGTGGCAAAGCCGATGGAATCATCGAGGGTGTCGAATCGATAGCCGACTGGATTGATGACATCGTGTGACGTTGAGTAGGTTTGCACGTGGATGCCGGCAATGGATAGGGTGTCACCGGGATCGAATTCCTCGACAGGCAGATGCGAAAGATTTTCTTTGCTCGAAAGAGTGCCCCTGCTGGCAAAGAGGGGGCCGTGCCAGTGCTTGCACCAGACATCGAGGCCCTTGATGTGATCGCTATGCTCATGAGTAATGAGAAGAGCCGAGACGTTGTCTGCCGAGAGCCTCAGTTCTGCCATGCGCTTTAATGTCTCGCGGGGAGACAGTCCGTCATCGACCATAATGAGCCCCTGCGGGCCCTCGATGAGTGCGCAGTTGCCTTTAGAGCCACTGCCGAGGATATGAAGGTGCAGGCAAGACATAAGATTCCAAAGGATACAATGGGTGCGGACGAATAAAGGAGGAAGCGAATGCCAACGGTATCACAGCATTACGGACACCATGCCGTGCCTGGGGCAGTCGATGAGACCCGGACGAGGCAGCAGGCAGCTCCTGTCGTGCTCATGGTATCAGGCGGCGCGGACTCGACGGCACTGCTTCTTATGGCGTGCACATCAAAGCTGGATATCCAAGACGGACGCGGTGTTGCCCCCATTGCTCGCGAGCGCCTGCATGTGCTGCATGTAAACCATCATCTGCGCGGCAAGGCGTCCGATGGCGACGAGGCCTTTGTGCGTGAGCTCTGCGCGCAATATGGTTTACCGCTGTGTGTGGAGCACGCTTATTTTGATGGGGAGTCGGGCAATATTGAGGCCGCGGCCCGCGAGGTGCGCTATGCCGCGGCGCGGAGGTATGTTCGCGAACTCTGCGCCCAGACGGGGGCGCCGCGAACGGCGGCTCGTATCTGCACCGCGCACACGTCTTCGGATCGCGCGGAAACGTTTTTGATGAACGCGATTAAGGGTTCGGGGCCCGCTGGTCTATCGAGCATTCCTCGCCGGAGGAATATCGTGGTGCGTCCCTTGCTCGACCTAACTCATGGCGAGCTTGTGGGCTATCTACAGGTACATGGTCAGCCGTGGCGTGAAGACGAGAGCAATGAGGATATCTCGTATCTGCGAAACTACGTGCGCCATCGGGTAATGCCAGTGGTGGCACAGCGTAATGCGAGCGTGTGCAAGACGATTGGCGCCGCCTGTGAGATCTTGGGTGACGAAGACGCGTTTCTATCCCAGCTGTCGGCGCAGGCGTTTCGAAGCTGCCTGCGCAAGGAGGCGGCGGGCGCGCTAGTGCTCGATGCCAGACGCCTTGCTGCGGCCGAGGTGGTAATCGCGCGGCGCATCGTGCGACTGGCGATTAAGCGCATCGATCCGGACGCTCGTCCAGAGATGCGACATGTGGAGCGAGTCCTTTCCTGCGTTGCCGAGGGCGCCGGCTCGGTCGCGCTTCCGGCGGGGATTGACGCACGCATTGAGTTTGGCATGCTGGCGTTTAAGGCGCCGGCGGCTCGCGAGGGCCTGGTCGCGGACTGGGTTACCGTACCCGGTCGTTTGCCGTTGGGCGGGGGACGTATGCTGGTCACAGAACCGATGGCCGTTGAGCCGGGATGCGATATCGTGCGTCGCGCCCGTGAGCTTGCAGCTGCCGGGGAAGTGACAGCTTTGGTAGACGCGGCTGCCCTGGGTTTTGCCGACAGCGATAGTGAGCGGATCCTGGCGGGCTCGCGTGGCAAGATCCCTGTCGAGGCGCGATTGGCGCGCCTGTGGGTGGACGGTCCCGCACCGGGAGACGTGATGTGCCCGTTAGGGATGAGTGGCCGAAGCAAGAAAGTATCCGACTTGCTAGGCGAGGCTCGCATTCCCGTTTCCGAGCGCGCCGGCGTGCCCATGGTGAGGACGGCGCCGGGAGGTGCCGTGGTGTGGGTCGCCGGAGTTCGCGCGGACGAGCGTTTTAAGTGCACGGCCGCAACGCGCGTGGCATATCTGCTTCGTGTGGTCGATGCGGAATAGCGTCCTACGCCAGCTATTCTGTGCGGCGTTGACGGTATTCCCGCGCTGATGGTGCGCGGGCTGGAAAATATACCCCGTGCGCTGCTAGAATGTGTAGTTCGCGTCCATACGGCGGTGTGTGGGCGATTAAGCACAAGAAAGGGTTGTCATGGCTTCTCAACATCCGGATATCGAGAAGGTTCTGTTTACGCAGGAGGATATCGACGGCATCGTTTCTCGCCTGGGCGAGGAGATCACTCGCGACTACGCGGGTAAGGATCTGGTGCTGATCGCGGTTCTGCGCGGTGCCGTTGTCTTTATGGGCGACCTGATGCGCAAGATTGAGCTACCGACCAACATCGATTTCATGGCTGTTTCGAGCTATGGCGACGGTGTGAAGTCTTCGGGCATCGTGCGTATCATTAAGGATCTGGATATCGACATCCGTGGTCGCGACGTGCTGATCGTCGAGGACATTCTGGACTCGGGCCTGACCCTCAAGTACCTGATGAAGAACCTCGAGAGCCGCAAGCCCGCTTCGCTGGAGGTCGCTGCCTTCCTGTGGAAGGACGTTGAGGACCGCACCTCGGCCATCACGCCCAAGTATGTTGGAACCCATTGCCCCGATGCCTTTGTGGTGGGCTACGGCCTCGACTATGCCGAGCGCTATCGTAACCTTCCGTATCTGGGCATTTTGAAACCGGAGGTTTATTCGTAAGATGCCCGACGACCATAACGATAACAATTCCCAGACTCCCCGGGAGCCTAAGATCCCGGGGATGCCCGGAGGCAAGAAGCCCACGCGTACGGGCTGGCTGTATTTTCTTTTGGCTTGCGCGCTTCTGGGCTATGCCTTCTTTAATATGGGTTCCGGCTTTGCCAGCTCCAGCAATACCGTTAAGCTCGCGACGAGCGAGATGGTCAGCGCCATCAAGCAGGATTGCGTCGAAGATCTGACCTATACGGTTCAAGACGGAAGCGTGACGGGTCATTACTGGAAGACAAAAAAGGACAAGGGCGATACGAGCGAGCTCAAGAGCTTCTCTTCGACCTATGTCGGCTCCGATTCGCTTGCCGAGCTCATGGCGGAGCACCCCGATACCAAGTACATCGTCAACACCAACGATCCCGATTTTTGGGGCGACTTGGCGATGAGTGTGCTTCCGACGATCGCCCTTATCGCCATCATGTTCTACTTTATGCGCCAGATGATGGGCGCCAACAACAGGAACATGCAGTTTGGCAAGACCAACGCCAAGACCAACGAGGCCACACGCCCCAAGGTCAAGTTTGAAGACGTTGCCGGAGTGGACGAGGCAGTCGAGGAGCTCGAGGAGATCCGTGACTTTTTGAGCGATCCGGATCGCTATCGCAAGCTGGGCGCCAAGATCCCGCGTGGCGTGTTGCTGGTTGGCCCTCCGGGCACCGGTAAAACGCTGCTGGCCAAGGCCGTTGCCGGCGAGGCGGGCGTGCCGTTCTTTAGCATCTCGGGTTCCGACTTTGTCGAGATGTTCGTAGGTGTCGGCGCCAGCCGTGTGCGTGACCTCTTTAAGGAGGCCAAGTCCCAGGCCCCGTCGATCATCTTCATCGATGAGATCGATGCCGTGGGACGTCAGCGCGGAGCTGGCTTGGGCGGCGGTCACGACGAGCGCGAGCAGACGCTCAACCAGCTGCTGGTCGAGATGGACGGCTTTGAGGAAAGCGAGTCGGTCATCCTGATCGCCGCCACCAACCGCCCCGACATTCTGGATCCGGCGCTGCTGCGTCCCGGTCGTTTTGACCGTCAGGTTACGGTCGACCGTCCGGATGTGAAGGGCCGCGAGCAGATCTTGCGCATGCATGCCGAGAACAAGCCGATGGACGAGGACGTTAAGTTTGAGAAGCTCGCCCAGATGACCGTTGGCTTCACTGGTGCCGATCTGGCAAATCTGCTCAACGAGTCTGCGCTGTTGGCTGCCCGCCGCCATCGTTCCGTGATCTCGATGGACGAGGTCGAGGAATCGATGGAGCGCGTGATTGCCGGACCGCAGCGCAAGGGTCGCGTGATGACCGAGGCCGAGCGCACCACGATTGCCTACCACGAGAGCGGTCACGCCCTGGTGGGTCACATCCTGGAACACTCCGATCCGGTCCACAAGATCTCGATCGTCAGCCGCGGCCAGGCGCTGGGCTACACGCTGCAGCTTCCGCAGGAGGACCACTTCCTCAAGACCAAGAACGAGATGCTCGACGAGCTCGCCGTGTTCTTGGGCGGTCGCGTTGCCGAGGAGCTCATGTGCGATGACATCACGTCGGGCGCGAGCAACGATCTGGAGCGCGCAACCAAGATGGCGCGCGAGATGGTCACGCGCCTGGGCATGAGCGAGGAGCTGGGCACGCAAGTGTTTGGCGAGGCGCAACATCAGGTGTTCCTTGGTCGCGATTACGCCGATCACCAGGATTACTCCGAGGAGACGGCGCGCCGCATCGATATCGAGGTCCAGCGCATTATGCGTGAGGCCCATCGTCGTGCGGTCGAGATTCTGGACGCCCGTCGCGATCAGCTCGATCTGATGGCGAAGGTGCTGCTTGAGCGCGAGACCGTCGAGGGCGACGCCGTGAACGCCCTGCTCGACAACGAGTGGAATGCCTACCTTGAGCGCGAGGGCGATATCCTGGCGGCCAAGGAGGAGCGCAATGCCAAGGCGGCCGGCATGCCGACCAAGAAGCGCGTGCCTCGAATGAGCGAGGAGGAGCTGGCGGCTGATGCCGCGGCCTTTGCGCAGGCGGCCATGCAGGAGGATGCCGAAGCCGCATCCGATGATGCTGACGATGACCATGCCGTCGTCGATGCCGACACCGACGCCGACAAATAGTCTTTGTGGCGAAAGCCTCCGCGGGGAAACCTGCGGAGGCTTTTTCTTTTGAGCGATATGGGGCCGTCTGTTGATTGGGGACAGACTTAAATGAGCGTTTTCACGCATTTAAGTCTGTCCCCAATCAACATTGCTGCGGCACTTTGCTCGGCTAAAGCGTACAATAGCGCCTATGCGAAAGGGGAACAGATGATCAACGAAACTATGTATGCTCGCGGTGCGGAAAGCTCCATCATCCGTGAGATTTTTAGCTATGGCCTTGAGCGCAAGGCGCAGATCGGTGCGGAAAACGTATTCGATTTTTCGCTGGGCAATCCGAGCGTTCCGGCACCCGCTGCTGTGGCGGAGTCCATTAAGAAGGCCCTGGAGCTGCCGAGCGACCAGCTGCACGGCTACACGCCCGCACCGGGCCTGCCGCAATGTCGTGCCGCTGTGGCCGAATCGCTCAACCGCCGCTTTGGCACGAGCTATGAGGGCAAAGACGTCTTTATGACGGTGGGTGCCGCGGCTTCGCTCACCTGCGCGCTCAACGCCGTTACGAATCCGGGCGACGAGGTTATTGTTATCGCCCCGTACTTTCCGGAGTATCGCGTTTGGATTGAGAAGGCCGGCTGCACGTGTGTCGAGGCGCTTGCCAACGAGGACACATTCCAGCTGAGCGAGGATAACGTATTCAAGGCGATCACCGACAAGACGGCGGCCGTCATTATCGACTCGCCCAACAACCCGACCGGTGCCGTATATACGCGCGACACGCTGACGCGACTGGCCAATGTTCTGCGCGAGGCCAACGCTCAGCGCGATCCCGAGAATCCGATTATGCTCATCTCGGATGAGCCGTACCGCGAGATCGTGTACGGTGCCGAGGTGCCTTGGGTGCCCTCGATCTACGAGCACACCATCGTGTGCTACTCGTATTCCAAGTCGCTGTCGCTGCCGGGTGAGCGCGTGGGGTGGATCTTGGTTCCCAACACCAATCCGCAGGCTGCCCGTCTGATGCCGGCCGTTGCCGGTGCCGCCCGTACGCTGGGCTTCGTGTGCGCGCCGGCGCTCTTTCAGCGCGTAATTATCGACTGCATCGATGAGCCGAGTGACGTTGAGGCCTATGCACGCAACCGCACCGCGCTTACCGACGCACTAGCGGAGTATGGCTACACCTATGTTGAGCCGGATGGCGCGTTCTACCTATGGGTGAAAGCATTGGAGCCCGATGCGAATGCGTTTTGCGAGCGCGCAAAGAAGTATGAGTTGCTTGCGGTTCCCTCGGACAGCTTTGGTATGCCGGGTTGGTTCCGCCTGGGCTATTGCGTGAGCTACGAAACGATTGTCAATTCGCTACCCGCTTGGAAACAGTTGGCGGACGAGTATCGTTAAAAGTAAAGCGCTCTGCCTACAATGTTTTACGTGAAACGGGGTTTGGTGTTAAGCCGGACCCCGTTGTCATGGACGTTGTGTCTTTGGGATGGAGTGGTTTTACGACTATCGAAGGCTATGTGTACAATGAATATAAGCGACGGCCGTGCCAGATAAGGAGACCTGATGCCCTACCTGCTTTCTTGTGACATTCATACCCATACGATGTTCTCTGCGCATGCATATTCGACCATTGAGGAGAATGTGTACTGGGCGGCAGAGCGTGGTCTGCAGGTGCTCGGATCTGCCGACCATTTGAGCTCTATGGTTACGGCTTGCCCCAATGACCTGCGCAGTTACCAGTTCTTTATCAACCAGGATATCTGGCCGCGCATTTGGAGCGGCGTGCTGGTGCTGCGTGGTGCCGAGGCCGATATCGTTTCGCTGGACGGAAGCCTGTTTGGCGAGGACACTCCTGTCACGCTCGATATTGCCGGCGATTCGTACAGCCGTCAGCATTCGCTGTTCGATTTGGTTACGCGTAATTTGGATTATTTGGTTGCGAGCGTGCATAATCCGCAGATTGCTGAGGGCGCGACGCTGGCCCAGACGACCGAGATGTATATCAATGCCCTGGAGCACCCCAAGGTGTTCATGCTGGGTCACACGGGGCGTTCGGGCGTGCCGTTCGATATCGACGAGGTGCTGTTGGCAGCTAAGGCCAAGCACAAGATTATCGAGATCAACAACCATAGTCTTGAACACGGTGTCGACACTGAGCATTGGGCCGTATGCCGCAAGATTGCCGAGCGCTGCGCCGAGCTGGGCGTGGGCATTGGCGTGTCGACCGATGCCCACATTGGCATGGCCATTGGCAAGCTCGATCACGCGCGCAAGATGCTCGACGAGATTCACTTCCCACTGGATTTGATCGTGACGCGCGACCGCGAGACGCTGCTGTGCGAGATGGCGGCAGCCGGCGTGTGCGATCTGCGCAATGGGATGTAGCGGAGTTTATAAACCAAGCGAAGGGGGCGGCCCAGGCGGGTCGCCCCCTTTCTTGTCCCAAAAATCTACTGAGGTTGGTTAGCAGCGTTCGAGGACCGCTACGGTTTCGGTGTGGTCGGTGTGAGGGAACATGTCGACTGGCGTGATCTTGAGCAGGCGATAGCCTCCGTCGAGGAGCTGGTGCAGGTCGCGCTCTTGGGTCACGGGGTTGCAGCTGATATAGGTGATGCGGCGCGGCTTAAGTGCGCAGGCAGCTTCGAGGAACTCGGGCGTGGAGCCGGCGCGCGGCGGGTCGATGGAAAGAACGTCGACGCGTTCGTTGTTGTCGGCGGCATCCAGGATGTAGTCGGTGGCGTCGTCGGCCATAAACCAAGCGCTGCGGGTGAGGCCGTTGAGCTCGGCATTGCGACGTGCGTCGGCAATGCCCGCCGGGTTGCGCTCAACGCCGAGCAGCATAATGCCGATACCCTTGTTCTGGGCATCTTTAGCTGCGCAAAGACCGATGGTACCGCTGCCGCAGTAGGCATCCATGAGCACATCGCCCTGGTGCAAATCCATGCCGTCGATAGCGAGCTGATAGAGCAGCTCGGTCTGTTGCGGGTTGGTCTGATAAAACGCGGTGGGGGAGATGTCGAATTCGCAGCCGAGCAGCTGGTCGCGCATGCATTCGGCGCCATACACGATGCGGGTTTCCTCGCCGAGGATGGCGTTGCCGGGGCGTCCGTTGATGTTTTGGGCGACGGTGACGATGCGCGGATCGAGTGCGGCGACAGCCTCAAAGAACTCCTGCGCATGCGGCAAGTCGCGCTGAGCGGTCACGAGCGTGACCATGACCTGGTCGGTACGCCAACCGCAGCGGACGACGGCATAGCGAAGCAAACCAAGATGCTTGTCCTCATTAAAGGCGGGAATATGCAGCCGCTCAGCTTCGCGTGCGATGCCGTTGAGAATCTGACGGGCGCCCGGTGCCTCGACGGGGCATTCGGGTACGGCAACGATCTTGTGCGTGCCGCGCTCAAAGAAACCGCAACGGACAGCGCCCTCCTTACCGGGAGCAAAGGGAGTGGCGGCCTTATGGCGAAAACCGCGCGGCGCAGGATATTTGCCCGGGTCGCCCAGGGTGACACCCATGCCACGAATAGGATCTACAGCAATGCCCTCACGCTCACAAAGCGAAGCAAAAAGCTCCTCCATAGCAGCCTGCTTAGCTGCCAACTGCTTTTTATAAGGACGATTGAGCGCCGTGCACCCACCGCAAGATTTCATGATCGAACAGGGAGACTTGGGGTCCACGGCCTTACGCGCAGACGAAACCCGATCTTTATGCGAGCGCTTGGAACGAGTCTGAGGCGCTTTATCCCCGCCTCGACGAGAGTCAGAACGCTTGGCCTTAGCCTTGCCCTTGGCCGACTTACCCTTCGCGTCCTGAGACGACTTGGATTTCTTAGAAGATTTTTTCTCCTCTGACCCCTCAGCCGCCTCGATCAAAGCACGACGAGCCTTACGCTCCGCACGAGATTCTGCCATGAATTAACCCCACTAATTTACAAATTGAAATCTGAAAGCATTGTACCGTGCCAAGTTAGCAGACGATATGCAAGCGCCCATTTCATGTCAGCGATAAGTCCAACGATGTTTGCCCGGCGTGGGCGGGGAGCGGCGCGTAATTAAGTTTATCGCGAGTTCCGCACGCAAAGGAAAGCACTTAATGTGCTTTCCGTCTTGCGCAGGACTGTAGAGCAGGAAACTTAATTACGCGCCGCTCCCCGCCCACGCCGGGCAACCTCTCCCTTGTACTTTATCAAGGTAGAGTGTATGATTCTGGACGTTACACGACTCACTTTACTTAACTAAAGTGCCATCAAGGGGGAATACCATGAACACCGATATGTCTCGTCGTCAGTTTGTTGGTCTAGCCGGCTCGCTCGCCACGGTGCTGGGCCTTGGTCTTGTCGGTTGCGGCGGTGGTGCCGGCAAGGGCTCTGCTGCCGGTTCTGCCGCAGCCAAGGATGTGAAGGGCGCTGCGGAGTCCAAGAAGCTCGTGGTGGGCTTTGATAAGTCCTATCCTCCGTACGGCTTTGTGGGCGACGATGGCGAGTACACCGGCTTTGATCTCGATCTGGCCAAGGCTGTTGCCGATAAGCAGGGCTGGGAGGTCAAATACGAGGCCATCGACTGGGACGCCAAGGATACGCTGCTTAACTCGGGCGCCATCAACTGCATCTGGAACGGCTTTACCATGGAGGGCCGTGAGGACGACTACACGTTCTCCGAGCCGTACATGCTCAACGAGCAGGTGCTGGTGGTAAAGAAGGATGCAGGCGTCAAGAGCTGGGACGATCTTGCCGGCAAGACCGTGATTACCCAGACCGATTCCGCTGCGCAGGATGTGCTCGAGGGTGACCAGAAGGATCTGGCGGCGACGTTTGCCACGCTCGACACGATCGGCGAGTACAACACGGCCTTTATGCAGCTCGAGAGCGGCGCGGTCGATGCCGTGGCGTGCGATCTTTCGATTGCCCAGTATCAGCTTGCCGCCAAGCCCGATGCCTATACGCAGCTTGATGAGCCGCTGTCCAGCGAGCACTACGCCGTTGGCTTTAAGAAGGGCGACACCAAGTCGGCCGATGCTGTAGCCGAGTCGCTCAAGGCGCTCTACGAGGACGGCACGGTCAAGGACCTCTGCGATAAATATTCAAGCTATGGTTTGTCTTTCGATAATTGGGTGCTCAAGTAATGTCTATTCAGGTCATGATGCAGATGCTTGGCCAGGGATTCTTGGTCAGTTTGCAGTTGTTTGTGCTGACACTGCTGGGGTCGATTCCGCTGGGAATCCCCGTGGCGTTTATGCGCATGAGCAAAATCGCGCCGCTTCGCTGGATTGCGCGCATCTACATTTCGGTCATGCGCGGTACGCCGCTCATGCTGCAGATGTTTGCCATCTACTTTGCCCCGTACTACGTGTTTGGCATTTCGCTCACGCCCGATTCCAAGTGGACGGCGTGCGTCGTGGCGTTCATCATCAACTACGCCGGTTACTTTGCCGAGATCTATCGCTCGGGCTTGCAGTCCATTCCGCGCGGTCAATACGAGGCTGCCGAGGTGCTGGGCTATTCGCGCGTGCAGACGTTTCTGTATATCGTGATGCCGCAGGTCGCCAAGCGTATTCTGCCGGCGATGGGCAACGAGATCATCACGCTGGTCAAGGACACGTCGCTGGCGTTTGCCATTGGCGTGGGTGAGATGTTCTCGACGGCCAAGGCGCTGGTCGCCTCGCAGGTGAGCATGGTGCCGTTTGCGATCGCGGCGCTGATTTACTGGGTCTTTAATTTCGTCGTCGAGATGCTGCTGGGCGCCGCCGAGAAAAAATTGGATTACTACCATGATTAATTCGGTAATGAATATATCGAACGCGCGTAAGGCGTTTGGCGGCAATGAGGTGCTCAAGGATATCTCGCTTGAGGTGAAGCGTGGCGAGGTCGTGGCGATTATCGGGCCTTCGGGTGGCGGCAAGTCCACGCTGCTGCGGTGTGCCACGCTGCTCGAGACACTCGACGGAGGCTCGCTCTCGTTTGGCGACCTTGCCGTTGCGACGGATGCGGGTTCGGGCGCGGTCTATGCGAAGGGCGATGTGCCCAAGCAGGCGCGCTCGCGATTCGGCCTGGTGTTCCAAAATTACAACCTGTTCCCGCACTATACGGTGATGAAAAACATCACCGATGCGCCGATTCGCGTGCTTAAGCGTCCGCGCGAGCAGGCGGAAGCCCGCGCTCACGAGCTGATTGCACAAATGGGGCTGACGGGCAACGAGAACAAGGTGCCGTGTGAGCTTTCGGGCGGTCAGCAACAGCGTGTGAGTATCGCCCGCGCCCTGGCGCTCGATCCGGAAATCTTATTCTTTGACGAGCCGACCTCGGCGCTCGATCCCGAGCTAACGGCCGAGGTGCTGCGTGTCATTAAAGACCTGGCGGCGCAGAATATGACGATGGTGATCGTGACCCATGCGATGCAGTTTGCGCGCGATGTTGCCGATCGCGTGGTCTTTATGGACGGAGGCCGCATTGTCGAGGAGGGCCCGGCCGAGCAGGTTATCGATCATCCGCGTGAGCAACGTACCCGTGAGTTCTTGAGTCGTATCGAGGGCTAAGCTCAGCTATGTATTGAGAAGAAGCCGCCGCGGGTCTTATGGACTGCGGCGGCTTTTATTTGTATCGATGGGGTTTAATAATCGCCTGGCATACTTGCTCCGTCCTCTCGCCGCCTGTATTCATACGTGCGCCGAAAGGTATGCATGGACAGCCGCCCGTGAGGGTAGGGTGGTGGCATAGGACATTTGGAGGGTGAGTCGGCTCGGCTGCCGACCATGCTGCTCCCGGGATGGCACCGACCGCGAACTCTCCCCGTTGGCGTCGCGCATTGCGCGCGGCCCTGCAAGGAGGTCATCATGGGTGCTCCCAAGACCGGTAACGTAAGGAACGTGGTGCTCGTAGGCCAAGGCGGGGTGGGCAAGACTTCACTCGCCGAGGCCATGCTCCACCTTTCCGGCAAGACCGCCCGCCTGGGCGGCCACGACGGCACCAAGCCCACGCTCGACTATGACCCCGAAGAGGTCAAGCGTGCATTTTCCATCTCGACGACCATCGCGCCGATCGACTGGAAGGGCGCGCGCATCAATGTGCTCGATGCCCCGTGCTACCCCGATTTTATCGGCGACGCCTTTGCCGCGATGAGCGTCTGCGAGACGGCTCTGTTTGTGGTCGACGCCGAGGCCGGCCCGCAGCCTACGACGGTTAAGCTCTGGTATGCCGCCGAGGACCTGCGACTGGCGCGTGCGGTGTTCGTAAACCGCCTGTCGCGCTCCGAGGCCAGCTTTGCGACCACGATGGACCTGCTGCAAGAGCGCTTTGGCACGCGCCTGGGCGCCGTGACCCTTCCCTGGGGCGAGGGCGAGGACTTTGACGGCATCATCGACCTGGTGCGCATGAAGGCGCGCCATTGCAACGGCACCGAAGCCGTTGAGTCGGAGATTCCCGAGGAGTATCGTGCCCAGGCCGAGGAAGCCCATGACCATCTGTGCGAGCTGGTGGCCGAGGCTGACGACGAACTGATGATGAAGTACTTGGAAGGCGAGGAGACGCTGACGCAGGAGGAGCTTGAAGGCCTGCTGTCGAAGGCGATCGCCGAGCGCATCTTTGTGCCGGTCTTTGCGGGCGATTGCATTAAGGAGCAGGGCGTCAACTCGCTGATGGACGACATCGCCACATACTTCCCGGCGCCGACCGACTACGGCGAGATGCCGCTTATCGACGGCGATTCGCTCAAGATTTCAAGCGACGATGATCGTCCGGTGGCGTTTGTGTTTAAGACCCTGGCCGATCCGCAGCAGGGTCGCATCAGCTTTATTAAGGTGCTGACGGGTACGCTTGAGCCGGGCCTTGAGCTGGTCAACGCGCGCACGCGCAAGGGCGACCGTCTGGCTCACCTGTATGTGATGTGCGGCCGCGACATGACCGAGGTCGGTCACGCCTATGCCGGCGACATTATCGTGGCACCCAAGCTGGCGGCCGAGACGGGCGATACGCTCTCGATTACCGGCAAGGTCGAGGCTGCGGCGTTTAAGTTCCCCAACTCGCAGTACCGCATCGCCATCGAGGCCGAGAATCGCGGCGACGAAGAGAAGCTCTACACGTTTATCGAGAAGGCCTGCAAGGCCGATCCGACCATGAGCATCGATCGTGACGAGGAGACGGGCCAGACCATTATCTCCGCCGTTGGTGAGGCGCAGGTTTCGGTGCTGCTCAACCGTTTGGAGGATCGCACCAAGGTCGTGGCCAAGAGCGTGCCGATCCGCATTCCGTATCGCGAGACCATTCGCCGTACGGCAAGCGCGCAGGGCCGCCACAAGAAACAGACTGGCGGTGCCGGTCAGTATGGCGACTGCTGGCTGCGCGTTGAGCCGCTCATTGGGCCCGACGGCACGAGCGATGGCTATGAGTTTGTAGACGAGGTCGCGGGTGGCCGCATCCCGCGCTCGCTCATCCCCGCCGTGGACAAGGGTGTCCAGGAGACCATGAAGGACGGCATCATTGCCGGCTACCCGCTCACGGGCATTCGCGTGGCTGTGTACGACGGCTCGTATCACAGCGTCGACTCCAACGAGATGGCGTTCCGCGCGGCGGCTCGCATCGGCCTGCGCAAGGCGTGCGCCGATGCCGACCCGGTGGTGCTGGAGCCCATCGAGGAAATCACGGTGACTATTCCCGAAAGCTACGCCGGCGCTGTGATGGGCGACATCTCGGCATCGCGCGGTCGCGTGACGGGTATGGAGACCGATGAGCGCGGCGACACCGTGGTCATTGCCCAGGCGCCGCTGGCAGAGCTGACGGATTATTCGACGCGCCTGCGCTCTATCACGCGCGGCACGGGTGACTTTACCATGAAGCCCGCTGGCTACGAGCAGGTTCCCTACGATGTTCAGGCCAAGCTGGTCGAGCGCTATGAGGAGGGCCGCGCCAAGTAGCGTGTGGTTTTGCCTGCAATGTGGACGCTGACGAAAAGGCCGCCCTGGGTAATCCAGGGCGGCCTTTTTTGATCCCATGGGGACGGAGGAAAACGAATCATTTTTGGGTTACGGGCGGTGCGGTCGGCACTAGTCTCCGGATGCCTGGTTGCGGCCGGTGGCGTAGTCGATCTGCACGTGCGGCTGCAGGTTGTAGCAGTACACGTGGAAGCAGAGGGTCTTGCCGTGGTCCTCGACCGATTGCGCCTCAAGGCGCACGCCGCGGCAGACAAGTTCCTCTTCGTTATACATGGGTGTGACGCGATAGAGCACGTGGTTGCCCGTCTCGCGGATGTAGCCGAGAATCTGCTCCTCAAACGGCAGCATGCCTGTCTCGTTGAGATAACGCGTGCCGGTGAGGAGATTCTTGCGGTTGGCGTTTTCGCCGCAGAGCGACCAGGCGATGAGATGGCAGCGGTTGTAGAGGCTCTGGCCCGGAATAAAGTCGTAGCGCTGCTGGCGCCATCCAGCGGGATGGATACGCGAGATATCGCCGCGCTCGCCTTGACCGAGTGATTCGGGGCCCACGCAGGCGAGCGCTTTGCGGGTGCGGCCCAGGCTGTCAAGCTTGGAGAACTTCTTAAAGCAACCCTCTTCTGTAGCGCGCTCGTATTCATCGAGCGTGAATGATGGTGTGCCGAGCGGGTGCGTGCTGTCGGCGCGCAGGGCAACGTAGGGGTTGCCGGCGTAGTCGGGAATGCTGCTGAGATAAACACCGCGGGCGCGGTTGAGGTCGGGGTTTTCGACCTCGTCGATGGGGGTGGCGGCGCTGTCCGCGGAAGCGCCGTCGCCGGTGTCGGTTGTGGCGGAATCGGAGCCATCGCCAGAGTCCTGGCTGTTTTGAGGGTCCGGGGAGCTCGCCGTTCCTGATTCGAGCCGATCGACCAGGTCCGCCTCGTCGTCGGTGCGGCTGGGACTTTCGTTTTGTTTTTCGGCCAGAGCTGCCGCCTGTTCATCACTTTGCGGCGACAACAACTTGGGCGCTCCGTCGAGCGACCCTGTGAACAGCGCAAACCCCAGCACCACGGCGGCGCCGATGGAAAGTACTTGCTTGTAGGCGGACTTGCGCGACATTGCGGCTCCTGGATGGACGGTTGGGAATCTACCAGTCTAGCAGGAGCCGGCAGGGGCCGTTCTGTCGAACAAATACTCAAGATTTGGGATAGACGCTACTGATTCATTTGCCTCATATGGAGCTGCGGTGGTTGTGTATGTGGGGCTATTTTGCGTTTCCCCAGATAAAACCCGCCAAAATAAACCTGTCCCTTTTTGGCAGGTTAATCGGGGGACTATTTCACCGCAACTTAGGGCACGGTTAGGGAGTATGCACCTTAAAGAGTGGTGCCCTTGATTAGAGAGGTCGCGCTCGTCTCTCTAATTGTCTCTCTAAAGAGAAAGCCAGCTAAAGAGATAACATTGGGCTATCTAACAGTGAATTCGATACATCTCTCTAAATGTCTCTCTAAAATAAGGTGCTTATCTCTCTAAAGTTAGAGAGATATACTATACTTTAGAGAGATAAATCTATCGTTTTAGAGAGACGGAATGCCAATGCTGCTGGATGAACCTCTTGGCCTTATCGTTGAGCGCCTTCGCAGGCGGGGGACTGATGACGCATCGGTAGAAGTTAAAGCCTGCACGAATAAATTGAGCGCAGACGTATGGGAGACAGTGAGCGCTTTTGCGAACACTGCGGGTGGGCTCATTATTTTGGGCCTAAACGAAGCCGAAGGATTTGTTCCTTCGGCTAACTTTGCTATCGATAGGGTGCGCGATCAGTTTGTTTCGGGTATCGGAGACGGAGGCTCAGCGGCAGTGGTGACCCATGCGCCACGGTACGAGCTTGATCGAGGCGAGGTCGACGGGCTCCAGGTGCTTCTGGTGCGCATCTTTGAACTTGAGCTTAAAGCGAAGCCTTGCTATATCGGCGCGCGCGGCGTGCAGAACGGTAGCTACAAGCGCGTGGATGATAAAGATATCAAGATGTCACCCGCTGAGCTATATGAGCTGCAGAGTGCGTTGCTTCCGAGCGATGCAGACGGCACGGTGGTTTCGGAGGCAACAGTCGAGGATTTGGATCCAGATGTCGTGCGGTCTATTATCGCAAATCGCCGGCTGCAGACCCCCCGCGTTTTGCGCGGGGCCGATACGCTGGAAAAGCAGCTGGTCAGACTCAATATCACTACAAAGGATGGTGCGGTGAAGCTCGCAGGGCTTCTGTCGGCGGGAATTTACCCCCAGCAGTTCTATCCCAAACTCATGATTGATGTCGCCGTTCATTCCGATGTGGAAAAATCTGCACCCGGGCAACCCCGGTTTATTGACCGCCAGTTGTGCGATGGCCCGATTCCGGCTTGCATCGAAGATGCCCTTGTCGCGATTGGACGGAACTTGCGCAAAGCGGCGATAGTGCAAGGCGCTGGCAGAAGGGAGGATTGGGAAGTTCCCCAGGAGGTTTTGCGCGAGGCCTTGGCAAACGCCTGCATCCATCGAGAATATTCGCCCATGTTTGTGGGGCAGGCCGTGAGTGTCGATATCTATCCAGACAGAATAGAGATCAAAAACCCTGGCGGGCTTTGGGGCGGAAAGACGGTGGACAATCTTGCAGACGGGGAATCGCGCTGCCGAAACCCAAAGCTCATGAGCCTAATGGGGGCGACGCCGTTAGAGCATGCCGAGGGGGCCGTTGCGGAAAGCCAGGGATCTGGTATCCCGGCTATGATTCGCGAGATGGAGTCTCGTTCGCTTGGCAGGCCGAAATTTATCGTTAAGGCCGATTCGTTTACGGTGCTGCTTTCCCGGCACGGGGCGGAGCTTGCTGAAAACCGTACGTGGATTCAGAGTCATGTGGGCACCGAGCTGACGGATCGCGAGGAAACACTGCTCATGTTTATGCGGGAGCATAGGTGCGTATGCGATGTTCAAAAAATACGAGAGGCCCTGAAGTGGGATTCGGATGACATTCGCCTGATCTGCGGGGACCTTGTGGATAAACATGTCCTGTCAAAATGTGGCAAAGACACGTTTGAGATTATCGATATGAGCAGAGAATCGTCAGCTTCGACAGCGGATAGGATCCTGGAGGCTCTCAGAGCCGAAGTGGATATGACGGCGCGAGAAATAGCGGTTGCATCGGGGGTCAAAATTTCGTCCGTCCGCTACCATCTGCCAAAAATGGCGGATAAAGGACTCATCGAAGTAATGGGTTCATCGACGAGCCGCAACCGCCGCTATCGGAAGAAGTAGATGCAGCCGAGTCGCCCCTCTTGTGTCTCTCGAAGTGAGATGGGTGCTAGGGGGGCGACTGCCTCGCGATATTTCCCCAGATAAAACCTGCCAAAATAAACCTGTCCCTTATTGGCGGGTCAGTTAACGCAGTGCAGGTTGAGCATATGCGAGCGAGCGGTCTCCGGGTGCGGTAAGGTGACGTGAAACAAGCGGGCGCTGACCTTTTGGTCGCGCCCGTGAAGTTGAACGTCAGATTGCCGTGTCCGGAGCCCGCGCAGCGCCGAGAAGTTACGCCGTTTGTAAAACGGCGTAACCTAAAGGTTCATGTTGCCGTGAATGTAGGGGGTGACCTCGGGGGAGATATGGTCGCAGCCCAGCCCGCGCAGCGCGGACTCGATGGCGGCGGGCAGCGGGGTCTTGCCCTCGGCATCGACGGCGGTGCCGCCGAGCGCGGCAATCTTGGCGACATCTGCGGGTGCGGCCTCGATATGCATGCAGCCGCCGACCAAGCGCGCGCGTACCTGTGCCAGGTCAAGATCGTGCAGGTAGTCCTCGCAGGTGCGGATCAAATCGACCTTCTCGCGCGTAAGCTCCTCGCCCGTGGGGACGCGGGTGGCAAGACATGCTCCCGCCGGCAGGTTCCAAACGGGATAGCCCCATGCGCGCAGCAGCTCGCGCTCTTCGTCCTTGGTAAAGCCGACCTCCATGAGAGGGGAGCGTACGCCGAGCTCTTCTGCCGCACGCATGCCGGGGCGGTAGTCACCGCGATCGCTTGCATTGCTGCCATCGATGACGGTGGGAAAGCCGAGCGACTTGGCGTGGTTGACGATGGCGGTAAAGCCGGCGTGCTTGCAGTGGTAGCAGCGATTAGCATCGTTGCAGGCTACTTGGGGGAGCTGCAGCTGATCCACCGAAAGATTGAGCACGGGGAGCTTAAAATGCGGCCCCTCATTGGCCTGTCCATCAACGGACTGCTCAAACGAAGTCTGTTCGGGCGTGCCGATGAGCGGCGTGGTGAGATGGATGAGGAGGGTATTGGTAGGCATGATGCGGGCGCACACGGCGGCCAAAAAGCTGCTGTCAACGCCGCCGGAAAACCCGATGGCCACGCGCCCGTATGCCAAAAGCAGCTGTTCGAGCGCCGATAGCTTGTCTTGAAGCTCCTCTGCGGGTGCCGTGGTGTCTAAAATCATGAAACGTTCCTTATCGTTGAGTACTCGATCGAAAACTATAATCCTAATGCGTTACTTGCCATAAGACTTCTATCTGTGTAACGAAAGTGCAATATGGTATATACGTTATATACAAGTTGCCAAATGCGGTAGAGTTGCGGCAATGCGACAGCGAGAGTCGATGGGGGACCGATATGATCAAGGCTGTTATTTTTGACATGGATGGAACGCTGGTCGATACCGAGCGTTTGGGGATTAAGGCCTGGAAGGCAGGCGCCGCTGAGCTGGGGCTCGCGATTGATGAAGCGCTGATCCATCAGTTTATCGGCCGCACGCTGCCCGATGTTATGGACATCCTTGATGAGCATTACGGCAGCCATGAAACCACCGAGGCGATCTATCGTCGCCACAAGGAGATTCGCGACGAGATGGTCAAGACCGAACTGGAACTTAAGGCCGGTGCCGCCGAGTGCCTAGACGAGCTGCTGGCTGCGGGCTATCACGTGGGTCTAGCGACGTCGTCGCGCCTCGTTACGGCCGAGCGCAACCTTAAGATGGTCGGTCTTTTTGACAAGTTTGAAACGGTAACGTGTGGCGAGGACGTCGTGCACGGCAAGCCCGACCCCGAGATGTATCTGCTCGCCTGCGAGCGCGCGGGCTTTGCTCCCGAGGAATGTGCCGTGGTCGAGGATTCGCGCAACGGTTGCGTCTCGGGCATTACGGCCGGCTGCCATGTCTTTGCCGTCCCCGATATCGTGCCGCTGCCGCAGGACGTGGTGGATGGCTGCGAGGCCGTGCTCGATACGTCGTTCGACCTGGCGGCGGCAATCAAGGCTGTGCGCTAGAAAATTGCGGCGTTAAAACGAGCGATTGCTCACGTTTACGCTTAAGCAAAAGGGGCCCGGCAATGGTCGGGCCCCTTTTGCTTAAGCGGCGACTTAGCATACTCGCGGGCGTGCTATAGATACGCACCGAGGTTGATGGCCGTGGCGTCGGTCTGGCTGCTTGCCTGGGTGCTGGCGCGTTCCAGCAGGAACGGCCGCACGAGTTCTTGGCGGTTGATGTCCTCGATGGCCGTGACCGCGGTGACGGTGCGCGCGGCAGAGCTGACGTGGATATGCTTGGTCTTTGCCGGGGCCTTGTTCTCGATTTGCTCCATGAGCAATTGAACGCCCTTGCGGCCAATCTCGTAGCCCGGGGGCGCTACCGTAGTGAGCGGGACCGATCCACTCCAAGCGAGCGGGTTGCCATCGCAGCCTGCTACGCGTACTTGCCCGGGGACAGAGATGCCCTTGTCGACCAGCGCCGAGATAACGCCCGAGGCCAACACGTCGGTCAGGCCGACGACAAAATCGGGGCGTTCGTTCGCGGGGCGCTCGGCGATTTGGGCACCGATGCCGTAGCCGTCGGCAGCGGTATTCCATTCGCCGGCGTCGATGACTTCGATCTTGATATCGGGGTGCAGGGCGAGGGCCTTGTGAATGCCAAGCACGCGTAGGGTGAGCTGCATAAATGCTGCTCGGCCGACGACGACAATATGGTGTGCGCCGCGGGCGATGGCGAGCTCGGCAATGATGCGACCTTGGGCCTCGTTGTCGGCCGCTACGTAGTAGCCGGGCTCGGAACAGTGGATGTCCAGATGGACGATCGGCACGGGCATTTTAGTCATGGCCGGATGCCAGTCGGGGGACGCCATGGGCTGAACCATGACGCCGGACATCTGGGTGCCCATAAAGTAGCGCAGGTAATGGTTCTCGAGAATATCGTCATTATCGGCGTTGGCGATGAGCAGGTCGTAGCCGTGCTTGCGGGCCTCGTTGTGGGCGCCGCTGGCGATTTGGAGCGAAAAGCCGTGGTCGAGACGGGGGAGCACCAGGCCAAAGGACTTGGTGGCGCCGCCCGCGAGCTGACGGGCGCTTTGGTTGGGCAGGTAGCCAAGGCGATTGATGGTCTCGTTGATGAGCTTGAGGGTCTCGGGGCGTAGCTTTTCGGGGTGGTTGAGCGCGTTGGAGACCGTGCCCAACGAAACCCCGGCCTCGCGCGCGACGTCGCTGATTTTTACCTTTGCCATAGCGGCCCCTTTGATGCGTTTCAAGTACAAGCCAGATTGTAGCATCCCAAACCTACCAAAAAGGGACAGGTTTATTGTGGCAGGTTTATCTGGGGAAACGCCGTTGCCGGCGCGACCACCACGAAGGGGGCAGGTACCTTTGTGGTGGTTTGAACCGGCTGGACGTGTGTGCATCGAGTGGTATCTAAGTTGAGATACCACTTCTGGTATATCAGCTTGCGTTTGCGTGAGTACAATACTCGAACGTTATGCGTCTCAGCGCCCCCTGTGCGTGGACGTTTTGCAGTCAAGCGGACGAAGGGATTTATCCTATGTGCGGAATTGTCGGCTACACCGGCTCTGATATTGCAAAGAACATCCTGGTCACGGGCCTCAAGCGTATGGAGTATCGCGGCTATGACTCCTCGGGCGTCGCGCTCGAGGTGGGCGAGGGCGCCGCGGCGCACCTCGATGTCATCCGCCGCGTGGGCAAGGTCGCGGGCTTGGAGAGCGAGCTTTCCAACATTGACAGCGACGCTACCTGCGGTATCGGCCACACCCGTTGGGCCACCCACGGCAAGCCCTCCGTCGTTAACGCTCACCCCCACACCAGCTGTGACGGTCGTATCGCCATCGTCCACAACGGCATCATCGAGAACTTCGCCGAGCTGCGCGAAGAGCTGGAGGGCCGCGGCCACCACTTTAAGAGCGAGACCGATACCGAGGTCTTCGCGCATCTGATCGAAGAGGCTTATGCCGAGACGCACGACCTGATGGCCTCCGTGCGCGAGGCTTGCACCCACGTGGTCGGTGCCTATGGCCTGGCCGCCGTGTGCGCTGACGAGCCCGGCGTGATCGCCGTGGCCCGCAAGGATTCCCCGATCGTGGTCGGCGTGGGCGAGACCGGCGCCTATGTCGCCTCCGATGTCATCGCGCTCATCGACGCCACCCGCGATGTCGTGGTGCTCGAGGACGGTCAGTTTGCCAAGCTCGCGCCCGCAGGCGTCGAGTACACCGACGAGGCCGGCAACGTTATCGAGCCCAAGGTCACCCACATCGACTGGGACCTGGATATGGCAGAAAAGGGCGGTTATCCCGACTTTATGCTCAAGGAGATTCACGAGCAGCCGCGCGTCGTGCGCGACACGCTGGTTGGTCGTATGACACCGGCCGGCGAGCTCGACATCGACGAGCTGGGCCTTTCGCTCGAGGAACTCAACGACATCGACCGCGTCTACGTGATCGCTTGCGGCACCAGCTATCACGCTGGCCTCATTGCCAAGAATCTCATTGAGGGCTGGGCTCGCATCCCCACCGAGGTGGAGGCGGCCAGCGAGTTCCGTTATCGCAACCCCATCATCACGCCGACAACACTTGTCGTTGCCGTGTCCCAGTCGGGCGAGACGGCCGATACCCTTGCCGCCATTCGCGACGCGCGCATCAAGGGTGCCAAGGTCTTCGGCATCACCAACGTGGTGGGCAGCCCCGTGGCACGTGAGAGCGACGGCGTCATCTACACCAAGGCCAACAAGGAGATCGCGGTCGCCTCGACCAAGAGCTTCATCGGCCAGGTCGTGAGCCTGACGCTGCTGGCTCTGCTGCTGGCGCAGGTCAAGTACCGCCTGACCACCAAGCAAGCGCGCATGCTGTTCCGCGAGCTTTCCGATACGGCCGAGCAGATCCAGTGGATTTTGGATACCCAAACCGAGGCCGTGCATGAGGCCGCCCTGCTGTGCAAGGATGCGCAGTCGGCGTTGTTCGTGGGCCGCGGCATGGGTGCCGCTATTTCCTACGAGGGTGCGCTCAAGCTCAAGGAAGTCAGCTACCTGCACGCCGAGGCATATGCCGCCGGTGAGATGAAGCATGGCCCCATTGCCCTGATCGACCCGGGCTTCCCTGTCATCGCTGTGGCCACCAAGAGTGCCACCTACGACAAGACCGTGTCGAACCTTATGGAGTGCAAGGCGCGCGGCGCCAAGGTCATCGTCGTTGCCGCCGAGGGCGACGAGGAGATCAACAAGATTGCCGACTGCATCATCCGCGTGCCGGCAGTCCGCGACGTGTTCAGCCCCATCACGGCGAGCGTTCCGCTGCAGCTGCTCGCCCGCGAGGTCGCCATCCTGCGCGGCTGCGACGTCGACCAGCCTCGTAACCTGGCCAAGAGCGTCACGGTAGAGTAGTTGGTTCCGCCGTTCTAGCGGCTAAGGCCCGGCTCCGCGTCATTAGACGGAGCCGGGCCCTTTTTTGCATTTGACCAGATAAAACCTGCCAAAATGAACCTGTCCCTTTTTGGCGGGTTAGCGGAGCTTGCTGGTCTCGAAGTACTCGGGGAACTGGTCCAGAACCTCGGTTTGGTTGCGGAACATCATGTGCAGGTGCTTGCTGACCAAAAAGCTCGCTTCGATGGGGTCGCGACCGGCGATGGCGCGGCGAATCTGCTTGTGCTCGTTCACGATGTCCTGATTGTCGAGAACCTGCGTGGCGGCGCGCAGCCAGCGGAAGCGCTCCAGGTCGGCATTGGTCTCTTCGAGCCACGACCACACGGTGCTGCGACATGCGATGCTAAAAATCATGTGATGCATGAGGTTGTCGCTCAAAAAGAAGCCGATGCGATCCTCTTCGGCCATGGCTTTTTCCTGCAGCACGATGGCGCGGTCGAGCTGCTCGATGCCGGCCGACGTGGCTCGCGCACAGCACTCCACGATCACCTGCTTTTCCAGATGCTCGCGGATGTAACAGGCACTCTCGGCAAGGGTGAGGTTGATGGGTGAGACGTAGGTGCCGCTCTGGGGCACGGTGCGCACCAGGCCCTCTTGCGCCAGACGCACCAGTGCCTCGCGCACAGGGGTGCGCCCCATATCCAGGTCGTCACAAAGTTGCTTGACGCCCAGCTTTTCGCCCGGCTTGTAGTCCAGGTAGACGATTTTGCGTCGAATGGTGTGGTAGGACTGGTCCTGTAGGCTCGTTTCCTGCTCGCCGACGTGCATCGATTCTTCCATAGCGCCTCGCAACTGTTCTATCAAACTCATATGTCAGTTGTTAATTATGCCGCGAATCAGCTCTCCGCGGTGGGTAATTCGGCTGTTGCCTGAGAACTATTGCGGCATCTTAGTCTGTGTTTGCGCAAGGCTGCGCTCAATGTTGCCGTATCATAAGCCGTCGCAAACGTGAAATAGAAAGAAGGAATCCCATATGCAACTGGCAAATATCGTACGCGAGCGCTGGAAAGGCGTCTTGTTCTGCCTTATCATCGCCATTCCCGCGACATTGCTCGGCAAACAAATTGAGGTGGTCGGCGGTCCGGTATTTGCCATCCTTTTTGGCATGGTCCTGGCGCTCGTCTTTCCCAAGAATCGTCGCGAACAGCTCGCCGCCGGCGTCACCTATACGTCCAAAAAAGTCTTGCAGTACGCGGTTATCCTGCTTGGCTTTGGCATGAACCTCTCCCAGATTCTGTCCAAGGGCGCCCAGTCGCTGCCGATTATCGTGGCGACAATCTCGACATCGCTTGTCATCGCCTTTGTGCTCTGCCGCGTCATGAATGTGCCGGGTAAGATCGCGACGCTTATAGGTGTGGGTTCGTCGATTTGCGGCGGTTCTGCCGTCGCCGCGACCGCGCCCGTCATCGATGCCGACGATCGCGAGATTGCCCAAGCTATTTCGGTCATCTTCCTGTTTAACGTTATCGCGGCGCTCGTGTTTCCGACGCTCGGCGGCATGCTCGGGCTGACCAACGAGGGCTTTGGCCTGTTTGCCGGTACCGCCATCAACGACACCTCGTCGGTAACGGCTGCGGCGAGCGCCTGGGACAGCATGCATCCCGGCGCCAATGTGCTCGAGAGCGCCACGGTGGTCAAGCTCACCAGAACGCTGGCCATTATCCCCATCACGTTGGTCCTCGCATGCTGGCAGATGCATCTGGCGCGCAAGGCCGGCGGCGACGCCAAAAGCACGTTCTCGCTTAAGCGCGCGTTTCCCATGTTTGTGCTGTTCTTTGTGCTGGCGAGCGTAATCACCACGGTGCTTCAGCTTCCCGCGTCTTTTACGGCGCCCATCAAGGAGCTGTCGAAGCTCTTTATCGTGATGGCCATGGCGGCTATTGGTTTTAATACCGATATCGTCGAGCTGGTCAAAAAGGGCGGCAAGCCCATCGCGCTGGGCTTTTGCTGCTGGATTGGCATTGCGTGCATGAGTTTGGGAATGCAACACGTACTGGGAATCTGGTAGAGAAGTAGCTTGTTTGCGTGCTGCGTGCTGGCGAGCGCATTCTCACGGTGGAGCGATAGGAGCTCTTGCGGGTATGGCTTGTCCGCAGGTTTATAAGTCCCGAAGAGCTCTTATCGCCCCGCCAGGATGGCGATGCGGGGCAACACCTATACTCGCAGGACGGCGCTTTCTGCCCTATAGTGTTTGATGAGCAATATCGTTCAATTTTGAAACACTCGGTCGTGCGACCGTCGGCGGTTGCACGTCGCCGCGGACAGGGGCAAATCATGGATAGCAATGCTAAGCTGAACATCTTGACCGATGCCCTAGCTGCTGCCGGGGCCTCGGCATTAGCAATCGATGCGCGTGGGGACGTCGCGATCTCGACCATGAATGACGCGGCGCTTGAGCGGGATGTGGCGGCTTTTGTCGCTGAGCGCCTCGACCGTATAGGAGACGGCGCGCGTCTGGTTATGGGGCGTGAGGGTACGCGCCTGAGCCTGACCGTTCGCCCCACCGACAAAGAGGGCGGGAGGCTTTGGGTCGTTGTGGTCCGCGAGGTGCGCGGTGCCGCGGCGCATGCGGGCATCGAGTGGCTCAACGCCGACGAAGTTGAGGTCCGCTATGAATCGAGCGCGTACGGCATCGTTGAGGGGGCGGCCTCGGTGGCTGTACCGGTTACCGAGAGCTATGCGCGCGGCGTGCCCCTTATGCTCGAGGGCGAGCTGGGAGCGGGTCAGGTCGAGATTGCCAAGCGCCTCTATCTGGATGGCCCTTTTGTCGATCAGCCCTTTGTTTCCGTCGCGCTCGATGAACTCACCGATCGCGGTTGGCGCCATGTGCTCAAAAGCTCCGAATCGCCGCTGTTCCAAACGGGGCTGACCCTTTGCATTGAGGGCTGGAATGCGGTTGGCCCCCAGCGCCTCCGCGAGCTGGTCTCCACGATGACCGACACCGCGTTGGCGACGCGCTGCCATGTGGTGCTGACGGCGAATGACATGCCGGGCGGCGGCGAAAGTGATCAAGCCGCCTTTGTGACCGAGCGCTTCGCCTGTGCGGTGAGCGTCGCGCCGGCAATCGCCGAGCAGGGAGCCGCGTCGACGAAGGTCGCGCGCTATTTGGAATATCTCGCTGATGCATTTGGGACGGCAGCGCCCACGCTGTCTGCCGCGGCGACGAAGACGCTCGATGCTTACCGCTGGCCGCGCAACTATCTGCAGCTCCGCGAGGTCTCGGAACGACTGTATATATTGGTGGGGACGGGCACGGTGGACCGCGCTGTGGCGGAGGAAGTGTTCGCCCAAGAGGACGTGATTAAGACCGCAACCTTTGGCGCCCCGACGCTTGAAAGTGACCTGTATATCCTGCGACCGCTGGCCGATACCGAGCGAGATATCGCGCATCTGGTTGTAGACCATCTCCACGGCAACCGAACCCGTGCGGCGGAGGTGCTGGGCATAAGCCGTACAACGCTGTGGCGCTTGCTGAAGGACGATGACCGTTGAGCGAGGCGCCCGTGACCGCACGCGACGCGTGTGCTACAGTCCAAAGCGTTATTGTTTCGATTTGGTTACGGCGTGCGAGGGCATATGGCTGAGACTTCAAAACCGAGCCGCAGAAGGCGGAGTGCCGCGCCGGTCAACCGACGCACAACATCGGTGACGTGGGGCAAACACGCCTCGGGGTTTGATGGCTCGTTCAAGCGCACTAAATACGGCTATCCTTCGGCAAGCGCCCGCTTGGCAATGCAGGCAGAGTCCTCGCTGTGGGGCCGCAAACGCGTGGTGGGCTCAAAGCTCAAGCACGACGGAACGCTCGGCTACATCAGCCGCGGGGCGGCTCGCCGCAGTGGGCTCAATCCCGCCGGCTGGCATCGCTACGTGCCGATCGTGGCCGCCGTTGCAGTGATCGTCATCGCGCTCGCTGCGCTCGGATATGCCGGCGGTGGCGCCAACTTGGACGCAATGTTTAAATCGCCCGAGCTCGCGCATGTAGGTACAGAAGTTGTCGAGGGCGCTCAGGCCCAGACGAGCGTCGCGCCCCAGCGCGGTATCGTTGCGGCGGCCTCCACCATCGCCGATGTGCAAAAGGACGAAGACAAGCAAGGCGACGACGTCGATGCGAATCAGACGAGCGAAACGGCAATAACTCCATCGGCGGGATAAGTTGCGAGTGGGGCAGCTAATTTGGGACGGGGCTTTTTTAGCTGCCCAAGACAGTGGCTCATTCGATGTCAGTCGCCAAAAGCGAGCGAGCCGCATTTGCGCCAAGGTGACGTGAAATGAGAGGGCGCTGACCTTCTGGTCGCGCCCTCGAAATTGAACGTCAGATTGGCGTGAATGCGGCCCGCGCAGCGTCAACGAGCCCGCCGTTCGGTAGAATGGCGGAACTAATTACCTTACGTAGACCACGTTGTCGCGGCGGGGTTTGGGCTCGGGCAGCGTGTCCTCGGCATAGCCCAGAATGCAGTGACCGACACCGCGCAGGCTGCCGTCGGCGGGTAGACCCCAACTGGCCAGTAGCTCCAGGCCCTCGGGCGAATCGAAAACCTCGTGGGCGCGATGAATCCAGCACGAATCAACGCCCAGCGCATAGGCAGCGTTGAGCAGGTTGCCCATGGCGAGCGAGCCGTCTTCCAGATGTGTGGGCACGCTGCGGTCAACCAGCACCACCACAACGGTCTTGGCGCCATAGAAGGGGTCGCTGTTGCTGCCCATGACTTGCGCGTTGAGCTGCGAGAGACGCTCGACGGTCGCGGGGTCGGTGACGGCGACAAACGTCACCGGCTGGCGGCCCATGCCGCTCGGTGCATATTGGCCGGCTTCGATAATACGTGCAAGCTTTTCGGCCTCGACGGGACGATCGCTGTAGTTGCGGCAGCTGCGGCGGTGAATGAGTGCTTCGATAGTCTCCATGGTGTCTCCTTGCGGTGGCGTTGCAGATGCCCCGTTCATACCCGTCGGGCTCAAACGATAGACGGTCAATTGCCCGGCCAAAAGGATAGATTCCAATTGGGAAAGTAGGTTTGCATAAAAGTACCTTCAGAATGTGACAAACAAATGGGATGGTTAAACGTTTTATCCCGTCTACCCTGCGGTTTTTTACCACTTGCCTAAATGACGAACGCATAACCTCTGATAAGGGTTTTACTAAAGGAGTACCAACGTTTATCAATGCGCCGTGGTGGCGCCGGGCCAGGAGGTAACATCATGTTCCAGGCTGGAGATGTCGTCGAGACCGATTTCGAAGGATTTCTGAAGCTGCTGCGTTCCAAGACGCGCGCTTTCGTGTCGATCAACGATCACGAGTACTACATCACGCACACCGATGGCTATTGGCGTGTTCAGGATTGCGAGGCCCTCAACGACAAGGGCCACTTTACTGACTGTTCTGAGTTGGTCAACACGGTCTGCGAGGTCGTCGAGCTGCCGTGGATTGCCGGCAAGAGCCTGCATGACAGCTTCTCGGGCGCTACGGTCTATGAGGCCGTCGCCGCTTAACAGGCAATAAAACCCGATTTTCACGTGACCGCTGGCGCCGCCCCCGCGCCGGCGGTCTTTTTCTGCCGATAGGCCATAAAAATGCACGCATTTGTGGAGAGCCTGTTGACGATAGTCAAAACTCGGACTAATCTAGAGACACATAATTGGTCAAAAATCGGACAATTGAATGGTGGGATAGATGAATAGTGCGGTTACGCTGGTCGACTTCGATCGGTTGCTCAATGGACTCGACCATATCTATTCGGAGTTCTCGCGCGCCTGCGGCCTTTCGGACTGCGCCTACTGGATGCTCGTCGACACGAGTGCAGCGGGCGGAAGCGTTGCCGTGAGTCGGCTGACGAGTGAATGGTTCTACAGCAAACAGACCATCAATTCGGCGATTAAAACGCTTAGGGCGCGAGGGCTTGCGACGTTGGAGTTTGCCGAGGGCAGTCGTAAAAACAAGGTTGTACGACTGACCGAAGAAGGCGTGCGGTTTGCCAAGCGCTACGCGTTGCCGGCGCAAAAAGCCGAGCAACAGGCATTCGAGGCGCTCGAGCCGTGGGAACAGTGCGAGATCATGCGCTTGGTCGGTAAGTTCTCCCATGTTCTTAACGAAGAGTGCGAGGCATTTAAACGGCAAGTGGCCGCCGAGAACGAGACTGACGATAAGGGCGAGGGGGACGCATGCGACTCTTAATGAGGTTTATGAGGCCGTACCGCGGTCTGATTGCGGTGACGCTGTTTGCGGTGCTGATAGATAACGTCGGTACGCTGTTGGTTCCCACGATGCTGGCGAACATGGTCAACACCGGTATTACCACGGGTGATGTCGACTATATATTACGCAACGGCCTGTACATGCTTATCGCGACCGGCATGGCCAGCGGCGGCACGGTGCTGGGCTGCTATCTTTCGGCGCGCCTGGCCGCCAACGTGGCCTGCGATATCCGCAATGCCGTGTACGACAAGTCGCTCGAGCTGTCCGCCAGCGACTTTGAGCGCTTTGGCACGGGTTCGATGATCACGCGCTCGCTCAACGACATCAACGTGATTCAGCAAGCTGTCCTTCAGACGATTCAGCTGGTGCTGCCGGTGCCGTTCTTGGCCGTGGCAGGCATCATTTTTGCTTGGTTCATCGATCCCGCCATGGGTACGCTGCTGGGCGTGGTGGTTGCGATCGTGCTGGTGGCGGCGGTCTTTACCGTTGCCAACGCCGCGCCGATCTTTATGCGCCTGCAGAGCTTTATCGACCGCATGAACGTGGTGCTGCGCGAGAACATCGTGGGCGTGCGCGTCATCCGCGCATTTAACAAGGAGCGCCACGAGGAGCAGCGCCTGGACGAGGTGTTTAGCGATTACGCGGCCAATGCCATCAAGGTCAACCACCTGTTTGTGGGTCTCGACAGCTCCAGCTTCTTTTTGATGAATATCGCCGAGGTGGCGGTGCTGTGGGTGGGCGGCAACCGCGTGGGCGTCCACGCCATGCAAATCGGTAGCATCTCGGCCGTGCTGGAGTACGCGATCCTGATCCTGTTCTTTGTGATGACGGCGCAGATGGTGATTCTGACGCTCCCACGCGCCGCCGCATGCCTGAACCGTGCGCAGCAGGTGTTGGAGATTGAGCCGAGCATCGTGGACGGCAAGCGCACGCTGGACACGTGCGCGGCGGAGTCTGTTGACGGTGCCGACGCGGTGGCCGTGTTCGACCACATGTCGTTCCGTTTTGACGATGCCGACGAGGATACCCTGTGCGACCTGAGCTTTGCCTGTCGCCGTAGCCAGACCACGGCGATTGTAGGCTCGACGGGTTCGGGCAAGTCGACGGTGGCCAAGCTCTTGCTTCGCTTCCACGATGCCACGAAGGGCGCCATTCGCCTGAATGGCATCGATCTGCGCGACCTTTCGCAAGACGACATCCGCGGGCGTATCGCCTATGTGCCGCAGAAGGCATGGCTGTTCTCGGGTACGGTGGCGAGCAACCTGCGCTTTGGCAACGAAGACGCGACTGAGGCTGACATGCTCCATGCGCTGGAGGTTGCCCAGAGCACCTTTGTGCTCGACCAGCCCCAGGGGCTCGATACGCCGGTGGCCCAGGGCGGCACGAACTTCTCGGGTGGTCAGCGCCAGCGCCTGGCGATTGCCCGCGCACTCATGAAGCATGCCGATCTATATATCTTCGACGACAGTTTTTCGGCCCTGGACTTTAAGACCGATGCGGCACTGCGCCATGCGCTGCAGGACGAGACGTGCGATGCCGCGGTGCTCATCATCGCCCAGCGCATCTCGACTATTTTGCATGCCGATCAGATCGTGGTGCTCAAAGACGGCGAGATCGTGGGCCTAGGCACGCACGACGAGCTCATGGAAACCTGCGAGGTGTACCGCGCAATCGCGGAATCGCAGATGAAGGGAGGTGAGTAGCATGACCGAGGAGCTCAAGAAGCAGGGCATCGTCGATGGCGCTGCGGTTGTAGAGACAGTCGAGGAGACGGGCGTCGCGCCCGACCTGGACGAAGCCGCCAAGGCGGCGGAGCGCGAGGCTCGCCGCCAAGCGCTCTACGAGGAAAACGAACGTGCCGAGGACGAGCGCGCCCGCGCCGAGGCAGAGCGTATGCGCGACGTGGACGACGAAGACGAGGACGAGACGCCTCGGGATACCTGGGCGACGGTGCGCCGCCTGTGGAGTGAGGCTGCCGGCGACCATTGGCGCTTCTATATCGTGTTCGCGAGCATTGTGTTCTATGTCATCTTTAACACCGCCGCGCCGGCATATAGCGCCCGCGTGATCGATGAGCTGTGGGGCCACATTCAGGTGGCGTTTGCCAACGACACCACTTTCAGCATCACCTGGGAGAACTGCGGCAAGACCATTTTCGTCTACTTTATGATCTGGACTGCCGCTGCCTCGTTCTATGCGCTCCAGAGCTTTTTGATGTCGAGCGTCGCTGAGCGTCTCAATCTGCGCCTGCGCAACCGCATCGCGCAAAAGCTCAACCGTCTGCCGCTCGCCTATTTTGACGCGCATCGTCCCGGCGAGGTCGTCAGCCGCGCGACCAACGACCTGGACAAGATGTCCGAGAGCATGCAGCGCGGATTGCTGCAGCTGCTCGTGTCGATCGGCACGGTTGTTGGTGCTGTGAGCGTGATGTTCGTGTTCAGCGTGCAGCTTACGCTCGTCTTTCTGTTCTTTACGGCACTGTCGCTGCTGGTGACGAAGGTCGTCTCGCGCCGCACACACGATGTGACGGGCGAGCGCCAGGAGTGGGTGTCCAAGATTACGAGTGCGGTCGAGGAAGGCTATTCGGGCCGTCTGGTGATCCGCGCGTTTAACCGCGAACGCCAAAGTTCTGCCGAGGTGCACCAGGCCTCGGGCGAGCTGGCACGCGTGAGTGCCAAGGCCGACTTTATGATCAATGCCGTCGGCCCTGCGGTGCGCTTTATCGGCCGTTTGGCGCAGATCGTGATCGCGCTGGTGGGCTGCAGCATGCTGGTTGCCGGTCACATGACCGTCGGCGTGTTCCAGGCGTTCTTCCAGTTTATCTACGAGGCGTCCGAACCCATGACGCAGCTGTCGTTTACCTTCAACTCGCTGCAGAGCGCGTTGGCGAGTGCGGAGCGCGTGTTCGACCTGCTCGATGAGCCCGAGATGGAGGCCGATCCGCTGCCGGACGAGGCCGCCAAGCTGCCGGGTCGCGTTGAGGGTCGCGTCTCCTTTGAGCACGTGCGCTTTGGTTATTCGCCCGACAAGCCGCTTATGCACGACGTGTCGTTTACCGCCGAGCCGGGCCAGAAGATTGCCGTGGTGGGAACCACGGGCGCGGGCAAGACGACGCTCATCAACCTGCTCATGCGCTTCTACGAGATTGACGGCGGGCGTATTACGCTCGACGGCGTGGATACGAGCCGCATGGACCGCGGCGAGCTACGGCAGCAGTTTGGCATGGTGCTGCAGGACGCCTGGCTGTTCGATGGCACGATTGCCGAAAACATCGCCTACGGCTGTCCCGAGGCGACGCGTGAGGAGATCGTGGCGGCTGCGCGCGCCGCGCAGGTCGACTTCTTTGTGCGCACCATGCCGCAGGGCTATGACACGCGCGTGGCCAACGATGCCGAAAGCATCAGCCAGGGCCAGCGTCAGCTGCTGACCATCGCACGCGTGCTGCTCAATAACCCGGCGATTCTCATCCTGGACGAGGCGACCTCAAGCGTGGATACGCGTACCGAGCTTGCCATCGGTCGTGCCATGGACGCGCTCATGCGCGGGCGCACGAGCTTTGTGATCGCGCACCGCCTGTCGACGATCGTGGACGCCGACCTGATCTTGGTCATGGATCACGGCAACATTATCGAGCAGGGCACGCATAAGGAGCTGCTGGCTGCCGAGGGTGCCTACGCCGACCTCTATCTGAGCCAGTTCGCATAATGTGACAAAGGGACAGTCTCTTTGCCACATCACAAATAAGGCGCGCCGGGGATGAATTCCCTGGCGCGCCTTTGCGTTGATGCCGATGTCGTTTTGTGCCGCTTGCGTTCCTAGCGTTCGTCCACGAGCTTGGCGACGAGGGCCTTGAGCTCGGCCACCTCTCGCTCGAGTTCCTTGACGCGGCGGGCATTCTCGGTGATGCCCTGGCGGTTGAGGGCGGACTGCTCGGCGGCGTCATCGGGCATGTACTCGCGATGCTGCTTGGCGTCGAAACTCTCCTCGAACACACGGCAGCCGTTGCGCTTGATGATGCGTCCCGGCACGCCCACGACGGTGCAGTTGTCGGGGACGTCCTTAACGACGACCGAGTTGCCGCCGATCTTGACGTTGTTGCCGATGCGGATGTTGCCGAGCACCTTGGCGCCCGTGCCCACCGTGACATTGTTGCCCAGGGTGGGGTGACGCTTGCCGGTCTCGTTGCCGGTGCCGCCGAGCGTGACGCCCTGGTAGAGCACACAGTTGTCGCCCACAATGGTGGTCTCGCCGATGACGACGCCCATGGCGTGGTCGATAAAGAAGTGCTTGCCAATCTGCGCGGCAGGGTGAATCTCGACGCCGGTGATGTGGCGGGTGATTTGCGAGAGCACGCGGGCGAGCGAGCGATGACCGTGCGCCCACAGCCAGTGCTCGGGCACGTGGTTCCACTTGGCGTGCAGGCCAGGATAGGAAAGAAAGATGACCAGACCGTTTTGCGCGGCGGGGTCCTGCGCCTGGACGGTCTTGATGTCCTCGCGAATGGTATTGATAAAGCTCACCGGCCGCCCTCCCTTAGCGCCATGGCAATGCGATTCAATAAAGTATAGCGATTCGCTAGGGATTAAAAAGGACAATCTTGGCGGCTTTGCGCTACAAGTGTCAGTTATGCAAACTTGCTGGTAATGGAGTCATGCTTTTGTGGGGTTGCGCACGAGGGGGCACCGCAACCGTATACTGGTCAACTTGGACGTATCCGCGCCCACAACTGAGAGGTTTTACTTCATGGGTTTCATCAATTTTATTGCCGAGCTGCTTAAGGACCCGCGCACCGCGATCGCCAGCTGGATCGCCGCCGGCCCGCTTATGGCCTACGGCTGCGTGTTCCTGATCATCTTTATCGAGACGGGCGTGGTGTTCTTCCCGTTCCTTCCCGGTGATTCGCTGCTGTTCGCCTCGGGTTTCTTTGCCCACAACGGCGGCTTTAACATCGTGGCGCTTCTGGCCACCGCATGGGCCGCTGCCATTTTGGGCGATCAGTGCAACTTTATGATCGGTCACTTCTTTGGCCGCAAGATCATCGCTTCGGGCAAGGTCAAGGCCATGACGCCCGAGCGCATCAAAAAGTCCGAGGACTTCTTGGACAAGTGGGGTCACCTGGCCATCTTCCTGGGTCGCTTCTTCCCGTTTATCCGCACCTTTGTGCCCTTTATCGCTGGCATGGGCGGCATGCACTGGCGCAACTTTGTCGTCTTTAACGTGCTGGGCGGCATTACCTGGTCGACGGTCTTTACGCTGCTGGGCTACTTCTTTGGCGGCATTCCCTTTGTGCAAGAGCACTTTGAGCTGCTGATTATCGGCATCGTTGCCGTGTCGATCATCCCGACCGTGGTCGGTCTGGTTAAGGCCAAGCTGGGTAAATAGAACGCCTAGCTCGAGCCAGCGCGCAGACCGTACAGTTGAGGCCCGTCACCGCTTACGGTGGCGGGCCTTTTTGCTTCGGTCAAATGAAAATACTTTACTTAGTTAAAGAAAAGCGTTTTATC
This sequence comes from Collinsella aerofaciens, assembly GCF_015558785.1. Lineage (GTDB taxonomy): Bacteria > Actinomycetota > Coriobacteriia > Coriobacteriales > Coriobacteriaceae > Collinsella > Collinsella aerofaciens_P. The sequence goes on from NZ_JADMOP010000018.1 coordinate 35,922, forward strand.
AGACGCGTGCGGGGAGTACAATCTCGTGCATGCGAATCGACGTGCCATCGGCTTTGATGCTGCTCGCGTGTCCCGTCCGGCTCTACGCTCCGGGCGTGCGACGTTGCGACGCGGTCGGCCTCGGTCCTTGCGTGCGGGTTCGCGAGTATGCAACTGTGTATGTAAGGAGCGACATATGACTGTCGAGAAGAAGGATATCGATTGGGGTAGCCTCGGCTTTGGCTACATGAAGACCGATTACAGCTACGAGGCTCATTGGAAGGATGGCGAGTGGGACGAGGGCGGCCTGACCACCGACCACACCCTGCATGTCTCCGAGTGCGGCGGTATCTTCCATTACTGCCAGGAGGTCTTTGAGGGCCTGAAGGCCTACACCGCCGAGGACGGCAGCATCGTCTGCTTCCGTCCCGACATGAACGCTGAGCGTATGTATAACTCTGCCCAGCGCCTCGAGATGCCCCCGTTTCCCAAGGACAAGTTCGTTGAGGCCGTCAAGCAGGTCGTTTCTGCCAACGCCGCCTGGGTTCCGCCCTTCGGTTCCGGCGCGACCCTGTACGTGCGTCCGTTTATGATCGGCTCCGGTGACGTGATCGGCGTGGCTCCCGCTCCTGAGTACACGTTCCGCATTCTCGTGACCCCGGTCGGTCCGTACTTTAAGGGCGGCCTCAAGCCCGTCAAGCTGCGCGTTTCCGAGTATGACCGTGCTGCACCGCACGGCACCGGCAACATCAAGGCCGGCCTGAACTACGCCATGTCCCTTAAGCCCACGATGGAGGCCCATCGCGAGGGCTATGCCGAGAACCTGTATCTCGACTCCGAGTCCCGCACCTATGTCGAGGAGACCGGTGGCGCCAACGTCCTGTTCGTGAAAGAGGATGGCACGCTCGTCGTTCCGCAGTCGCACACCGACTCCATCCTGCCCTCTATCACCCGTCGTTCGCTCGTTCAGGTTGCTCAGGACCTGGGCATGACCGTTGACCAGCGCCCCGTCGAGTGGGCCGAGGTCAAGGCCGGCACCTTTGTGGAGTGCGGCCTGTGCGGCACCGCTGCCGTCATCTCTCCGGTTGGCGAAATCGACAACAAGGTTTACGGCGCCGACGAGACCGTGACCTTCCCGGCTGGATACACCGAGATCGGCCCTGTGATGAAGAAGCTTCGCGAGACCCTGACTGGTATCCAGTCTGGTGCTGTCGAGGACAAGCACAACTGGGTTTACACCGTCGCGTAATTTGTCTTACCTATCCGGGCAGAGAACAAGTTCCCTCCCGGCGCGTCCTCGGACATGCAAGAAGCCCTCGCTGCGCACTTCGTGCGGCGAGGGCTTCTTGCGTCCTGCGGAGTGCGCCGGGAGGGAACTTGTTCTCTGCCCTGCGGGTTCGGCGATGTCACAACGGGCAATGATTAATCTGAATAAAGATGGTGCGCGGCCTTTTAGGCTGCGCTTTTGCTTCAAGACTTTAGTCCGCTGGCCGCGCAGCGGCCAGCTTTAAACCACCCGCTACGCGGGTGGAGACAAACGGCTTTA